>CP004391.1:0-600000 GCA_000973525.1 Pasteurella multocida subsp. multocida OH4807 | reverse complement strand
CTGCTCCTTCAGAGCCCGCATTGCATATCATTCACGGGCAGATTACAGGCGAATTTTTGATTGAACCCACACGCATTACGTTCAAAAAAGCAAACTTAAGCGCTGAGTTTGGATCCCCTCTTTTATTTGCTACACAACAAGTACAGATCTCAGCACAAACAGGGTGGCTCGAACAATTATCAGAAACAGATACACATATCATGTTAGAGACTGTTAACCTAAACAATGAAATGTTGACAAACATTGAGGCAAAGCTAAGAGAACAAGACAACCAGCAATTATTATCGTTGAAGGTGGACTATACTGAGCATCAGCCTTCATTACAGCTAGATGCAACATGGCAAACAGAAGGTCTACATCAGAAATCTTTAGTGTTTGAAGGGAAAAACGTTGATGTTGCAAAAGGACAAAATATTCTTAATTTGCCTCACTTACTTGTTGGATATACCGATATAGTGGGGGAGTTAACCTGGTCAAATCACAAGGTCCAAGGAGGCAAAGTGAAATTAGCTATACCACAAGGGCAAGTAAAAGGAATGGACTTGATTGCGTTAAGTGCAAAATATTTACCGATTAATTATGATGAGGCACATTTAAAGCAGAAAGAACTTTCGACATCCTTTCAGAACTTACATGCCCATGTCAGTTGGGATAATACGCAATTACACCTCCAACGTCTTGATTTTGACATGGATAAAGTCAATGTATCGGGTGAGGGGTATGTTAACTTTGCTGATTTACAATGTGATATTACGCTACATATCGGTTTAGTCGATCCAAAATATCGCCAGTTTACCTTACCTATTCATTTTTTTGATCATTGTGATTCCCCACAATATAAAATTGAATTGAATCAGCGTTTGCGTAATAAAATAAAAGATTTGCTCAAAGAAAAAGTTAGGTAAGTTATGTTGCCCTTTCAAGCAGTGAGACAGCGTCAATTTGCACGAGTACTGGCTTTAGCTTTTGCTGGTTTCATTTTTAATACTACAGAGTTTATCCCTGTTGCATTGCTATCTGATATTGCACAAAGTTTAATGATTCCAGTTTCTCAGACTGGTCTTATGATCACAGTCTATGCGTGGATTGTTTCTCTTATGTCATTACCATTTATGTTGTTAACGGCTAAGCTAGAACGTAAACGTCTTTTAATTCATTTATTGATGTTATTTATTGTGAGCCATGTTCTTTCTGTCGTGGCTTGGAATTTCTGGGTATTAGTTTTTGCTAGAGCGGGGGTAGCAATCGCACACTCTGTGTTTTGGGCAATCACCGTGTCTTTAGCTATCCGTGTCGCACCAAAAGATAAAAAAACACAAGCCGTTGGTTTAATTGCAATGGGCAGTGCGTTAGCGATGATTCTGGGGTTACCTTTGGGGCGTATGATTGGACAATTCTTTGGTTGGCGAGCGACATTTGCAGTGATTGCATTGCTTGCTACCAGTATTCTAATTTTGTTTTACCTCCTACTTCCTCGTTTGCCAAGTAAAAATGCAGGTTCTTTAAGGAGTATACCGAGTTTATTTAAACGTCCTTTATTAATGGGGCTCTATGTACTTACTACGCTTGTCATTGCCGCACATTTTACGGCTTACAGTTATATTGAACCGTTTATGATAAATATGGCGCAGATGAGTGGTAGTATCGCAACAATGATGTTGTTTGTATTCGGTATCTCAGGAATTACAGCAAGCTTATTATTTAATCGTTATTATCACTCAGGTCCCATTCGATTTCTTCTCATTTCGATGAGTACATTAGTTTTCACCTTACTGTTATTATACCTATCTCGCTTTTCTCTCTGGGCTATGTTCCCCCTCATATTTTTCTGGGGAATTGGTATTGCTGGAATTGGCTTAGGGCTTCAAGTTCGAGTTCTGCATCTGGCACCTGATGCAACGGATGTTGCGATGGCAATATATTCGGGGATTTATAATATTGGTATTGGTGGTGGCGCTTTACTTGGTAATCAAGTGATGCAGTATTTAGGGCTAGAATACATTGGATTCATCGGTGCGGGTTTAGCTCTTGTGGGTATTTTTCTCTTTCTCGTTGTACAACGTCGATATGCTGGAATTGGATCTGCTCAGTAAGAAAAAGTGCGGTCAATTTTTTGATTTGAGGAAAGGATGGCGGTGAGAGAGGGATTCGAACCCTCGATGCACTTTCGCACATACACGCTTTCCAGGCGTGCTCCTTCAACCACTCGGACATCTCACCATCTTGATAGGCTGTGCACTATAAAAATTTAACGTAGTTTAGTCAAGTATTTTTTGCGTTAGAGCATAAAAGTCATTCGTAATTTGCGATAAAATAAACCATGTTGTTTTTTTATTTTTAGGTCTTAATTTATTATGTTAAAGAAATGGTTTCTCAGCAAAAATGTCTTTTTAGCCGTTAAGCCTTTTAGTGCATTAAAAGATAGCTTTCGTGCGGGCTATACACGTCGCTCTCTCGTAAAAGACACGATTGCTGGATTGACAGTCGGTGTTATTGCGATCCCGTTATCAATGGCATTGGCAATTGCGAGTGGGGTGGCGCCTCAACATGGACTTTATACTGCGATTATTGCAGGGTTGATTATTGCGCTCACGGGAGGCTCTCGATTTAATGTTTCGGGACCAACCGCGGCCTTCGTTGTCATTTTATATCCCGTCACCCAACAATTTGGATTAGGCGGGTTGCTTATGGCAACACTCTTGTCGGGTGTCATTCTCGTGTTAATGGCACTATTTCGTTTAGGTCGTTTGATTGAATATATTCCTTTACCTGTAACGCTGGGTTTTACCTGCGGTATTGGGGTTGTGATCGCGACTCTGCAAATTAAAGATTTTTTGGGCTTGAGTATTGTGGCGATGCCTGCGCATTATCTTGAAAAAGTTCAAACGATTGCGACCGCACTGCCGACAATTAACTGGGCGGATGCAAGTGTTGGGATTGTCACTTTATTCGTGCTAACACAATGGCATAAGTTACGTTTAGCAATCCCAGGTCATCTACCTGCCGTAATGATTGCCACTTTTCTTTCTTTAGCGTTGATTGCTTTAGGGTACGATGTTGCGACCATCGGCTCAGCATTCCAATATACGTTATCGGATGGTTCGACTGGATTCGGGATCCCCAATGCACTGCCTGAATTGATGTTGCCATGGGCGATTCCGAATGCACAAGGTGAAGTCATTCAGTGGAATTTAGACACAATACAAGCGTTGTTGCCTGCCGCATTTTCTATGGCAGTACTCGGTGCTATTGAGTCGTTATTGTGCGCGGTCATTTTAGATAATATGACAGACACGAAACATCACTCAAATGATGAATTATTAGCTCAGGGATTAGGAAATATTGCCGCCCCTTTCTTGGGGGGAATCACGGCAACGGCGGCGATTGCACGTTCAGTCGCCAACGTAAAAGCGGGGGCAGTATCACCAATATCCAGTATGGTCCACGCGTTACTGGTCTTGTTTGCTTTGCTCTTTTTTGCTAGAGCGCTGTCTTATTTACCTCTTTCCTCCATGGCAGCGTTGCTCCTTATTGTCGCTTGGAATATGGCAAATGTTCCTCAAATCATTCAGCTGCTTCGTCGTTCTGGGCGTAATGAAATTGCGGTTTTACTCACTTGTTTAGTTTTAACTGTCATTTTTGATATGGTGATTGCGATTAGTGTCGGGGTATTATTAGCCAGCTTATTATTTATCCGTACGATTGCAGAAATGACCAAATCGATTGAAATGGCACATCCTGAAGATTTAAATGATGTGCTGGTATATCGTATTAGTGGACCATTATTTTTTGCTGCGGCAGATAATTTATTTGCTGATTTACATGATAAAACGGTACACACGGATCATGAGATTAAACATATCGTGCTGCAATGTGATGCGGTTACTGTATTAGATACAGGGGGGATTCATGCGTTAACACGTTTTGTGCAACATATGCTGCCACATCAACAGCTTTATCTATGTAATATGCAATTTCAGCCACTTCGTATGTTAGTTAAATCGAATACTGTCGCGGAAATTCAGAAAATTAATTTTGCATCAGATTTATCCGATGCGTTTCATAAAATTCGCGCTTTTGAGCAGCAAGAAGGATAGTCGAGGAGAAGAAATGTCTTATCATGCCATTCCATTACTGGGAACATTGCGCCAATGCCGGCTTGTACCAGTGATTGCACTAGATCAAGCTGAACATATTTTACCTTTAGCACGCACGTTAATGAAATGTGATTTGCCAGTGGCTGAAATTACGTTTCGTTCAGCTGCCGCTGAGCAAGCGATTCGTTTATTGAGAGAAAATCAGCCTGATATGTTAATTGCAGCAGGGACAGTATTAACGGTAGAGCAAGTGTTACAAGCAAAAAATGCAGGGGCAGATTGTATCGTCACTCCTGGCTTTAATCCGAATATTGTGAAACGTTGTCAGGATCTTGGTTTGCCGATTATTCCTGGTGTGAATAATCCGATGTCGATTGAAGCCGCATTAGAAATGGGGATCGAAACAGTAAAATTCTTTCCCGCAGAAGCCTCGGGGGGCGTGAAGATGATTAAGGCATTATTAGGACCTTACTCAATGCTCAACCTCATGCCCACAGGCGGCGTGAACATCAAAAATATAAAAGAGTACCTTGCAATTCCTAATGTCATTGCCTGTGGTGGATCATGGTTTGTCGAAAAGGCGTTGATTCAAGCACAAAATTGGCAAGAGATTGCTCGTCTGACTCAAGAAGCTGTCGTGTTGACACGTACTTAGACGAAAAGAAAATGGGGTGGATTGTTTTATTTCTCGCGGGGCAGGGAATTTTTTTGCTTTAAACTTGTCCAATATTATCCTTATTCACATTGATTATGAAGGAAAGCAAGTATGAATTTTAATCGTATTTTAAATGAAGTATTAGGAACGGTAACGAAATCCGCTGAAAAGCTTAATAAGCCAAGCCAGAATACCGCGGATACCATCACAAAACTAGGTGGCGGGGCAGCATTAGCAGGAATATTGTCAATGGTATTAGGACGAAGTGGTGGCGCAAAATTAACGAAACTTGGCTCATTGGCTGCCTTGGGAAGTATTGCTTATCAAGCTTACCAAGCTTATCAGCAAAAACAGACAACGCCGTCTTCTTCTGCACAAAGTGTATCAGCAGCACACTTTGAAGCAACGCAACAAGCGGAGGAAACGGGCGCAATCATTTTACGTACTATGATTGCGGCAGCAGCATCAGATGGTCTGATTGATGATAAAGAAAGCGCATTAATTGCAGAAGAAGGGGGGAATGACCCAGCATTACAACAGTGGTTAGCACAAGAAATGGCACATCCTATCACCATTACTGAGATTGCCAAAATTGTCGGTGATGATACTGCATTGGCAACACAAGTTTATCTTGCTGCGCGTATGGTTTGCCAAGAATTAACACGAAAAGAAATCGTATTCTTATCACAGTTAGCGACAGCCTTACATTTAGAAGAGGCATTAGTCGAGCAATTAGAAAAGCAAGCTGGTTTTTAAGCGTGGTTTGCTCAGAGAATAAATAAAATATGGCAAGGTTGTTGACCTTGCCATATTGGTGTTGAGAGGCTGTTTAGAGTTTACGCCATGTTGTACCATTTGCGCTGTCTTCTAATACAATCCCCATTTCTGTCAGTTGATTGCGTGCCGCGTCTGCCGTTGCCCAATCTTTAGCGGCGCGTGCATCATTACGTTGTTTAATTAATGCTTCAATGCGTTCTACATCTTCTTCATTTGAACCTGCTTGTAAAAAAGCTTCAGGATCTTGATACAATAACCCCAGTACGTCAGCCATTTCTCGTAAACGAGCAGCAAGTTCGTTGGCACGTGTCATGTTTTCTGTTTTGAGTTTATTGATTTCACGTGCTATTTCAAATAAGACAGAAATGGCGTTTGGGGTATTGAAATCATCGTCCATCGCTTCTTTGAAGGCAGTTAGATACTGCTCACCACCAAGCGCAACTGCGGTAGGATCCGTTCCACGTAATGCCGTATACAAACGCTCTAATGCGCCATGTGCTAGATTCAGGTTTTCATCGCTGTAATTTAATTGACTACGATAGTGTGCGCTAAGTAAGAAATAACGTACGCTTTCTGCATCATAATGTTGCAATACATCACGAAGTGTAAAGAAATTACCGAGCGATTTTGACATTTTTTCTTTGTCTACCATGATCATGCCAGAATGAATCCAATAGTTGACGTAGTTGTTACCATGGGCACAGCAAGATTGTGCAATTTCATTTTCATGATGAGGGAACATCAAGTCAGAACCGCCCCCGTGAATATCAAAATGTTCTCCTAATTCTTTGTAATTCATCGCAGAGCATTCGATATGCCAACCTGGGCGACCCGCTCCCCAAGGGGATGACCAGCTTGGTTCCTCTGGTTTTGACATTTTCCAGAGAACAAAATCCATTGGGTTTTTCTTAATATCCACAATTTCAACCCGTGCACCAGCTTGTAATTGTTCTAAATTTTGGCGAGATAATTTACCGTATTGCTGAAAACTTTCGACATCAAACATCACATCGCCATTTTCTGCGACATAAGCATGCCCACGCTCAATGAGTTTTTGTACGATCGTAATGATTTCAGGAATATGGTGGGTAGCACGGGGTTCTACATCAGGACGCAAAACATGAAGTGCATCAAAATCTTTGTACATTTCAAGCACCATGCGATCGACCAATTGCTCACAGCTTTCTTTATTTTCTAATGCGCGTTTGATGATTTTGTCATCTACATCGGTAATGTTACGGACATAAGTTAACTCATAGCCTAAATAACGAAGGTAACGAGCGATGACATCAAAACAAACGAAAGTACGTCCATGCCCAACATGGCATAAATCGTAGACAGTAATACCACACACATACATGCCGACTTTATTATCATGAATCGGTTTAAAGATTTCTTTTTCTCTCGTCAGCGTATTGAAAATTTTTAGCATCAGTTTGTTCTCTTATTCTTTTTAATATTGTTAAAAATGACGGCATCATCAAAAGGGGCTGTTCTGCTGTCTAGAATTGTCACTTTATAGCATTTCTAGCACTTTTATGGAATAATAAATGCTTTGAAATTTGCGAGGATAAGGGCAATGATTACATTACACACTAACTTGGGTGACATCAAAATTGAATTAAATCATGAAAAAGCACCCATTACAGCAGAAAACTTTTTAAACTACTGTCAAAGTGGTTTTTATAATAACACAATTTTTCACCGTGTTATCGATGGATTTATGATTCAAGGTGGGGGGATGGAAGCGGGGATGCGTGAGAAAAATACGCGTGCCCCTATCCAAAATGAAGCCAATAATGGACTGAGTAATAAGCGTGGTACTATTGCGATGGCGAGAACATCTGATCCACATTCCGCAACGGCACAATTTTTTATTAATGTCGCAGACAATACTTTTTTAGATCATCGTTCAAAAGAGTTATTCGGTAAAAAAGTCGTACAAGAATGGGGGTATGCTGTATTTGGTGAAGTGGTTGAAGGCATGGAGGTTGTTGATAAAATTAAGGGCGTTGCGACAGGAAATAAAGGTTTCCACCAAGACGTACCAAAAGAAGATGTTGTGATTACTTCTGTGACCGTTGCATAATACGATTCCCCTCATTTGAGTTTGAGGGGAATTTTCTAGGAAAAAGAAAATGAGTAAATTTTTGACCGCACTTTTTATCGCTTTCGTTGCCGTGGGAGCACAAGCAAAACAGGTGATTTTGCATACTAATTTCGGCGCAATTAAAATTGCCTTGGCACAAGACAAGGCGCCTATTTCGAGTCAGAACTTCCTTGAATATAGCCAAGCAGGTTTTTATGACGGTACTATTTTTCATCGTGTTATTAATGGGTTTATGGTGCAAGCGGGTGGATTTGATCGTGAGATGAAACAAAAGAAAGCCCATTCACCGATTAAAAATGAAGCTAACAATGGATTGAAAAATTTACGTGGTACCGTTGCGATGGCACGTACTTCTGATCCCCATTCAGCAACATCTCAATTTTTTATTAATACCGTTGATAATGCGTTTTTAGATTTTAGTGCAGAAACCGCGCAAGGTTGGGGCTATGCCGTCTTTGGTCAGGTGATTGAAGGTATGGATGTGGTTGACAAAATCAGTCAAGTTGAAACAGGGCGTTCAGGTTTTCATCGAGATGTGCCAAAAGAACCTGTCGTCATCCAATCCGTGTCAGTAGAATAAGCGACAGCTTACATGAACTGCTTAAACAGCCTGTTTGATTGGCTGTTTTTTTATTAGGAATCGCGATGGCATTTTTTGATACCCATACTCATTTAGATTATTTGCAGCGTGATATGCAAATCCCGCTAGAACAATTGCTAGCACAGGCTTTGCAGGTCGGTGTGAATAAAATTTTGCTGGTTGCGGTATTAGCTAAAGATTTTGAAACGATTGAGAACATGGTGGCTGCCTACCCTAAACAGCTGTACTATGGATTAGGGTTGCACCCCTTGTATATTGAACAACATTCTCAACAGGATCTTGATGTCTTGGCAAATAAATTGACCAATCACAATCCCAATTTTACAGCTGTTGCCGAAATTGGATTAGAACGTGGTGTTGCTGAGTTGCTAACTGATGCACTTTGGCATAAGCAGTGTCAGTTTTTAGAAACACAACTGTATTTAGCACAACAACATGATTTACCTGTCAATTTACATTCTCGTCGTGCTCATGAACATTTATTCTCTTTTCTAAAACGTATTCGATTAACGCGATGTGGTGTGATACATGGCTTTTCTGGAAGTTACGAGCAAGCTAAACGCTTCGTAGATTTAGGCTATAAAATTGGTGTCGGTGGCACGATTACTTATCAACGCGCAAACAAAACCCGCGATACGATTCGTCGATTACCCTTGGATTGTTTAGTATTAGAAACAGATTCTCCCGATATGCCTGTATTTAGTTTTCAAGGACAAGCCAACCGCCCTGAACGTGTGGTTAATATCTTCCAACATCTATGCCAATTAAGATCAGAAACACCAGAAAAAATTGAAGAGACAATTTGGCAGCAAAGTATCAAGCTTTTTGCTTCTTAGCCATTTTGTAATCAACTTTATAAGATCTGGTTTATTTAAATCGATAAATCATTTGATTTGATGAACCGCGCCAAGCTAGGCTGGGATCTGCCTTGTCCTGTTCAAACTTACCATCAATCAAGACATCAATATACGGCAAAATTTGACGCTGTATGGCATTCAGTTCTTGTAATCGGTAACCTGTCCAGACCCACAGATCTTTGTCTGGACAGGCTTGTTTCAATCGTTTAACAAAAGGGAGTAGAGTAGACAGATTATCAGGGTGAAGGGGATCGCCCCCTGTTAGCGTCAGTCCTTGACGTTTAATTCGAGTGTCTTTTAGGTCTCGTAAAATTTGTTCTTCCATGAGTAAGTCAAATGGGCGACCTGCATGAAAGGACCAGCTTTTTTTGTTGTAACAGCCTCGACAAGCATGCGTACAGCCACTGACAAACAAGGTACAGCGTGTCCCCTCACCATTCACAATATCAGTAGGATAATATTGAATATAGTTCATTTTATTGACCTGCTATCTTACTTAATGCCATCAACATGATTGAGAGTCTGTTCTTGCTGGGTTACAAATGTTTCACGCGTCGTTTGACTTCTTCTTGTTTACCCGCATTAAATGGTCTGGCATCTGGACTACCAAGGTACCCGCAAACACGACGTGTCACTGAGACTTTTTCACTGTCATGATTGCCACATCTTGGACAAGTAAAACCTTTACTGGTACAGTCAAATTCCCCCGTGAAACCACATTCATAACATTCATCAATAGGGGTATTTGTGCCATAGTATGGAACTCGATCATAGCTATAGTCCCACACGTCTTCCAATGCTTTCAAATTGTGCTGGATATTTGGGTATTCGCCATAGCAAATGAAACCGCCATTAGCTAATGGGGGATAAGGCTGTTCAAAATCGATTTTGTCGTATGGATTGACTTTTTTCTCGACATCTAAATGATAGCTATTGGTGTAATAACCTTTATCAGTGACCCTTGGGATAACGCCAAATTGTTTGGTATCTAAGCGGCAGAAGCGATCACATAAGTTTTCACTTGGTGTGGAATAAAGGCTAAAAGCATAACCAGTTTCAGCTTTCCATTGTTGTACTGCATGATTGAGGTATTGCACGATTTCAATCCCTTTTTGACGCAACTGTTCATCATCATAAATATGTTTATTTCCATATAAGGCATGGATTGTTTCATGAATACCAATATAGCCTAATGAAATCGATGCTCGTCCATTTTTAAAAATCGGTGCGATATTATCATTTGCTTTTAAACGTACACCACATGCACCTTCCATATAAAGAATTGGGGCGACACGTGCTTTAGTATTTTCCAAGCGTGCGATTCGAGTCATTAACGCTTTTTTTGCAATTGCAAGGCGCTGATCTAAAATATGGTAAAATGTAACCGCACTTTGTTCAGGCCGCTGACGTGTCGCCTCAATCGCAATTCGTGGTAAGTTTAAGCTCACAACACCAAGATTGTTACGTCCATCATGTTGCTCTTCTCCCTTTTCGATATAGACACCGAGAAAACTGCGGCACCCCATTGGCGCTTTGAATGAGCCTGTCACCTTAACCACTTGTTCATAGTTGAGAATATCTGGGTACATGCGTTTGGATGCGCATTCTAAAGCCAGTTGCTTAATGCTGTAGTTGGGGTCTGTTGGACATTGATTGACCCCTTTTTTAATTGTGAACACTAATTTCGGAAAAACTGGGGTTTTATGATTTTTCCCTAGACCACGTAAACGATTTTTTAAAATAGCACGTTGGATTAATTGTGCTTGCCAACTCGTACCAAGCCCAAAGCCAAATGTCACAAAAGGCGTTTGACCATTTGATGTGTGTAATGTATTGACTTCATATTCCAAGGATTGAAATGCATCGAAACACTCTTTTTCAATCAACGCGTTAGCATAGCTCTCGGCGTCAGGTACTTGCCATTGTGCTGCGATTTTGAGGTGTTTTTCATAGCTGAGTTGGACATAAGGCGCTAAGACCTCATCAATGCGATTGATTGTTGTCCCACCATAAATATGGCTTGCCACTTGGGCGATGATCTGGGCGGTTACGGCAGTGGCGGTGGTAATGGATTTAGGCGGCTCAATTTCCGCATTCCCCATTTTAAAACCATGGCTTAACATACCTTTTAAATCAACGAGCATACAGTTAAACATTGGGAAAAAAGGCGCATAATCAAGATCATGGTAATGAATTTCCCCTTTTTCATGAGCCTCTACGACATCTTTAGGCAAGATATAACGTTTAGCATAATGTTTCGCCACAATTCCCGCTAACAAATCACGTTGTGTCGGAATGACTTTAGCATCTTTATTAGCATTTTCATTTAACAGCTCAATGTTACTTTGTTGAATTAGCCCCTCAATTTCTTGTGTTAAAAGGCTACGTTTTTCACGCGCAAGATCACGATCATGGCGATATTCAATATAAGCACGCGCAATTTCAGGATATTGGCTTGACATCAAATGATTTTCTACAATGGTTTGGATATGGCTAATATCAATTTCTTTTTGGTAATGAGTAAAAATATGCTCGAATACGTGTTGTCCAATCTGGTGGCAGTAACGTTCATCATCGATATTGACTGCTTGTGCTGCTTTTTTTATCGCATTGATAATTCGCTGGATTTCAAAGCTAGCGCGTGAGCCATCGCGTTTAATGACCAAGAAAGTTGACATAGTGCTTACCCCATTTTTATGTGACCTAAAGAATGAGGGTACTATATATAGGTGTAAAATTATTTTCAACCACAACATGTTGTGGTTTATGTTAAGTTTTAGTTAAAGTTTTGGGGACCAGAGAGATTACTCTTTGGTTTTATTAGCAAAATGTTGAAGTTAATTTGAGAACTATTCTCAAATATATTTTATCAAAATGTGATCTATATCAAAGAATAAATGAAGCGTGCGGTGAGGACGAAAACCAGACCGAGATAAGGTTCTCGGTTTGGTTTAAAAGTAAACACACTATCGGATTATTTTGCTTCAAGTGTTAATGGTTTACCTTGATATTCACCTGTTAAGCTTTCTAAGAAAGCAGTGATATCCGCAATATCTTGTTTTGGTAAGTCTTTACCACTTTGATAATGTAACATTATACGTACAGCTTCTTGCAAGTCGCTAGTTCTTGCATCGTGCATATAAGGCGCAGTTAATGCAATATTACGTAATGTTGGTACTTTAAACTTATGTATATCAGCAGGGTCTTGCGTATGAGCGAAGCGACCTTGATCTGCATCTGCTAATGGTGTTCCTCTTGCAGCAAAATAGTCATCAAATAAGCCCATATATTCAAAAGATTGTCCACCCATTGCTATGCCCACATGGCATGTATCGCACTTGTTTGTTTTAAATAATTCATAACCACGCACTTGTTGCGGCGTCAATGCATTTTGATCCCCTTTAAGATAGCGGTCAAATGCACTATTTGGGGTGATTAAGGTTTTCTCAAATTCAGCGATCGCGTGGGTAATTGTTGTTTCATTGATCTCAGGGTAGACTGCTAAGAATTGTTGCTTAAATTCCTCGTCTTGTTCGAGTTTCGCCACAATTTCATCCCAGTTTTTAGAGCCCATTTCAACAGGGTTGAGTGGTGGACCACCTGCTTGTGCAGCAAGATCCTTAGCACGACCATCCCAGAATTGTAAGATATTAAATGCAGCGTTATAGACAGTTGGCGCATTAATGCCACCTTTTAATCCATCAATCCCCACAGAGACGGCCAAGCCATCTGTTCCACCAAGTTTAAGTTGATGGCAAGTATGGCATTGGATAGTGCCATCGCCAGATAAACGCCCATCGTGGTATAACATATTACCTAAAGCCACTTTTAATGGATCCGTATCGAGTTTATCTGGAATTGGTTGAACAAGATGATTTGGATCCGTTCCCTCTGTATTGGCGGGTAAGAAGTGCGCTTGACGTTCTTTTCTAATCCAATTTAAGACTGTGGCTTTTTCCTCTGCGTCAGGACGAGATCCCCAATGCACATGAATAAATTTTGAAATTGGCATTTCATCGTTGCTTAATACTTGTTCTAATTTCGCTAAACTCACTTCGGATACTTTACTTGGATCCTTTAAGCCATCCAAAATATCATTGAGCAAGAATACACGTGTCCCTTTTTGAATATCCTCTTGCATAATTTTATCTGCAATAGGGAAATTTGCATAAAAAGGCAATTCAGCATTAGACGTATGGCAATATTGACAACCATTATCATAGAAGACTTTAGCGACTTTTTGTGCTTCTCCTGATAACTGTGTTTGTGCTAACAAGTTTTCAGCTTGTTCTTTATCATAAACATGAACATAGCCCACTGTTCCTAAAAAACCTGCTGTTGCTAATGCAACGGCAGATAAGAATATTGTTTTAATTTTCATAGGTAAGCACTCCTCTCATCACTGTGCGATCTTATATTAACATCACAAAATGTAAGGAAATTTTGATCTAGAATAATAGATTTAATTTACTTAATCTATTGAATTAATCAGTATTTTCGATGGAACAGAAAAGAGATAGAAAAAAGTGGAAAACCATGTTGGTTTTCCACTTGTTGTAATTGTAGAGTAACGTTAATTTAATTATGCTTGGAACGGATCACGTAAGATCATGGTTTCGACACGATCTGGACCCGTTGAAAGAATATCTACTGGAATGCCAGTGACTTCTTCAATGCGTTTTACATAATTACGGCAGGCTTCAGGAAGCTGGGCAACATCTGTGACACCGAACGTATTTTCTTTCCAACCTGGCATGGTTTCATAAATTGGCTCGACCCCTTCCCAGTCTTTTGCAGCAAGTGGTGCATATTCAACGATATCACCATTTGGCATTTTATAAGCAACACAAATTTTGACTTCATCGAAGCCATCTAAGACATCCAGTTTGGTCATACAAAAACCTGAAATGGAGTTTAATTGGATCGCGCGGCGAATTGCTACAGCATCAAACCAACCACAACGACGTGGACGTCCTGTCACTGCACCAAATTCATTTCCTTTACGTGCAATTTCTGCACCAATTTCATCAAATAATTCCGTTGTGAATGGACCGCCACCAACGCGTGTACAGTAAGCTTTTATAATACCTAGTACATAGTCAAGGTTGCGAGGACCGAAACCCGCACCTGTCGCTACACCACCCGCAGTAGTATTTGAGCTGGTGACAAATGGATAAGTGCCATGGTCGATATCTAGCATGGTACCTTGTGCACCTTCAAATAAAATATTGTCGCCATTTAAACGTGCTTTATCTAAGATGGTGGTCACGTCGGCAACCATGCTTGTAATTACATCGGCAACAGCCATAACATCATCTAATGTTTTTTGGAAATCAACAGGCTCAGCTTTATAATAATGCACTAATTGGAAGTTATAGTAATCTAAAAGGTTTTTTAGTTTTTCAGCAAAAGTTGCACGATCAAAGAGATCGCCAACACGTAATCCGCGACGTGCGACTTTATCTTCATAAGCAGGACCAATACCACGCCCCGTTGTCCCAATTTTGTTTTTACCGAGTGCGGCTTCGCGAGCATGATCCATAGCAACGTGGTAAGGGAGAATTAATGGGCAGGCTTCTGAAATTAATAAACGTTCGCGAACATGAATACCACGACTTTCAAGCTCCCCCATTTCTTGCATGAGTGCGGCTGGTGAGAGGACAACACCGTTGCCGATTAAGCAGGTCACATTCTCACGCAAAATACCAGATGGAATTAAACGAAGTACGGTCTTTTCACCATTGATAATTAAGGTGTGACCTGCATTGTGTCCTCCTTGATAACGCACCACGTATTTGACGCGATCAGTGAGTAAGTCAACAATTTTTCCTTTACCTTCGTCGCCCCACTGTGCACCTAAGATAACAACACTTTTTCCCATAGTATTTTCCGCCTTTAAGCCTAGTCTATAAATAAAATGAACAACGGATTACTTTACTATTTTCTGACGCTAATCTCAATGCTATTTACGTTTTTATTTGGTGATTAATAAGTGGAAGGAGAAAAGAAAAGTGCGGTTAAAATATGGATTCTTTTTTAACCGCACTTTGATGGTTAAGTTATTCAAAGAGTGCTTGGTGTAAGGCTGAAACAATATCATCAGCATTGTTATTATGGACTAATATACAAATATTATTCGTACTTGCGCCATAACAAATAGAACGGATATTATAATTTTCTAGGGTATCGAAAATACGTTTGGCGATACCAGAAGATGTATGTAATTCATTGCCAATTAATGCTACCAATGATAAATCGCTATCAATTTTTACGCTACAAAGTTTGCTTAACTCATCAATTAGTTCAGCAGAGAGTAAACTTGTACCAGATGAGGCAGAGCCTGTTTTATCTAAGGTCAAAGCAATGCTTACTTCTGATGTAGTGACTACATCGACAGAGATTTTATATTTTGCCAAAATAGTAAAGACTTTCGCTAAAAAGCCTTGAGCATGTAGCATATTTAAGCTTGATAATGTTAAAAGTGTTTGATCTCGACGTAATGCAATAGCGCGAAATGTTGGTCTGGGTTGAGGATCACGTGTCACCCATGTGCCTCCCGCTTCTGGTGCCTTACTTGAGCCAACATAGACGGGAATATTGCTGCGTACCGCAGGGAGGAGGGTCGCGGGGTGTAATACTTTAGCACCAAATGTCGCCATTTCAGCAGCCTCTGAAAAACTCATGGTATCAATGCGTTTTGCTGTAGGGACGATACGCGGATCGGTAGTATAGATACCCGCCACGTCAGTCCAAATTAACACATCTTTAGCATGTAGTACTTCGGCAAGTAAGGCTGCAGAGTAGTCGCTGCCACCACGTCCTAATGTTGTGGTTTTCCCTTGTGGATCACGTCCAATAAATCCTTGTGTGATGATCAATTCACCACGATCAATCAGAGGCTTTAGCATCTGGTCACTGTTTTTTTGTGTTTTTTCATCATCGGGAATGGCTTTACCAAAATGACTGTCGGTGGCAATGACAGTTCGCACATCTACCCACGTTGCTGAAGTATTTAATTCTCGCAAGATTTCGACAAAAATCAGAGAGGACATCATCTCGCCATGGCTAATTAATTCATCTGTCAGTGCCAATGATGTCGCTAGGCTAGCGGCTTCTGCAAGTGATTCAATATTCACGAGTAGTTTTTCAATTTTTGGTCGGACTTCGCGGTCATCTTTTAACTCATTAAGAATATTTTCTTGAATTTGACGAACTTCATTAAGGCGCTTTGTCCGTTCGCTACTGTCACAACCACTGGCGAGCGCAACCAATAAATTGGTGACCCCAGCTGAAGCGGATAGGACGACAACACGAGTGTTCGGATCATGAGTGACAATTTTAGCGGATGCTTGCATCGCGGCATAATTTGCAACGCTTGTTCCGCCAAATTTTGCAATAGAGAGGTGAGACATGAGTGGCTCCTTTCAAATTATTGTTATGATGTAGTGTGAAGTGAAACAAATAACGATTTATAAAAAAATTGTCAAATACATTTTGTAAAAATGTATTTGACAAGATGAACATCTCCCATTTTTACGTGATTAGCTTCTTGAGATGTAGTCTCCCGTACAAACCCATTTATAAGTCGTTAATGCCTCTAAGCCCATCGGACCACGTGCATGCAGTTTTTGTGTGCTAACTGCTACTTCTGCACCTAAACCAAATTGTCCACCATCAGTAAAGCGCGTACTCGCATTGATATAAACTGCCGCAGAATCCACTTGTTTGACGAATTGTTGCGCGAGTTGCTGTGAACTCGTTAGGATGCCATCGGAATGCTGACTGCCATATTCACGAATATGTTCAACAGCTTCAGCCAAGTCTTCGACGATGACAATATTTAAGTCATAAGTAAGCCATTCTTGACGTAATTGTGATGCTTGTAGCGGTTCCACATTGGCATGCACCGCTTGCAAGAGAGAAAGTGCGGTGGGATCTGCATGGAATTTCACTGGCTTGCTGTGTAGTTGTGCAGCAAGTTTAGGTAAAAAGTGTGCTGCAATAGAGCGTTGTACTAATAAGGTTTCTAAGGTGTTACACGTGCTCGGACGTTGAGTTTTCGCGTTGTCAATCAGCGGTAACGCTTTGTCTAGATCCGCACTTTCTTCAACAAACAAATGGCACACGCCAATTCCACCAACAATGACAGGGATTGTTGAATGTTGTTTACACAGTTCGTGTAAGCTCGCGCCTCCGCGAGGAATGATCATATCGACATAACGATCTAATTTGAGTAATGCCATCACTAACGCGCGATCGGGATCCGTAATGGCTTGTACCGCATATTGTGGAAGACCCGCTTGAGTCAGTGCTTGTTGGATAACCTCAACTAAGATTTTGTTAGAGTGCTGTGTTTCTTTACCACCACGTAAAATCACAGCATTTCCTGTTTTTAAGCATAGGCTGGCGACATCAATTGTGACGTTTGGGCGTGCTTCATAAATGGTACCGATTACCCCAATTGGCACTCGAATACGTTCTATTTTTAGCCCACTGTCTAGTACCCCACCATCTATCATTTTTCCAACAGGATCGGGGAGAGTCATCACATGGCGGACATCGTTTGCGATGCTGATTAGGCGTGCTTTAGTAAGCAATAAACGATCAAGAATTGCTTCAGATAAACCTTGTTGTTTTGCCGCAGTAATATCTTTCTGGTTCGCGGCAAGAATAGCATCGGCTTGTATTTCAAGTTGGTCTGCAATCGCTTGTAGAGCATTATTTTTTTGTTGTTGAGAAAGCTGTGATAACACAAAAGCTGCATGTTTTGCTTGTTTTCCCATTTTTTCTAAATCGAGAGTCATTGTGTTTATTCCTTATTATTTCTTCCATTTTGTTTTTTGCGGTAATTTATCGTGGTTATCCTGTTTTGAGAGGGTTTGTTCTTGGTAGTCAAACACGGGTAATCCCCATTCAAAGTAAATGGCTAATAGTCGAGCGATAAAACCACTAATTAACGTGATAATAATGACGAGGTTTTGATCGAGGTTGAGGTGTTGTAGACCAATATAAATACTGGTGGCAATTAACGCAATGCTTGCATAGAGTTCTTTTTGGAAAACCAATGGGATACGATTACACAATAAGTCACGCAATACCCCACCGAATGCACCAGTGATAATGGCGGCAATCGTTGCGATCGTAAAGCCATGTCCCATATCTAACGCAATTTGTGCGCCAATTATGGAAAAAACGATTAAACCTAATGCATCAAGGACCAAGAAAATGGTATGAAAGTAACGCATGAATCGACGAATAAAGGGAACGATAAAGACAGTGAGCACGGCAGCACCCGCGACAATGAGAAAATATTCGGGATTTTTTACCCAGCCAAGCGGATAGTGTCCCAGTAAGACATCCCGCACTGAGCCGCCACCAATTGCTGTCATTGATGCAATAATGATTACCCCGAAAATATCCATTTTTTCACGCCCAGCAGCCAGTGCGCCAGTAATGGCTTCAGCAGTAATACCAATAATATATAAAACACTTAACAGCATAGTTGTCCTTAAAGTGCGGTTCAAAATGGCATTATTTTAGAGGGGAATCGAATAAAAGAATAGGGAATTTTGACCGTTCATTTGAATTCTTGCATAATTGGCAGATTCATTTTATTGAGGTTAGGTTCATTATGTCAGAACAAAAACAGTCCCCTTTTTTAACCGCACTTTTTTCATTCTTGCCAATTGTCTTGTTGTTAAGCATTGATTTTTTTGCGTTGTTTTTACAAGCTCAAGCGAAAGCTATTTCTCATCTTGGTTTTGCGGTATTAGTGGCGCAACTGATTTGCCTATTAGTTTTTTCTAAAGGGCAGATTTGTCCTGGTCAACGTTCACGTTTAAGTCGGGTTAATATGTATTTCGCTTTGTTCTGGGGCGGATGGTTTTTCATCAGTGTGTTCTCTAATTACCATTTGATTTTCACGGATATGATAAGCTTATGCGGTATTGCCTTGGTACTAGCTGCTTGGCATCAACCACAAGATACACAATTAAGACGGTCTATGTTGATCATGGCGAGTATTATTGGTGTCTTGGGTTGTGTGTGTTATTTGTTGATGTTTATCGAGATACCACTGGTTTCTGTGGCGCAATATAATCTTTTTGCACAGGGATTAGTAGGGGTGATTCTAGCGAATCTTGCTTTAGTGATATCACGTAATCGGCTGCAAGGTTTAATTGCATTATTCCCTTTATTGATGTTAGTCACATTACTGTTAAATGCACTGAGTACACTCGTTCTGTTATTTTATATATCCGATGTAGTAAATATGATGAATGAATTTGCTTGGATCTTGTATTTTTCCTTACATCTTGTTATTGCTGGTGTAATAGGCTTGCATATCTTTAAACAATGGATATTCGGCTACCAAAGTTTATTATTCTTATTGTTTATGTCAGCTTCAATGCCGTTATGGGCAAATTTTGCTTATATTGTTTAATGGTCAATAATGGATGAAGTCGATGAAAAACGGGTGTTGATTGACACCCGTTTTTTAATTTTTGCTCTCTGTTTAGTGATAGAGAATAAAGGTACCAAAGAAAACGGTTATTAAGGCAAATGCCATTGGCAGTGCCGTACGCTTAATTAAGTCAAATGGAGACACGTTAGCGACGCCTGAAACAGCGACAATTACCGCAGTAATTGGTGACATACTTCGTGCGATACCAGCCACTAATTGCATAGGTAATACCATTAAAACGGGTGAAATTCCCAGTCCTGTTGCTACTTTTGGTGCTAGGGCTGCAAAGGCAAAGAATGGCGCGTTACCTGATCCCATAACAATCGCAGAAAGTGCAATGATTAATACCATCACTAATGTCATAGAGAAGACACCAAAGCCAACGGTTTGAGCACCTGAAATAATCGTATCGATAGCACCTACTGCGGTTAAGCCTTTCGCAAAAGTTTCACCTGCGACAATGAGTGTCACAACTGCTGCAAATTGTTTACCCATGCCATCAAAGAAGACTTGCATTTCGGCAAAGACCTGTTTCACGTCTTTTTTTCTGGCAAATTCAAATAACATGGCGATAAATAAGCTGATGATCATCGCCGTTGCAACGTTCATTTTGATACTGCTTATCAGCAATTTACTGAAAGTTAAAATAAGGACAAGGGGAAGGAGTGGTAATAAAATGTAAAGAGTTGGAATTGGTTGGGTGGACTCGTTTTTGTTTTCCACTTTTGTTTCTGTTTCTGTGCCATTATCCATGACACTTCCACCACCAGTTAAAGCTTGTTTTTTATCAAACCATTTTTGTACAAAGAAATGGGAGGTGGCAATGACAAGCATAGTGATAATCGCCAATTTAAGTTGGTATCCAACAAAATACTCTGCAATATCAATGTTCGCTGTTTTGGCAGCAAGTACCGCGTTACCTGACGCAGGTCCTAAGTCTAAACAAGCTGTTGTTGCAATGAGTGCAGCGGCCCCTTCTCTGCTCACACCCAGATTGACTAGAATTGGAAAGATGGTCAACATAAGTAAAAGCCCAAGTCCAGAAGCACTAGGAATAAACACATTGAGAATTTGTCCGATGATATACGCTAAGGCAAGAACTAAATAAGGGGCTTTAATTGCATTTAAGGGTTTGACAGCGACATTGACGAGCGCTTCGCTGGCACCAATTTTATCCATATAACGAGCGAATCCCCCGACTGCCATGATCATTAACCCGAGATCAGCAGCACGTGTACTGAATAAGTTTTTGATAAATTCAAAAATATCGAAGCCAACCCAACCCGTTGATTTATTAGCAGGCAGAATTTCGCCGAGTCCAAATAGTACCGCAAAGCACATTAAAATAATCCCACCACAGAGTAAAACAAACTGGGCTTTATATTTTTTGACGATCAGATAACCGACAATAAGGGTTACCACTAATCCTAATAAGAGTCCTAACATAAGTATTCTCCTTTATTTTTGGGTACAATATTTTACGACTTCACTGACTAATTTTATTCTTGGTTCGATCGAATCAATGTTGAGGTACTCATCTGGGCTGTGCCATTTACCTCCGCTTGGTCCCATTCCATCAATCACTACAGCGCCAAGTGCCGCAAAAAAATTGCCATCTGAACCGCCAGCAGTGGATTCCCATTCTGCTTTGATACCAAGTTTGTTTTTTATTTCGTCTACTGCGGCGCAGAATTGTAGCCCCGCTTCGGTACGGCGCCAAGGTGGACGAGTGATACCACCGGATACCTTGATTTTGACACGCTCTTCTGTAACAGTATCATGAAGCGCATAAATGACTTGATTGAGCCGTTCACTTTCTTCAATCGATGTAAAACGACAGTCAATTTGTGTTTTAACATAATCAGGAACAGTATTCGGCGTAGTGCCTCCTTCTACAGTACCAATATTCATTGTGGTACCTTTTTCTGGCGCAGTGCTATTCAGTAAGTCTTGTGCGATACGAATAAAGGCATTAATAGCGTTTGCCCCATTTTGCGGGTCAACGGCAGAATGTGCAGACTTACCTAAAAATTCAATGACATATTTACCAATACCTTTTCGTTCATTCACCAAGTTACCGTTAATTCGTGCCGCTTCGAGAATGATGGCATAGCGAGTTTTACGCGCAAATTGTTCTAATAGTGGGCGAGAATAAATAGAGCTGATTTCTTCATCAGGATTAAATAACACAGCATACTTTGGCATGCTGTAGCGCTTTTTCTTCAGTTAGGGCTTTACAAGCATAGAATCCCGCGAGTAAGCCTGCTTTCATATCCGCAATGCCAGGACCAAATGCTTTATCGCCTTCGATTTTAAACGGTCTTTCACTTACGGTACCCGTTTTAAACACAGTATCCATATGACCTGATAAAACCACGTCAAATTCATCAGATAAAGTATTCTTACAAACCAATGCAGAGCCTACTTTTTCATCAAGAAAATGTTCTTCGACTATCCAGCCAAGAGATTGAAATTTCTGTTTAAAAAAGTCGACAACTTTTGATTTACCAACAGGATCGTAGCTATAGCTATCGATATTGACGAGTGATTCGAGATCTTTCAGAAATGAATTTAATAACATAGACTTTCCCTTCTTATATATGACTTCAACAAAATCAAATTAAAAAGCAAACAGCACAATATTACTCAGCCTAGATAGTTACATATTGTCAGTAGAAATAGCAATTTAATCTGAAGATAAATAATGATATTTGTGGGAAGGATCACATAAATTGAATAAAATGGTCATTATGTGAGATGAGAAAGAGAATAAAACGAATTGAAGAGAGACATGAAATCATCACTTAGCAATACCGCTTTGAATTTTTTCATGTTTTCTTTATTTTTCTTACCGAGATACGGTGATTTTGCTGCCATCATCAAAAATAATTTCTTTAGCAATAATGGTGACTTGGATGGGACTTTTAGGATTCAGGACGAGTGGTCTGTTTTTTTGTGGAATATTGTTAATTGGAACGGTTTTAGCAATAGTTTGTTGACTCCTCGGTGCTAGAGAAGATTCAAAAACGATCGGCAAATCGTGGGTATATAGGAAATTAGAATCAAGAATATAAACACTGTTCCATAAGACTGTTTTAATGGATTTATCACTTAAATTTTCGACATGATAAGTCATCGCAGCAAGATCATGATTATCATCTTGAGTGATGTAGCGCTGAGCAGGTGTAATTCGCACGGCTTCATTAAATTGTTTGATGGATTGTATTTCTTCTTGATTTTGTTCAGTTGTCATTGCTGAAACGTTTTTTTCACAACTCCACAACAAAAATGGTGGCAATAAAAGGCTTCCCAGAATTAAAAGTTGTTTGACGTTCACAGCGACCTTTCCTAAAGTTAAATAAAAATACTAAATTTTTTAAGGTTATTTTTTGTGCTGCTTATAATAGGGAATCAAAGATAGCCCGTCAAATGAATAACGGGCTCTTTTAATTACTTTACATTCAACTAAACTTAGCCATAAAATCTTGCGCTTTCTTGACCATTTCTTTTGATCCAACAAAAAGTGGTACGCGTTGGTGTAATGCACTTGGTTTGATATCTAAAATACGTTGATGTCCATCTGTTGCCAATCCACCTGCTTGTTCCGCAAGAAATGCCATTGGATTTCCTTCATAGAGTAAACGTAATTTACCATTTGGATAATTGGTGGCGCTCGGATAAATGTAAATTCCTCCTTTTAGCATATTGCGATGGAAGTCAGATACTAATGAGCCAATGTAACGTGAGGTATAAGGGCGATTCGTGGCTTTATCTTCTTCTTGGCAATATTTAATGTATTTTTTTACGCCATCAGGGAATTTAAGGTATTGCCCTTCATTAATAGAGTAAATTTTACCATTTGATGGAATTTGAATATTCTCATGAGATAAGCAGAATACACCTAAAGAAGGATCATAAGTAAAACCATTCACACCATTTCCTGTGGTATACACTAACATGGTTGAGGAGCCATATACTATGTAACCTGCCGCGACTTGGCGATGACCAGGCTGCATAAAGTCTTCAAGCGTGACAGGGGTACCAATCGGTGAAACACGGCGATAAATCGAGAAAATGGTTCCCACTGCAACGTTAACATCGATGTTTGAAGAACCATCAAGCGGATCGGTTAAAATCACATATTTTGCGTTCCGCCCGCGTTCTGTATCAAAAGCAACAAAGTTTTCTTCTTCTTCAGATGCAAAACCAGCGACTTCTTCTCGGCTAATTAAGGCTTGTTTCATTGTGTTATGGGCGAATAAGTCTAACTTCATTTGGGTTTCGCCTTGTACATTTTCTGCACCGGATGCACCCAGAATGTTATTGGTTAACCCCGCTTTATTGATATCACGGTGAATGACTTTAGCGACTAAACGAATCGAAGAGAGAATCCCACTTAGTTCACCTTTCGCATTCGGATATTCGGCTTGTTTTTCAACAATAAATTGACCCAACGTTTTCATAATTTTTGTCCTTGCTATTAATAAATTTTACTCATGTAATGAGTTGATTTATTATAACAACCTTAGGTTTTTCATAAAAAAGTCGAATGTGAACAATGTGATCTTCGACACACTTTTATGACAATTTTTTCATCGAGATCATAAAATGACAGCAAAACATATTCACATTCTAGGCATATGCGGTACGTTTATGGGCGGCGTTGCCATTATAGCGAAACAATTGGGTTATAACGTGACGGGTTCAGATACCAATGTTTACCCTCCAATGAGCACATTTTTACAAGAAAGTGGTATTGAAATTATTCCACATTTTGAGACAACGCAGTTACAACCTGCCCCCGACATGGTCATTATTGGCAATGCAATGAAACGGGGTAATCTTTGTGTTGAATATGTATTAGAAAATAATCTTCCTTATACATCTGGTCCACAATGGTTGCATGATCATTTATTACGCGAACGCTGGGTGTTTGCGGTTTCGGGAACTCATGGTAAAACGACGACGACAGGTATGTTGAGTTGGATTTTAGATAAGTGCGGTTTAAAACCGGGTTTTTTGATTGGGGGAATTTCGGGCAATTTTGGGACGTCGGCTCGTTTAGGGGAAAGTCAATATTTTGTGATTGAAGCAGATGAATACGATACAGCATTTTTTGATAAGCGTTCAAAGTTTGTTCACTACAATCCGAAAACCTTAATTATTAATAATATTGGCTTTGATCATGCTGATATTTTTGATGATTTAAACGCAATTCAACGTCAGTTCCACCATATGATTCGTACGATGTCGGCAAGTGGTTGTATATTGTCAGTGGCGGAGGAACAAAGTGTGAAAACGACACTTGAAATGGGCTGTTGGTCACATCAGCAGTTTTTAGGACAAGATCAAGAATGGTTTGCACAGCGTATTACAAATGATTGTACCCAGTTTGCGGTATTTCACCATGGCGAGCAGGTCGCACAAGTACAGTGGAATGTTGTGGGACAGCACAATATGCATAATGCGTTGATGGCAATTGCTGCCGCTCATCATGCTGGTGTCTCTATTCAAGATGCTTGTGCTGCATTATCTACCTTTATTAGTCCAAAACGCCGTTTAGAAGTAAAAGGTGAAGTAAACGGCGTGACAGTATATGATGATTTTGCGCATCATCCTGCTGAAATTTTAGCAACATTAACCGCACTTCGCGACAAAGTTGGAGGGGGTGTACGTATTTTAGCGGTACTGGAACCGCGTTCGAATACGATGAAAATGGGGGTTCACAAAGATGAAATTGCACCTGCATTAGGACGAGCAGACAGCGTATTCTTATTTCAACCAGAAAATATTGGGTGGGAGGTCGTGGATATTGCTAATCAATGTGTGCAATCTGTGATGTGGAGTGTGAATTTGGACAAATTAGTTGATGCAATTGTGACAGAGGCAAAACCCTCGGATCATATTTTAGTGATGTCAAATGGGAGTTTTGGTGGAATCCATCAAAAATTATTGGACCAATTAGCGTTAAAATCAGAAAAAAACCATTATTGACATTGCTCAAGTTAGCAGGGTAAATCAAATAAGAAGGTGTAAAGGACTGAAATAGCGAGATAGCTAAGTCAGTCTTTTTTATTGCTCAGTGATGGTTTCGTATAGAACAAAAAAGCCACATGTGTTAACACATATGGCTTCAAAAATTTGGTTGCGGGGGCTGGATTTGAACCAACGACCTTCGGGTTATGAGCCCGACGAGCTACCAAGCTGCTCCACCCCGCGTCTGTGGAGGCGTAATATACTCGTTTGAAAATTTATTGCAATAAAAAATTAATTAAATTTATCTATTTGTCAAAAAATTAAACAATTAGTCTATTTCTCATTCACTTCAGCTCAAGTAAAGGAATGTAAAGAGATATGTATAAATAAAATATTGGCATAGTCTGTCTTTTTCTCATAATTTCTGATAGCGTATGCGCTTTTATGTAGTCGTGATTATTTAGGAATCAAAATGATGTATCAGCTAAAGTATGTCGCCAAAGTAGCCGCATTGTTCAGTGTTATGTTACTTGCTGCTTGTTCTTCTAATAAAAATATTGGGGGGAATGATAAAGCCGATCCACAAAAGTTTGGTGCGAAGTATACGGGGCGTACTTATCAACAAATGACATTGAATGCGGTTTCTCGTGTTGAAAATCAAAGTTCCGTGGTGAATCAGGGCGATTTTTTGACGCAAGTGTCGAATGTAAGGAATTATTCTACCAAATTAATCAACCAATTTGATCACAATTATGTCAAAGTCACCAATTGGGTATTAGCTGGAGCAGATGTGAATCAGCTTTCTGACTTTGGTATCCAAACGCAATTGATGAAAGGATTGGATGGTTATCAAAATGTCCTTATGACGGGGTATTATTCTCCTGTTATTCATGCCCGTCGTACACAACAAGGTAAATATAATCAACCAATTTATGCGATGCCTAAACATAAGCGTGTGAGTCGTGCGCAAGTGTATGCTGGGGCATTAGATAAAAAAGGGTTAGCCCTTGCATACAGCGATTCTATGCTGGATAACTTTTTATTAGGTGTACAAGGTAGTGGATACGTTGATTTTGGTGAAGGTAAGTTAAATTATTTTGCGTATGCTGGACAAAATGGCTTTCCTTATACCAGCGTTGGTCGTTTATTAGTAGAAGATGGCGAGATCGCCAAGGAAAAAATGTCTATTCAAGCTATTCGTGATTGGGCAAAAGCCAACCCTTCCCGCTTGCAAGCTTTATTAGAGCGGAATGAATCTTACGTATTTTTTAAAAATGATCCGTATGGCAAAGTGAAAGGGGCTGCGGGTGTACCATTGGTACCGATGGCATCTGTAGCGGCTGATCGTAATGTAATCCCATTAGGGAGTTTATTATTAGTTGAAGTACCGAAAATTGATTCTCAGGGTAATTGGACTGGTGAACATCAATTACATTTAATGATTGCTCTGGATGTAGGGGGGGCAGTAAAGGGCCATCACTTTGATTTATATCGGGGAATTGGTGATGAAGCAGGACATATTGCTGGATTGTCAAAACATTATGGCAGAGTGTGGGTATTGCAATAATGGAACGAGTAGATAATTACGAGCAACGGTTTGGTGGAATTGGTCGCTTATATGGTGCTGATGCCTTATGGCGCTTACAACAGGCACATGTATGTGTTATTGGTATTGGTGGTGTCGGGTCATGGTGCGTTGAGGCATTAGCGCGTTCTGGTATAGGGAAGCTGACATTAATTGATATGGATGATATTTGTGTCACCAATGTGAACCGCCAAATTCATGCACTTTCTGGTAGTATTGGTCAGTTGAAAACGGAGGCGATGAAGTCGCGTGTTGAACTGATTAATCCAGGGTGTCAGGTGACGATTATTGATGACTTCCTTTCTTCTACAAATCTCGCTGAATATTTATCACAGGATTACGATTATGTTATTGATGCCATTGATAGTGTAAAAACGAAAGCAGCTTTAATTGCTTATTGTAAACGCAACAAAATTAAAATTATCACAGTGGGGGGGGCTGGTGGACAAACGGATCCTACTCAAATTCAAATTGCAGATTTGAGCAAAACGATTCAAGATCCACTTGCTGCAAAAGTGCGGTCATTTTTGCGCAAAGAATATCATTTCAGTCAGAACCCGAAACGAAAATTTGGCGTCGATTGTGTTTTTTCGACACAGCCTCTTATCTTTCCTAAAACCGATGGTGCTTGTGAAGTCTCGGCGAGCATGAATTGTGCGAATGGATTTGGTGCTGCAACGATGATTACAGCCACCTTTGGCTTTTTTGCTGTTTCACGTGTGATTGATAAATTACTGCGTTAAGACAAATCAGGATAAAAAGCGAAGTGAATTCGCTTTTTTAATAAAAACTTATTTTTCAGGTAAAAAAAAGATAGCAATTTAAAACGAAAAAGAGTAGGCTTAGTCGTCTAATTTTTGATAATTATTCTTAATAAGGTACGGTATATGTCGATTTTACGAAATACATTACAAAAAACTGCATTAGCGGTGGCACTTGCGTCAGTCTCTGCGCTAGCCAGTGCACAGATTGTTACTTCAATTAAACCACTTGGTTTTATTGCATCTTCTATCGCCGATGGCATTACTGAGACAGAAGTGCTTGTTCCAGCAGGTGCCTCACCACATGATTACAGCTTAAAACCATCAGATATTCAGAAATTGCAATCTGCAGAACTCATTGTGTGGGTGGGGGAAGATGTGGATGCATTTTTAGATAAGACACTGCGCCCTATGTCCTTTAAGAAAGTACTCAGCATTGCAGATTTTGCTGAAATTGGTGAGTTTTTAGAAGGCGAGGAGCATGACCACAAACACGATCATGACCACAAACACGATCATGACCACAAACACGATCATGACCACAAACACGATCATGACCACAAACATGAGCATGACCACAAACACGATCATGAGCACAAACACGATCACGACCACAAACATGAGCATGACCACAAACATGATCATGACCACAAACATGTTCATGAACACGGACACGACCATGATCATAGTACAAACTGGCATGTCTGGTATTCACCAGAGATCAGCAAAATTGTTGCATCACGCTTAGCCTCTCGTTTGAACGAGCTTTATCCAGAGAAAAAAGAGAAGATTGCACAAAATTTAGCAGAATTTAACCGCACTTTAGCGGCACAAAGCGAAAAAATTAAACAACAATTAGCACCAGTGAAAGACAAAGGTTTCTATGTGTTCCACGATGCATATAGCTATTTCAATAATGCGTATGGATTGAACCAAACAGGTTACTTCACGATTAATCCATTAGTTGCACCGGGTGCGAAAACGCTAGCAAAAATTAAAGAAGAAATTAAAGAGCATAAAGTGAACTGCTTATTTGCAGAACCTCAATTCACACCAAAAGTGATTAAAAGCTTAAGCAAAGGCACAGGCGTTCACGTTGGTCGCTTAGATCCTATGGGCGATGCAGTGAAACTTGGCGTAAATTCTTATGTGAATTTCTTACAGTACACTGCAGACAGCTATTTCTCTTGCTTAAGCAAGTAAAGTGCGGTCAGTTTTAGCATAAAAAAATAAGGGCTTCTAAATCAGAAGCCCTTTTTGTTATTGGTCTTTTTTGTGCTTGTATTCTTTATACATCGCTTCGATTTGTGCTTTGTAACGTTCCAAAATCACTTTACGGCGAAGTTTTAAGGTTGGTGTAATTTCTTCCATTTTCGTGGTAAAGGCTTGTGGTAACAAAGTGAATTTTTTGATTTGCTCAAAGCTTGGTAGCTCTTTTTGTAGCTCATTAATGCGTTGCTCAAACATTTTGATAATTTCAGAATGTTTAATCAGTTCCATTCGATCTTGATACTTAATATTGAGCTGTTTAGCGTATTCTTCAAGGCTCGTAAAGCAAGGCACAATCAACGCAGACACATATTTTTTCGCATCTGCAATCACCGCAATTTGCTCGATGAACTTATCTTTACCGACTTTCGTTTCAATATATTGTGGTGCAATATATTTACCGTTCGACGTTTTCATCAACTCTTTGATACGGTCGGTAATATAAAGATTGCCATTGGCATCAAACTCACCAGCATCACCTGTTTTTAAGAAGCCATCTTCAGTGAAGGTTTCTGCGGTTTCTTGTGGTTTTTTATAATAGCCACGCATCACCATCCCGCCACGCACCAAAATTTCGTTGTTTTCACCGATTTTTACTTCGGCACCTGGCATTAATGTACCAATTGAATTTGGCTCAAAGCTATTATCTTCCCAACAAGAAACTGTCGCAGTGGTTTCTGTCATTCCATAGCCAAGTTTAATGTTGATACCAATGCTGTGGAAGAATAACCCGATAGTCGGTTCAAGTTTTGCCCCACCACAAGGCATCATTTTGATACGCCCGCCGAGTAATTGACGTAACTTAGAGAGAACCAATTTATCCGCAAGTGCGTATTTTTTACGTAGGATAAATGGAATTGGTTTTTTTTGGCTAGCTAATTCAAAGCGTTTTTGTCCAACCGAAATTGCCCAGTTAAAAATTGCACGACGCATAAATGGTGCTTTCTGTACTTTATCCCATACTGCAGTATAAATTTTTTCATAAAAACGTGGCACTGCGCACATTAATGTTGGACGTACTTCAGCAAGTGCTTCACGCACTTTATTCGTATCTTCAAGGTAGCAATTCACTGCTCCACGGTGGAGTACATACGCCACCCAAGCACGTTCAAAAATATGTGAGAAGGGTAAAAATGACATTGAAACATCATACTGGTTCACATTTAATGTAGTAAATGCGGTATCGTGAGCTTCTAATTGGTGTGCAAGATTGGCGTAGTCCAACATCACCCCTTTCGGTTCGCCGGTGGTGCCAGAGGTATAGATTAAAGTGAATAAATCACTTAATGATTTACTGTCTAAACGTTCTTGTAGCAAGGTTTGTTGTTGAGCAGAACCTTCTGCAATAAATGATTGCCAGCTGATTGCTTTAGGGTGATCTCGTAAATCAATGCTTTCTTTCATTGCGACAATTTTTTGTAACTGTGGGCAGTTGTCAAAAACATCTAGCGCACAGTTGTACTCATCTTGATCGCCGACGAATAAAATTTTTACATCTGCATTATTGAGAATGTATTCGACTTGTTTGGCTGCACTTGTCGCATAAATAGGCACGACAATCGCACGTGTTTGCAATGTGCCAATATCGGCAATTGTCCAACGTGGCATATTGTGTGCAAAGATCGCAATTTTATCTTGAGTATCAATATGATTTGCTAATAAAGCGTAAGAAAATTCATCTATCTGTTGTTGGAATTGCTGCCAGCTAATGTCTTTCCAGCTGTCTTCTGCGTGATAACGTAGGGCAGTTTCATTTGATAAACGCTTAGCTTGTTCGCGAATACGGTTAACAAAATGTAAATTCAAATTACTCATTGTGTCCTTTATTTATTCTAGTATGATTTAACCGCGTTAGCTTACACTTGTTCGCTAAAATACACTAGTGATTTTTACAGAAAATATACGGAATTTTGAGGAAAATCACGATTTTTTACGAGAAATTATGCAAATTTTAAACACGGGTATTCACACTTAATATTTTGTTTTTTGCTAAAAAATAGTATAGGATGAAATTGAGTTCTGAACTTAGAACTTCATTTTATTGTTAAAAAATACACGGGAGCTTGTGATGAAAAAGTTAATTGCTATTTTATTATCTGCAACATTTGCATTAAGTTTAACTGCTTGTGAAACCACTAAAGGTATGGGCAAAGATATTCAAAAAGTGGGCTCTAAAATCGAGAACGCAGCAAGTAAGTAATTTGCGTTTACCCGAATATAACATTTAATCAAAAGCCGAATAGACAATCTGTAAATTCGGCTTTTATTTATTTTTTATAGGCGATAAAAAAGCCCCTTGTTTGCACAAGAGGCTTGGTGAATGAAATCTTAAGATTAAGCTTTGTAGTTGTGAACTAATGCTACTAAGTCTAATACTTTGTTTGAGTAACCAGTTTCGTTGTCATACCAAGACACTAATTTCACGAATGTATCAGTTAATGCGATACCAGCTGCTGCATCAAATACAGATGTTAATGCACAACCGTTGAAGTCTGTAGAAACGACTGCATCTTCAGTGTAACCTAAAACGCCTTTCATTTCGTTTTCAGAAGCACGTTTGATTTCTGCACAGATTTCAGCGTAAGTGGCTGGTTTTTCTAAGTTAACAGTTAAGTCAACAACAGATACGTTTGGAGTAGGAACACGGAAAGCCATACCAGTTAATTTACCGTTTAATGCTGGTAATACTTTACCTACTGCTTTAGCTGCACCAGTTGATGAAGGGATGATGTTTTGTGCCGCACCGCGACCACCACGCCAGTCTTTTGCAGATGGACCGTCAACCGTTTTTTGAGTCGCTGTTGTTGCGTGAACAGTTGTCATTAAACCATCTTTAATACCAAATTTTTCGTGAATTACTTTCGCTAATGGCGCTAAACAGTTTGTTGTACAAGACGCGTTAGAAACGATGTCTTGACCTTCGTATTTATCGAAGTTTACACCGCTTACGAACATTGGAGTTGCATCTTTAGATGGACCAGTTAAAACAACTTTTTTCGCACCAGCAGTGATGTGTTTACGTGCTGTTGCATCATCTAAGAATAAACCAGTTGCTTCAACTGCGATATCAACACCGATTTCGTCCCATTTTAAGTTGGCTGGATCACGCTCAGCAGTTACACGGATTGATTTACCGTTAACAACTAAGTTGCCATCTTTTACTTCAACAGTACCATCGAAACGACCGTGAGTTGAATCGTATTTAAGCATATAAGCCATATATTCAACATCGATTAAGTCGTTGATACCGACAACTTCGATGTCATCACGATGTTGTGCTGCACGGAATACGATACGACCGATACGGCCAAAGCCGTTGATACCAATTTTAATTGCCATAAGATTTTCACCTATATTTAAAGTTAAACAAAACTGTTACATAGAACAAAAATGGAACATTTCATTTTTGTTTTTGTCGGGAAGATTATAGCACGGTTTTTTTTTAGTTGTGAAACAAGAGCATGGTGAAAACAACAGCAGATAAACTTTTTGTGATCTAGGTCAAAATAATAAAAAAAGCCACTTGTGTCATGCTATTCTATTTTTTAAAACAAACTGTTAGTCCATTTTTTTGGGTAAAATCGAATGAAAAAAAGAGAAGAGATGACAGAGATGCAAGTGCATATTTGTTTAAATCAGGGCACTGAACGTCCATTTTCGGGGCGTTTATTAAATGAAAATAAAAAGGGACTTTATCGCTGTGTCGTGTGTCATTCCCCACTTTTTATTTCAGATACAAAATTTGATGCAGGCTGCGGCTGGCCAAGTTTTTTTGAGGCGATTTCACCTGATGCGATTCGCTATCTAGATGATTATAAATTAGCGAGACCACGTGTTGAAATTCGTTGTGGTCAGTGTGATGCCCATTTAGGACATGTCTTCGAAGATGGACCAGCGCCAACAGGATTGCGCTATTGTGTTAATTCCGTCTCTATGGCATTTGAGGATTTAGAAACAGGCGACTTGATTGAAGGATAATGTTGAAAAAAAGTAACTCAATGTCTTATTTTTAGCTGATTTTGCGGAGAATTGTCGGCATAATAAGAAGAAATCATTTATTAATAAAGGAACGCATCATGGCTCAAGGTAATTTATATATTCTTTCTGCACCGAGCGGCGCAGGAAAATCTTCATTAATTTCTGCACTATTAAACCAACAGAATAACAAGAACATGATGGTATCAGTTTCTCATACAACAAGATCGCCTCGTCCTAGTGAAATTCATGGCGTACACTATTATTTTGTTTCCGTTGAGGAGTTTGAATCATTAATAGCGCAAGACTTGTTCCTTGAATATGCAAGAGTATTTGGCGGTAACTATTACGGTACATCATTACCTGCAATTGAAGAAAATTTAGCAAAAGGTATTGATGTATTTTTAGATATTGATTGGCAAGGTGCGCAACAAATTCGCCAAAAAGTACCCAATGTAAAAAGTATTTTCATTTTACCGCCCTCTTTGCTTGAATTAGAGCAACGTTTGATTGGGCGTGGTCAAGACAGTCAAGAAGTTATTGCAACACGTATGTCAAAAGCTATTGAAGAAATCTCACACTATAATGAGTATGACTATGTGATTGTGAATGATGTGTTTGAACAGGCATTAGAAGATCTAAAGTCGATTCTTCGTGCAGAGCGTTTAACCTTATCACATCAAGAAAAACAAAATCAGCGGCTGATTGAACAATTACTAGCAAAATAACTGGTATTTTAGTATCATATCCCACCTTTTTTTAATTATTTTATGACTAATAAGATGGAGTAATATATGGCTCGTGTAACAGTGCAAGATGCGGTAGAGAAAATTGGTAACCGTTTTGATTTAATTTTAACCGCAGCACGCCGTGCAAGACAATTACAGTTACATTTACGTGAACCGCTAGTGCCAGAAGATAATGATAAGCCGACAGTGATTGCTTTGCGTGAGATTGAAAAAGGATTAATCAATAACGATATTATGAATGCGCAAGAGCGTTATGATGCGCTTGAAAGAGAAAGCAACGAATTACACGCGGTTTCTTTATTGTCTAATCAATAGACGTGCGGTTTGTTTTTACGATATTTTAATCAGTTAATCTTAAGTTAGGTGCCCCTTTGTATCTTTTTGAAAGTTTAAATCGCATTATTGAGGCGTATTTACCCACAGAACAGATCGAATTAGTAAAACGTGCCTACGTGATTGCACGCGATGCGCATGAAGGGCAGTCTCGTTCTAGTGGTGAGCCTTATATCACTCATCCTGTTGCAGTAGCATCCATTATTGCTGAAATGCGTTTAGATCATGAAGCGATTATGGCGGCTTTGTTGCATGATGTGATTGAAGATACGCCTTACACAGAAGAACAACTGGAAGCAGAGTTCGGTGCGAGTGTGGCGGAAATTGTTGAAGGTGTGTCGAAGCTTGATAAGTTAAAATTCCGTACTCGCAAAGAGGCCGCTGCAGAAAATTTTCGTAAAATGATTCTCGCCATGACACGTGATATACGTGTCGTCTTAATTAAGTTGGCTGACAGAACGCATAATATGCGCACACTGGGTGCACTGCGACCCGATAAGCGTCGTCGTATTGCGAAAGAAACGCTAGAAATTTATAGTCCTTTGGCTCATCGCCTTGGTATTGAGCACATTAAAAATGAGCTAGAGGACTTAGGCTTTGAGGCAATGCATCCTCAGCGTTATGCTGTTTTACAAAAAGTGATCCAAGTTGCTCGTGGCAATCGTAAAGACATGATTCAACGAATTACGAATGAAATTAAAGGACGTTTAGAAGACGTCGGGATTGAGGCGCGTGTTTTTGGTCGTGAAAAGCATTTATATGCGATTTACCAAAAAATGAAACTCAAAGATCAACAGTTTCATTCTATTATGGATATTTATGCTTTCCGAGCTGTTGTTAATGATGTGGACACATGTTATCGCGTGTTGGGGCAAATGCACGGTTTGTATAAGCCACGTCCGGGTCGTGTAAAAGATTACATTGCTGTACCTAAAGCTAACGGTTATCAGTCATTGCATACGTCTATGATTGGTCCACATGGTGTGCCTGTCGAAGTACAAATTCGTACTGAAGAAATGGATCAAATGGCAGAAATGGGTGTAGCTGCGCATTGGGCCTATAAAGAAGGTGGTAAAAATGATAGTACAACCGTACAGATTCGAGCACAACGCTGGTTACAAAGTTTAATTGAGTTACAACAGAGTGTAGGTAACTCTTTTGAATTTATTGAAAGTGTGAAATCTGAGTTTTTTCCAAAAGAAATTTATGTCTTTACACCTAAAGGGCGTATTGTGGAGTTGCCAGTTGGTGCAACCCCTGTTGATTTTGCTTATGCAGTCCACACTGATATTGGTCATAGTTGTATTGCCGCAAATGTAGATCGTAAATCCTATCCATTATCTCAAGCACTGACATCTGGTCAAACGGTCGATATTATTACCTTGCCTAATTCGCAACCTAGTGCAGGTTGGTTAAATTTTGTAGTCACAGCAAAAGCACGTACAAATATCCGCCATTTTCTTAAAAATCTGCGTGGCGGTGAAGCCATTACATTAGGGAAACGTCAACTGACACGCGCGCTTGCACCAATGAAGTTGGACGAGCTTGATCAAACTCGCATACAAAATTTATTAAATGAATTAAAATTAGACAGTTTCGATGACTTACTAATGGAAATTGGTTTAGGTAATCAAATGAGTGCTGTCATTGCTTATCGTTTGCTCGGCGAGGCGATTGAAATTGACACTGATGGTGATGTCAATAATAACAAAGATCATTTTGAGATTAAAAGTGCAGGTGGGTTATTAACGACATTTGCGCAATGTTGTCATCCTATTCCAGGTGACCCAATTGTCGCTTATGCGAGCTCAGGTAAAGGATTAGTGATTCATCATGAATCCTGTGCGAATTTAAAAAATCGCAAAGAAAATCCTGAACATTACATGTCAGTAGAATGGGAACAAAGCGATAATATGATCGACTTTGAGGCCGAGTTGAGAATTGAACTGATCAATCAACAAGGTGTGTTGCCAAATTTAACTACAACAATCTCATCATTAGACAGTAACATCCAAAGTATTTGGACGGAAGAACAAGAGGGGCGTTTATATCAAATCGTGGTTTTATTAACGGTTAAAGATACGAAACACTTAGCAAATATTATCCGTAAAATCAAAGCAATCCCTGGTTTTGTTAATATTGAACGTAATATCAATAAATGACAACTCAACTTCTTGATGCAGTCCCCTTGACAACTCTTTCTGGTGTGGGGGCTGCAATCGCTGAAAAATTAAGTCGGATTGGGATCAACAATCTTCAAGATCTACTTTTCCATTTACCTATTCGTTATGAAGACCGCACGCGTATTACATCTATTATCGATTTGCGTCCTGAGTCGTATGCCACGATTGAAGGCATGGTACAAACTTGTGAAGTGCAGTTCGGAAAGCGTCCTATTTTAAATGTTTCTCTCTCTGATGGTTCCTCTAAATTGATGTTACGCTTTTTCAATTTCAATGCGAGTATGAAAAATAGCTTGCAACCAGGAGCGCGCGTTAAAGCATTTGGTGAAATTAAGCGTGGGCGTTTCATGGCGGAAATTCACCATCCAGAATATCAAATTATTCATGATAATACCCCTTTAGTTTTAGAAGAAAATTTGACACCAATTTACTCTACAACTGAAGGGTTAAAACAAAATACATTACGAAAATTAACGGATCAAGCGTTAGCATTGCTTGAAAATATGCAAATTACTGAAATTTTGCCAGATGAATTTAATCCTCATCCCTTTAGTTTAAAAGAGGCAATTCGTTTTTTACATCGTCCTCCTCCAGATATTTCAGTAGAATCGTTAGAAAAAGGGACGCATCCTGCTCAACAGCGCCTTATTTTTGAAGAATTGCTTGCTCATAATCTTGCGATGCAAAAAGTGCGCTTAGGGATGCAACAGTTTCAGGCATACCCACTTCACTACCAAAGTGATGTAAAACAACACTTTTTAGCACAATTACCTTTTCAACCCACCCATGCACAAATGCGAGTCACACAAGATATCGAGCGAGATCTTGCACATACTTTTCCTATGATGCGTTTAGTGCAAGGGGATGTGGGGTCAGGCAAAACATTAGTCGCCGCATTAGCTGCGCTTTTAGCTATTGATAATCACAAGCAAGTGGCATTAATGGCTCCAACTGAGATTTTAGCAGAACAGCATGCGACGAATTTCCGTTGTTGGTTAGAGCCATTAGGCATTGAAGTAGGTTGGTTGGCTGGCAAAGTGAAAGGGAAAGCGCGTCAGGCGGCATTAGAAGATATTGGAACAGGAAAAGTACAGATGGTGGTTGGAACCCATGCACTTTTTCAAGAAGAGGTAGAATTTGCTGACTTAGCATTAGTAATTGTGGATGAACAACATCGTTTCGGCGTACATCAACGTTTAATGCTACGTGAAAAAGGGAAAAAAGCAGAGATATACCCTCATCAATTAATTATGACTGCGACACCGATTCCGAGAACCTTAGCAATGACTGTTTATGCGGATTTGGATACGTCAATTATTGATGAGCTTCCACCTGGGAGAACACCAATTACTACGGTGGCAATTTCGGAAGAGCGGCGCGCTGAAGTGATTGCTCGTGTTAATCATGCATGTGTGAATGAAAAAAGACAAGCTTATTGGGTGTGTACATTAATTGATGAGTCAGAGGTACTTGAGGCTCAAGCTGCCGAAGCCATTGCAGAAGATCTCCGTAAAATTTTACCGCACTTACGAATTGGCTTAGTTCATGGCAGAATGAAACCAAGCGAGAAACACCAGATCATGACTGCATTTAAACAAGCGGATATTGACTTATTAGTTGCTACAACAGTCATTGAAGTTGGGGTTGATGTTCCTAATGCAAGCCTTATGATTATCGAAAATGCGGAACGTTTAGGTTTATCACAATTACATCAGTTAAGAGGGCGAGTAGGGCGAGGTAGCACTGCATCATTTTGTGTGTTGATGTATAAATCACCACTAGGCAAAGTGTCTCAAAAACGTTTGCAAGTGTTACGTGATACACAAGATGGCTTTCTTATTTCCGAGAAAGATCTCGAAATTAGAGGACCTGGCGAAGTGCTAGGGACAAAACAAACGGGCATTGCTGAATTTAAAGTCGCGAATTTAATGCGTGATCGTAAAATGATCCCAATCGTACAACACTATGCGCGAAAGCTGATCATCGCTCATCCTGATATTGCAATGACGCTAATTAAACGCTGGCTTCATAACAAAGAAATTTATTCAAATGCTTAATTATTCGAAATTATTACAGGAGGCAAATTGGCTACCTTCTGATGAGGCAGAAATCAGTAAACTTTCAGAGAGTAAGCAATCTTGGCTACTCTTGTCTTCCTCTTTAACTGAACAATTAACGTTCCACTTTGGGAAGGTACAGATCTCCGTCATATTTGAAGGTTGGGTGACTGATATTTCCGAGACAGAAGAACAACTTTTCCAGTTTGAAAAACAGTTTTGGTGTAGAGAAGTGTTATTACATACCGACAAGAAAGCTCTTGTTTTCGCTCGAACACTTATCCCTGAACGTGTGCTATCTGAATATACAGAGTTACAAACATTAGGTAATACGGCACTTGGAGAGTGGTTATTTTGTCAAACCAATCGTATTCGAAAAAGTTTGCAATGGACAAAAATGCCTCAAACCAACCATTATGCAAGGCGTGCATTAGTTGAAATTAATCACTATCCGATTATGGTTGCCGAATTATTTCTTGATAACCAAATATTTACAAAGGAAAAAAATGACTAACCAAGCCCAACCCACCATTCTTTTGTTTGATTCAGGCGTGGGTGGATTAAGTGTTTACAAAGAAGTGAAAGAACTATTACCTAATTGTCATTATCTATATTGTTTTGATAATGCCTTTTTCCCTTATTCTGAAAAAACTGAATACGCCATTATTCAACGCACTTTATCCATTTGCAATAAAATAGATCAAATGTTTCCTTTGGACTTGATTGTTATCGCGTGTAATACCGCGAGTACAATTGTCTTACCAGCGCTACGTGAGCGTTTTTCTATTCCCATTGTTGGTACAGTACCCGCTATTAAACCCGCAGCTAACATATCAGAAACCAAACATATTGGTTTACTTGCAACTAAAGGAACAGTGAAACGCACTTATGTTAGTGAGTTAATCAACCGCTATGCGAATCATTGTATTGTAGAAAAAATTGGTAGTACCAAGTTAGTTGAAATTGCGGAACAAAAGCTGCACGGAAAAGTAGTGAATATTACACAACTAACGCGAGAGCTGGAACCTTGGCAATCACTCCCTCAATTAGATACGGTTGTTCTTGGATGTACACACTTCCCATTAATAAAAGACGAAATCGCACACTGTTTACCACAAGTAACACATTTTTTGGACGCTGGAAAAGCCATTGCTGCCCGTGTTAGATCGTTGTTGTTAGATACTGAAGTGCGGTCAAAAACAGTAGAAAAAAATTTAATCTTCTGTACTGCATCATTTGAGGATGAAGTACAGTTCGAAACAATCATGCAATCTTGGGGCTTTGAGGAACTACATCATTTAGCTGTAAATGCATAAAAAGACAGCATTGTGAATTATTGTTTTGATTAAAAAGTATAAAAAATAATCTTTTGCGAAAAAAAATCACAAAAAAGTGTAAAAAAGGGGTTGCACGAGATTTATTTTTGCCTATAATACGCCGCACACAACGACGCGACGTTGTAGAGAAGAGATTACAAAATCGCGTCGTTTTTCTTTGTTCTTTAACAATCTAACAGACAATCTGTGTGGGCACTTGTTGATTGATTTCATTTTAAAAAATTTTAATGATAGAAGTCTTAATAGGTGCTTAAACTAGAAATTCATTATACTTTTGAAGTAGATATGTAAACTTTAGCTAAGCAGTTTATTGAGCGATTGAACTTGAATTGAAGAGTTTGATCATGGCTCAGATTGAACGCTGGCGGCAGGCTTAACACATGCAAGTCGAACGGTAGCAGGAAGAAAGCTTGCTTTCTTTGCTGACGAGTGGCGGACGGGTGAGTAATGCTTGGGAATCTGGCTTATGGAGGGGGATAACTGCGGGAAACTGCAGCTAATACCGCGTATTATCGAGAGATGAAAGGGTGGGACCTTCGGGCCACCTGCCATAAGATGAGCCCAAGTGGGATTAGGTAGTTGGTGGGGTAAAGGCCTACCAAGCCGACGATCTCTAGCTGGTCTGAGAGGATGACCAGCCACACTGGGACTGAGACACGGCCCAGACTCCTACGGGAGGCAGCAGTGGGGAATATTGCGCAATGGGGGGAACCCTGACGCAGCCATGCCGCGTGAATGAAGAAGGCCTTCGGGTTGTAAAGTTCTTTCGGTAATGAGGAAGGGGTATTATTGAATAGATAATATCATTGACGTTAATTACAGAAGAAGCACCGGCTAACTCCGTGCCAGCAGCCGCGGTAATACGGAGGGTGCGAGCGTTAATCGGAATAACTGGGCGTAAAGGGCACGCAGGCGGGCTTTTAAGTGAGATGTGAAATCCCCGAGCTTAACTTGGGAACTGCATTTCAGACTGGGAGTCTAGAGTACTTTAGGGAGGGGTAGAATTCCACGTGTAGCGGTGAAATGCGTAGAGATGTGGAGGAATACCGAAGGCGAAGGCAGCCCCTTGGGAATGTACTGACGCTCATGTGCGAAAGCGTGGGGAGCAAACAGGATTAGATACCCTGGTAGTCCACGCTGTAAACGCTGTCGATTTGGGGATTGGGCTTTATGCTTGGTGCCCGAAGCTAACGTGATAAATCGACCGCCTGGGGAGTACGGCCGCAAGGTTAAAACTCAAATGAATTGACGGGGGCCCGCACAAGCGGTGGAGCATGTGGTTTAATTCGATGCAACGCGAAGAACCTTACCTACTCTTGACATCCTAAGAAGAGCTCAGAGATGAGCTTGTGCCTTCGGGAACTTAGAGACAGGTGCTGCATGGCTGTCGTCAGCTCGTGTTGTGAAATGTTGGGTTAAGTCCCGCAACGAGCGCAACCCTTATCCTTTGTTGCCAGCGATTTGGTCGGGAACTCAAAGGAGACTGCCAGTGACAAACTGGAGGAAGGTGGGGATGACGTCAAGTCATCATGGCCCTTACGAGTAGGGCTACACACGTGCTACAATGGTGCATACAGAGGGCGGCGAGACGGCGACGTTGAGCGAATCTCATAAAGTGCATCTAAGTCCGGATTGGAGTCTGCAACTCGACTCCATGAAGTCGGAATCGCTAGTAATCGCAAATCAGAATGTTGCGGTGAATACGTTCCCGGGCCTTGTACACACCGCCCGTCACACCATGGGAGTGGGTTGTACCAGAAGTGGATAGCTTAACGGAAACGAGGGCGTTCACCACGGTATGATTCATGACTGGGGTGAAGTCGTAACAAGGTAACCGTAGGGGAACCTGCGGTTGGATCACCTCCTTACCTAGATATGAAGCGACAGCAAGTGTTCACACAGATTGTTTGATAGATTGTGTAAATGAAGTAAGAGAACCGAAATCCTTTTGGGTCTGTAGCTCAGGTGGTTAGAGCGCACCCCTGATAAGGGTGAGGTCGGTGGTTCAAGTCCACTCAGACCCACCACTCAAGCGAAAGCGGAAGAGTGAAGCGAAAAAGGATGGGCATTATTGTGATGTGAATGGGGATATAGCTCAGCTGGGAGAGCGCCTGCCTTGCACGCAGGAGGTCAGCGGTTCGATCCCGCTTATCTCCACCAAAACATCATTGCTAAGTGTTTTAAGTGAGTATTCAGAAACTAAATGAAGTAATAAAAGGCAGAATACTTAGCAATGATGAGTGAAAAATGGGAAGCCATTTTGACTTGTCTTATTGTTCTTTAAAAAATTGGAAACAAGCTGAAAAACTGAGAGATTTTCGAAAGAAAGTCTGAGTAATGAAGAAAAATCTTGCATGAAAAAAGGCGTGCAAGTGTTTAGACGTTTATCGTATAACCTGTAGAGAAGTATTTTTGTTATTAAGAATACTTGAGGTTGTATAGTTAAGTGACTAAGCGTACACGGTGGATGCCTAGGCAATCAGAGGCGAAGAAGGACGTGCTAATCTGCGAAAAGCTTGGATGAGTTGATAAGAAGCGTTTAATCCAAGATATCCGAATGGGGAAACCCAGTAGATGAAGAATCTACTATCATTAACTGAATCCATAGGTTAATGAGGCGAACCGGGAGAACTGAAACATCTAAGTACCCCGAGGAAAAGAAATCAACCGAGATTCTGTGAGTAGCGGCGAGCGAAAGCGGAGGAGCCTGTTAGTAATAGCGACAAAGACAGAGGAATGAGCTGGGAAGCTCAGCGAGACAGGGTGATAGCCCCGTACTTGAAGTGTTTGTTGTGGTACTGAGCTAACGATAAGTAAGGCGGGACACGAGAAATCCTGTTTGAAGATGGGGGGACCATCCTCCAAGGCTAAATACTCCTGATTGACCGATAGTGAACCAGTACTGTGAAGGAAAGGCGAAAAGAACCCCGGTGAGGGGAGTGAAATAGAACCTGAAACCGTGTACGTACAAGCAGTGGGAGCCTGAAAGGGTGACTGCGTACCTTTTGTATAATGGGTCAGCGACTTATATTTTGTAGCGAGGTTAACTGAATAAGGGAGCCGAAGGGAAACCGAGTCTTAACTGGGCGTTGAGTTGCAAGGTATAGACCCGAAACCCGGTGATCTAGCCATGGGCAGGTTGAAGGTTGGGTAACACTAACTGGAGGACCGAACCGACTAATGTTGAAAAATTAGCGGATGACTTGTGGGCTGGGGGTGAAAGGCCAATCAAACCGGGAGATAGCTGGTTCTCCCCGAAATCTATTTAGGTAGAGCCTTGAGCGGACACCTTCGGGGGTAGAGCACTGTTTCGGCTAGGGGTCCATCCCGGATTACCAACCCGATGCAAACTGCGAATACCGAAGAGTGATACTCAGGAGACACACGGCGGGTGCTAACGTTCGTCGTGGAGAGGGAAACAACCCAGACCGCCAGCTAAGGTCCCAAAGTCTATATTAAGTGGGAAACGAAGTGGGAAGGCTTAGACAGCTAGGATGTTGGCTTAGAAGCAGCCATCATTTAAAGAAAGCGTAATAGCTCACTAGTCGAGTCGGCCTGCGCGGAAGATGTAACGGGGCTAAATATAGCACCGAAGCTGCGGCATCAGTAGAAATACTGTTGGGTAGGGGAGCGTTGTGTAAGCGGATGAAGGTGAATCGAGAGGTTTGCTGGACGTATCACAAGTGCGAATGCTGACATAAGTAACGATAAAACGAGTGAAAAACTCGTTCGCCGGAAGACCAAGGGTTCCTGTCCAACGTTAATCGGGGCAGGGTGAGTCGGCCCCTAAGGCGAGGCTGAAAAGCGTAGTCGATGGGAAACGGGTTAATATTCCCGTACTTGGATAAACTGCGATGTGGGGACGGAGAAGGTTAGGTTATCGACCTGTTGGATGGTCGTTTAAGGTGGTAGGTGGAATGTTTAGGCAAATCCGGACATTCATAACACTGAGAGCTGATGACGAGGTGCTACGGCACTGAAGTAACTGATACCCTGCTTCCAGGAAAAGCCACTAAGCTTCAGGTTTATCTAAACCGTACTGAAAACCGACACAGGTGGTCAGGTAGAGAATACTCAGGCGCTTGAGAGAACTCGGGTGAAGGAACTAGGCAAAATAGCACCGTAACTTCGGGAGAAGGTGCGCTTACCGTAATTGTAGTCCCTTGCGGATGAAGGTGAAGTAAGTCGAAGATACCAGCTGGCTGCAACTGTTTATTAAAAACACAGCACTCTGCAAACACGAAAGTGGACGTATAGGGTGTGATGCCTGCCCGGTGCTGGAAGGTTAATTGATGGTGTTATCGAAAGAGAAGCTCCTGATCGAAGCCCCAGTAAACGGCGGCCGTAACTATAACGGTCCTAAGGTAGCGAAATTCCTTGTCGGGTAAGTTCCGACCTGCACGAATGGCATAATGATGGCCAGGCTGTCTCCACCCGAGACTCAGTGAAATTGAAATCGCCGTGAAGATGCGGTGTACCCGCGGCTAGACGGAAAGACCCCGTGAACCTTTACTATAGCTTGACACTGAACATTGAATTTTGATGTGTAGGATAGGTGGGAGACTTTGAAGATGACACGCCAGTGTTGTTGGAGTCGTCCTTGAAATACCACCCTTTAACGTTTGATGTTCTAACGAAGGATGCGAAACGCGTTCTCGGACAGTGTCTGGTGGGTAGTTTGACTGGGGCGGTCTCCTCCCAAAGAGTAACGGAGGAGCACGAAGGTTTGCTAATGACGGTCGGACATCGTCAGGTTAGTGCAATGGTATAAGCAAGCTTAACTGCGAGACAGACAAGTCGAGCAGGTGCGAAAGCAGGTCATAGTGATCCGGTGGTTCTGAATGGAAGGGCCATCGCTCAACGGATAAAAGGTACTCCGGGGATAACAGGCTGATACCGCCCAAGAGTTCATATCGACGGCGGTGTTTGGCACCTCGATGTCGGCTCATCACATCCTGGGGCTGAAGTAGGTCCCAAGGGTATGGCTGTTCGCCATTTAAAGTGGTACGCGAGCTGGGTTTAGAACGTCGTGAGACAGTTCGGTCCCTATCTGCCGTGGGCGTTGGATGATTGAGAGGGGCTGCTCCTAGTACGAGAGGACCGGAGTGGACGCATCACTGGTGTTCCAGTTGTCTCGCCAGAGGCATTGCTGGGTAGCTAAATGCGGAAGAGATAAGTGCTGAAAGCATCTAAGCACGAAACTTGCCTCAAGATGAGTCATCCCTGACTTAGAGTCAGTAAGGGTTGTTGTAGACTACGACGTAGATAGGCTGGATGTGTAAGTGTAGTGATACATTGAGCTAACCAGTACTAATTGCCCGAGAGGCTTAACTATACAACGCTCAAGTATTTTTGGGTGTTATAGATAAACGAAGCGATACGAAGACGAAGAAAACGAAGGTATAATCAGGCAGCTTGTTTCGAATTAAAGAACGAAAAATAGGACAGGACATCAACGGAATATCTTGGCGGCGAGAGTGCAGTGGACCCACCTAAATCCATGCCGAACTTAGAAGTGAAACGCTGTTTACGCCGATGGTAGTGTGGGGTTTCCCCATGTGAGAGTAGGGCACCGCCAGGTTTTAAATTTAAGGACCTCGACTGGATGAAGTCGAGGTTTTTTTATTTTTTATTTTTTATTTTTTATTTTTTATTTTTTATTTTTTATCTTTTATCTTTTATCTTTTATCTTTTATTCAGTTCAATTCTGTTTTATTTTACTTTACTTTATTCTCTTTTTTACTTGTAGGTGCTGGATGTATGTTAGCGTGTCCCCTCATGTATCTTAATTAGTTTTATCTTAAGTAATCCAATCTAACATAAGGTATTTTCTCTCTCTTTCTCTTTCTCTTTCTCTCTCTCTCTTTCTCTACTCTCTATCTCTGGTTAACATCATTTTATTTGAGTTCCTTCGTGTTGAACTTCATGTATCTTATCTTGTCTTATCTCCAATCTGGCTCAGATAGACCTCGGTATCACTTTTCACATTACGCTATTCTTTTTTGAATGGCATATAGTATTACGTGTGTTGGCTTATGAGAGAGTTAAATTAAAATTTTGGGGATTATGAAAAAATAAATTTACTAATGAAGAAAGGAACGAGAATTGATGAGGACAAGATAAGTATTAAATACTAGTATAGTATGTTATCAATTTTGTAAGTGTAAAATAAAAAGCCGACGCTAAGTCGACTTTGTTTTTTATGCTATTTATCAATGGTGCCTAGGGCCGGACTCGAACCGGCACACCCGAAGGCGGTTGATTTTGAATCAACTGCGTCTACCAATTTCGCCACCCAGGCACTATTAGTAAACAGCATTAAATTATTTCTCTATTATACATTTTAGCTTCTGGGTTACAAGTAAAAGTTAGTTAAAACTATTCGATTGGTTTTATTTTAATCATGATATGTTTAGAGCCATTTTCCTCCATTGTTTTGCTATCAAATGCTTTTAATTAGTGGAGTGTTTTTTATTTTTTAAAATAAATAATTAGACATTGGTCACACTTCTTATAAAAATGCTTAATTTCTTTTTGAAAAAAATATCAATTACAAATATAATTAAGAATTATTATCAGTTACAATGCATTAGCTTGCATTTGTTAAAAATATTTTACTTAGGATAAAACGTAATGAAGTTAAAAGAACAAGTTGCTCAATATATTAAGGATAATCCGATGGCGATTACATTGGATATTGCCTCACATTTTGCTTTACCCGAAGGGGAGATTCTATGTGCACTCCCTGAGGAATTTGTACGCATTTTTTCAGAGGAAAGGGCAGAAGAAATTTTAATGACTATTAGTCAATGGGGAACATTTACTACGATTATTGAGAAAGAGGGTTCAATCTTTGAGATAAAAGATCGCTTTCCGACAGGATTGTTGGGAAGGGGTTATTATAATTTGAATATGAAAGGTGAAGAGGGTGCATTACATGGGCATTTAAAACTAGATAATATTGCTAGAATTGCGTTCGTTAGCTTGCCTTTTCGTGGAAAAGAAAGCTATAACATCGCGTTTATTGCAAAGAATGGACAGACTATTTTTAAAGTTTATTTAGGGCGTGATGAAGCGCGCCAGCTATTTCCAGAACAGGTGGAAAAGTTTAAACAATTCATTTGATACAGTGTTTATTAAGCAGTTTATTTAAGGAAAAAAAATGACAACAAATCGTCAAGAAGTATTACAAAATCGTTTAGGTCCAGAAATTCAAGAATTAAAAGCACAATGCAAAACAATTATGCTAGCAACCGTGGGAAGTGATGGGAACCCAAATGTCAGCTACGCGCCTTTTGCAATCAGTAATGGAGAATATCAAGTATTTATTTCTACTATTGCTCGTCATGCACGTAATTTACAAGACGTGCCAAAAGTTTCTCTTATGCTCATCGAAGATGAAAGTAAAAGTCGTCAGATTTTTGCTCGTCGTCGTCTTTCATTTGATGCAACGGCACGAGTTGTTGAGAGAGAAACAGATGAGTGGAAAGAGGGGATTGCTGCACTGAAAGCAAGACAAGGGAATTTGATCGATGAATTATCGCGAATGAAGGATTTCCATTTATTTAGTTTTAAACCAACTCAAGGATTGTTTGTAAAAGGTTTTGGTCAAGCTTTCCAAGTGAGCAACGATGACTTAGTAAGTTTTGTTCATTTAGATGAAGGTCACTTGGAAGATTAAAATAATTTTAACGTTAGTATTTTTTAGGGTATATCAATTTATTTCAGGAAAACATCATGGCAGTTCTAGCTCATAAAAAAATAAAACTTTCATTAATTTCTTTAGCATTATTTAGCTATTGTGGTTTTACGTTAGCTGATGAACAAGTTGAGTCATTAGATACTATTACTGTAACGTCTCAGCAAGATGAAATGAGTGTAAAAGATAAAAAAGTCGGTGAGACGGTTAAAACATCTAGTTTATTAAAACGTCAGCAAGTTCAGGACAGTCGTGATTTAGTCCGCTATGAAACTGGTGTTAGTGTTGTTGAAACAGGGCGTTTTGGTTCAAGTGGTTATGCTATTCGTGGTGTAGATGAAAACCGTGTCGCAATTACTGTGGATGGTTTACACCAAGCTGAAACACTGTCTTCTCAAGGATTTAAAGAACTGTTTGAAGGTTATGGTAACTTTAATAACACTAGAAATAGTGTTGAGGTTGAGACATTAAAAGTCGCTAAAATAGCAAAAGGTGCGGATTCAGTTAAGGTTGGAACTGGATCATTAGGGGGTGCCGTGTTATTTGAAACAAAAGATGCAAGAGATTTTTTAATCGAGAAAGATTGGCATTTAGGGTATAAGACAGGATACAGTACCGCTGATAATCAGGCTTTAAATGCGGTCACGCTTGCTGGACGCTATAAGCAATTTGATGTGTTATTTATGCATACTGATCGTCATGGACATGAATTAGAAAATTATGACTATAAATATGCGGAAGATATTCAAGGCAAAGAAAGAGAAAAAACTGATCCTTATACTATCACTAAAGAGAGTACTTTAGTTAAATTCTCTTTTTCACCCACGGATAACCATCGCTTTACTGTTTCTTCCGATTTATATCAAACAAATACACGAGGTCATGATCGTTCTTACTCACTACAGCCATCATCTAACTATATGACTTATGATGAAAAGGAATCACGTCATGCAAATGATGAAGTAAAACGTAAAAACCTTTCATTTACTTATGAAAATTTTACTCAAACACCATTCTGGGATACGTTAAAATTAACGTACTCACAGCAGAAAATTACAACAAGAGCGAGAACAGAAGATTATTGTGATGGTAATGAAAAATGTGATTCTTACAAAAATCCATTAGGTCTTCAATTGAAAGATGGGAAAATTGTTGATCGTAATGGAGAACCTATTACTTTACTGAAGTATGAAAATAGCCAACAAGTTATCGATAGCAAAACGGGGAAACCATTTATTGTAGAAAAAGGAACAAATAATTCAGCTTTTCTAGGCAAACAATTAGATCCTTCTCGCCTTTGGCTAGACTGTTCGATTTTTGATTGTGATGCGTTGATTACAGCTTATAAATATCGTTATTCATCAGATGAACCTAAAAAAGCTGAGATCAAATTAAATACATTTATGGATGTTAACGGCAAGAGGTTTGGTACTTATAAAGATTCAAAAAATGAACGATACCACCTCATTTTGCCTAATTCTGTAGGATATCGTCCATTTGATTATAAGAAACGTGATTTAAATACGAATACTAAACAAGTGAATTTAGATCTGACTAAAAATTTATCTTTATTTGATATCAGTAATGACATTTCTTATGGTGGTACTTATTCTAAAATACGTAAAGAAATGATCAATAGATCAGGATATGATGGTTCTAATCCAACATGGTGGGCAGAAAGAACATTAGGTCAGAATTTCTCTGGGGCATTAAGGGATTGTAAAACAGATTCATCTTTTAATGGGTTATTGTGTCCTCGACATGAGCCTGTGACATCTTTCTTGCTCCCTGTGGACTCCACAACTAAATCATTGTATCTTTCGGATAACATACAACTACATGATATGTTGAATTTGGATATAGGTTATCGTTTTGATGACATTAAATATCAACCTGAATATATTCCAGGAGTCACACCAAAAATTGCAGATGATATGGTCAAAGGTCTATTTATTCCGCTGCCAGAGGGGGAAAAAGTAATAACTCCTGGGGGGCAAGTTTATACAAAGGCGTTAACTCCAGAACAAATTCGTAAAAATGCAGAGGAAAATATTGCTTATATTGCGCAAGATAAGAAATTCAAAAAACATTCTTATTCTCTTGGAGCAACTTTTGATCCACTTGATTTCTTAAGATTACAAGTTAAGTATTCGAAAGGTTTCAGAGCACCAACATCGGATGAACTTTATTTCACATTTAAACATCCTGACTTTACTATTTTACCTAATCCAGATATGAAGTCAGAAGAAGCAAAAAACCAAGAAATTGCGTTAACGCTTCATCATGATTGGGGATTTATTAGCACAAGTGTATTCCAAACTAAATACCGCAATTTCATTGATTTAGCTTATTTAGGACCAAGAAATCTATCGAATTCAGTCGGTGGACAAGCACAAGCAAGAGATTTCCAACTCTATCAGAATGTGAATGTAGATAATGCAAAAGTAAAAGGCATTGAGATTAATTCACGTTTGAACTTAGGCTATTTTGTTGGGTTGTTGGATGGCTTTAACATGAGTTATAAATTTACTTATCAAAAAGGTCGCTTAGATGGTGATCGACCAATGAATGCAATTCAACCAAAAACATCGGTTGTAGGATTGGGCTATGATCAGAAAGAACATAAATTTGGTGCAGATTTATATGTGACACACGTAAGTGCGAAGAAAGCAAAGGACACTTATAACATGTTCTATCAAGAGCAAGGTTATAAAGATAGCGCGATAAAATGGCGTAGTGATGATTATACTTTAGTCGATTTTGTGACATATATAAAACCCGTTAAAAACGTGACGTTACAGTTTGGTGTGTATAACTTAACTGATCGTAAATATTTAACATGGGAATCTGCGCGTTCAATTAAGCCATTTGGTACAAGTAACTTAATTAACCAAACGACAGGGAAAGGTATTAACCGTTTCTATTCTCCTGGTCGAAACTACAAACTCAGTGCTGAAATCACATTCTAATTTCAAACCTCAGAAAGCCTGTTTTACAGGCTTTCTTTTTGTGTGAAGTGCGGTGGATTTTACAAAGATTTTATTGCTTTTATCCTAATCAATGCTAAAATTCACATTCCTTTGTCGTAGCTGGATTAGAGATCGGCTAACGATGTATGTTTAACTTAACTTTTAGGAGTTATCAAATGTCTCTAAGTACAGAAAAAAAAGCAGCAATCGTTGCTGAGTTTGGTCGTGATGCAAAAGATACGGGTTCATCAGAAGTACAAATTGCGTTATTAACTGCACAAATCAACCATTTACAAACTCACTTTGCTGAACACAAAAAAGATCACCACGGTCGTCGTGGTTTATTGCGTATGGTTTCTCGTCGTCGTAAACTTTTAGATTACTTAAAACGTACTAATCTTGAGCTTTACACTGCAACTATCGCTCGTTTAGGTTTACGTCGCTAATTTTTACGATATATACCAAAGAAACGCCCTCAAGATTGAGGGCGTTTTGTTATTTTAAGGGTTATGAAAAAAATGACCGCGCTGTTGTTTTTTAGCGCGGTCGTTTTTGCAACATTGATTATTTTACTTCTTTGAACATGATTTCACTTGGGATCACTGAACCTTGCCAATAAAGTTCTGAGGCAACTTTTTCGGCTAGTTGCATAAAGGATTGTGCGATTTCACTTTCTGGTGCGGCCGCAACCGTAGGGGTTCCTTTATCAAGATCTTCACGTAAACGAATATGTAGTGGTTGCTGACCGAGTACTTTCACATTGTATTTTTGTGCGATCTTTTCAGCGCCGCCTGTACCAAAAATTGCTTCATGGTGACCGCAGTTACTACAAATATGCATTGACATATTTTCGATGATACCAAGAACGGGTACAGATACACGTTCAAACATTGCTACTCCTTTGATTGCATCAAGTAGTGCAATATCTTGTGGTGTTGTGACGACAACTGCCCCTGTGACAGGAATTTGTTGTGAAAGTGTTAATTGAATATCACCAGTGCCTGGAGGCATATCAATCACTAAATAATCTAAATCCGGCCATAAGGTTTCTTGCAATAATTGGCTTAGAGCGCTACTTGCCATTGGACCACGCCAAATCGTTGCACTATCTGCTTCCATTAAAAACCCAATTGAGTTGGCTAATAAACCATGTGATTGAATCGGTGTAATGTGTTTGTTATCTGGTGAAGTTGGTCGTTGATCTGCAACGCCTAACATATGTGGAATTGAAGGACCATAAATATCTGCATCTAAAATCCCGACACGAGCGCCTTGTTTTTGTAGTGCAATTGCTAAGTTTACAGAGACAGTTGATTTACCAACCCCCCCTTTACCTGAAGTCACTGCAATAATATTTTTCACGCCTTTTACAGCTGGGTGGTTATTTGCACGTTTTAATGTCGCAACCTGGTAATTTAATTGCCATTTAATCTCTTGGCTTTCGCTTGCTTTAAGTAATGATTCTGTTAATGCTGATTTAAGTTGCTCAAATGCGGTATTCCACGCAAATGGCATTTGGATTTCAACACGTAATGTGTTGACGCCTTTTTCAATTTTTTTGATTGCCTTTAATGCAACTAAATCTTTTTGTAAGCTTGGATGTTGAAATTGTTCAAATATATTTTGAATCGCCTCTTTTTGACTATCATTTAAACTATCCGAAAATAAAATTCCCATCGATTTTATCCTGTTATTTTTATGGCTCATTAAAGCCTTAGTTAATCACTCAACAATATTTAACCACGAACCTCTGCAACTGTTAAGCAGAAAAGTGGAAAAGTGCGCTTAAACTGGAAAAAATACCGCCGATAAGGTAACATAAACGCCAATTTTTTGATGAAAAATAGGAATAATCGATGACAAGTTCGGCACGAAATATTTTAGTGACTTGCGCTTTACCTTATGCCAATGGCGCGATTCATTTAGGACATTTACTTGAGCATATCCAAGCGGATATTTGGGTGCGTTTCCAACGTATGCGTGGACACAACGTGCATTTTATTTGTGCAGATGATGCGCACGGCACGCCAATTATGCTTAATGCGGATAAATTAGGGATTACACCAGAAGAGCTGATTGCTAAATCGAAAGCGGATCACGTGGCAGATTTTGAAGGGTTTAATATTAGTTACAACAACTACCATTCAACGCACAGCCCTGAAAATGAAGCGTTAACCGCAGAAATGTATAAAAAATTACGTGCGAATGGCTTCATTAAAAGTCGTACGATTTCACAATTATTCGATCCTGAAAAAGGAATGTTCTTACCAGATCGCTTTGTAAAAGGCACTTGCCCAAAATGTAAAGCAGAAGATCAATATGGTGATAACTGTGAAGTCTGTTCTTCTACTTATAGCCCAACAGAATTGATTAACCCACGCTCTGTAGTATCGGGTGCGACACCTGTTTTAAAAGATTCGGAGCATTTCTTTTTTGACTTACCTGCATTTGAAGGAATGTTGGAAGAGTGGATTAAATCGGGCTCGTTACAACCTGAAATTGCGAACAAAATGCAAGAATGGTTTGAATCAGGTTTACAACAATGGGATATTTCGCGCGATGCGCCTTATTTTGGTTTTAAAATTCCAGATACAGAAGACAAATATTTCTATGTTTGGTTAGATGCCCCTATTGGCTATATGGCATCGTTCAAAAATCTGTGCGATAAGAGCGGTTTAAATTTTGATGATTTCTGGAAAAAAGACAGCACCGCTGAGCTTTATCACTTCATCGGTAAAGACATCGTTTATTTCCACAGCCTATTCTGGCCAGCCATGTTAGAAGGTTGTGATTTACGAAAACCGACGAACGTTTTTGCACACGGTTATGTCACCGTAAATGGCGTGAAAATGTCAAAATCTCGCGGTACATTTATCCAAGCATCCACTTATTTACGCCACTTAGCGCCTGAATATTTACGTTATTACTATGCAGCGAAATTAAACAACCGTATTGAAGATTTAGACTTAAATCTTGATGATTTTGTACAACGTTTAAATGCGGATGTGGTGAATAAATTCGTGAACTTGGCTTCACGTAGCGCGGGTTTCATTACTAAACGTTTTGACGGTAAATTAGCTGCAGAGATCGCAGAACCTGAATTATTAGCAGAATTTGTTGAAAAATCAGCGCAGATTGCCACTTATTATGAAGAACGAGAGTTCGGTAAAGTGGTGCGTGAAGTGATGCTATTAGCGGACAAAGCGAACAAATACATTGACGATAAAGCCCCTTGGGTAATTGCAAAAGAAGAAGGTCGTGATGCGGAATTACAAGCGGTTTGTTCAATGGCGTTACAATTATTCCGTGTGTTAGCGATCTATTTGAAACCAGTTATTCCACAAATTATCGAGCGTGCGGAAGCATTTTTACAAGATGAATTAAATTGGGAAAGCTTAAATGCGCCATTATTAAATCATCAAATTTTACCCTTCAAAGCGTTGGCACAACGTTTAGATCCAAAACACATTGAGGCGATTGTGGACGAAACGAAAGAACAATTTGCAGCACAGCAAGCATTAGATCAAAAGAACTCGGCAAAAGTAGAACCTGCAAGCCAAGTTGAACCGATTGCAGAAACGATCACTATCGATGATTTTGCGAAATTAGATTTACGTGTAGCAAAAGTGATTAAATGTGAAGCTGTACCAGAAGCAAATAAATTATTGCGTTTTGAATTAGACTTAGGCGATCACACTCGCCAAGTGTTCTCTGGTATCAAAGCGGCTTATGATAAACCAGAAGAACTTGAAGGTCGTTTTGTGATTGTGATTGCAAACCTTGCAGCACGTAAAATGAAATTCGGCTTATCTGAAGGGATGATCTTAAGTGCAGGTACAGGCGGTAGTGATTTATTCTTACTGGATGTCGATGCTGGTGCAAAACCTGGTATGCAAGTGAAATAGTTGTGCGCATTGCTGAAGCGTGAAGACAAAGTGCGGTAGAAATTCCAACAGTTTCGACCGCACTTTGTTTTTCATTCTCTTTTCGAGTGTAAAACCTGTTATAATTTTCCTTCATTTTATGAGTAGAGATCACCAATGAAACAACTTTTTGCTACTACAGCACGTGGGTTTGAAGAATTATTAAAAAACGAGCTAACCGAATTAGGCGCAACGGCATGCCAAGTGGCGCAAGGTGGGGTACATTTTCAGGCCGATGATGAAACACAATATCGTGTCTTGCTTTGGACTCGTTTAGCGTCTCGTGTGTTATTGCCGATTGTGCACACCAAAATTTACAGCGACCTTGATTTATATTCAGCTGTCGTCAGTCAACATTGGCTGGATTATTTCGATGAAAAAGCCAATTTTATGGTGGATTTTAACGGGACTAACCGAGAAATTCGCCATACTCAGTTTGGTGCAATGCGTGTTAAAGACGGGATTGTGGATTATTTTGAACGTGCAGGCAAAGCCCGTCCGAATGTGGATAAAGATTATCCCGATGTCCGTATTCATGCGTATTTAAATCGTGAAGAATTGGTGATCTCTTTAGATTTAAGCGGTGAAGCATTGCATATGCGTGGCTATCGTGAGGATACTGGCAAAGCGCCATTACGTGAAACGTTAGCGGCAGCCATTGTGTTACGTTCAGGTTGGGAAGTGTGCTCGCCATTAATTGATCCAATGTGTGGTTCGGGGACGTTGCTTATTGAAGCGGCACAAATGCAAGCAAAAATTGCACCGCAGTTACATCGCTTATATTGGGGCTTTGATTCTTGGAAAGGGCATAATCAAAGTGCTTGGGATAAAATCAAAGGCGAAGCGGTAGCATTAGCAGAACAAGAGTTTAACAAAGAACATAAAGCGAATTTTTATGGCTTTGATTTAGACCATCGAGTATTACAAAAAGCAAAACGCAATGCTCAAAATGCAGGCGTTGCCCATTTAATCCAATGGCAACAAGGTGATGTGGCTGGATTAAAAAATCCATTTGCAGAGGAAAAAGGGACAGTGATTTGTAACCCCCCTTATGGTGAGCGTTTAGGCACAACCCCAGCATTAATTGCGTTATATTCTGTGTTTGGTCAGCGTTTAAAAGACCAATTTGCCGATTGGAATGTGTCGGTATTCAGTGCAGAACCTACATTGTTAGACTGCTTACGTTTGCGCTCATACCGTCAATTTAAAGCCAAAAATGGTCCGCTAGAATGTGTACAAAAAAACTATCGTATCAGCGCTCGTCCTGCCTCTGAATTGCAAAAAAGTGCGGTAGAAAATGCGTTAGAATTTGACCGCACTTCAGCAACACCTGTGGCGGTTGATTTTGCTAACCGTCTGCAAAAAAACATCAAAAAAGTTGAAAAATGGGCGAATCAACAAGGTCTGAATGCTTATCGTCTCTATGATGCCGATCTGCCAGAGTATAACTTAGCGGTGGATTGCTATGACGATCATATCGTTGTGCAAGAATATGCTGCGCCAAAAAATATTGATGAAAATAAAGCACGCCAACGTTTATTAGATGCGGTAACCGCGACGTTACAAGTGACTGGCGTTGAAACCAATAAGCTGATTTTAAAGGTTCGCCAAAAACAAAAAGGCACGAATCAATATGAAAAATTAGCCAATAAAGGTGAGTATTTTTATGTCAATGAGTATGGCGCAAAATTATGGGTGAATTTAACGGATTATTTGGATACAGGTTTATTCCTCGATCACCGTTTAACCCGCAAAATGTTGGGTGAAATGGCAAAAGGGAAAGATTTCTTAAATCTGTTTGCTTACACCGGGTCGGCAACGGTACACGCTGCATTGGGCGGGGCAAAATCTACCACCACAGTGGATATGTCGAACACCTATTTAAACTGGGCAGAACAGAATTTATTGCTCAATGATTTGGAAGGCAAACAGCACAAGCTCATTCAAGCAGACTGTTTACAATGGCTTGCACGTTGTGATCGTCAATTTGATTTGATTTTCGTGGATCCTCCGACATTTTCTAACTCAAAACGTATGGAGGACAGCTGGGATGTGCAGCGTGATCACATTAAATTGATGACCAATTTAAAGCGTATTTTGCGACCAAATGGCATAATCGTCTTTTCCAATAACAAACGTGGCTTCAAAATGGACTTCGCTGGATTGACCGAATTGGGTTTAAGTGCGGTGGATATTTCAGAGAAAACACGCCCACTCGATTTTGAACGCAATAAGCATATTCATAACTGTTGGCGAGTCACTGTCTCAGAAAAATAATGCAGCCTGCTATACAAGGATGATCTGAGTGACGCCCTCTTTGTTTGATAAAGAGGGCGTTGTTATTTGTACAGGCAAAGATGAGATGAAAGAGTTTACTTCTTACGTTATTAAGTTGGTGATACAATAGCGCAAATTATGTTTACTCAGGTAACCTAAGATAATGAAAAATATACGATATTTTACGCAGAAATATGTGGATTGGGTGATTCGTTTAGGGCGAGTGAAATTTTCTATTCTTGGTCTGATCGTTTTAGCTATTCTGGCATTATGTACACAGGCACTGTTAAGTTTATTTATTATTGGTGAAGTGTATTGGATTGATCTGATTCGTTCGATTACTTTTGGTCTCATTTCTGCTCCTTTTGTCATTTATTTTTTTACTGTTTTGGTTGAAAAACTGGAACATTCTCGTCAAGGGCTGTCCCAATTAGTCAATAATTTACGTAATGAAGTCTCAGAGCGTGTCATTGCTGAGAAAAAGTTGTCTATTGCTTTAGATAACATCGAAAAAACCAGCCGTGATAAAACGCGCTTAATGGCAACTATTAGTCATGAATTACGTACACCATTAAATGGGATCATTGGCTTGAGTCGAATTTTGTTAGACGAAGATTTGACAGAGCAGCAACGTAATTATTTAAAAACGATTAACGTGAGTGCGATTTCACTTGGGCATATTTTTAGTGACATCATTGATCTCGAAAAAATTGATGCACGGCGTATCGAATTGAATGTCAAGGAAGTGGAGTTGCATAGTTTTCTCAATGATATTAGTAATTTTGCGAGTTTATTAGCACAGCAAAAGAAACTCGATTTTCAATTGGTAACAGACCGTCATTTGCCACATTGGTTGATGCTGGATTATGCGCGTTTGAGCCAAATTCTGTGGAACTTGATTGGTAATGCCGTGAAATTTACGACTAAAGGAAGCGTGGCTTTAAATGTTAAACGTGTTTCGGCACATCAAATCGCTTTCAGTGTAACGGATACGGGAGTCGGGATTCCTGCTGATGAATTGCCTCGTGTATTTGATATGTATTATCAAGTGCAATCAAGTGAAAATAAACCCTCTGGTAGTGGGATCGGATTAGCCGTCTCTAAAACCATTGCTCAGCTAATGGGGGGCGATTTATGTGCGACAAGTCAGCTAGGAAAGGGTTCATGCTTTACCCTTATGTTACCAGTTAAAGAAGTCGATAAGCCTATTGCAAGTGAAAATCACATTCCAACCACATTGAATATTTTGTTGGTCGAAGATATTGAGGTTAATGTTGTTGTTGCTAAATCTGTCCTTGAAAAATTAGGGTATGTGGTGGATGTCGCGATGACAGGGCAACAAGCCATTGAAAAATTTGAGCAGAATGAGTATGACTTGTTGCTATTAGATATTCAATTGCCAGATATGTCAGGCTTTGATGTGGCTAAACATTTACGACATGGCTATGAAATCGGTGAGTACGATTTTTTACCTCCTTTGATTGCATTAACGGCTAATGTGATGCATAACAAAAAAGATTACCAACAAAATGGCATGGATGATGTTTTACGTAAGCCACTTTCCTTAGAGGAGTTGACAACGTGCTTGATCGACTATTTTGGTGATGAAAGTGCGGTCAATTTAGCGTTAAAAAAAACAACGGAACAGACGTCCAGTCTTGCTCACTTTGATCTAAAAATGCTAAATGAGCTCGTGGAGATGTTAGGGGTTGGATTTTTACAAAATAGCCTCGCTTTATTTAAAAATACGATGCCAGACTATTTGAAGGAGTTGTTAAGTGCCTTTACTGCTTATCAACAAGATCAAGAAAAGAAACCTGACGTGCTTTCCGCAGCACATAAAATCAAAGGGGCGGCAGCTTCGGTCGGTTTAAAACGTGTGCAACAACTTGCCGCACAGGCTCAAGATCCTGACAATCCTCATTGGGCAATGCATATTACAGAATGGATTACCCAATTGGAGCAGGTATGGTTGTCAGATGTAGAAGAATTAGCGCGTTATCTGGATAGCATAAATTCAACTCATTCGTGAGGTGTCGCGCGGCGCACGCGAGATAAAAAATACCCCCGTTATCATCGTGGGGTATTTTTTTATTGTGTTCAATTACAGCTTAAATTCATCACTAAGGCAAGGTTGAATATGGTTGAGCATGTCTTTCATTACACGAGGTGTCGCTGCAATAATATGTCCACAAGTTAAATATTGATGTCCACCGTAAAAATCAGAGACTAACGCTCCTGCTTCGCGTACAATTAAGTCACCAGCAGCCACATCCCATGCTTTGATGTCCATTTCAAAATAGCCATCTACACGGCAGGCAGCAACATAACATAAATCTAAGGCAGCAGAACCTGTACGACGGAAATCAGCGGCTTGTTTAATCAAATTGTTCATCATCGCAAATTGCGTCGGCATTAAACGTGCTTTTTTGAATGGGAAACCTGTTGCAAGTATTGCACCATCTAATTCACGTTTATTTTCTACTCGTAAACGCATGTCATTTAATTTTGCGCCTTCGCCACGGACAGCGGTGAAGAGTTCATTACGAATAGGATCATAGACAACGCCGACTTCAGTACGACCTTTTACACGAATTGCAATAGAAACAGAGAAATGTGGCAAACCTTTCACAAAGTTTGTTGTGCCATCTAGCGGATCAATAATCCATTGAATATCGCTCTCTTTCCCTTCTAACGCACCACTTTCTTCCGTAATGATCGTATGTTCTGGATAAGATTTTTTGATGATTTCAATAATTGCTTCTTCTGAAGCTTTATCGATATTTGTTACATAATCATTTGCGCTTTTTAATGTCGTTTGAATGTCATCACGGCGTTCATAATTTTTAGCAATTATATTGCCCGCTTTTCGTGCCGCACGAATTGCGATATTTAACATTGGATTCATTGTTTCCACCAGATTTTAAAGAACATGTAGGGTTAAATATTATAAATATTTTTCAATGCAATAGCGAGAACTATTTAAATGCCGTTTGGCTCCTCCCCATCGAATGGAAAGTCGTCATACATCAGAGTGGGAGATGGGCAGTCAGTCAAAGGAGTATTAAGCGCCGATTCCTCGATTTTTTATTGAAATTTTAGTAAAAAAACGCCGAGTTCTTGACTAAAAATAGTGGGTATTATGCTAAAATAGCACCTATTTGCGATAGGATAAGTTGTCTATGTTGGAAAATATTAGAATTGTTTTAGTTGAAACCTCGCATACAGGAAATATTGGCTCTGCTGCACGAGCAATGAAAACAATGGGGCTACAACATTTATATCTTGTTTCGCCTAAACAGCCGATTGATGAACAAGCATTGGCTTTGGCTGCGGGTGCTGAAGACGTGGTGAAACGCGCGGTGATAACAAATTGTTTTGAGGATGCCATCGCAGATTGTGCTTTAGTGATTGGGACGAGTGCTCGCTTACGCCATCTACAACACACTTTAATTGAACCCCGTGAATGTGGAGAAAAAACCATAAGTTGTGCGAGCGAGCAAAAAGTTGCAATTGTATTTGGACGCGAACGGATCGGACTGACAAATGAAGAGTTGTTAAAATGCCGTTATCATCTGACTATTCCTGCCAATCCAGAGTATTCTTCATTGAATTTGGCAATGGCTGTGCAACTCATTTGTTATGAATTACGTATGGCTTATTTAGCCCAACAAGAAAAGCCATTACCACTTGCAATAATAGAAAATATCTATCCAAAACATACTGAAATAGAGTATTTTTTTACACAAACCGAGCAACTGTATACCAAACTAGGTTTCATTCAAAATCAAGCAGTTATGTTGAAACTCCGCCGTTTATATCAACGGGCAGAAATTGAAAAGAATGAGCTGAATATTTTACAAGGTATGCTGAGTGCGGTTGAAAAACGGTTAAAATAGGATTTCTGAATAGTTGACTAATTTAGTCTGATATGTAAATATTCGAAAGTTATTTATTACATTGAAGGAAGACAAGATGAAATTAACATCGAAAGGACGCTATGCGGTAACTGCGATTCTTGATATTGCATTACATTCAAACAGAGGCCCGGTTAGTTTGTCTGATATTTCTGAAAGACAGCATATTTCGCTTTCATATTTAGAGCAGTTATTTGCTAAATTGCGTCGACATGGACTAGTCAAAAGTGTCCGTGGACCAGGTGGGGGATATCAATTAGGCTTATCGGCAGATAAAATTTCGGTTGGCATGGTGATTAACGCAGTAAATGAAAATATTGATGTGACGCGTTGTTTAGGACGTGGCGATTGTCAAGATGGTGCAGAATGCTTGACGCATTCACTCTGGATGGGATTAAGCCAGCGTATTGAAGATTTTCTAAATGAGATTAGCCTTGCTGAGCTTGTTGAACAAAATCGCCAAAAATGTGCATCAATTGAATTTCATGGGGATTTTGATAATTTAATTATTTTAGATAACTAAGCTTGTACTAAGTGAAGTTAGAAAGTGAATTTTTTAGGAGTGAGAGAAGAAATGAAATTACCTATTTACCTTGATTATGCAGCGACTTGTCCTGTGGATGAACGTGTTGCAAAAAAAATGATGGAATACTTAACAGTTGACGGCAACTTTGGTAATCCAGCATCACGTTCACATAAATTCGGTTGGCAGGCAGAAGAAGCTGTAGATGTTGCGCGTAACCATATTGCTGATTTAATTGGAGCGGATTCTCGAGAAATTGTTTTCACTTCTGGTGCAACAGAGTCTGATAATTTGGCAATTAAAGGTGCGGCACATTTTTATCAAACAAAGGGTAAGCATATCATCACTTGCAAAACAGAGCACAAAGCCGTTTTAGATACCTGTCGTCAACTTGAGCGTGAAGGCTTTGAAGTGACTTATCTAAACCCAAAATCAGATGGGTTAATTGATTTAGACGAATTAAAACATGCTATGCGAGATGATACGATTTTAGTATCGATTATGCACGTGAATAACGAAATTGGTGTGATCCAAGATATTGCGACAATTGGTGAATTATGTCGCGCGCGCAAAATTTTATTTCATGTTGATGCGACGCAAAGCGTCGGGAAGTTACCGATTAATTTGGCTGAATTAAAAGTAGACTTAATGTCGATGTCAAGCCACAAGCTTTATGGACCAAAAGGGATCGGGGCATTATATGTTAGCCGTAAACCACGTGTACGTTTAGAAGCTATTATTCATGGTGGTGGTCATGAGCGTGGTATGCGTTCAGGCACATTGCCAGTGCATCAAATTGTAGGTATGGGCGAAGCATATCGTATTTGTAAGGAAGAAATGGCAACAGAAATGCCTCGTCTAAAAGCATTACGTGATCGCTTATATCATGGTTTAAAAAACATTGAAGAAACTTATGTTAATGGTTCAATGGAACACCGTTTAGATAGTAACTTAAACATTAGTTTCAATTATGTTGAAGGTGAATCATTAATGATGGCGTTACGTGACATTGCGGTATCTTCAGGATCTGCTTGTACTTCTGCGAGTTTAGAGCCTTCGTATGTATTACGTGCGTTAGGTTTAAATGATGAACTCGCACACAGTTCAATTCGTTTCACGTTAGGCCGCTATACGACAGAAGAAGAAATTGATTACACGATTAATTTGGTGAAAAATGCAGTTGAGAAATTGCGAGAGTTATCTCCACTTTGGGATATGTATAAAGAAGGAATCGATTTAAGTACGATTGAGTGGACACACCACTAACGTTTGAGAACTGTAACGTAGTGTAGGCGAGAGCCTTACTCTACATCGCATTGAAATTAAAAGTGCGGTTGTTTTTTAACAACTTTTAGAAAATGACTCTCGCACTTTCGTTAAACTGGAAGGAACATAAAATGGCATACAGCGATAAAGTAATTGATCACTATGAGAATCCTCGTAATGTGGGGGCTTTAGATAAAAAAGACACCAATGTTGGAACGGGTATGGTAGGTGCCCCTGCGTGTGGTGATGTCATGCAGCTTCAAATTAAAGTGAATGATGATGGCATCATTGAAGATGCAAAATTCAAAACCTATGGGTGCGGTTCAGCGATTGCGTCAAGTTCATTAATCACAGAATGGGTGAAAGGCAAATCGTTAGATGAAGCGCAGGCGATTAAAAATAGTCAAATTGCTGAAGAATTAGAATTGCCGCCAGTCAAAGTACACTGTTCAATTCTTGCTGAAGATGCGATAAAAGCCGCAATTGCAGATTATAAAGCCAAAAAAGAAGCAAAATAATCACAAACTAAATGGGGCAGGATTGCCCCTTTAGTCTGAAAGAATAGGGGATAAATTTAATGGGTATTTCTCTTACTGAAACCGCCGCTGAACGAGTGAGAACATTCTTGACTAATCGAGGCAAAGGGATCGGTTTACGCTTAGGGATTAAAACATCAGGTTGCTCAGGATTGGCTTATGTTCTTGAATTTGTTGATGAGTTACATGAAGATGATCATGTGTTTGAACAACATGGTGTAAAAATCATTGTGGATGCGAAGAGTCTTGTTTACTTAGAAGGAACAGAGCTAGATTTTGCAAAAGAAGGATTAAATGAAGGCTTTAAATTTAATAACCCGAATGTTAAAGAGCAATGTGGTTGTGGTGAAAGTTTTCACGTTTAGATGAGTTGTTATTACGTTGAGTTAAAGATGAATCCATTCGAAATTTTTGAGTTACCTGTTGATTTCCATATTGATCAGACCTTACTATCAAGCCGTTATCTCGCTTTGCAAAAATCATTACATCCCGATAATTTCACTGCGTATTCTGCTCAAGAGCAACGTTTAGCGATGCAAAAATCGGCTGAAGTGAATGATGCGTTACAAATGCTAAAGGATCCTATCTTACGTGCTGACTGCATTATTCGTCTTCATACAGGAACATCGTCAGCTAGTGACGAAGAACGTCATCATGATATGGCTTTTTTAATGCAGCAAATGCAGTGGCGTGAAGCATTAGAAGAAATTGAAGCACAACGTGACAATGATCGGCTCACTGATTTCTCGACAGACATTACACAGGCTCAACAAGCTATTTTAATTCAATTAGCTGATGCACTTTCTACTCAGCAATGGCAACAGGCAAAGGCACTCAATGACAAGCTGCGTTTTATCAAAAAATTAGTGGCAGAAGTGGAGCGAGTAGAAGAAAAGCTCTTCGATTTTTAAAAAGGATTATGTCAACAAACCTGCTATAATAAGCACCAGTATTAAAACAAGAGATAAACAATGGCATTACTTCAAATTGCAGAACCCGGTCAAAGCGCCGCGCCTCATCAGCATAAATTAGCAGTAGGAATTGATTTAGGGACAACAAATTCATTAATTGCGACAGTACGTAGTGGGAAAGTTGATATTTTATTAGATGAGCAAGCACGTCCATTGCTCCCGTCAATTGTACATTTTCAATCAGATAACGTATTAGTGGGCTATGAGGCGGGAGAGATTGCGAGTCAAGATCCTAAGAATACAGTTGTGTCGGTCAAGCGTTTGATCGGACGGAGCTTACAGGATGTGCAACAACGTTATCCTAATTTGCCTTATCAATTTGAAGCAAGTGAAAATGGTTTACCCTTGTTGAACACAGCAAAAGGGTTATTGAGTCCAGTTGAAATCTCTGCTGAAATTTTAAAAAAATTAGCCGCACTTGCAGAACAGCGCTTGGCTGGGCAACTTGCTGGGGCTGTGATTACGGTTCCTGCGTATTTTGATGATGCACAACGCCAAAGCACAAAAGATGCCGCCAAATTAGCGGGTATTCACGTATTACGTTTATTAAATGAGCCAACTGCCGCCGCCATTGCTTACGGGCTTGATAGTGGGCAAGAAGGCGTCATTGCGGTTTATGATTTAGGTGGTGGGACATTTGATATTTCTATTTTACGTTTATCAAAAGGTGTCTTTGAAGTTTTAGCTACTGGCGGTGATACCGCACTTGGTGGTGATGATTTTGACCATCAATTAATGGATTGGATTGTGAGCCAATCAGGTATTGCACCACAAAACGCCCAGCAACAACGTCAATTAACAGAATTAGCAACACAAATTAAAATCGCATTGACAAATAACACAGAAACTGAAATTTGTTATCAAGGTTGGACTGGCAAAATTAGTCGTGAAGAATTTAATCAATTAATTCAAGGCTTAGTAAAACGTTCATTATTGGCTTGTCGTCGTGCGTTAAAAGATGCGAATGTGAGCGTAGATGAAGTTTGCGAAGTCGTAATGGTCGGTGGTTCGACTCGCGTGCCATTTGTGCGTGAGCAAGTGGCTGAGTTCTTTAAAAAAGAACCATTAACCTCTATCGATCCAGATAAAGTTGTCGCGCTAGGCGCAGGGATTCAAGCAGATATTTTAGTGGGTAACAAACCAGATTCTGAAATGTTATTGCTTGATGTAATTCCACTTTCATTAGGGATCGAAACTATGGGTGGTTTAGTGGAAAAAATTATTCCACGTAATACGACGATTCCAGTGGCGCGAGCGCAAGAGTTTACTACGTTTAAAGATGGGCAAACCGCGATGTCAGTACACATCGTACAAGGTGAACGTGAAATGGTTGGAGATTGCCGATCACTTGCACGTTTTACATTACGTGGCATTCCGCCAATGGCAGCAGGGGCAGCCCATATCCGTGTTACTTATCAGGTTGATGCTGATGGGTTGCTCAGTGTCACGGCCATGGAAAAATCTACAGGGGTTCAATCCTCTATTCAAGTGAAGCCATCTTATGGATTAACAGATGACGAGATTGCTGCGATGCTCAAGGCATCGATGCTCAATGCGAAAGAAGATATTCAAGCACGTTTATTAGCTGAACAACGTGTGGAAGCTGAGCGAGTGCTTGAAAGTGTGCGTGCGGCGTTGAGCTATGATCAAGAGTTATTAAATGATGAAGAATTAAGTGCGGTTAAAAATGCAATTATTTCTTTAGCACGTTTGCAAAAAGAAGGGGATACACAAGAAATTAAGCAAGGCATCAAACAGCTTGATTTAGCCACCCAAGAGTTTGCAGCGCGTAGAATGGACAAATCAATTCGTGCCGCATTAGCTGGAAAAGCAGTTGATGAGGTCATTAGTCAGAAATAATGTGAAAAGAAATAGGATAATAACACATGCCAAAAGTTGTTTTTTTACCCCATGATGATTTGTGCCCTGAAGGGTTAGCGTTAGATGTGGCAGAAGGGGAAAACTTATTAGATGTTGCATTGGATGCAGGGATTGAAATTGAACATGCTTGCGATAAATCTTGTGCGTGTACAACCTGCCATGTCATTATTCGTGAAGGCTTTGATAGCTTAAATGAAAGTACTGAAGATGAAGATGATATGTTAGATAAAGCATGGGGATTAGAAGTCGACAGCCGTTTAAGTTGTCAATGTTTGGTTGGAAAAGAAGATTTAGTTGTGGAAATTCCGAAGTACACGATTAATCATGCTCGTGAAGAATAATAAAAACGCTCAACAGTGGTTGAGCGTTTTTATTTTCCCTTATTGCGTATTATACCTTTTAGGGTTATTTAATTGACTTAAATAACCTTTTCCTAATAAACGCATTTGCCACATAATACGTTGTTGTCGACGTAATACATAAGGGCTAGGTTTATTGGTTTTGAATACAATAGGATTGGGCAGTACAGCAGCTAAGAGCGCAGATTCAGATTGGGTCAACTGTTTCGCGGATTTTTTAAAGTAATGTTGGCTTGCCGCTTCTACACCAAAAATACCTGGTCCAAATTCGGCAATATTAAGATAGACTTCCAGAATACGTTTTTTAGACCACAGAGTTTCTAATAATAGCGTGATAGGCACTTCAATCCCTTTGCGTAACCAGCTTTGTCCATGCCATAAATAAACATTTTTGGCTGTTTGTTGGCTAATCGTGGAGCCGCCGCGTATGGTTTTGGCAGATTTGTTGTGCTGTAATGCACTTTTGATTGCGTGCCAATCAAAACCAAAGTGATCAGGGAAACGCTGGTCTTCGCTTGCTAAAACGGCGAGCTGCATAGACCAGGCAATCTCTTCAATATTTGTCCATTGGTAGTGTGTTTCGTAGTGAAGGTCGCCTTGCAGCAAATAGCCAATTTTCTTTTGCGCCATGTACGATGACATCGGGAGTGGCACAAACCGAAATAAGAAAACGCTCACGATTAACGTCAGCAGGAGAAATACGATGCTACGAAATGTGATTCGCTTAGCCTGATGCCAACAAGAGAGAAAAGGAAAACCTCGTTTAGTGGTGTGTTTTCGCTTGCTCATCTAATTGTTCTTTGATCCATAACATAAATTCAGGTGGCATTGTTTTAATCATATTGGAGCCACGCGTAATTGTGGCAGCGCTCGTATTGAGATTTTGTTGTATTTCTCGTTGCGGAATGGTTTTATCTAAAAGTTGCGCCACAATTTGTAAACGTAATCCGATTGAATCGCGTTCATCTGGTGTCAATAATAACGTTAATATATCTTGTTCTTTTCCTTGCTCAAAAGCAGTACGTAACATGTCTACAAATGCTTGCCACTGTGCCAGATCGCGACTCACATACATAATTTTATCCTCCTAGTTAAATTGTCGCACTAGTATAAGCGATTATATTCATCTTGGCTAAATGTTTGCTGGGGTCTATTCTGTAAAATTTGATAATACAGATCGTATGTTAAGACATTTTGTACATAGCCACGCGTTTCATAAAACGGAATAGAAGCGATAAATTCCGCCATAGTCAGTTTGCCATTTGCATTCATTAACCAACGGTCAACTCGGCTGGCGCCAGCATTGTAAGCCGCGGCGATGAGAATACGATTATTGCCATATTTATCATACAATTCTTGTAAGTGGTGGGACCCTAACATGATGTTATCAAAGGGATCAAACAGCTGGCTTTCATGGGTATAAGGTAATTCAGCTTGTTGTGCAGTTTGTTTAGCGGTGCTTGGTAATAATTGCATTAAACCATGAGCATTAGCACGAGAGGACACATTGTGTTTCCACGCACTTTCTTGACGAGCGATTGCCATCGCGAAAGTGCGGTCAATATTTTTATTATTTAAGTGTAAATCGAACCATGGCATATAAGCATTGGGTAAACGTAACGCAATATAGCCCCAAGCTTTGGCTTGAATTGTGGCTTCAACAGCCAGATCAAACCATGCTTGTTGCGTGGCATAACTTGCGAGTGCTAATTTTTGTTCAAAACTACTTTTATCAAGTAATGTTTTCCACTCTAAGTTCATATTGCTCTCGTCATTTAATTCGCGTAGTTCATTAATACGAGCAAGCGGACCTGCATAAATGCTGGGTATCGATGTTGCTTTACTTAGAACAAATGTCAACATTTCTGGGCGATAGGGAATACCTAGTTCCGTACTGGCTAACATTGGATAAAAGCCGCGTTGTTTCGCTAACGTTGCTAGCATAGATTGGGCTTGATTTTTGGTTTCGGCATGTTGTGCGAGAGTATAAGCTTGCCAATAACGCCATTCATCTTTATTTTTTGCGTTATCAGACAATAAGTTCAGCCATGGCGTTAACGGTTTTTTTTCACGAAGTGCAGTTCGTATTCGACGTTCGGTGAGTCCATCGTCTTTTAATGCGACAAGTGTAGTATCACGCCATTGTTGCAGACTGTTGTCGTCACTATCAAATAAGTGACTAATGAGTATTTTTTTCCATTGTTTTGTTTCTTCTGCGGATAGCTTGAGTGCTTTGCTCCAAGCTTCATAAGTCGCAAAGGGATCAGATTGATTGACAAATGTGTTTTCTTTAAGATTTTTAATCAATAGTGGGAAATGCTGTAGGACGACTCGCTTTGCCAATGTATCAGTGGGGGCAATTTGAGGTGGATAAAAGATTGAATGAGGTTGTTGTAATTGTAATGGTGCATTGATTAGCTGAGAAAGATCCGATACCCATTGTTTGATTTCTGTTTTTTTGGCTTGTTGTTGTAAATAACTCAATAAGCCTTGGTTTTTTTGTTCAAATGCTAAAACGGCTCGTGCTTTTATTAATTCGTCTGTCAGCTGACCCATTTCAATCCATTGTGCTAAAAGGGGATCGCATTGTTTTGGTAAGCTTTCACCAATAAGCCACAGTTGTTCTACCTGTGTGTACCACATAGGATGAGTAGTAACGCTCAATGTGGGTTGGCTATTGTACTCCGCTTGTAAAATAATGCAGCGAGACATGCGGTCGGATGGCAGGCTCGCTTGATTTTCGATAATAGATGACCAATTTTGTTGCGTTTGTGCTTGTTGTAGCCATACTTTTTTCAAGTCTATGGCAAAAGGCAAATCAGGATACTGTTGCTGATAATCCTCGATCATGTCCAAACGTAATGCAGTTTTATTGGCTTTCAAATAAGAGTATTGTGCATAGGGATAAAGTGGGTAGCTTTGGAGCTCGACTAATAAAGGTTGCACAATTTGTAATGTTGCCTGACTTTGTGAACGGGTTAATAATTGCTGAATTTTGCGATAGATCTGGCGTGATGTTTGTTGAGCGGTCGGTTCCGATGTAAGTTGGGTGAGATTACTTGGCGCAACAGGTTTTTCTGAAGGCGAAGCGGTTTGATTCTCTGCGAAAAGAAAGCCCGACATACAGTAAAGTAAGCCACTGAGTGTAAAAAAAGAGAATGATTTCATGAGATGCTCTAAAAAATACCTTAGAAGAATTTGCTACAAATTAGACCGCACTTTGGGGAAAAAGTGCCTATGATGTTCGGTTGGGCGAGTAAGAAAAAGTGGGTGAGAGGAGCTCACCCACTTGTTGAGTTCTGGCAGCCTTGAAGTTAGAAGACTCGCTTAAAGGGTTTGACGATGACTTCACCATAAACACCTGCTTCAACATAAGGATCTTCGTCTGCCCATCGTTTTGCTTCCTCTAAACTAGCAAATTGAGCAATGACAGTTGAGCCTGTGAAACCGGCTTCCCCTGGATTTTCATCATCTATTGCAGGATTAGGTCCTGCGACAAGTAAACGTTCCTCTGCTTGTAGCTGAGTTAAACGGGCTAAGTGTTTTTCTCTCACGGCTAAACGTTGCGTGAGAGTATTGGGTTTATCTTGAGCAAAAATAACATAGTACATCATCGCCATTCTCCTTATTGGTTAACTTGAGATAAGGCGTATTCTAATTCTGGGTTATTTTCTCTTGGTACGGAACGCGGGCGTCCTTCTTGATCAACTGCAACAAAAGTAAAGACGGCTTCTGTTACACAATAACGCTCACCAATTGGTTCGCTAGCGACTTTTTTTACCCAAACTTCCATTTTAATTTTAATTGATGAACGTCCAACACTGAGGCATTTACCATAGCAGCACACCACATCTCCTACCGCAATTGGACGGATAAATGTCATACTATCGACAGCGATGGTAACAACACGACCATGTGCGATTTCTTTTGCTAAAATGGCTCCCCCCATATCCATTTGTGACATAATCCAGCCACCAAAAATATCGCCATTCGCATTCGTGTCAGATGGCATCGCAAGAGTACGTAGTAAAAGTGTGCCTCTTGAATCTGTATTTTTTAAAGAATCGATTAGGGTTGTCATACTTATTCCTTGTTATTCATATTGTTTTTTGGAAGATAACGATAAATGTATACGCCCGTAAGTACCGTTGCAACGAGAGTCATACCAAGAATACCGAATGTTTTAAAATCTACCCACGCATCATCGGATAAATAGTGGCTAATATAGGTGTTGATTAACATACATAAAAGAAAGAAACATACCCAGCCAAGATTCAATGTATTCCATGCGTTTTCAGGTAAGACTACATTTTGATCTTTACTCAGCATGAGTTTAATTAAGTTCTTTTTAAACACATATTGGCTAACCAGTAACACTAATGCGAAGATGGCATATACAATTGTGACTTTCCATTTTAAGTATTCAAGCTGATTAAAATAAGCGGTTAAGGCACCAAAGAATACTACGGCGATCCCCATGATAATCTGTTGTTTTTCGACTTTACCGTATTTTAGTTTGAGAATAATCAATTGAATCACTGTGGCGACCATTAACGTTAATGCGGCTTCGCGAATGCCAACTAATTTATAGACAGCAAAAAATAAGATCAGTGGAATAAATTCGAGGAGTTGTTTCATTGTTAATTACGCCTTCTGCATGAAAATAGTATAAAAACGATAAGTGAAAACCAGTGAGAACACGATTAAAAATGCAGTAATTAATTCAATCACCAGTTCTAATACAAGATTAATGCCTAATGCAGAGAGATGCCGCATAAGTAAAGGTAAAAGAAAGTGCAGGATTAAGCAGTATAAGAATAACGGCGCAACCCGTTTTGTACTTGCTCGCCACGTTATTTGGAAGGCTTGACCAATCGTTGTGTTGGCAATTAAGTAATGTACAGAGGCTAAACAAAAACGAATAAATAAGTAAACGCCGAGCGCCAGTGACAATAAGGAAAAAATCGAGGATTGCTGTTTCGTAATGACTAAAGAGAAGAAAATTTCAGAAACACCAATAATGATCGGGAGTAATAAAATAATATTAATCAGCAACACACCAACAACTCGTTTCATCGCATGACTTAAATTATATGCTAAAGAAAATGTCCCCTTTTGGCTGATGTTATGAATCGAAACAAGACACCAGCTTGATAATAACACGTAAAGAAATTGATAAATCAGGATAGAGATTGCGGTACTTGGTGTTGCGGCACTAATTCCTAAAACTTGGCTCAATTCTTCATTACCTTGTGGGATAGGGTCCGTAGCAGCAGTGGCCTCCAGTAAGATACTGATTACGACATTGCTAATGAAAAAAGCAGAGAGGAATGTCAGCGTAATTTGGCGCTGGTTCTGGATAAAATTCCAGCTATCCTGAAAAATTTTAGTAAAATTTATAGGCATGAATACATACTCAAGTTGAAAATCAAATCATTTGAGCATTATACAGGTTTTTATCGCAAAATTAATCTTCTTCTACGGTTTGGTTATTGCATGATGGCATCAGCAAGAACCTATGATAAGAAAGATTGCGCAACGAGTTTATTTTTACATCGTTATTTATGCGGATGGTCGTGTATTAATAATGCGTATTGTATGCTACTGAGTAGTATTAAGAGGCTAAATCTAACATCTCTTGTGCATTGGCTAATGCATTCTCCGTAATTTCACTCCCCCCCAATAGTCTTGCTACAGCGTTGACGCGTTGTTGTGGTGAAAGTGCGGTCATTTTCGTTTCAGTTTGCCCCTCAATCACTTGTTTTTCTACGCTGAAATGATGGTGTCCTTGGCAAGCTACTTGTGGTAGATGTGTGACACAAATAACTTGGCAACGTTGACCTAATTGACGCAATAATTTCCCGACAACACTCGCTGTGGCACCGCTAATACCCACATCAACTTCATCAAAAATTAATGTTGGAATGGCTGATTTATCAGAGGTTAATACTTGCAGTGCTAAGGCAATACGAGAAAGTTCTCCACCTGAGGCGATTTTTGCTAGCGGTTGTGCAACTTGTCCGAGATTACTACGTAATGTAAACACAACCTGATCCGCACCGTGACGAGTCATAGCGTTATCGTCCGTCGTGAGTGAAATAAAAAATTCACCGTTTTCCATAGCAAGTTGTTTGATAGATTGTGTCACCTGTTGAGCCAACTGTTCGGCACCATGCTGACGGCTTTGGTGTAATGCGAAAGCCGTGCGACGCATTTTTTCATAAGCTTGCTTTTCTTGCTCAATCAGAGCATGCTCACTGTCAGAAAAATCAATTAATTGTGCGAGTTCTTGTTTTAAGGTGCGGTGCAATTCCGTCAAGTTTTCAGGCTTTACTTGGTGTTTTCGTGCTAATTGTATTGCTTGTCCCATTCGCTGTTCAATGCCATGCAGCAATGCAGGATCTTGTTCAATATCGTTAGCAAGATGTTGGATTTCATGAGTGGCTTCTTGTACTTGAATTAATGATTCTTGAAGTAAGTTGGCCGCATTACGATAACGGGGATCTAATTCACACAGTTCATCCAAATATTGTGTAGCACGATAGAGTAGTGTATCAATATTGACTGTTTCGTTTTCACTGACTAATTGTAAAACTGACTGTGACAGTGTAGTTAACTGTTCGCTGCTTGAGAGTCTTTTGTGCTCTTCTTCGAGTGTGGCAAATTCAGTTGGGCGTAAATTAAATTCATCCAATTCGGCTACTTGATATTGTAATAGTTGCTGTTTGGCTGCATTTTCTGCGACTTGCTGCTGAAATGTTTGTACTTGATGCTGTAACCTTTTCCAAGTTTGATAATCTTGATTCATTTGGTTGAGTAAAGTGGAATGACCACAGAAATGATCAAGTAATTGTAATTGATAGTCTGTTTTTAGTAATAACTGTGAAGCATGTTGTCCATTAATATGTATTAAATATTGACCAATTTCTTTCAGTTGCGCCGCTGATACAGGAATACTATTAATAAATGCTTTTGAACGCCCATCTTGATTGATGATACGGCGTAAAATACATTCATGTGGGTTATCTATGTCTTGCAATTCTTGTGTGTGTAGCCACTCAAATGCAGGATTATTTTTCTCGATCGAAAAAGTTGCACAAATATCGACACGTTCTTGCCCTTCACGTAGCATGCTTATTTCTGTACGTTGACCTAAACACAATCCTAACGCATCGATAGCGATCGATTTTCCTGCACCAGTTTCACCTGTGATTACAGACATGCCTTGTGCTAACTCAAGGTTAAGGTGACGAACAATCGCAAAATTATTGATAGTAAGTTGAATAAGCATGGCAAAACCCTCTCCACTGTATATTTATCAGTTTATAACTGTTTTTATATACAGTAAAGTGGTTTTTTTATCATAGATGTGAATATTTTTTAGACTAAGTTGCGTAGCCAACCTAATTTAGAACTTAACACTTTATAATAATTATAATTTTTTAAGTGTAACAATCTCAGTTTATGCTGGCTTTTTTGAATGTGTACGATATCATCGGGGGAAAATTCGAGTGCGATTTGACTATCACAGCCTACTTCTAATTGTGCGGTATTATATTCGGCAAAGCGAATCGAGATTTTACTGTCTCCATCAATGACTAAAGGGCGCGATGATAACGTATGCGGGAACATTGGCACTAAGGCAATGGCATTCAGTTGTGGAGTTAAAATAGGACCACCAGCTGAAAGTGAATACGCGGTTGATCCCGTCGGTGTGGAAATAATTAATCCATCAGAACGTTGTGAAAAGGCAAATTTATCATTGATATAGACGTGAAAATCAATCATATGGGCAATTTTAGCCGGGTGGATCACGGCTTCATTGACCGCATTGCCACTTGCAATAATTTTCCCTTCACGCTCTACGCTGGCTTCTAAGATAAAACGTTCTTCAACAAAAAACTCACCCTCTTCTAAGCAGGCTTGCAGTTGAGCATAGGCATTTTTGGGATCAATATCGGTTAAAAAGCCCAAATTACCTCTATTAATACCGATTAATGCAATGTCGTATTTGGCGAGAATACGTGCTCGACCCAGCATATTGCCATCCCCGCCAATTACAATGCCCAATTGTGCTTGCTGACCAATATCTTCAATTGAAGCAAGATAGGCTTCGCTTAAACCAAGTTGTTCACCAATTGGACGTTCTACTAATACTTGATAGCCTTTTTCAATTAACCATTGAAATAGGTTTTTATGCATTTGTAATGTGACATCATGACGAGGTTTACCCAAGAGTCCGATGATTTGAAACGAGGATTGTAGCGCTTTAACATCAACAGCATTTTGGTATTTCATTGCCTATCCCATTTTAGTGAAAAAACTGACTGCACTTGAATTTGGAAAATCAGCCATTATATTACACACAAAACCTTTTATTTGTCAGCAAGTATCTATAAATGTGCTAACTTTTATATTTTTTGCTAGAATCAAAAGCAATGTTGTTATGAATGGAGAATGAGATGTCTGAAAAAGAACAAAAAGTTGAAAATAATGAAGAAGTGATTCAAGAAGAAGTTGAGTTAGAGCAACCGCTTGAAGAGCTATCTGTTGACGACCCACTCGAAGAAGCGATTGCGCGAGTCCAAGAATTGGAAGCACAATTAGAAGCGACTGTAAAGAAAGAGCAAGATTTCTTGCTACGTACACGTGCTGAAATGGATAATATTCGTCGTCGAGCAGAACAAGATGTTGAAAAAGCACATAAATTTGCGCTAGAAAAATTCTCAAAAGACATTTTAAATACGATTGATAATTTAGAGCGAGCATTATCGACGCCAGCGAATCTGGACGATGAAACTGTCAAAGCATTATTTGATGGTGTGGAATTGACCCTAAAAGAATTACTCAGCACAGTAAATCGTTTTGGGGTTGAAGCCGTTGGTGTTGTGGGGGAAACCTTTAACCCTGAAGTGCATCAAGCAATTTCAATGCAAGCAACAGAAGGTTTTGAAACGAACCAGATCACTGTCGTGTTACAAAAAGGCTATTTGTTAAATGGCCGCGTGATTCGTCCTGCAATGGTGATGGTTGCTGCGTAATTACTTCTGTCAGAACACGTAAAATAAAAGACCGCACTTAGTACTGAAAGGCACGAAGTGCGGTCTTTCTTTGTGTGTTTTTTGTGTTGTACATATAATAAAAGATTATAAACAATAGCAAAAAAATAGTTGTAGTTTATTATAAATTCTCATTTAATTTCGCATGTCTTTTTTTTATTCGTATTGAGAGCAAATTATGACGGTAGTAAATCTTATTATTTTTGTTGCCTTGTTGGTGCTACTGGCTTGGATCTTCAGAAAAACACAAAAGCTAGGTACCACAGTGTTTATTGGATTACTTTTAGGTGTAGTGAGTGGGGCATTCTTACAACAGATTGCCACACAAGATGTGATTGATAAGACATTGGATTGGGTAAATTTGGTTGGAAATGGCTACGTACGTTTATTACAAATGATCGTGATGCCTTTAGTCTTTATTTCTATTTTATCTGCGATTACGCGTCTTAATCAGGCGAGCGCATTGGGAAAAATCAGTGTCAGTGTGATTACGCTTTTATTAATGACTACTGCGATTGCGGCAACCATTGGGATTGCAATGGCTTACCTTTTTGATCTCAGTGCGGAAGGGCTTGTTGCGGGAGAGCGAGAGTTAGCGGCACAAACGCGAGTGGAAGGGCGTGTAGAAAAAGTGAGTGGGTTGACGGTTCCAGCGATGTTACTTTCGTTTATCCCGAAAAATCCTTTTTTAGAACTGACGGGGGCGAATCCGACTTCTATTATTAGTATTGTGTTGTTTTCTGCCTTATTAGGTATTGCGGCATTGAGTTTAGCGAAAGAGGATCAGGCTTTAGGTGAGCCCATTGCTCAAGGCGTTGATACGTTAAATAAACTCATTATGCGCTTAGTGCGTATGGTCATTCGCTTAACCCCATATGGTGTTTTTGCGTTGATGATCAAAATAGCAACCACATCAAAATGGGCTGATATTGTCAATTTAGGATCATTTATTGTGGCATCGTATTTAGCCATTTTCTTGATGTTCATTGTGCATGCTGTGTTGTTAGCGTTGTTTCGCATTAACCCAATTCGCTATTTTAAGAATGTCTTACCCACACTGAGTTTTGCTTTTACATCGCGTTCGAGTGCCGCAACATTACCACTGAATATTGAGACTCAAACCACTAAATTAGGTAATCATAGTGTGATTGCTAATTTCTCTGCCACTTTTGGTGCAACCATTGGGCAGAATGGGTGTGCAGGGATTTATCCTGCGATGTTAGCGGTTATGGTCGCGCCGACCGTTGGGGTTGACCCATTTAGTTTAGGATTTTTAGTCACATTAATTTTAGTTGTGACCCTCTCTTCCCTCGGTATTGCTGGCGTCGGTGGTGGGGCAACATTTGCGGCTATTGTCGTCTTGTCTACTTTGAATTTACCGCTTGCGTTAGTTGGCTTATTAATTTCAATTGAACCGTTAATTGATATGGGACGTACAGCACTGAATGTCAATGGATCTATGGTGGCGGGAACAGTAACCAACAGATTATTGAATACTAAGTCGTCATCTCAATAAACTCAAAAAGAAAAAGAGATAGCATTGGCTATCTCTTTTAGTTTGTGAATTAGAAAGTGAGTTCTGCAGATAATCGGAAGTTTCTTCCTGGGGCATAGAAGCGTTTAATACCTGCTCCTGTATTTTGATCGATTAAATTGAGCGTGCCAATTGAGCGGATTGATCTGGCAGAATCCCAAGTAATGTATTTTTTATTCGTGAGATTGTAAATTCCCGCCGTGAACATCAGATTTTTTGATGGTTTGGCATAGGCAATCGCATCAAGAGTCGTATACCGATGATTTCGCCAGGCTAATGTACTGTCAGTTACTTTTTGTCCTTGTACTAAGGTGTCATTTTTCATTTGTCCTTCCCAGTACATATTGTAAGCCTCGCGACGTTTTTTCTCAGCAACGTGTGTGATGAAAAAGTCTAAACCATATTGGTCTTCTTGAGTAGAATAGCCAATGCGATAAACAGATGTTGTAGGTTGGATCGCGTTCATTGGGATTTTCCCATCAATTTTACCTTTTTGATGTGTCAATTTATAACCTAATCTAAATCCAGCGAATGCAGAGGAAATCTCTTCTAATTGTAACGTCGTATTCATTTCAAATCCTGTGACTTTTGCATGATTACTGTTGATGTTTTGATAAAACGGATAATTCAACGAGCTACCTTCATCAACGGGGCGAGAACCCACATAAACCAGATCGATAAAGTCATCATAGTCAGTTTGGAAAGCACTTAACGTAAAGAAACTATTATTTTGATAAACGGTCCAAGCCGCCTCTTTTGTTTTCGCTACCTCTGCTTTTAAGTGAACATTGGGTGTAATGGAGAAGCTAGGATGTTTAAATGTCATCCACATTTCATCTGACGTTGGTGCCCTAAAACCATTGGCATATTTGAATTGGATTCGCATCCAGTCTAATGGATCAAGGTTCAAACTAATATTATAAGAGTGGTGTTTATAACGTTTATTTTGCAATATGATTGCGAGGTTCTGTTCAAAGTTTTTATTCAGGCAGTCACTGTTGTACCCACACTGTGCGTCAATACCGTAGGAGTTGCCTGGGATAGGAACGAAAATCCCCGCGATTAAGCCTTTAGGTACAGGGACTTGGTTATCATAGTGTGGACGGTGTTCTACGCGATCATAACGATAAGTAAAATCCAGATTTAACCAATTGGTTAAGGTAGCGTTATCGCCAAGATACAAGGCATGATTTTTCGTATTTACTGGGATGAGATAGCTATAACGACCATTAACATTTTCTCTTAGGTTACCTGTACAGGTTCTTCCTGTTCCCCAGTTTTCTGGTCTCGGCTGATATTCTCTCGGGTAAGTGCCAGAAATGGCTTCAGCACAAAAGAATTTATCCGCCCACCATTGTACATTGGCGCCCTGATATTGGTTTCTTTGCTGCCTGAGTGACCTGATACCACAATGGTATCTAATTGGTCTAATTCTTCCGCTAGGAGCGGCTGATGTAGCCAGCCGCGAAATTTGAGAAACGCAACCGCTTAAAGTGAGAAATTATTTTTCCCATTTTAAGCGGTTTTTTATTGTCTTTAAATCATATTTAAACCACGTTTAAAATTTATAAATCAAATTATCTTCGTACTTACCGCTGTAACTTGCTGAAGCATTAACTGTAATTCGATTGATCTCATTAAATGCTTGCCAATTATCCCATTTATCCTCCACCATAGCTTCAATAAATCGAATAAATTCTGACTTGGTTGAGCTGAAGAAGATGAATGGTGGTTTTGTAAGATGAATTAATCTTAGGAAATCAATTAAATCAAAGTATGTAGATTGCTTATAGCTTTCCTGACGCGTGCATAAATATGGTGGATCAAGTACTAGTAATACTTTCTTTTTATCTATAAACCTCGGCAATAGTTGATGAAAAGACTCATTAATAACTTCTAAGCCATCCAAATAACCATCTGCTAGAGCATAGTTACTCTGTCTAATACAGTTATAGAAACGCTGCTTAAATAACTCGTCTAAAGAGTCGACTTGTTGACCGCTAAAAAGCAACCAAGACGACAAGCAATTTACATCTTTATAGCCATTAAAAGCTTTGATTTTATTAATAATTTCTTCTTTAGCTTGCTTGCTAATTAGTTTGTTTTTTGGTATAATCTCACTAACAGAGTGATAAAGAATTTCACGTAATTGATTAGTTTCAGTTATGTGATTTAATCTTTCTACGTATCTGTCAAAATCATTGTAAATCACTCTTGCTTTCGGTTTTACACGCTTTGCCGTGTGACTTAATAATCCGCTCCCGCCAAATACATCAATAATCGTCCAATCTTTTCCATCACCTTTTATATTCTCATTTAATATATGTTCAAAATGTTTGATAAACATACGTTTTTGCCCAACAAATGGCAGTGGGGCTTGTTTGAATTGTTTTGCCATAATTTATTTGCTCCTAAATTATGGCGTTCTGGCATTCTTCAATTGATGCTCTGACACTCTGATTTGATTAATTGAATTGATTAATTGTTTTGCAACGTACACATTTAATTTCTAATTTTTGTACATCTTTTGCTCTAGCAAGCAGCTTTTTACAGCACTTGCATCGATATTCTTGGGATTTCTGCATATTTATTACCATTTCAGTTATAAGTTTGCTAAAATCCATCCGCCTTGCGCAAGGTGGATGGCACATGGCTATATGCAGGTATGCTCTGCGTAGCTGGCGCTGTTAATATTCCACGATTATCAGTGCCGCCATCTCTTCCTTTTTTAATTAACTATGTCTAAGTCATTCTCACAATCAGCATAAAACGAACCATTAGCATTGTGCCAATGAACCTCTGGCAACTCGTCGCCAGTATCTTCAACAACAAGAAATTTACCAAAATTGCTTTCATAAACAATCTCAGCATCATTGCCATTTCTCAATTTTACTTTTTGTCCTTTTTCCATTATTTCACCTCTTTGAAGATGACAGCTAACTGGTTAGGGGTAAATCGCCAGCCTTGATCGCTATTTTTAATGCAGTTAAAACACCATTCGCTACAGAAAAACTTACTTCGCTTCTGTTTAAGACCTAAAACAATTCCCAGTGCTCCCCACCAGTCATAGCTCAAGCCTTTTGTACTTTCAAAATAACGTTTGATTTGTTCTTCTTTAATATTTTTTAACTCAATTAAATCCCATTTTTCTCTATCGTAAACATCAATTTGCTTACAACGTACACCGCCATCACGAATAGATGACGAATAACAATCATGTATAACTTCTACTTCATAATGATGCCCTGTCAAAAACTCTTCTCTTCTGACAACAATCTCACAGTGAGAGTAAATGCCTTTTGTGAATTTTCTTGTAAGCCAATCGCTAAAACGTGCTAAAAAATCTTTTGGTTTTTTACCTGATTTTTTACCTTTATATAATGCTAAGTAGATTTTAGTGCCCATCATTGTTGTGCCTCCGCTAGTTGTCGCATTTTTGAAACAATATCGTCATGAATGTTTTGCAGTTCTTCATCACTCAACTCCTCATGCTTTAATGCGCTAACAATAATGCAATAGCTGTGTCCCCATGACGTTTTTTCACTCCACCTGTCATCCATTTGTTCGCAGCAGCCCTTGTGTTATCAATCGTGCATTTTTTCGGGATGCCATATTTCCAGATTAAATCCATTAGGCTTAGGCGAATGGTGTCGCTGTTTTCACTTAAATCGACGCGGTACGCTAAGATTTTGCGTGTTCTGATGTCTTGCCAAATCCATGTTTTTGGACGAACAATGTCGCCGTTATGCCATTCAACAAACACGTTGTGCTGATAGCCGTCACCGTTGATCCATTCCAAGGCTTCTAAATCAACCACACTGCGTTGCATTGTTGGGTAATATTGGCTGAGAGCGTGCTCTCCATTTCTTAAGAAAACTTGTTGTACTTTTGGAATTTCACGTTCGATTTTACGTTTCACACTGCTTGCAGAAGGGATGACCCAACCTTGTTCACGTGCGGCACGTTTTAATCTTTCGTAGCAAGAACCGAATTGTGGGCGTTCATTGCGGAAATAATCTGCTTTGAAGGATTCCCACGCTTCAGGCGTGAACTCAGCTTCTGCACTTTTTCTGTTTGTACCGTGCTTATCTAATAACAATGGCAACCAGTCTGAGCGTTCAAATGTTCTCACTTTGTAGTACCAGCGTTTAAGTGAGCCTTTCGCTACATTAAACTCGGTCGCCACCATCTCTAATGCATCCATTAACTTGATATTATTGCGAGTTAAATCATCAATTTTGTGTAACAAAACGAGCTTTTGTTGTGCTTCCGCACGTTGTTTTTCACTCGCTTTGTCAAATGGTGCCCAAATGACTTCGGGTAAGTAGTTTTTATGTGCTACACCACGAGTTGGCTCGGTAAAACCTTTGCTTTCTGTGTGTTTTAATAAAATTTCAGCTTGAATTTCTTGCGGTAAACTCTCAAATGCATATTCAAGTCCACCACCACGACCTTCACGTTTACGTGCGGTCCAACACTCACGTTTTGCTTTTTCTTGTACATTTTTGTGTGCGTGCGGTGCAGAATTTAACTTAAATGATGCAATCTCCATTGCAGAGTAGTGCGTTTTTATTTTTAAGTTACTCATAAACGTTCCTTTTCTCTTTCATTTAACGTAAAAGTTGTTTATGATTAAAACTTATCAATTAATTTTGGACGAAAATTACGTTGTGCAAATCGCTCAGCCCATATAACTTCAGGCGGTACGCCAATTGCATTCGCAATGATTCGTTCACATTTTGGATAAGATTTGTCTAACGCAGATTTGAGTGTGCTGTAGCTCAGCTCACATTCTTCTGCTAAGGAACGCAATGACCAGCCATTCTTTTTTAAGGCTGCGATGATATCCGCACGATGCCAGTCTGTTGCGGCTTTTTTAGTTTCGTTTAATACACCCATTTTATACACCCTCTGAGCTGTCTTAATGAGTGTATTAAAACGTAAAAGTTTAATCAAATCAAGCGTAAATGTTTAAATATTTGAATTATTTTATGTAAAAGTTTAATTTTATATAAAAAACAAACACTTAAAATAAGCATTTATGCGTAAATCTTTGCGCGACAAAAGGTAAAAGATGAGTAAGCCAAACATTTACGATAAGGACTTTTCTGAGAGAATGTCTTTAATTGCAAAAACACTGTTTAAAGATAACTACAGTGAATTTGCAAGAGCAGTAGGAGTTGTACAGCCATCACTTGTTAGATGGGTCAAGGGAGAAGCTGACACGAGCCGAACCAATTTGATAAAAATTGCAGAAGTAACCAATGTAAGTGTTGAATGGTTACTGACAGGAAAAGGAGAAATGTTTAAAAGCGCTGAAAACACTATAAAGAAAAACGCAACATCTGTATCTGAGCCATCAAATGTGGTGATGATACCAAGTTATTCGTCCGTTCAGGTTTCAGCAGGATTTGGTAGCTTTAATGATGGCGTGACTAAACCTGATGATTATATTCCTTACCCAACGTCATTATTACAAAAACTGGGCGTTAAACCACAATTTGCTGCGGTATTCTGGGCAAATGGTACGTCAATGCGCCCAACCATAGATGATAAAGATCAAATGCTAGTAGATTTATCTAGAAAGGAAATCAAAGGTAATAACATTTATTTGGTTCAGAGTGAGTCCAGCGTTTGGGTGAAGCGTATAAAAATGAATTGGAACAGTGTAGAATTGATTTCAGATAACCAAGAAGAGTACAAGCCAATCATCCTTTCAAAAGATGAAGCTGAAAAACTTCAAGTTATTGGGTTAGTCACCCATGTTGGAAAAAATATGATTTAAACTCCATTTAAACATTTTTAAACTTGGTTTTTAATTTCCCATTTTAAATGGTTAAATTTGTATTTTCGCGAATTTTTTCCCATTTCATTATTTTTCTTTTTTCTTGATATAAAACAGGGGCTAGATTCTCTCAAGCCCCTGTTTATGCGGTTTCCGTCCCATTTAATCCCGAATTTTCCCGCAAAATCCCTATTTCTCTTTTTTTCTCATTTTAAATGGTTGGATACAGCTGACTTAATGCCAAAGCAGTGAGAATGACAGCAGATGGCTTATTCCATTGCATAAATTACCTCCATGTTACGACTTAAAATTGATTATGAAAATCGTTCGCATTATAGAATTGGAGGGATGAAATGGAAAGGACAATCTAATAAAGAAAGATTTAAGTGGTGAAAAATGCATAACTCATTTATTTTATTCACCATTTTAGTTCGTTAAATCATCAGTTTAATGGGCATTTCTTGCTATTGTGCTGCCTTTTAACCATTTTCTTATCCAGCTTCGGTTAGCGCTAAGCTGGTGAACGATATCTTGTGCGAGAGGAAGGGGTTCTCGATAGATTAAGGAAGAAAGGCATTCTGCTAATAAGGCGGCGGAGGTGAGACCTCTTGAACCAAGCGCTCCAATCAAAAAGAGATTATCAAAATTCGCGGCACGTTTGATCGGGTGTTTGCGACGGCGTAAATTATACAAATTACAGTAATCTTCTCGTTGTTGGTTAAAGTCAGGCACATTCCCTACCATTGGAACACGATCACGGAGCGCGCAGCGGATCCCAACTCTTGCTTGGTTACCCGATGTATCCACTTCATTCACCCATTCAACGTGAAGATTGTGTTGAATTTTTTGTTGATTTTCTACTTGTTCTGTCACACTAAAATGACGTTCACTATTATCTCGAATATGGCTAGCTCCGATACAATGAGTGTGGCTTTTTGCCATGGGAGTGAGATAGCCGTCATAGCACACTACTGCTTTGAGTTTTTGCAGATTTTGACTGGTTGGAATTTCACTCACTTGTCCACGAACTGAATAAGCGGGTAAGTCTCGGGTTTGGGGAAACTCAGTGATTTGGTGCCCATTGGCTAGTATGACAATTTGATGTGTAAAAGTGTCGCCTTGTTCATTTTTAATAAGCCATTGTGTTGCTTGTTGCTCAAGTGCGGTCACTTTTTGACGAGTTTTGATCACTAATCCTTGTTGTTCAAGATAAGCAAACATATTTTGCACAAATTGACGGGGAGAGAGCCAAGCACCCTGTGGGATAAATCCACCCGCGCAAGAAAGTGGTAAACCGACTTTTTCGCTTAACTCAGATTGAGAAAGTGATTGGTATAAACTTTCTTGCCATTGATAGTCCGAAATTTTGTTTAATTTGTTAGCACTTTTCTGATCATAGCCACAAAGCGCTACGCCACAGCATTCATATTCAAAGTCGATACCTCGTTGAATAGCTTGTTGTAGGCGTTGTTGCCCATAAGCAAAGGCATGAATATAAAAACGGATGTTAATTAAATCATCATCACTGAGTTGAGGGTAAAATGCGCCTTGTTTATTGCCTGAAGCGTTGAGGGCAACCGCTTCATCTTCACAATACAGTGTGACTTTTGCTTGGCGTTCCAGTAAAGAAAGCGCGGTAAATAATGACGCAATGCCACCACCGATAATTGCCACATCAGCTTGTTGTTCAAATTGTGCAGGTTGAGGCAAATACCAAGGTGTATGAATGATTTTTTTATCAGTATTGGGCTTAATACCTTGAAGACATTCGCGTTTTTTACCATAACCTTTGCGTTTATTGACGGTAAAACCTGCATTTTCTAAGCCTTTTCTCACCGCACTTGCCGCAGTGAAAGTCGCAAATGTCCCTTGTGGTTTAGTGTAGCGATACATTTGTTGATATAGGTAGTCATTCCACATTTGTGGATTTTTACTTGGTGCAAAGCCATCAAGAAACCACGCATCAATTTGGTTTGCCATATAGTCGCCAAGTTGTGGCAAATTGTCGGTAATATCACCAAACCAGAGATCTAATGTGGTTTCTGCAAAGTGAAAGCGATAGCAACCTTCAACTGGTTCAAGCCAGTATTGGTGTAATTGTTGGCTAAGATCCGAAAATTCAGGATACGCGTGATGTGCCGATTTTAATACGTCAAGTGGAATAGGGTATTTTTCAAAAGAAAGAAAAAAGAGCCGCTGCAGTGGTGAGTTTGGATATTGTTGGCGGAACTCTCGGAATAAGGTGGTGACAGCGAAAAAGTTAAGTCCTGTGCCAAAGCCTGTTTCGGCAATTACAAAATGTGAGCCAGTAAAATTTTGCCAACGTTGCCACAATTGGTTACCTTGTTGAAAAATATAGCGACTTTCTGCTAAACCATCTTGGTTAGAAAAATAGACATCATCAAATTGTGCAGAAACAGGCGTATTTTCTTGATTAAAATGTATTTCTGCAAACTGAACTTTCTTCATCACCTTTTATTCCTTTCTACAAAATCTAAATGGTACTATAATAGCCCAATTTCCTAGACTGGTCGAATGATCGAATTATCACTTGAAATATTGTGGTTTGGAGGCTATTTTATCGACCATATTTTCACTATTTGAATAAAAAGCAAAAGGAATACTCCATGAAAAGAGCGGTTATTACTGGTTTTGGTATTATTTCGAGTATTGGTAACAATAAAGAAGAAGTGTTAGCCTCATTAAAAGCGGGGAAATCAGGTATTGAAGTGGTGCCTGATTTTATTGAGATCGGTATGCGTAGCCATGTCGCGGGGACCATCAAATTAAATCCAAGTGAATTAATTGATCGTAAAGTGTATCGCTTTATGGGGGATGCAGCCGCTTATGCTTACCTTTCAATGAAAGAAGCTATTGAAGATGCAGGTTTAACAGAAGATCAAGTTTCTAATGATCGCACAGGGTTAGTGATCGGGGCGGGGACAGGTTCAGCGCATAACCAATTAGTCGCTTGTGATGCGGTGCGTGGTCCTCGTGGTGTGAAAGCAGTTGGTCCTTATGCGGTAACAAAAACAATGGCATCAAGTGTATCTGCGTGTTTAGCAACACCATATAAAATTCGTGGTGTGAACTACAGTATCAGCTCAGCTTGTGCAACATCAGCACACTGTATTGGTCACGCACTTGAGTTAATTCAATTAGGTAAACAAGACATCGTTTTTGCGGGCGGTGCTGAAGAACTTTCTTGGGAATGTGCAACCGAGTTTGATGCGATGGGTGCAGTTTCAACGAAATATAATGAAACCCCAGAAAAAGCATCTCGTGCTTATGATGCAAATCGTGATGGTTTCGTCATTGCTGGTGGTGGTGCAGTTGTGGTTGTTGAAGAATTAGAACACGCACTTGCGCGCGGTGCAAAAATCTATGCTGAAATTGTAGGTTATGGCGCAACGTCAGACGGTTACGATATGGTGGCGCCAAGTGGTGAAGGTGCAGAGCGTTGTATGAAACAAGCGATGGCTACTATTGATGCACCAATTGACTACATCAACGTACACGGTACTTCTACACCAGTAGGTGATGTGAAAGAATTAGGCGCAATCAAAAATGTATTTGGTGATAAAGTGCCAGCGATTTCTTCAACAAAATCAATGACTGGTCACTCTTTAGGGGCAGCAGGTGCACACGAAGCAATTTATACATTATTAATGTTAGATAACGATTTCATTGCACCGAGTATCAACATTGAAACCTTAGATCCACAAGCAGAAGGTTGCAACATTGTGACTGAACTTGTTGAAAATGCAGGCTTAAAAACAGTAATGTCAAATAGCTTTGGTTTCGGTGGTACAAACGCAGCGTTAATTTTCAAAAAATATAACGGCTAATTAAAAGAAGGCAGATGAAATATCTGCCTTTTCTTTGGGCATAAAAAAGCGGACATCAAATCCGCTTTTTGTTTTGACGAATAGGATTATTTATTGGCTAAAATGACCGCTCTTGTTGGGGCTTGATAGCCTTCAATGGTTTTACTGTGATCATTTGGATCTAAAAAGTCTACTAAAGATTCATTTTCTAACCAATCTGTTTTACGTTGTTCTTCCAATGTTGTTGGAGCGATATCCACACAACGCACATTTTTAAATCCAACTTTTTCTAACCAGTGGATTAATGCTGCAACGGAAGGAATGAAATATACATTTTTCATCTTGGCATAACGATCTGCTGGTACTAATACTGTGTTCACATCGCCATCGACAACTAATGTTTCCAACACTAATTCGCCACTTTTCACCAATTGATTTTTCAATTGTGTTAAATGATCTAATGGTGATTTACGGTGGTACAGCACGCCCATTGAAAACACAGTATCGAACGCTGCGAGCGATTGCATTTCCTCAATACCGAGCGGAATTAAGTTCGCACGGCGATCGTCACCTAACAATTTACGCACGGCTTCAAATTGGCAAAGGAATAATTCGGTCGGGTCGATACCGACGACTGTTTTTGCGCCTTCGCCGACCATACGCCACATATGATAACCACTGCCACAGCCAACATCTAAAATGGTGCGATCTTTTAAGGGCGCGAGGTGAGGTAGCACGCGATCCCATTTGAAATCAGAACGCCATTCGCAATCAACATGAATGCCGTGTAAGTGATAAGGTCCTTTACGCCACGGCATTAATTGCTTGAGATGATAGACAATGCGCTGTTCTTCACCTTGTGATAACGGTGAAACTGGCTCAGATTTGACCGCACTTTTGAGGTCGATATTTGCACAGTCTAAGTGCGGTAAAAAATCGACAATTTTTGCCCATTTTGCATAGTCGCCGTGAGTTTGTTTTTCCCATTGCTTAAGTTGCAAAGGGAGTGTTTCAAGCCACGCAGATAAATTCGTAGTGGCAATTTGTTGATAAAAAGGACGAAAGTCGATCATAGAGCCTTCTTGTAAGCAGTGTTTGCTTGTTCAAATGTGTCAAGAATCTGTTGTTTTGGTTTTGCGGTTAGCAATGACGTGATAACGATGACGACACTTGCTAACGTAAATCCAGGAATCATTTCGTAAAGTGCGTGAAGTTGAGTGTCTTCAACTGTCCAGCTTTTCCAACCGAAAACCACAATTGCACCTGTCATCATACCGAATAATGCGGCAGAAGAGGTCATACGTTTCCAAAATAATGAAAATAATACAACAGGACCAAACGCACTTCCAAATCCAGCCCAAGCAAACTCCACTAATTTTAATACGCGGCTGTGTTCATCTTGTGCAATCCAAATCGCAATACCCGCAATGGAAAGCACCATTAAGCGACCAAGCCACACTAATTCTTTATCAGACGCTTTGGGACAGATAAAGCCTCTATAAAAATCTTCTGTGATAGCACTTGATGAAATCAATAATTGGGCACTTAATGTACTCATTACCGCTGCTAAAATCGCAGAAAGCAGAATGCCTGAAATCCAAGGATTAAACAGTAATTTTGATAACTCAATAAACACTTGTTCTGGTTCACGGTTTACTAAGCCTGCAACGTGAGGATTGGCATAGAAATAGGCAATCCCAAAGAAGCCAATGCCCATGGCGCCTAATAAGCATAACACCATCCAAGTCATACTGATTTTACGTGCGTTATTCAGTGATTTTACGGAGTCGGCTGCCATAAAACGTGCCAAAATGTGTGGTTGTCCAAAATAGCCTAATCCCCACGCTGCAAGACTTAATAAGCCTAACGGTGTTGTGCCAGTGAAAATATCAGTGAAATCTTTTTGTGCAGCAATTTCAGCTTGCGTTAATACAAGATTAAATTGTTCAACACCATCTAAACTGATTAATACGAATACTGGGGTTAAAATCAATGCGAAGATCATTAATGTCGCTTGAATAGTGTCTGTCCAACTTACAGCTAAGAAACCACCGATAAAAGTGTAAGCAATGGTGGCTAATGCGCCATACCAAAGTGCGGTCGAATATTCCACTGCAAATAAGTTTTGGAACAGCTTTGCGCCTGCAACCACACCTGATGCACAGTAAATTGTGAAAAAGATTAAGATAATCGATGCAGAAACAATCTTGAGTAAATTGTGTGATGTACCAAAACGGTGGTGGAAATATTCGGGTAGTGTTAAAGCATTGTTATTGTATTCGGTATAAATACGCAAACGGCCTGCTACAAATAACCAGTTCAAGTAAGCACCGATAGTTAAACCAATCGCGATCCAGCCTTCGATTAAACCTGAAATATAAATTGCACCAGGTAATCCCATTAATAACCAGCCAGACATATCGGATGCACCTGCTGACATGGCAGTAACAAAACTGCCTAAACGGCGTCCCCCTAAAATGTAGTCGGATAAGTTGTTTGTATAATAGTAGGCGAGTAAGCCAATAAGCAACATGCCAAAAATATAAATCGTAAATGTAATTATTGTTGGATCCACTCCAAACATGATGACCTCACAAACATCAAAAAACACGCATTTTTCTCTCAGAAAATTTGAGAAAGCTCACATTTTACTTTATTTAAGGCTATTATTCTATTTTCCTTTTCGTTAGACTATTTAACAATTTGTTTTAAAAATTATTCAGTTAGGTACAGTTATGGACTCTGTTGAATTATTAGTCAACGTTACACCAAATGAAACGCGCATAGCTTTAGTTGATATGGGGATTTTAAAGGAGGTTCATATTGAACGGCAGGCAAAGCGTGGTATTGTGGGCAATATTTATAAAGGTCGAGTGACGCGTGTTTTACCAGGAATGCAGTCGGCTTTTGTGGATATCGGGTTAGAAAAAGCCGCATTTTTACACGCCTCCGATATTGTTTCTCATACCGAATGTGTTGAAGAAAGTGAACAAAAGCAATTTGTGGTGAAAGATATTGCAGAATTAGTACGCGAAGGGCAAGACATTGTGGTTCAAGTGGTGAAAGATCCACTGGGTACGAAAGGCGCAAGACTCACGACAGATATTACGCTTCCTTCACGCTATTTAGTGTTTATGCCAGAGAATAGCCATGTGGGCGTATCGCAGCGTATTGAAAGTGAAGAAGAACGTGCCAGATTAAAAGAGCTCGTATTGCCACTTTGTGATGAATTAGGCGGGTTTATTATTCGAACCGCCGCAGATGGTGTGACGGAAGAAGAGTTGAAGCAAGATGCAGACTTTTTGAAACGCTTATGGCGCAAAGTATTGGAGCGTCGAGCAAAATACCCAACGAAATCCATGTTATATGGTGAACTCGCCTTAACGCAACGCATTTTACGCGATTTTATTGGTGCAGGGTTGGAAAAAATTCGTATTGATTCCAAGTTGTGTTTCACGGAGGTGAAACAATTTACTGAAGAATTTATGCCAACGTTAGTGGATAAACTGGTGTTGTATTCTGGTAATCAACCGCTCTTTGATGTATATGGTGTGGAAGCTGCGATTCATACTGCTTTAAATAAACGCGTGAATTTAAAATCAGGTGGGTATTTAATCATTGAACAAACTGAAGCCATGACCACAATTGATATCAATACGGGCGCATTTGTTGGGCATCGCAATTTAGAAGAAACCATTTTTAATACTAATATTGAGGCGACAAAAGCCATTGCGCAGCAGTTGCAGCTACGTAATCTTGGCGGGATCATTATTATTGATTTTATTGATATGCAAACTGACGATCATCGCAATCGCGTTTTGGAATCTTTACAAGAAGCGTTATCTAAAGATCGAGTTAAAACCAATGTGAATGGGTTTACTCAGTTAGGTTTGGTTGAGATGACACGAAAACGAACCAGAGAAAGTCTTGAACATATATTATGTGGTGACTGTCCAGCTTGCCAAGGTCGTGGACGCGTGAAAACGGTGGAGACGATTTGTTATGAAATCATGCGTGAGATTATTCGAGTGCATCACTTATTTAGCAGTGAACAATTTGTTGTTTATGCTTCAAGAGCAGTAGCGGATTATCTCATCAATGAAGAGTCGCATGGTCTTTTAGCTGAATTAGAAGTGTTTATTGGCAAACAGGTACAAATCAAAACGGAAGTGTATTACAATCAAGAACAATTTGATGTTGTCGTGATGTAAGCCTTTTCATAAGGAAAAGTGAAATCAAGGCAGAACCGCGTTTCTGCCTTTTTTCATTAGAAAAGCTGAAGAAAAACGTACACTTAGGAAATGCCTTTTTATGAAACCTGTTGTCAATTATATAACGCTTGAGGAAGTGTTTGAGCAAGTCGTATGTTAGACATGTATTTATGCACATCCTTCCTTTCGCGATAGACAAAAATAACATAGAATACACCGCACTTTTTATTAATGATTAGATTAAATTTATGATTAAAACGGTTAGTAATATCTTGCTTACACCAAGCAATCTTTCTTTAACAGATCTGCAGAATACCTTTGATCTGCTTTCGCATCGTCATATTGATTACGCTGATTTGTATTTTCAATTAAGCCAAGATGAAAATTGGGTGCTTGAAGATGGCATTATCAAAGAAGGCGGTTTTCATATCGATCGAGGCGTAGGGGTGCGCGCAGTGAGCGGTGAGAAAACGGGGTTTGCTTATGCGGATCAAATTGATTTAGCCAATTTACATCAATGTGCGAATGCAGTCAAAGGCATTGCGGATATTAAGCAAGGCAATATGATCATGCCATCCCAATTTCAGCAAGTTGATCCCATTTTGCGTTATCAAGCGATTAATCCACTGAATAGTTTGAGTAAAGAAAAGAAAATAGAATTACTGCATTTAGTTGATAAGGCTGCTCGTCGTGAAGATGCTCGCGTAGTGCAAGTTTCTGCCAGTTTGAGTTCTGTTTATGAAGAAGTGTTAATTGTCGCAACGGATGGTACGTTGGCAGCAGATATTCGTCCATTAGTGCGTCTATCTATCGCCGTGCTAGTTGAACAAGATGGAAAACGTGAGCGTGGTAGTGCGGGAGCAGGAGGACGTTTTGGCTTGGAATGGTTTTTAGACACAGAACAAGGTGAAATCAGAGCGGTCTATTTTGCGAAAGAAGCAGTACGTCAGGCATTAGTGAATTTAAGCGCTATTGATGCGCCAGCTGGAATGATGCCTGTTGTCTTAGGGGCGGGCTGGCCAGGCGTGTTATTACATGAAGCAGTTGGTCATGGGCTAGAAGGTGATTTTAATCGTAAAGAAAGTTCTTTGTTTACGGGCAAAATTGGTGAGTTAGTCACATCACCACTGTGTACGATTGTCGATGATGGGACGTTACAAAATCGTCGTGGCTCGATTACTATAGATGATGAAGGTGTACCAGGGCAATATAATGTGTTAATTAAGGATGGGGTCTTACAAGGGTATATGCAAGATAAGATGAATGCCCGTTTGATGGGCGTTGCTCCAACGGGAAATGGTCGTCGTGAATCTTATGCTCATTTACCGATGCCTCGTATGACGAATACCTATATGCTTGCAGGACAAAGTCAGTTTGATGATTTAATAGCCTCCGTTGATTTTGGTCTTTTTGCACCGCACTTTGGTGGTGGTCAAGTGGATATTACTTCTGGTAAATTTGTGTTTTCAAGCTCAGAGGCCTACTTAATTGAAAAAGGCAAAATTACTAAGCCTGTAAAAGGTGCAACCTTAATTGGGAGTGGTATTGAAGTCATGCAAAATATCTCGATGGTTGCCGATCAGGTTGAAATTGACCACGGGATTGGTGTGTGTGGCAAAGAAGGACAAAGTGTTCCTGTTGGTGTCGGACAACCTGCATTAAAAATTGAAAAAATCACAGTAGGTGGGACAAATTAATGATGAATCCAGATAACGATATCTGGATTTTTATTTGTTTTTATTGAATATTTATTCAATTATATTGACTAATTATGATAGGTTGACTATGCTTTTCATCATCCCTAAGTAACAAAGGACAACGCAATGACACAATATACACGCGATACATTTGATCACGTCATGATTCAGAACTATACCCCTGCTGATTTTATCCCAGTTAAAGCAAAAGGGAGTCGAGTATGGGATCAACAGGGAAAAGAATATATTGATTTTACCAGTGGCATTGCCGTGAATAGCTTAGGACACTGCCCTGATGAAATTGTTGATGTATTAACACAGCAGGGGCAGACTTTATGGCATTCAAGTAACTGGTTTACGAGCGAGCCAGCATTAGCATTGGCAACGAAATTAGTTGAAAAAACCTTTGCAGAGCGAGTGATGTTTGTGAATTCTGGGGCAGAGGCAAATGAAGCTGCATTAAAATTGGCACGTCGTTATGCTGTCGATCACGCAGGCTATCAAAAAAGTAAAATTATTGCATTTAAACAAAGCTTTCATGGGCGAACTTTTTTTACGGTCAGTGTAGGCGGTCAATCCAAATATTCTGATGGGTTTGGACCCAAACCTGCCGACATTGTACATGTTCCTTTCAATGATTTAGAGGCGGTTAAAGCGGTGATTGATGATCACACTTGTGCGGTGATTGTTGAACCTATTCAAGGTGAGAGTGGGGTAATTCCTGCAGATACGGCTTTCTTAATCGGCTTGCGTGAGCTCTGTAATCAATATCGTGCTTTGTTGATTTTTGATGAAGTTCAAACAGGCGTTGGGCGAACTGGGCATTTTTATGCCTATATGAAATATGGTGTAGTGCCCGATATTTTGACGTCAGCTAAAGCATTGGGTAATGGTTTCCCAATTGGTGCGATGTTGACGACACATGAAGTGGGGAAAAGCTTTGCACCAGGCGTACATGGAACCACGTTTGGTGGCAATCCATTGGCTTGTGCTGTCGCAGGAAAAGTGGTGGATAAGATTACAGAAGAAGGTTTTTTAGAAAAAGTGAACCGCACTTCAACGCAATTCATCGAGGCATTACAACAAATCAATCAAAAATGTGCTCTATTTAAGGCAATTCGTGGTCAAGGCTTGTTGGTTGGCGCAGAGCTGAATGACGCTTATCACGGTAAAGCAAGTGATTTGGTGAAAAAAGCGGCTGCACAAGGACTCATGATTTTAGTTGCAGGTCCAAATGTTTTACGTTTTGCACCGGCATTGAATATTTCTGAGGAAGAGTTAATTGAAGGGTTGGCAAGATTGGAAGCATGTTTGATTGGCTGATTTAAAATAAAAAGTGCGGTGAATTTTGACAAAATTTACCGCACGTATGGCTCTCGCATGGTTAGTGAGTTAGTCGGCTGAGTAATACAATTTACCGATTTCAATTTTTTGGCGTCCATTCGCTTCGCGCCATTTGTTTGTATCACGCAATGAATAAACACAGCCACAATATTCTTGTTGATAAAAACGTTCCCGTTTACTGATTTCAATCATTCGCTGTGAACCGCCACCTTTACGCCAGTTATAGTCCCAATACACCACATCGTCATATTTTTCTGCTGCACGATGCCCACAACCATTAATTTGGTTCATATCTTTCCAACGTGAGATGCCTAAACAACTTGTGAAAACAGGAAAACCGTTATTGTGTGCATATTCTGCCGCTTTTTCAAAGCGCATATCGAAACACATGGTGCAACGAATACCACGCTCAGGTTCATCCTCCATCCCTTTTGCGCGATCAAACCATTCTTGGCGATCGTAGTCTGCATCAATAAACGGAATGCCCCATTTTTCAGCAAAGCGAATGTTTTCTTCTTTGCGAATTAAATATTCTTTTAATGGGTGAATATTCGGATTATAGAAATAAATTGTAAATTCAATGCCCGAGGCGTGAATCGCTTCCATCACTTCTCCAGAGCAAGGCGCACAACAAGAGTGTAATAACAATTTGTTATGGCCATTTGGTAGCGTTAATTTTTCACGTACAAAAGGTGCATTAGGATCTTTACCTTTGCGTGTTTTTTTCGTTGGGATCTGTTGTTCTGTCATTTTCGTTCTTAAATTGCTAAATAAATGACCGCACTTTCGGCGGTCGTTTGAGTAAGTTGTGATCGGTTTACCAGTTAATTAGTAAGTACGATCGACGGATAAATATGCTAAAGAGATTAATGCTTGTTTATATTCACTTTCGGGCAACATTGCAATGGCATCAACAGCTTTTTGTGCTTCAGCTTTTGCACGGCTCATGGCATAGTCGAGAGAGTGATGTTCTGTCATAATCGCTAACACTTCATCTAAAATATCGCGTTTTCCACCTTGTTCAATCGCTTCGCGAATAAGGGCTGACTGTTCCGCTGAGCCATGATGCATGGCGTGTAATAATGGTAAGGTGGGTTTGCCTTCCGCTAAATCATCTCCGACATTTTTGCCTAGCGCTTTCGCATTTGCACTATAGTCTAAAATATCATCAATTAATTGAAATGCCGTACCGAGATAGCGACCGTAATTTTGTAATGCTTCTTCTTGTTGTGAAGTCGCTTGAGCAAGAATTGCTGAACAATGTGTCGCTGCTTCAAATAAACGTGCTGTTTTGCCGTAGATGACCTGCATGTAATTTTCTTCTGTCGTATCAGGATCATTTACGTTCATTAGTTGTTGAACTTCACCTTCTGCAATCACATTTGTTGCATCAGACATTACTTTTAGAATACGTAATGAATCTAATTGTGTCATTAATTGAAAGGCGCGAGTGTAAATAAAGTCACCAACTAATACACTTGCTGCGTTACCAAATTCAGCGTTGGCAGTAGGATTGCCACGGCGCAATTCTGATTCATCAACGACATCGTCATGCAATAAAGTGGCAGTGTGAATAAATTCAATAAATGTTGCACAGGTAATCGGGGCATCGCCAGTGAATCCTAACGCACGTGCGGCTAGGATAGCAATCATTGGGCGAATACGTTTTCCACCGCTTTGGATAATGTAATAGCCAAGCTGATTAATCAACGCGACATCAGAATTTAGCTGTGCTAAAATTGTCTCGTTTGTTTTTTGCATATCACACTGAATCAATCGCTGGATTGCATCAATATTCATTAAATTATGTTGATTTATCATTGTCATAATTGATTTATAGAACGTAGAAGAGATTGTACCGAATTTTCTGTCATTTCTGAAATTAAATCACACAAATTCATAATTTTTTTATTTTATTGTAAATAAGCTCTTGCTCTTGAGTCATTTTTTGCGTAGAATTTGCGACCTATTTATATGAATTTTTGAAGTGCTAAATGAACAAAACATTAAAGCACTATTATAGCGGAGTATATATGTACGCAGTTTTTCAAAGTGGCGGTAAACAACACCGAGTAAGCGAAGGTCAAGTAGTTCGTTTAGAAAAACTTGAAGTTGCAACTGGTGAAACAGTTGAGTTTGACTCAGTGTTAATGATCGTTAACGGTGAAGATGTTAAAATTGGTGCCCCAGTTGTTACTGGTGGTAAAGTCGTGGCAGAAGTTGTTGCACACGGTCGTGGCGATAAAGTAAAAATCGTTAAATTCCGTCGTCGTAAACACAGCCGTAAACAACAAGGTCATCGTCAGTGGTTCACAGAAGTGAAAATCACTGGGATTCAAGCATAATTTCAGAGGAGATCAAGTAGATGGCAACTAAAAAAGCTGGTGGTTCAACTCGTAACGGTCGTGATTCTGAAGCTAAACGCCTTGGTGTTAAACGTTTCGGTGGCGAATCTGTATTAGCAGGTAGCATCATCGTTCGTCAACGTGGTACAAAATTCCACGCAGGTTCAAACGTTGGTATGGGTCGTGACCATACATTATTTGCAACAGCAGATGGTAAAGTTAAATTTGAAGTTAAAGGCGATAAAAATCGTAAATACGTCAGTATCGTGACTGAGTAATTTCAAATACCTCAATTAAAAACGCCTCGCACAAGTTGCGGGGCTTTTTTGTAGGAACATTTTTTATGCAACAACCCATACTCGGATTTTTTTTCGCATTGATTGCTGCTTGTATGTGGGGGTCTTTGCCTATCGCTTTGCAGCAGGTTTTGCAAGTGATGGATGCACAAACAATCGTATGGTTCCGTTTTGCTGTTGCTACAATAGGCTTGTTATTTATACTTCATGTCACTAAAAAGTTACCGAATTTTAAAGTACTTCGGTCACAGCATTGGCTACTTATCCTATTGGGGATTTTAGGATTATCAGCAAACTTCTTTTTATATAATGTTGCTCTGCAATATATCCCACCGACCACGAGCCAAGTGTTTAGTCCACTGAGTTCTTTTGGTATGTTGTTAGCGGGTGTATGGTTGTTTAAAGAACATTTTGCACGCCATCAACAAATGGGGTTGCTCTTGCTTGTTGTTGGATTGGTATTTTTTTTCAATGATCGTGCTGAGGACTTTTTACACTTTAGTGTTTATGTGAAAGGGATTATCGTTTGTATTAGCGCCAGTCTTGTTTGGGTCGCTTATGGTGTTTGCCAAAAATTACTTTCTACCCGTTTGACAGCACAGCAAGTCTTATTACCTATTTATATTGGCTGCTCAATTGTTTTTATACCAGTTGCAAATATTGAACAGGTGGCAAACTTAAATACGTTTCAAGTCATTTGCTTAATATATTGCTGTTTGAATACACTCGTGGCTTATGGTGCTTATGCTGAGGCATTACATCATTGGGATGTGACAAAAGTGAGTGCGATCGTCACTCAAATACCCATCTTAACATTATTGTTTTCTGAAATCGCACAATGGATCGCGCCAGAATATTTTAAATATGAAAATCTGAATTGGATCAGCTATATTGGGGCATTGTTAGTCGTTACTGGGGCATTATTTTCTGCAACAGGACATCGAATTTTTAGAAATATCAAAAAATAATGAATAATATGAAACAACAGCAACCCGTGATGGGTTTTCTATTTGCATTAATCACTGCAATGGCATGGGGGTCTTTACCAATTGCTTTGCAGCGTGTTGTGGCGGTAATGACTCCGCAAACAATAGTATGGTACCGTTTCTTAGTTGCGGCACTAGGACTATTTATTATTTTAGGTTTGACAAAAAAATTACCTAAAATCTCACAATTTTTGCCCCGTTATCGTCTATTAGCACTTGTCGGAGTAATTGGGTTAGCGGGTAATTTTGTGTTATTTAATACATCGTTAAAATATATTGAACCCTCTATTGCTCAAATTTTTGGGCAACTATCTTCGTTTACTATGATGATTTTTGGCGTCGTTTTCTTTAAAGAAAAATTGCGCTTGAACCAAAAAATTGGACTCGGCTTGTTAATTGTGGGGTTAGTTTTATTCTTTAATGATCGCTTTACGTTATTCTTTAGTATTAATGCTTACTCAACAGGGATCTTTTTAGCGGCTTCAGCTGCATTGATCTGGAGCATTTATGGGATAGCACAGAAACTGATGTTACGTGAATTTAATTCACAGCAAATTTTGTTTGTCATTTATATTGGTTGTGCCTTTGTTTTTACTCCTTTTGCAGAAGTTGAGCAAGTGACCGTATTAAGCGGTTGGACATTATTTTGTTTTATTTATTGTTGTTTAAATACATTGGTTGGTTATGGTGCTTATGCTGAGGCACTTAATCGCTGGGATGTATCAAAAGTCAGTGTGGTGATTACATTAATGCCATTATTTACGATTTTGTTTTCTTATTTACTGTATCTTTTTTATCCGCAGCATTTTTCAAAACCAGATTTAAATTCAATGAGTTATATTGGTGCATTCGTAGTCGTGTTAGGTGCAATTACTTCTGCGATTGGACACAAATTTATTAAGCGTTAGGAGAACAGATGAAATTTATTGATGAAGCGCTAATCCGTGTTGAAGCTGGCGATGGTGGAAATGGCTGTGTCAGTTTCCGACGTGAAAAATATATTCCTAAGGGAGGTCCTGATGGTGGTGATGGTGGCGATGGTGGGGACGTTTATTTAATCGCAGATGAAAACCTTAACACATTAATTGATTACCGTTTTGAAAAACGTTTTGCAGCGGGACGTGGTGAGAATGGTCGCAGCGCAGGTTGTACTGGTCACCGTGGTAATGATATTACCTTGCGTGTACCCGTTGGAACACGTGCTATTGATCATGATACCAAAGAAGTACTGGGAGACCTCACTAAGCATGGTGCTAAAATGTTAGTCGCAAAAGGCGGGTATCATGGGTTAGGTAATACCCGTTTTAAATCGTCTGTAAATCGTGCACCACGCCAGAAAACTAACGGTACACCAGGTGAAAAACGTGATCTACAATTAGAATTAATGTTGTTGGCGGATGTCGGTATGCTTGGCTTACCTAATGCTGGTAAATCGACCTTTATTCGCGCCGTTTCAGCCGCTAAACCTAAAGTGGCAGATTATCCTTTTACGACGCTCGTACCAAGTTTAGGGGTAGTACGTGTTGATGAAAAACATAGTTTCGTGGTTGCTGATATTCCAGGCTTAATTGAGGGGGCAGCAGAAGGCGCAGGATTAGGCGTGCGCTTTTTGAAACATTTAGAGCGTTGTCGTGTTTTGATTCACTTAGTGGACATTGCGCCAATTGATGAAAGTGACCCAGCAGATAATATTGCGATTATTGAATCTGAATTATTTCAGTACAGTGAAGCGCTTGCGGATAAGCCTCGTTGGTTAGTGTTTAATAAAATTGATACGATGAGTGATGAAGAAGCCCATGAACGTGCTAAAGCCATTACAACACGTCTAGGTTGGGAAGAGGATTATTATCTCATTTCAGCCGTGACAGGTAAAAATGTATCGCCACTTTGTCGTGACATTATGGATTTCATTATTGCGAACCCTCGTCAAGAAGCAGAAGAGATTGAGCAAAATACAGAGGTGAAATTCAAATGGGATGATTATCACCAAACACAATTAGCAGAACATCAATTTGATGACGATGATGATTGGGATGATTGGTCAGAGGAAGATGAAGAAGGCGTAGAAACGATCTACAAGCCATAAAGTGCGGTTGCTTTTACTGATTTTTCGACATAAAAAAGCTAAGGATACCCTTAGCTTTTTTGTTCGTCTTGATGTTCTGATTTCCCTAAGCTTAAAAATTCATCAAAAAAGGAAGGGAAGGTTTTAGCAGTACACTTAGGATCTAACAGGGTGACTGGGGTATCGGATAATGCGATAAGGGCAAAGCACATCGCAATACGATGATCATTGTATGTTTCAATTTCAGCCTGTTGAAATTTATCTAAAGCAAGAGGTTGAATACGAATAAAATCTTCCCCCTCTTCTACTTCGGCACCAATTTTACGAAGCTCAGTAGCCATAGCAGAGAGACGATCGGTTTCTTTGACTCGCCAATTGTGAATATTACGAATAACGGTTTCACCTTCCGCAAAGAGCGCAGTCGTCGCAATCGTCATTGCTGCATCAGGGATATGATTCATATCCATATCTATGCCTTTTAGCTCGCCTTTTTCTACTTGGATAAAATCATCCCCCCAGGTGATTTTGGCCCCCATTTTTGCTAAAACGTCAGCAAATAGGCGGTCACCTTGAATGCTGTTTTTACCTACGCCCGTGACTTTAACTTTTCCCTTAATGGCACCAGCTGCCAAAAAGTAAGAAGCAGAGGAGGCGTCACCTTCAACTAAGAATGTCGTTGGAGATTGGTATCGTTGATTTCCTTTAACTAAGAAACGTTGATAATGTTGATTATCTACTTCGACACCGAAGACTTTCATCATATTTAACGTCATGTCAATGTAAGGTTTTGATACTAAGTCCCCGATGATTTCAATATCGGTATCTGCCTTTGCCATGGGAAGTGCCATTAAAAGCGCGGTGAGAAATTGAGAAGAAACAGAACCATCGATTTTAACTTGCCCTCCTGTGAGCCCAGTGTTACGAATAACAAGCGGAGGATAACCCTCTTGTTCAAGGTATTGTATTTCTGCGCCAAGCTGTCTGAGCGCATCAACGAGATGGGCAATAGGGCGTTCTTTCATACGCGGTTCACCCGTTAGGATGATTTCATGTTGACCTGCGTGTTCAGGTTCAGCTAAACACAATGCTGCCGTGAGTGGACGCATTGCGGTCCCTGCATTACCTAAAAATAACGCTAAGCCACTTTGCCACTGGAATGCTTTACCTAATCCTTCGACTTCACAAATCGATTTATCTTCAGACAGTTGATAGTTCACGCCTAACCATTTGAGCGCATTGAGCATGTGACGAACATCATCACTATCTAGTAAATTCGTCAACGTTGTTTTTCCATGCGCCAGTGCGGCTAATAATAGTGCACGATTGGATAGACTTTTAGAGCCTGGTAGGTTAATTTCGCCCTCAACAGCGGTCATCGGGTTTAACGTAATCTCAGTTGCGTGATGCATAATTTATTCATTCCTTGCTGATAAGATACGGTTAACACTTAAGAACGTCTGTAAGCGCATCAATAAAACGTTGATTTTCTTGTGGCAAACCAATACTAATGCGTAAATGGTTTGGTAAACCATAAGCCGCAACAGGGCGTACAATGACCCCTTTTTGTAGCAGTGCTTGGTAAATAGGAATGGCTGGCTGTTCTAAATCTAACAACACAAAATTGCCTTTTGAAGCAATATATTTCAGTCCTTTCTCCATGAAAAACGCTTCTAGCTGTTTTAATCCTTTACGATTGTTTTCAGCAACCTGTGAGATAAATTGATCGTCATTAATCACGGCAGTTGCCGCAGCAAGCGCTAAACTATTACAGTTAAAAGGCTGGCGAACACGATTAAATAAATCAGCAATTTCAGCAGAAGACACCGCATATCCAATGCGTAAACCTGCTAGTCCATAGGCTTTTGATAATGTTCGACAAACCACCAAATTTGGATAAGTATTTAATAACTCAAACGCATTTACGCGTTCTTCTGGCGCGGTAAATTCAGTATAAGCTTCGTCCAATACAACGATGACATGAGGGGGAACCTTAGCTAAAAAGTGTGAAAGCTCATCCGCCGTTAAAAACGTACCCGTTGGGTTATTGGGATTGGCAAGGTAGATGAGTTTGGTTTTATCATTGATCGCCTGCAAAAACGCCGCTAAATCAGCGCCATAATGTTTAGCGGGGATTTCGACTTTTTTAGCATTAATTGCTTGAGTGACTAAAGGGTAGACGATAAAAGCATATTGGGAAAACATGATTTCATCATCTGCTGAAGCAAAGGTATGCGCAATTAACTCTAATAAGTCATTGGAGCCATTACCTAAAGTAATTTGCTCAGGGGTCAAGCCGAATTTTTTTGCAACCGCTTGTTTAAAATAAAAACCATTGCTATCAGGATAACGTGTTAAGTTATCTAACTCTGCTTGAATAGCCTGTTTGGCACTGGCGGGTAGGCCAAATGGGTTCTCGTTCGACGCGAGTTTTACAATATTTGAAATACCCAATTCCCGCTCTAGTTCTTCGATAGGTTTGCCTGCCTGATAAGGCTGGAGTTGTTTGACACCTTGGTTAACGATATTGATGTATTGCATAGGTTCCCTTTTTATTCGTTTTTTCGAAGTCGTACACTTTGTTCTGCTCAACAAAGGTTCAAAAAATTATCCGCGCTTTTTAACGATTTTCACTTTCAAAACGTTTCATGAAGGCAAGTAAGGCTTCAATTCCTTCAATAGTCATGGCGTTATAAATAGAGGCACGCATTCCACCTAAGACTTTATGTCCTTTTAGTGCATGCAGACCAGCAGCGGTCGCCTGAGCAACAAATTTTGCATTTAACTCATCATTACTTGTCGTGAAAGTCACATTCATTAAAGAGCGGTTTTGTTTTGCCACAGGATTACGATAGAACGTACTTTGATCCAAATAATCATATAATAATTGTGCTTTATGCTCGTTATGCTGTTGTATGGTTTGAATCCCACCTTCAGATAATAAATGTTTAAACACTAGCGCACATAAATACCAAGCGAACGTCGGCGGGGTATTGATCATCGAATCCGCTTCTTTTTGGATAGCATAATTCCAGATAGTTGGAGTCGTTTTACGTGCATGACCAATCAAATCCTCACGCACAATTACAATCGTGATACCCGCGGGACCTAAGTTTTTTTGTGCACCCGCATAGATGAGACCAAATCGGCTGATATCAATTTGACGAGACAGAATATTTGATGACATATCTGCCACTAAAACCGCGTTGCCGACATTAGGAATATCAAAAATCTCGACACCACTAATGGTTTCGTTTGGGCAATAATGGACATAATCATATTGCTCTGCAATATCTGAAAAGTCCAAATTACCTACTTTTAGCTCTTCCCCTTGCTCAAGGATATTGATCTCATCAATATCACCAAATAAGCGAGCTTCCTTCGCGGCAGTGGCAGACCAATGACCACTAGTAAGATACAAGGCTTTTCCATTTTCTTTAAGTAAATTCATTGGAATTGCAGCAAATTGACCCCGCGCTCCACCTTGTAAAAAGAGGATCTGGTAATTTTCAGGAATATGATAAAGTTGACGTAAGTCTTGCACTGATTGGTTAGCTAATTCCATGAATAATTTGCCACGGTGACTGACTTCCATCACCGAGGTATGTTGGTTTTGCCAATTGAGAAGTTCAGCTTGCGCTTGTGCTAAAACTAGACTCGGGATCATGGCTGGACCCGCACTAAAATTGAATACTTTTGACATGTTCACTTCCTCAAATAAACAAAATATAATTTGTTAGTTTTATCACCTCACTTCATTCTAATCAACGGTATTTTGTTGAAATTTTGTTATTTTTTCATTTAATCTTTAAAAACATGAGGAACGCTTTGACGAGAGAGGTAAAACTAGATAAATTAGATCGAGTTCATTTTTATTTTAAGAGAGTCATATTATGGAAAATGTTAATAAACAATCTTTTCAAGAAGTATTAGAGTATGTGCGCATGTATCGTTTAAAAAACAAATTAGCACGTGATCGTGAAGACAATAATCGCAAAATCCGCGATAACCAAAAACGTGTATTGCTCTTAGAGAACTTAAATCAATACATTCGTGATGATATGTCTATTGCGGATGTTCGAGCAATTATTGAAAGTATGCGTGAGGACTATGAAAGACGAGTCGATGATTATATGATTCGCAATGCGGATATTTCTCAACAACGTCGTGAAATTCGTGAAAAAATGAAAGGGCAGAAACAGGTCCATGATGAACTAATGAAGAAATAAAAACCAATAAAAAGCGGTGTTCAATCACCGCTTTTTTATTTTTTAATTACTCTAATTGTTTGCCTTTTAATTCTGGGATTAAAAATAACGTAGCAATCATGTCAATTATGTAGATACTGGCTAGGAAAGCAATAGCAAGTTGGAACGAGTAGGCAGAAACAAGGGCTCCGACAACAATTGGTCCAAATCCACCAACAGCTCGTCCTAAGTTAAACAGAACATTCTGTGCTGTGGCTCGGGCTTGGGTTGGATAAGCTTCTGACATTAATGCACCATAGCCACCCATCATGCCATTCACAAACATCCCTAATACCGCACCAGCAAATAACATATAAGTTGGGTCATTCATTTGAGAGTAAGTGAAGATACTGATGACGGCACCAAATTGGAATAATAAGAAACTTGGTTTGCGTCCAATACGATCGGCAAGTTGACCAAATAACCAGATACCAAACATCATGCCGCAGATTGTGACAGCCGTCCACAATCCAGATTTCGTTAGGCTAAAACCAAGTTGTTTTGATAAAAAGTTTGGCATCCAAATCATGATGCCGTAATAACCAAAGTTTTGTACGGAAGTGAGCACCACAATACCCGCACTAATTTTAGCGGTTGCTTTGTCTTTAACGAGTAAACGGAATGGTTCTAAACGAGACACATTTTGATGTTCAAGAGCGGTCTGTTTTTTCACAAAAATATCAGGTTCGTGTAATCTTGCGCGTAGATACCAAGCAACGAAGGCAGGGAAAATACCGACTAAGAACATGCCTCGCCAGCCAATATGTGGCAATAGTAATGGTGTTAATAATGCCGCACCTAATACGCCCACTTGCCAACCTAACGCGACATAAGAGGAGGCTTTGGCACGATGGCGTGCAGGCCAAGCTTCGGCAGCAAGCGCCATACCAATCCCAAATTCCCCCCCTAAACCGATACCAGCAATAGTACGATAAATTAATAAATCCCAATACCCTTGAGCGAAAGCGCAGAGTCCCGTGAATACGGCAAATAAGACGATTGTCCACGTTAAGACACGTACACGTCCATATCTATCGCTTAAGGCGCCAAAAATAATCCCACCAGCTACGGCACCAATGAGTGTCCACGTGACGAGTGAACCAGATTGCGCTGGAGTGAGGGCTAAATCCGCAGAAATGGCACTCAGCATAAAACCTAAGATAAGAAGATCGAATCCATCCATAGCATAGCCTACAGCGGAACCTAATAGGGCTTTCCAGCCATCTTTATTGACATTGTCATTCATTTTTGATCCTTGTGCTACTCGCTGGTAGCCCCTTAAAGTTTGAGGGAGTACTTTCTCTGATAGAGAAATCGTCGCGTAGTTTACTGATTTTTTATCTCATTGCAAGTGAAAGAAAAAAGAAGAAAGGTTTTTATAAAATAAAGAAAATTTGTTAGTTAAATGTTAAAAATTTTGATTAATTTTTTAAATATACAAATGAAGTATTTTAGTTTCATTCCTAATAGAGTGTAACTTCATAAAAATGCTCAAAAATGTGACATTCGTGCTCTTTTTTGACGAGTGAACAGCATGAATTGTGATCTAAATCACATCAACACCTGTTCCTTTGCTCTATAATTCGCGACTCAAATAACTCTATTTGATTGTTAATTTTGTAAAGGAGTCAAACAATGACGATTGCTATTATTATAGCGACTCACGGTGTTACGGCAGAGCAGTTGCTGAAAACCACAGAGATGTTAATCGGGGAGCAAGACAATGTTGCGACGATCGATTTTATTCCTGGGGAAAATGCTGAAACGATTATGGCTAAATACCAAGAGCAACTTTCAACGACCTTATCGCATTGCGATGAAGTCTTATTTTTAGTCGATACTTGGGGTGGTAGTCCATTTAATGCGGCAAACCGAGTAGCGGATGGTCACGATAACATGGATATCGTAACGGGGGTCAATATTCCAATGCTAGTTGAGACATTTATGGCTCGAGATGATGGACCAAGTTTGCAAGAGCTTGTCGCTGTCGCGTTGGAAACTGGACGTACTGGTGTACGAGCTTTACGTTATCAAGAAGAGGAGCAAGCACCAGTTCAAGCTGCACCCGCTACCCAACCAGCTAATTCCGTCGAGCCAGCTGTTGTGACAGCAAATGGTGTCGGTCATTTAGAGATTGGTTTAGCCAGAATAGATGATCGTTTAATCCATGGTCAAGTGGCGACTCGTTGGACCAAAGAAAGTCGAGTGACGCGTATTGTTGTTGTGAATGATGAAGTCGCAAAAGACAGTGTTCGCTCTACGATGTTGAAAAGTGTTGCACCACCAGGAGTAACTGCACATGTTGTTAATGTCGAAAAAATGATTCGTGTCTATAACAACCCTGAATATGCGGGGGAGCGAATGATGTTGCTATTTACCAACCCAACCGATGTGGTACGTCTAGTTGAAGCAGGCGTCGAGTTTAAGTCTGTGAATATTGGTGGGATGGCATATAAAGATGGCAAAAAAATGATTACGAGTGCAGTCTCGGTAGATGATAAAGATATCGTCGCATTCAAACTGCTCGACCAGAAAAATATTGAGCTAGATGTACGTAAAGTATCAAATGATAGCCGTCAATATATGATGGATTTATTAAAGAAAAATAACCTCATCTAAATGAAGATGTGAATGAAAGGAAATTAGAATGGAAATTTCAGCTTTACAAATCGTATTAGTCTTCCTCGTTGCCTGTATGTCGGGGATGGGATCAATTCTTGATGAATGGCAAACACACCGTCCTTTAATTGCTTGTACTTTAATTGGTTTAGTCCTCGGTGATATCAAAACAGGTATTATTGTTGGGGGAACATTGGAATTATTGGCATTAGGTTGGATGAACATTGGTGCTGCACTTGCACCAGATGCCGCATTAGCTTCCGTAGTATCGACGATTCTTGTCATTGTCGGTGGTCAAGACATTTCAACAGGTATTGCTATTGCGATTCCACTTGCAGCAGCAGGACAAGTATTAACGTATGTTGTACGTGCTATTACAGTGGGGTTCCAACATGCAGCAGACAAAGTGGTTGAAACCGGTGACTTAAACAAGTTGGATTGGATTCATCGTTCAGCATTGTTATTACAAGCAATGCGTATTGCAATTCCTGCATTAATCGTGGCGATGACAGCGGGTACAGATACGGTACAAGCAATGCTTAATGCCATTCCTGAAGTTGTGACGACAGGTCTTAAAATTGCAGGGGGATTCATCGCAGTTGTAGGTTATGCAATGGTAATTAATATGATGCGTGCTGGCCACTTAATGCCATTCTTCTATGCTGGGTTTGTAGTCGCCGCATTTACAGAATTTAACCTTGTGGCGTTAGGTGTATTAGGCGCAATCATGGCTGTGCTTTATATTCAACTGCACCCTAAATACAATCAAAGTAAACAGGTAGTGCAAGTCGTAAGTAATGGTAACAACGATCTTGATAACAGATTAGATTAATAGGAATTACAACAATGACAACTGAAATGAAAAAAGTAACACAAAGCGATTTAAACGCGGTAGTACGTCGTTCTAATCTTTTCCAAGGTTCTTGGAATTTTGAGCGTATGCAGGCGCTTGGTTTTGCCTATTCAATGGTGCCTGTTATCAAGCGTTTATATCCTGATCCAAATTCTCCAGAACGCAAAGAAGCAATTAAACGCCATTTAGAGTTTTTCAACACACAACCTTTTGTCGCCGCGCCAGTATTAGGGGTAACCATTGCGATGGAAGAAGAACGTGCAAACGGTAAAGAGATTGATGATGCAGCAATCAACGGGATCAAAGTGGGTTTAATGGGACCGTTAGCAGGTGTAGGGGATCCAATCTATTGGGGAACCGCGCGCCCTGTATTTGCTGCATTAGGCGCGGGGTTAGCGATTAATGGTAATATTTTAGGACCTATTTTATTCTTCGTTTTATTTAACCTTGTCCGTTTAGCTACCCGCTATTTTGGTGTCACTTACGGTTATAAAAAAGGTTTAGATGTCGTGGGAGATATGAGTGGGGGGCTGCTACAAAAATTAACGGAAGGTGCGTCAATTCTAGGTTTGTTCATTATGGGAGCCTTGGTTCAAAAATGGACAAGTATTAACGTTCCATTCGTAGTAGCGAATATCCAAATGCAAGATGGTACAACTAAAGTCGAAACGATCCAAACGATTTTAGATAGTCTAATGCCAGGCTTATTACCACTCTTACTAACCTTTGCTTGTATGTGGCTGTTACGTAACCGAGTCAATGCTCTCTGGATTATCATCGGTTTCTTTGCGATTGGTATTTTTGGCGCATGGACAGGAATTTTAGCATAAATATTTATTGAATTATTACGTTTACTTAAGCCCTATTGATATAGGGCTTTTTTATTAGGAAAAATAGACTAATTTAGTAATGTTTTTTTCACGAAAATTGAACGTTTTTAGTTTTAAAAATAAGCATTAATTCTTGCTTTTTCTGTGTTTTTTTCTGACTGAAAAATGTCGTGATATAAGTCTTTTTTGTAAGGTTATTTCACTTTTGTGATGAATGTTTCAGCAATAAAGTTAATAAATCATCATTTTTTGTAGGGTAAATAGGCTTTTTACTAAGAGATTGGGTTGACAAAATGAGGGTTTGCTGTGACAATTAATTGAATATAAAGTGATTAATTCGTTGAAAAAATGACGTTGCTTTATATGATAACCTAAGTATTAAGAGGACTTTATTAATGAAAAAAACAATTATCGCACTAGCAACAGCAGCAGTGTTTGCAACCTCTGCGAATGCCGCAGCAGTATATGAAAAAGACGGAACAAAACTTGAAATCGGTGGTTCTGTTCGCGTGTTATTAAGTAAAGAAAGCGATAAACGCGGTGATTTAAACAATGATGGTTCTCGTTTAGAAGTAAAAGCGAACCATGATTTAGGTAACGGTTTAAGTGCATTAGGCGCATTAGAAGTGCGTTTTGATGATGAAGAATCATCAACATCTTTCGGTAACCCAACAACAAACAAACTTTACGCAGGTTTAGCGTATGAAGGATTGGGTACAGTTACTTTCGGTAAACAAGCTACTAATGGTGATGATGTTCAATTGAATGATAATGCTTATGCCTGGGGTGGTAATAATAATTTATTAGACTCAGCTGATAAATCAATCAAATTCCGTTCAGCAGAAATGCACGGTTTTAGCTTTGGTCTAGACTATTTGTTTGGAAATGCAGAAAAGAAAAATTTACCAGAAGACGAAGCGGAGTTAGGTTATAAATACGGTTATCAAACGGCATTATTCTATACTCGTGCTTTAGCACAAGATTTAACATTAAACTTAGCAGCGGGTTATGGTGTTAACAAATATGATTTCACTACAACAAAAACAGCAGTGAAAGATACTAACTGGAGAACATCTGCACAACTCGTTTATGGTCCAGTGACATTTGGTGCTGAGTATGGTCAAGAAGTCGCAAAAGACGGTAAAGATAAGAAGAGCACTACTCAAACTCTCTTAGTGTCTGCTTCTTACCAAATCTTAGAACCATCAAAAGTGTATGTTCAATGGAAAAATGAGAGAGCTAAAACACATTTATCTTATTATGATGAAGAAGATAATAAAATTCTACCAAATGAAAAAACAACATGGAATGGATTTATCGTTGGTGCAGACTATAAACTTCATAAAAATGTTATAACTTATGTAGAATATGCGCATGAAAGAGCAACCTATAAGAGCAATATGGTATTGGTAAACAAACCAAACGAGGTTGTGTCAAAAAATGAAAAAGCAACAGACAACAAAGTTGGCGTAGGTTTACGCGTATTTTTCTAATTTGTTGTTAAGTTAGCTGTATCAAAGGGATGGACGTTAGTTCGTCCCTTTTTATTTGGGTGTGAAATTTACTTTAAAAAGTAAGTTTGCTACTATTTTGTCATTTTTAATCGTGGTTTAATTGATATCTGTTATGGTCAATATATTACTCATTGTCGGTATTGTGCTGTTCTTGGCGTATGCGGTCTATGATCAAATTGGGATGCAGCATTGGAAAGGGAAAACACACTTAAAAGTGCGGTTAAAAAAACAAGCCAAGAAAGATGCGATCATTTTTATCGTCCTCATTTTGATAATCATTTATCAGACACAATCGATTATTTCATCTCTCACGTTATATTTACTTGGTGCATTAATTTTATTAACTGTTTATGCAGCTTTTGTACGCGAACCTGTTTTGTTACTGAAAGAAAAAGGCTTTTTTTTCGGTAATGTCTATTTCCCGTATGATAAAATTAGCCAGATTAATTTAACAGATAACATGATTTTCGTCATTGATCTTGTGACGGGGAAACGATTACTGGCTCATTTATTACATGAAGAAGATAAAGTGTTGTTAGTACAATTTTTTGGTGGGTATAAAAAATAAGGGGGGGAATATGGGAATATATAAATTAATGGGGTGTGCACAACATTATGTTTGGGGAGGCACGTACTTTATTCCTCAACTACTTGGTCTAAATAATGACAAAGAACAATATTATGCAGAATGGTGGCTTGGGGCGCACGCTTCTGCCCCTTCATTAGTCGAAGTAGTTGAGCAGACACAACCGTTGACTCATTTCTTGGCTGAATCGCCTCACGTATTAGGACAAAAAAGTGTGGAGCAATTTGGACAAGATTTACCCTATTTATTGAAAATTCTTGATGTCAATAAACCGCTTTCGATCCAGTTACATCCAACAAAGCAACAAGCTGAGTTGGGTTTTATTGAAGAAAATACCAAAGGTATTGATTTAAATGATCCAAAACGGACTTATAAAGATCGCAATCATAAACCTGAAATGATGATCGCCTTATCAGAGTTTTGGCTTTTGCACGGGTTTAAAGCAAAATCAGCTATCTTAGCAACATTACGGCAACGTCCTTCCTTATCGGGATTGGCAGCACAATTAGAAAAACAGCATTTAGCGGATTTTTATGCTTTTATTATGCAGGCAACACCATCGCAATTAACTGACTGGTTGTTACCTATCGTTACAGCGAATCAAACGGCTTATACTACGCAGCAATTAAGTTTGGATAATCCAGATTATTGGGTGTTGTACACGATGGAAGCTATGTCGATTACTCCAGAGAAATTAGATGCGGGATTGGTGTGTTTCTATTTGTTTAATATTGTGCACTTAAAAGTGGGTGAGGGAATTTTCCAAGATGCAGGTATTCCGCATGCGTATCTTCGTGGTCAGAATATTGAACTTATGGCATGTTCGGATAATGTGATTCGGGGGGGATTGACGCCAAAACATGTGGATATTCCAGAATTGTTAAAAATTGTGGATTGCCGCGAGATTGAACCTGAAATCATTGCAAAAGCGCCTGAAAATAGCCGTATGTTTACTTATCCAACACCAGCGAAAGATTTTGCATTGACTAAAATTTGTTATCAAAGAGATGAATCACATCAATGTCATTCTCACAGTGCAGAAATTTTACTTGTGATGGAAGGACAAGTAAACATATCACAAAAAGGGACCGTACTTGTACTAAAACAAGGGGAGTCTGCTTTTGTTTCAAGTGATATAGATTACCATCTGACAGGGCTAAAAGACGGCTATTGTGTCGTAGCGAAATTGCCATAATTGAAACATCAATCGGTTAACTGAGTTAACCGATTTTTTTAGATTATTGTGCTAAAGGTAACATAAGAATTTTAGAACGGCGTTGGTAGTTATAGTGTTGACGTTTAGTGAGCGGGAGTTCGTTAATTGTCGCTAATTGGAAACCGCGCTCTTGGAACCAATGTACTGTTCGAGTGGTTAGCACAAAGAGTGTCTCGATACCGAGTAGCTTTGCTCGTTTTTTAATGGCATCAAGCAAAATATCTCCTCGAGATGAGTTTCGGTAGTCAGGATGGACTGCAACACAAGCCATTTCTGCCATTTTTTCAGCGTGATAGCAATTGAGCGCGGCACACGCGATGATCACGCCATCTCGGTCAATAATAGTATAATTATGAATCTCCATTTCAAGTTGTTCACGCGATCGTTTTACAAGAATACCTTGTTGTTCTAATGGGCGAATGAGTTCAAGTAATGCGGGAATATCGCTTACTGTCGCTAAGCGAATGGTTTCGGATGACGCCATTGAGAGTTGTGTTCCCACGCCATCACGAGTAAAGAGTTCTTGCAACAGTGAACCATCTTCTTCATAACTCATTAAATGAGAACGTTTAATACCAGAGCGACAGGTTTCAATCGCCGCTTGTAAAAATCGTGCTTGTGAAGAATGGTATTGATTTTGTTTGATTAATTCATGTAGATAGCATTCTGCTTCTTGTGGAAGGAGATCACTGATGGTTTGTTGATTGCTGTCTAAAATCCCTTGGGTAGCACAAAAACCAATTAATTTTTCTGCATTTAATTTTATCGCAACTTGTGTTGCGATTTCTTCAAATGGTAAGTTAAACGATTCGCCAGTTACAGAAGGAGCGATGGGACCAATCAAGACAATCGCATCACGATCAAGTTGTTGTTGGATACTTTCTGTATTAATACGACGGATTTTGCCACTTAATTGATAGTCCACGCCTTCATCTACTCCAATGGGTTGTGCTAAGACAAAATTGCCGGTGACAACATTAATTAATGGCGAATGAGGTAAGCGTAGCGAAAGGCGAGAAGCAATATCATAGTTTAATTTCCCAACGGCTTGTTTGACGAGCTCAAGACTGTCTAAATCCGTAATACGAATATTTTTATGGTAAAGGCTGGTTATTTGATGTTGCTGTAATAATTCATTGATTTGATAACGTGCGCCAAACACAAGGACGAGTTTAATACCTAAACTATGTAATAGACTAATATCATTAATAATATTAACGAAGTTCGGGCAAGCAATTGTGTCGCCATCTAGCATAATCACAAACGTTTTTCCTCTATGCATATTGACATAGGGGGTTGATTGTCTAAACCAATGGACTAATTCTGTACTACGCATTGTGTCTTCCTGTTTTATATTTATTCATTTTTATTGAATTTATATTCATTTTAAGAAATGTGCAAGGAGAATTTTGTTGATATAAAAAATGCGATGAATATTCATCGCATTTTGGGTATTGACGGGATTAGGCCACGATATTGAATTGTGCTTTCATCAATGCTTCAAAATCAGTGCAACCACCGATTGGTTTTTCATCAATAAAGATCTGTGGAACAGTTTCGACAGGTTTACCAACAGATTGAGAAAGATCTGCTTTAGTGATGCCTTCTTCCACAATATCGACATAGCGATAATCAAAATCATCGAGTGTGTTTTTGAGTTTATCTGCTAAGTTTTTTGCACGTACACAATATGGACAGCCTGAACGGCCAAAAATAACAACAAACATATAAGTATCCTCTTAGAGTTGAAAAGAATGCGTTTTTGCGAACACCTTATTATTTTACCCTTATGCAAATAAAAAGCATAAACTATTTTTTACTATAGTATTGATGAGTATAATATATCAACTGGTTATATGATTTTGCTTTCCTGATTCATTGTCATGAAATTATTAATGTTATGTCGTGAGCCTCGGCTCTATAGTTGTCAGCGTTTAAAAGAAGCTGCTGAAAATAGCGGGCATCAAATTGCTATTCTTGATCCGAATCGTTGTTTGTTGAAATTAACGGAATGTTCGCCGCATGTTGAATTATATTATCAAGCAAACGTTGAAGCTGAACCTGAACGTTTACCACAATATGATGCGGTTATTCCCCGTTTTGGTACACAGAGTACGAGAATGGGGTGTGCCGTATTACGCCATCTAGAAATCAATCATGTGCCAAGCTTAAATTCAGAACAGGCATTCTTGAAAGCTCGAGATAAATGGTTAAGTCTACAAATTCTTGCAGAGAAAGGCATTGCTATTCCGACCTCGATCTTTGCTGGTAGAGAATTTCAAGCACTATCAGCATTAGCACAAATTGGTTCGCCGACCATTTTAAAAACATTGGCTGGCGCGCAAGGAATCGGTGTGATTCTCGCCGAGAAAAAACAAAGTGCGGTCAGTATATTAGAAACATTAAAACAAGCTGAAGTCCCTGTTCTTGCGCAAGACTTTATTGCGGAAGCCCAAGGTAGTGATATTCGGTGTTTCGTTATCGGAGATCGTGTTGTGGCGAGCATGCAACGTATTGGACAAAATGGTGAGTTTCGTGCGAATTTTCACCGAGGCGGTTTGGCGGAAAAGATCACGCTATCTGAACAAGAAAAAAGTATTGCCATTCAAGCGACGAAAGCACTCGGTCTTGATGTTGCGGGGGTTGACTTAATTCGTTCTAAACGGGGATTATTAGTGCTCGAAGTCAATGCCAGTCCAGGTTTAGAGATGATAGAAAAAACAAGTGGTATTGATATTGCACTACAAATGATCGTCTATCTTGAAAAGAAATACCATATGGCACGCAGTGCGGTATAAATTTAACACATTTTTATTTTTAGGAGTCATAAATGATTATTTATTTACATGGATTTGATTCAAGCAGTCCTGGCAATCACGAAAAAGTGATGCAATTAAAATTTATTGATGATGATGTTCGTTTTGTCAATTACAGCACATTACATCCACGCCACGATATGCAATTTCTGTTAAATGAAGTGCATAAATTGGTATCTGAAAGCAAAGATCCCTCACCTTTAATTTGTGGCGTTGGCTTGGGTGGTTACTGGTCCGAACGTATTGGTTTTTTATGTGGCATTAAACAAGCTATTTTTAATCCGAATTTATTCCCTTATGAGAATATGCAAGGAAAAATTGATCGCCCAGAAGAATATGAGGATATTGCGACCAAATGTGTGGAGAACTTCCGTAGCAAAAATAAAGGGAATTGCTTAGTATTTCTTTCAACAGAAGATGAAGTACTGGATTCTCAACGTAGCGCAGAAACCCTTTCACCGTTTTATGAAATTGTGTGGGATGCAGTAGAAACGCATAAATTTAAGAAAATTTCGCACCATTTACAGAAAATTAAAGCTTTTAAGCAGGGGTAATACAAAGAAAGGACGAGATGATATACTCGTCCTTTTATTTTTTATCTACGTTGAGAAAATTCATTTTCTCGGTTTTCTAATGGATAATTGGGTGGCAATTCAGGATTCGCTGAATCGTCTGTGAGTGGCGCAACTTTTGGCGAAGAAATGGGGGCGTCCTCACCCGAAGATTGGTTTTTTTCATCGCCCAGTAATTTCGGTTGTAATTTAGGGAAATTCGTATTTGGAGATAGCCAAATCGCAATGAGTGCTTGAGTGAAACTCGGATCAAATTCGTTATCGAGAATGGTGTCGTTTAACACAAAATAACCACGATCCTCTAATGCAATATAATTTAATACGTCATTAGGCGAGATATCAGGGAAAATCGATTTTAGCGTTTCTAGATAAGTTTTACTGTCGAGATTATCTAGGTTTAAGTTCTCCATTTCTTTAATGAGGCTAATCGCAAAATTTTTACCTTCAATCGGTTTTGCATAGTTAAATGTGAGCATCAAGGGACGCAGGTTTTCTTCATAATGACCTGTTTCAGTATAGAGACTAATCGTATAAACATGGAAGGGTCCCCAAGTATAATCCGCTTTTCCCACATTCAACCATTGTGCTGAGAGTGTTGTTGAAAAAAAGCACAGAATTGAAACTAAAAATGCGTAACCTTTCATCGTGAATCCATCAAAAAAATTTAATTGGCGCAGATTATAGCAAAACAAACAAAAAAAAGGCGAACTTTACGCTCGCCTTAGAATGAAAACTAATCGTTTATTTTAAACTACCCACCATATCTTCTGGACGAACCCATTGATCAAATTGTTCTGATGTCACTAAACCTAAGTTGATGGCTTCTTCTTTTAAGGTTGTACCATTTTTATGCGCAGTTTTAGCAATTTTAGCTGCATTTTCATAACCAATATGAGTATTTAATGCAGTAACAAGCATAAGAGACTGCTCTAATTGTTGTTTAATACGTGGATAATTCGGCTCAATGCCTACAGCACAGTGTTCATCAAAGGAAACACAGGCATCACCTAATAATTGCGCAGATTGTAGGAAGTTAGCGGCCATGACAGGTTTATACACGTTAAGTTGGAAGTGACCTTGCGTACCCGCAAATGAAATGGTGACATCATTACCTAAGACTTGTGCACAAACCATGGTCATTGCTTCACATTGCGTTGGGTTAACTTTTCCTGGCATGATGGATGAACCAGGCTCATTTTCAGGAATTAAAATTTCACCAATACCAGAACGTGGACCTGAGGCTAATAAACGAACATCGTTGGCAATTTTGTAGAGCGAGACGGCTAATTGTTTCAAAGCTCCGTGTGTTTCTACAACGGCATCATGTGTTGCTAATGCCTCAAATTTATTTTGTGCAGTCACAAATGGTAAGCCTGTAAATTCAGCAATATAGTTTGCAACTTTGACATCATAACCTTTTGGCGTATTTAAGCCCGTACCAACAGCTGTTCCACCTAACGCTAATTCTGCTAAATGGGGTAAAGTATTTTCTAGTGCTTTGATACCAAACGCTAATTGTGCTGCATAGGCTGAAAACTCTTGTCCTAATGTTAATGGTGTCGCATCCATTAAGTGTGTACGTCCGATTTTTACGACATCTTGAAAGGCTGCTGCTTTTGCAGCTAAGGTTTTTTGTAAACGTTTTACACAAGGTAACGTGTGCTCAACGACTTTTTTATAGGCAGCAATGTGCATTGCAGTTGGATAAGTATCGTTAGAGGATTGGGACTTATTCACATCATCATTTGGGTGAATGATAGATTTTTCACCTAATTTCCCGCCATTAAGAACATGAGCACGGTTTGCAACGACTTCATTCACGTTCATATTAGATTGTGTACCTGAGCCCGTTTGCCAAATGACTAATGGGAATTGGTCATCTAATTTTTTCGCTAAAATTTCATCACAGGCTTGGGCAATTAAATCCCGTTTTTCCACAGGTAAAACACCTAAATCATGGTTAGCGTAAGCGGCTGCTTTTTTCAAATAACCAAAAGCTTCGATAATTTCTTTTGGCATAGAGGCTTCAGGTCCAATTTTGAAATTATTGCGAGAACGCTCAGTTTGTGCTGCCCAATATTTATCTGCGGGTACGTGTACTTCGCCCATTGTGTCTTTTTCGATACGGAATGTCATAGTATTACCTCTTGTTGAAAAATATAAAAAAATGAATATTAAAATATTAACACTTGCGGGGTATTTGTGGAATGTTATGCCGAAAGCAATATCTTGTTTTGTGATTTAGATCATAAAGTGCGGTCTGTTTGATAAAAGTTTTAAAAAAGCGACAGTGAAAAGTGGCAATTGCTTTATCTTCGAACGCTTTTTCGTTAGAATCATTTAGTTATACCTTTAATAAAGGATTGATAAATTCATGTCTAAACATGCACAATTTTATTTGTTAAGTTGTGAGGCGCGAGTTGAACAAGTGGCTTGTGATTTGGCAGCATCAGCATGGCGTTTGGGAAAACGTGTATTAATTGCTTGTGAAACCGAACAGCAAGCATTTGACCTTGATGAAGCATTGTGGACACGAGAACCTGATGAATTTGTACCCCATAACGTATCAGGGGAAGTGACAAACTATGCGACGCCAATTGAAATTAGTTGGAAAGGTAAGCGCAATGCGCAACGCCGCGATATATTAATCAATTTGCAGTCTACTGTCCCTGATTATGTCGCCAGTTTTAATCATATAATTGACTTTGTTCCAGCAGATGAACAACTAAAAGTCTTGGCTCGTGAACGCTATAAGCAATTGAGACAGCTCGGTTGGCAATTGACCACAGAACAGATGAAATAGAGAGAAATTACAATGAAATTAGCCGAAGCGCTTATGCAACGCGCCGATGCACAGCGTCGTTTAGCGCAACTCAATCAGCGTTTACAACAAAATGCGAAATACCAAGAGGGTGAAAAGCCTGCGGAACATCCCGCGGATTTGTTGGTGGAATACCAAGAAACCGCTGAACAATTAGAAATGTTAGTGGTGCAAATTAACCAAGCTAATCACCAAATTTCGTTAACAAACGGAATGAAAATGGTCGAAGCATTAGCGAGACGTGATCGTTTGAAAGACGAACATTCTACCTTAATTAAATTAGCGGAAGCTGCATTGCCAGAGCAAGACCGTTATAGCCGCAGTGAAATTAAATTGCTTTCAGCAGTGAACATTAAAGCGATTCGTAAACAAGCGGATCAGGTAGCAAAAGCACACCGTGAACTCGATATTTTAATTCAGCAAGCAAATTGGCAATACGACCTGTAAACGTGCGGTCAATATTTAGGTAGTTTATTCAGAGGCGAACACAAAAACACACTTAGCAGAACGAAGAGCCGTTCATTTTTCTGAACAACTTCTGCTCTGTATAAGTGATGTGGTACAACGTATAACGTATTGTGACAACCATGTGTTGATCTGAATAAAAGGGTGGGATTGGGGATCTGATTTAAAATAATAAGCGAAGAGAGAAATAGAGGAAAATTGATGAGCAACATTACGTTAGCTGGCAAGCGCGTTGAAGTATTAGGTACATTCCCTCAAGTGAATGACATCATCACTGACTTTACTGCGGTGAATACAAAATTAGACAATGTAACGTTATCTCATTTTGAGGGAAAGCGTAAAGTACTGAACATTTTCCCAAGTATTGACACGGGAGTTTGTGCTATGTCTGTACGTAAATTTAATGAACAGGCGGCGAATTTAACGAATACTGTTGTGTTATGTTTATCAGCCGATTTACCTTTTGCACAAGCTCGTTTTTGTGGTGCGGAGGGAATTGATAACGTGATTGCTTTGTCTACTTTCCGTCATAAAGTGCTCCACCAGCGTCTTGGTGTTGAGATAGCAGATGGACTTTTAGCAGGACTCACTGCACGTGCGGTGATTGTTTTAGATGAAAATAATCGTGTATTACACAGCGAATTAGTATCAGAAATTAAAAATGAACCCAATTATGAAGTAGCGTTAGCAGTGCTTTAATTTTTGATTTCTCCTTAGGAATTAACGACATTGATTGTTGCTTTTGTCGTTTATATTGTCAATAAATTATATTAATAATATGATGATTAGTTTATGTAATTTTATTCCTAACAAATTTTTTATAAAATGACTATTATATATTTTAAGAGGGCATCATGATTACAAATATTGTTGTTAATACAGCGATATCTCTTTTACTTGATAGATTTAGAAATTCTAATGGAAATGACACAGTAGATAATCTATTAGAAGAACGCAAAAAGAATGAAATAAAAATGGATATGGCAGCTGCAGAAGCAAAAGTTCTACAAGAACTTGCGATAGCTCGTAGAATTGAGCTTGCTCAGGATGTCCAAATTGAAGAATATTATGATTTAGAAGGAAAGGGAAATATAGGTGTTCGAGTTGAAAAAAATGGTGGAACATTAGGTATTTTGGGTGAGGGAAAGCGGGTATCTAAGAGAATTTTTAAGTTCAATGGTGTAAATAGCGAATTGCTTGAAGCAGTCAGCCAAGAGTTATTTGAGGGGATCAGTAAAGAGTTACTTAATTCTTCAGATGATATTTGTAATACACAACCAAAAAAAGTAACTGATAATGTGGAATGTAAAAAGTAGTATTTTAGCTATTAAAAAACATTAAATTCTTAGCTCTAATAACTTGTGTTCAATTTGAATAGATTATTTTTTCAACCTATTTTTTAAGTATATAAAGAGATAAACAATGACACAAAACTTCGAAATGGCAGATCGTTTTACGCCATCTGCAGTTGAACAAGCCCTGTATAAACACTGGGAAGAAAGCGGTTATTTTAAACCGTCTGAAGATACTTTAAAACCAAGCTATTCGATTGCAATTCCGCCGCCGAACGTAACTGGTAGCTTACATATGGGGCACGCTTTCCAGCAAACATTGATGGATATTTTAATCCGTTTCAACCGTATGGAAGGGCATAACACATTATGGCAAACGGGTACTGACCACGCGGGGATTGCAACTCAAATGGTGGTGGAGCGTAAAATCGCTGCTGAAGAAGGGAAAACGCGTCACGATTATGGACGTGAAGCATTTATTAATAAAATTTGGGATTGGAAAGCCTATTCAGGTGGCACAATTAGCCAACAAATGCGTCGTTTAGGTAACTCAATCGACTGGGAGCGTGAACGTTTCACAATGGACGAGGGTTTATCTGAAGCAGTAAAAGAGGTGTTTGTGCGTTTACACGAAGAAGGCTTAATTTATCGTGGTAAACGTTTAGTGAACTGGGATCCAAAATTACACACTGCGATTTCTGATCTTGAAGTAGAAAACAAAGAGAGTAAAGGTTCACTTTGGCATTTCCGTTATCCATTAGCGAACGGTGCGAAAACTGCTGACGGTAAAGATTATTTAGTGGTGGCGACAACACGTCCTGAAACAATGCTAGGTGATACTGCTGTGGCTGTACACCCAGAAGATGAACGTTATCAATCACTTATTGGTAAAACCGTCGTATTGCCATTAGCCAATCGTGAAATTCCGATTATCGCAGATGATTATGTCGATCGTGAATTTGGAACGGGCGTGGTGAAAATTACACCAGCGCACGACTTCAACGACTATGAAGTGGGTAAACGTCACCAATTACCAATGGTGAACGTGATGACCTTAAATGCGGATATTCGTGCGGAAGCCGAGAACATTGGTTCAGACGGCAAAATTCTTGAAAATTACACCGCACTGATTCCAACCAAGTATCAAGGTATGGATCGTTTTGCTGCGCGTAAACAAATCGTGGCAGATTTTGAAGAACTAGGTTTATTGGAAGAAATCAAACCACACGATTTGAAAGTGCCTTATGGTGACCGTGGTGGTGTGCCGATCGAGCCAATGTTAACTGACCAATGGTATGTGAGCGTGAAACCGCTTGCCGAAGTGGCAGTGAAAGCGGTAGAAGACGGCGAAATCCAATTCGTACCAAAACAGTATGAAAACCTGTATTTCTCTTGGATGCGTGATATTCAAGATTGGTGTATTTCTCGTCAATTATGGTGGGGACACCGTATTCCAGCTTGGTATGATGAACAGGGTAATGTGTATGTTGCACGTGATGAAGCAGAAGTACGCCAAAAACACAACTTATCTGCTGATGTCGTATTAAAACAAGATGAAGACGTGTTGGATACTTGGTTCTCATCAGGTTTATGGACCTTCTCAACGTTAGGTTGGCCAAAACAAACCCCCGATCTGAAAATGTTCCATTCAACAGATGTGTTGATCACGGGCTTTGACATCATTTTCTTCTGGGTTGCACGTATGATTATGTTCACAATGCATTTTGTGAAAGATGAAAACGGCAAACCACAAGTGCCATTCAAAACTGTGTATGTAACAGGTTTGATTCGTGATGAACAAGGACAAAAAATGTCCAAGTCGAAAGGTAACGTCATCGATCCATTGGATATGATTGACGGTATTGATCTTGAAAGTCTGTTAGAAAAACGCACTGGCAATATGATGCAGCCACAATTGGCGGAAAAAATTGCGAAAGCGACAGTGAAAGCCTTCCCTGAGGGTATTGCTGAACACGGTACAGATGCCTTACGTTTCACATTAACTGCGTTAGCAACGAATGGTCGTGATATTAACTGGGATATGAAACGTTTAGAAGGTTACCGCAATTTCTGCAACAAATTATGGAATGCGAGCCGTTTCGTATTGACCAATAATAAGCTAGATCTTAGCGAAGGTTCTGTGGAATATTCAGTGGCAGATCGTTGGATTCAGTCTGAATTTAACCGCACCGTAGAAACATTCCGTAACGCATTAGCACAATTCCGTTTTGACTTATGTGCAACTGCGCTTTATGAATTTACGTGGGATCAATTCTGTGACTGGTATTTAGAATTGACCAAACCAGTGTTTGCTAACGGTAGTGCAGCACAAAAACGCGGTGCTAGCCAAACATTGATCAATGTATTGGAAAAATTATTGCGCTTAACACACCCAGTGATGCCATTTATCACTGAAGAAATTTGGCAAAAAGTGAAAGCCTTTGCGGGCGTAAGTGGTGATACCATTATGTTGCAATCTTTCCCACAATTTGAGCAAAGTGCATTAGATTACCAAGCAGAAGCTGAAATTAACTGGATGAAAGAAGTGATTGTTGCGGTACGTAATATTCGTGCAGAAAGCAATATTCCACCAAGTAAAAGTTTAGATCTCTTGTTACGTAATGTTTCCGACGAAGATCAAAATTACTTACAGAATAGCCGCACTTTAATTCAAGCAATGGCAAAATTAGACTCAATTCGCCTGCTTGAAGTCGGGGAAGAGGCGCCTTTGTCTGTGGCGAAGCTAGTGAATAAGGCTGAATTATTAGTGCCGATGGCAGGCTTTATTAATAAAGAGGCAGAATTGGCTCGTTTACATAAAGAAATTGAAAAATACCAAGGTGAGATCCAACGTATTGAAAATAAACTTGCGAACGAAACCTTTGTCGCTAAAGCACCCCCTGCGGTGATTGAGAAAGAACGTGAAAAAATGCGCGAGTATCAAGACGGGCTTGAGAAGCTGAAAGGACAATATCAGGCAATTGAGAATCTTTAAGCAATACAAAAATAGCTAGATCAAAGTCTAGCTATTTTTTTATATGTAGATGGTATATTTTGTTTAAGCATGACAGCTTTGGCAAGCTGCAGTAAACATCCAAATCAATTTTTCTTGCTCTTTAATGTAGTCGCTCATCTGTGAAGCTGTCCCTTCGTCGCCTGCTTCGCCCGCAATCTCTAAAATCGCACGTTGTTGTTTCAACAGTTCTTTAAAGCCGTTGAGGGTGCCAGATAGACAATCTTGAGCATTGCTTACACCAATATGCTCTTGAATTGTGGCTACTTTTAAATATTGGCTATACGCGTTATTTGGTGTATGTCCAAGTGTGAGAATACGTTCTGCTATTTCGTCAACTTTCACGACTAAATCGTTGTAAATTTCTTCAAATTTTGCGTGTAATTCAAAGAAATTCACGCCTTTGATATTCCAGTGATAACCACGTACGTTAGTATAAAATACTTGGTAATTAGCCAATAACGTATTGAGTTCATTCGCTAATTTTTGAGATGATGCTTCACATAAACCGATTGCTGTTGTCATAGGTATTCCTCCAATAATAGTATAATCATCATTAAACAAGATAACTCATTCACTGAGCTTTATAAGGTTATAGTACGCTTATTAAAAAAAGAAAGGAAATTGTTACTAATGATGATTTTGATAGGTAGAACAAATTAATGCCTATTTTTTGAAAGGATATTTTGGATAAAAAGTGCGGTAAAATGTTTATAATTTTTTACCGCACTTTGATGATTAGTGTTCTCTTGTTTTGAAGAACTGAACGTCAGGATAACGTTCTTGCGCAAGGTTCAAGTTCACCATTGTTGGTGCGATATAAGTTAAGTTATCGCCACCATCTAAGGCTAAGTTTTGTTCATTTTTGCGTTTAAACTCTTCAAATTTTTTCGTATCGCTACATTCAACCCAACGTGCTGTGGCAACATTGATGTTTTCATAAATTGCTTCTACGTTATATTCTGATTTTAAACGTGAAACCACCACGTCAAACTGTAACACACCAACCGCACCCACGATTAAGTCATTGTTCATTAAGGGGCGGAATACTTGCACAGCACCTTCTTCAGAAAGTTGCACTAAGCCTTTTAAAAGTTGTTTTTGTTTGAGTGGATCTTTCAAACGAATACGACGGAATAATTCTGGTGCAAAGTTTGGAATCCCTGTGAATTTCAAATCTTCACCTTGAGTAAAGGTATCGCCGATTTGAATTGTACCGTGGTTATGTAAACCAATAATATCGCCTGCGTAAGCTTCTTCAGCGTGAGTACGATCGCCCGCCATAAAGGTTAACGCATCAGAAATCACTACATCTTTACCAATACGCACGTGGCGGAGTTTCATTCCTTTTTCGTATTTACCTGACACAACTCGCATAAAGGCAACGCGGTCACGGTGTTTTGGATCCATATTTGCTTGGATTTTAAACACAAAGCCAGTCAGTTTCGGTTCGCTACTTTCCACCGTGCGGCTATCTGCTTGGCGTGCTTGTGGAGCTGGTGCCCATTGGGTTAAACCGTCAAGGAAGTGATCAACACCGAAGTTACCTAATGCAGTACCAAAGAATACTGGCGTTAATTCGCCACTTAAAAAGGCATCAAGATCAAATTCATTTGATGCACCTTGAACCAGCTCTAACTCATCACGCAATTGTTGTGCTAAGTCATCACCTACCGCAGCATCCAGTTCAGGGTTATTTAAACCTTTAATCACACGCACCTCTTGGATCGTATGACCTTGTCCTGTTTGGTATAAATAGGTTTCATCTTTATATAAATGATAGACCCCTTTGAATAATTTACCGCAACCAATTGGCCAAGTGATTGGTGCACAATGGATATTTAACACGTTTTCGACTTCGTCTAATAATTCCATTGGATCACGAATATCACGGTCTAACTTATTCATAAAGGTTAAAATTGGGGTATCACGTAAGCGTGTCACTTCCATTAATTTAATGGTACGTTCCTCAACCCCTTTTGCACTGTCGATCACCATTAAGCAGCTATCAACCGCGGTTAAAGTGCGGTACGTATCTTCCGAGAAGTCTTCGTGTCCCGGTGTATCTAATAAGTTGACTAAACAGTCATTGTAAGGGAATTGCATGACAGAGGTCGTAATCGAAATACCACGTTGCTTTTCCATTTCCATCCAGTCAGATTTAGCGTGCGCGCTAGAGCCTTTCCCTTTAACAGAACCCGCAGTTTGTATTGCTTGTCCGTAAAGTAAGACTTTTTCGGTGATGGTGGTTTTACCTGCATCAGGGTGGGAAATAATCGCAAAAGTACGACGTTTATTAACTTGTTGTGGATAATCGTTCAATGACATTGTTCTATTTGTAGGTTAATCGAGTTAAAAAGATGGCGTATTGTCGCTTATTTTAGCGTTCTTCTCAAATTTATTTATAAATTCAATAAAAAATGCAAACGTTTGCTTATCTTTCAGAGCAAAGTGCGGTACAATGTGCGCCGATTTTTATGATATAAAAAATAAGGTGCAAACAGATGACTCAGCTTAGTCTAAAAAAAATCTATTCAGGCAAGGTGCGCGATCTTTATGAGATTGACGATAAACGTATGTTGATGGTTGCAACAGATCGTTTGTCCGCATTTGATGTGATTTTGGACGATCCGATTCCGCGTAAGGGAGAAATTTTAACGCAGATTTCGAATTTCTGGTTTAACAAATTGGCACATATTATGCCGAATCATTTTACGGGTGATACTGTTTATGATGTGTTACCAAAAGCAGAAGCTGATGTGGTGAAAGATCGTGCGGTCGTGTGCAAGCGTTTAAATCCAATTAAAATTGAGTCGATTGTACGTGGTTATTTAACTGGAAGTGGTTTAAAAGATTATCAAAAAACAGGCACAATTTGTGGTTTAGCGTTACCAGAAGGCTTAGTGGAAGCGAGCAAATTGCCAGAACCTATTTTTACCCCATCAAGCAAAGCGGAAGTGGGCGATCACGATATTAATATTAGCTACGAAGAGTGTGAAAAACTCATTGGCGCCGAGCTTGCCGCACAAGTGAAAGAAAAAGCCATTGCACTTTATAAAGCCGCTGCGGAGTATGCATTAACCAAAGGTATCATTATTTGCGATACTAAATTTGAATTTGGTTTAGATGAAAATGGAACGTTAACTTTAATGGATGAAGTTCTTACCCCCGATTCAAGCCGTTTTTGGTCGGTAGATACTTACCAAGAAGGCATTAACCCACCGTCGTTTGATAAACAATTTATTCGAGATTGGTTACAAAATAGCGGTTGGAATAAAGAACCTCCAGCACCGAAAGTGCCCGCTGAGGTGATTCAGAAAACCGTTGATAAATACCAAGAAGCATTGGATTTATTGACAAAATAAGTGAAAAAATAGGCTTTCTTCCTTTTGGGAAGGAAGCTTTTTTTTAACATGATCGTTTAAGGAGAATTATGAAGTCGGTTTCAATAGTGGGATTAGGTTGGCTTGGCTTACCTTTAGCTCGCCATTTGAAGAATTTAGGTTGGGAAGTGAAAGGAAGTAAGCGAACACATGAGGGTGCAGAGCAAATGCGGCTTATACGTCTTGAAGCCTATCCACTTGAGCTTACCCCCGAAATTAATGCCGATCCTGATGATTTGACGATATTACTTTCCGTAAATTCGTTAGTGATCAATATTCCACCTAGTCAATATTTTTTTAATCCTCAGCATTATGTGCAAGGGATTAAAAACCTCGTCAATGAAGCCTTATTACAAGGGGTCAGTCATTTGGTTTTTATTAGTTCCACTTCTGTGTTCCCTGAGGTATCTGGACAATTTGACGAGTCTTGTCTACCTCAACCTAATACAGACATTGCAAAAGCATTAGTGGAAGTGGAGCAATGGCTATTTCAGCTAGAAAATATTGATTGCGATATTATTCGCTTTGGTGGGTTGGTAGGGGATGATCGTCATCCTGTTTATTCCCTTTCAGGAAAAACGATGAAATCAGGTCATTCTCCTGTGAATTTAGTGCATTTTGATGATTGTGCGAGAGCTATTCAGTTATTGCTTGAAACACCCAGTCATCAGCGCCTGTATCATGTTGTTGCTCCCGCACATCCAAGTAAAGCGGAATATTATTCCAAGATGGCGGAAAAATTAGGTGTTGAAGCACCGCATTTCATTTGTTCTGAAACTGATCCTATCCGTATTATTCTTTCAAATAAAATTTCTGAGGAAATTGATTTTGTTTACCAATATCCTGATCCTTATTTAATGTTACCAAATAAGGAAAACGGTGGTGGACTTTCAGAAGAGTTTTTGAAATAATAAAGTGATTATTTAATCACTTTTTTTGCGTAATTATTTAAGTTAAGGTTTTATATGTCAAACACAATTTTACAACAGCTTCCTAAAGGTCAAAAAGTCGGTATCGCATTTTCAGGTGGTTTAGACACCAGCGCAGCATTATTATGGATGCGTCAGAAAGGTGCGGTACCTTATGCGTATACGGCAAATTTAGGTCAACCTGATGAGGAAGATTATAATGCGATTCCACGGAAAGCGATGGAATACGGTGCAGAAAATGCGCGTTTAATTGATTGTCGTGCGCAACTTGCTCACGAAGGTATCGCGGCAATTCAAAGTGGTGCGTTCCATATCTCAACGGGCGGTATTGCGTATTTTAACACTACGCCATTGGGCCGTGCGGTAACAGGTACAATGCTTGTTTCTGCAATGCGTGAAGATGATGTGAACATTTGGGGTGACGGTAGTACTTTCAAAGGTAACGATATTGAGCGTTTCTATCGCTATGGTTTATTAACTAACCCAAATTTGAAAATTTATAAGCCTTGGTTAGACAACCAATTTATTGAAGAATTGGGTGGTCGTCATGAAATGTCTCAATTCTTAATTGCCAATGGTTTTGAATACAAAATGTCTGTAGAAAAAGCCTATTCAACAGACTCAAATATGCTTGGTGCAACACACGAAGCAAAAGATTTAGAGCTTTTAAGTCGTGGTATGAGAATTGTTCAGCCAATTATGGGCGTGGCGTTCTGGCGTGATGATGTTGATGTAAAAGCGGAAGAAGTCACCGTGCGTTTTGAAGAAGGTGTGCCTGTTGCATTAAATGGTAAAACTTTTAGTGATCACGTTGAATTATTCCTCGAAGCAAACCGCATTGGTGGTCGCCACGGTTTAGGGATGTCAGATCAAATTGAAAACCGCATTATTGAAGCAAAATCCCGTGGTATTTATGAAGCACCAGGAATGGCATTATTACATATCGCATATGAGCGTTTAGTCAGTGCGATTCACAACGAAGATACTATCGAACAGTACCGCATTAACGGTTTACGCTTAGGTCGCTTGCTATATCAAGGTCGTTGGTTTGATCCACAAGCATTGATGCTACGTGAAACAGCACAACGTTGGGTCGCACGTGCAGTAACGGGTGAAGTGACATTAGAACTCCGTCGTGGTAATGATTATACGATTTTAAATACTTCATCAGCGAATAGTACGTATCACCCAGAACGTTTAAGTATGGAAAAAGTGGAAAATGCACCATTTAGCCCAGCGGATCGTATTGGTCAGTTAACGATGCGTAACTTAGATATTGTGGATACGCGAGATAAGCTTGGTATTTATACACAAACAGGTTTATTAAGCATTTCGAAAGAATCTTTCTTACCTCAATTAAATAATAAAAAAGATTAAGCCTAACGAGAATTGAAAGAGCCGCACGTTTATTGTGATTTCACATTGAAAGTGCGGCTATTTTTTATTAGAATGCGCGCTTATTTTCCTTTCTAAGCGATTTGTTGGGATTCTCATGTCGATAGTGTTCTCCTTTCCAAAATTTTCACAGATGTATCCAAGTGAAAAACGTCCTTTAAAGCGCCTGCGTGAATTTTTACGTTATTCGGCGAGAGTCATAGGGTGTCATAAACAATGTCATGATTTAGGGCATTTTTTAAATCAACATCCTCACTGGGCTCAACTTTTTAATCAACATTTATACCGTGTGAATACCTTATTATGTGTGTATTGTGATAAGCGGTTTAATGCTCAACAACGTCTTGAAGCAATCATCCAGAACTTTAGTTTGGCTCAAGAAAAATGGGGGCTTCCGTTTTGCCAACAATTGATTGAACAAAAATCAATTGTTCTATCCATGTTAACGGAACAGCTTTCCTTGAATCTCAATATTAATGATATTGATCCATTGGAAGGGTTTTTCTCTTTAAATATCCAAGACAGTGCTTCTGGGAAGAGTTTGTATGATGCTTCTTTTACCTTTCTCGCATCAAATAGATTACTGATCGCATCGATGCAAGGACCGAAAGGTGAAGAGGCTCAGGAATTAGTACGTGTGGCAACTAAACAATTACATGGGGTACGTCCGATGTTTATGCTAGTGAATACCTTTAAACTGCTAGCAAGTACACTAAATTGTGAATTAGATGGGATTCCACATAAACAGCAAGCCAAATATCGTTGGAATGACTCGGCACGTTTATTGTTTAATTATGATCAATTTTGGCAGGAAAACAATGGACGCTTAGCCGAACCGTATTGGCAATTGTCTACAGAAATCGAACGTAAACCATTAGAAGAGGTTCAAAGTAAAAAACGTTCAATGTATCGAAAACGTTATGAAATGTTTGATGGATTGAAGTATGACATTGCTTTACTCAATCAACGCTCGTGAGTGAAGAGGCATAATGTTGTTATAACGGCAACTCAGTGGAATTTTTAACTGTTTTCAGGGCAATTTCAGATTTAATATTTTTTATCCCAATCTCTTTGGTCAGATAGCGCATTTTGAGCGCATGGAACTCGTCTAAATCGGAGACAAAGACTTTCAAAATGAAGTCATAATCGCCTGCCATTAAATGGCATTCGGCAATTTGTGGCAGGGACTTCATTTCAAACATAAAACGTTCCCGTATTTTTAAATCTTCCTCAAAAAAAGAGCCTAAGACATAAATCACTAGGCTACAATTTAGTTTTTGTGGATTAAGTAACGCAACATAATTATCAATTACACCATTTTCTTCCAGGATATTCACTCGACGTAAACACGCAGAATTGGATAGTCCTACTTCTTTGGCAAGTTCATTATTTTGTAGGCGACCATTACGTTGTAGTGCCCTTAAAATTCGAGTATCAATGTTATCAAAAACTTTATTTTTAGGCATAATCCAACCTTTATATTACATCCACTTGTGCGTTTTTAGTATAGCAAGGCTGTCATGTAAAATCTGTGATCGATGACAGCCTTTGAAAAAATAAATCTATTAGACACTATAGAGTGAAACTTGGATGACCAATAGGATTGAGGCGATAACTAATAGACAACCAATCATCGGTAGAACAAATCTGACCCATTTGTTAAATGGAATGTTCAACATTTGTAAGGTAACCAATACTAATCCAGTTGGTGCCAAAAAGAGCATTGCATATTGTCCCCAGTTATAAGCGGAAACCACAATGTGTCTTGGAATACCTACAGTATCTGCCAGTGGCGCCATAATTGGCATTGCGAGTACTGCTAAACCTGATGAAGATGGAACAATGAGACCTAAGAAAATGAAGATCACAAGTTGGGCAAGGATAAATACGCTACCTGGTACACCAGAGGCTAACTCAGACGCATAAGCAAGGATTGTATCAGAAATCATACCTTGTTCTAGCACGAGGTTAACACCACGAGCCAAACCAATAATCAATGATACACCGACTAATTCAGAGGCTCCTTCTGTAAAAGCATTAACGATTTCTTTTTCAGTCAGTTTAGAAATCAGCATGATGAAGATCGTAATGGCAAGGAAAGAAGCTGCCATTTCAGGGAACCACCATCCACCAAACATTACGCCCCATACCATTAAGAAGAATGATACACAGAATAAGACTAAGATAATTTTTCTTCTTGCAGTGAATTCTTGAATCGCATTTGTATCGATATTTTTCATATATTTATTGAGGAATTCTTCTCTATCATCATAAACATATGAAGCTTTTGGATCGGCTTTGATTTTTTTACAGTACCAGTAGAGATAAACCACAACACAGATGAAACCAGCGATTAAGCCACCAAAACGCCAAGCGATACCTTCAGTGAACGGAATACCCGCAGCATTTGAGGCAATAACAACGGAGAATGGGTTGATTGTTGAGAATGCTGTACCCATAGACGCAGCGAGGAATATTGCACCAACACAAACGATGGCATCATATCCGAGAGCAACAAATACTGGAACAAGGATAGGATAGAAAGCAACGGCTTCTTCTTCAATACCACAAGTAGTACCACCAACCATCATCAAAAATGAAACGGCAAATACAATAAAGAACTCATTTCCTTTTGTTCGATTGGCTAATGCACCTAAACCTGCATTAAAAGAACCGGTTTTATTAATAACTCCGATCATACCACCAAGTACGAAGATGAAGACCATTACATCGGCAGCTTCAATCGTCCCGTGAACCATACTTTTCGTGATGTCTTGTAAACTTTTTGGGTTTTGTTCTACACGTTGATAAGTACCTGGAATGGCGATAGGTTTTTTAATTGTGCCTTCAAGGAAGTTATTTAATTCAATTTTGACATTTAAGTTATCTAACGACTCTTTTGTGGCAGGGAGAATTTTGTCTGGTTGTTGATAAGTCTTAACAACGAATACATTATCAGCTGAATTATAGGTTAATTTGGAATACGAACCCGCTGGAACGAGCCAAGTCAGACCGACAGCGATAATCAATATGATGAATAAAATTGAAAATGCTGAGGGAAAGTTAAATGTTTTTTTGTTTGGATTTCCCATAATATACTCCTTTATTTACAGCTACCTTTAGCGGAATACGCTTTATTAGCTACTTAAAGCGTATTCCATTTGACTACCTTAATAGTAGGTAATGTCTTTTGCTTTCGTTGTAATGCGAGTACCAGCTTTGCCTTTGACAATATCTACAATATCGGAAAGCGAACCAATCACAGCGTCTTTGCCTGTATTTTTTACAAAATTCACTGCGGCTTGGACTTTTGGTCCCATTGAACCTGAAGCGAAACCAATGCTTTCGATTGCTTCAGGAGGCGCTGTTGCAATCGCTTTTTGTGTTTCTTTGCCCCAATCTAAGAAGACGGCAGACACGTCTGTCGCAATAATGAATAGATCAGAGTCAAGATTTTCAGCGAGTAATGCAGAACAGAGATCCTTATCTATTACCGCTTCTACACCACAGAGATTATTTTGTTCATCATAGTATGTTGGAATACCGCCACCACCTGCGCAGATAACGATACTACCTTTTTCAAGTAACCATTTTACTGGACGAATTTCAAAAATACGTTTTGGTAATGGGCTTGGCACTACGCGACGATATTTATCGCCATCTTGTGCAATTGACCATCCTTTCTCTGCGGCTAATTTTTCTGCTTCTTCCTTGCTGTAAACTGGACCAATTGGCTTAGTTGGATTTTTGAAGGCAGGGTCATTTTTATCTACTTCAACTTGTGAGAGTAGCGTTGCAAACGGCACTTCAAAAGGCACTAAGTTACCTAATTCTTGTTGAATCATATAACCAATCATCCCAACGGATTCAGCACCTAATACATCTAAAGGATAGGTAGGCACATCTTTGTAAGCTGCACCTTGTAATGCCAATAAGCCAACTTGTGGTCCATTACCGTGAGCGATCACTAATTCATTGTTTGGCCAAATTTTTGCGATTTGTTCACAAGCAATGCGTACATTTTGGCGTTGATTTTCTGCTGTAAGTGGTTCACCACGACGAAGAAGTGCGTTACCACCTAATGCAATAACAATTCTCATCATAGCCTCCTAATAATTAGATTAAGCTAGAATAAAGTACGGCTTTAATCGTATGCATACGGTTTTCTGCTTGCTCGAAAGCCACATTCATTGGTGATTCAAAGACATCTTCAGTCACTTCAATACCATTAGCGAGCTCTGGGTATTTTTCAGCGATTTGACGGCCAACTTTGGTTTCACTATTGTGGAACGCTGGTAAGCAGTGCATAAATTTCACTTTTGGATTGCCAGTGCGTTTCATTAATTCAGGGGTTACTTGGTAAGGTAATAATAATTTAATACGCTCCCCCCAGCTTTCAAGCGGTTCACCCATTGATACCCAGACGTCAGTATGAACGAAGTCCACCTCTTTCACGGCTTTATCAATATCATCAGTCACTGTGATTCTTGCACCACTTTCTTTTGCGAATTTTTGGCACATTTCAACAAGTTCAGCATCTGGTAACAATGCTTTAGGGCCACAGATACGAACGTCCATACCTAATTTTGCACCGATGAGTAAGAGTGAGTTACCCATATTATTGCGAGCATCACCAATATAAACGTATTTGATCTCACTTAATGGTTTGTCACAGTTTTCGATCATTGTTAACACATCAGCTAACATTTGAGTCGGGTGAAACTCATCTGTTAGCCCATTAAATACAGGTACGCCAGCATATTCTGCTAATTCATCAACAACTGATTGTTTGAAGCCACGATATTCAATTGCATCGTACATGCGACCAAGAACACGGGCTGTATCTTTCATACTTTCTTTATGACCGATTTGTGAAGAGGTTGGGTCGATATAAGTGACGTTTGCGCCTTGATCATAAGCTGCTACTTCAAATGCGCAACGCGTACGAGTAGAGGTTTTTTCAAAGATAAGAGCAATGTTTTTTCCTTTTAATTTTTGTTGTTCTGTCCCTGCATATTTTGCGCGTTTTAAATCACGGGATAAGTCTAGCAAATATTTGATCTCACGCTCAGTGTGATTGACTAAACTCAACAAATGTCTGTTTTTAAGATTAAAAGCCATAATACTTCTCCTTGTTTTGAACCTAATGAGTGTTTGGAAAGACGACATAAGTATTCACTTATGCCTTGATATACAACAGCTTACGCATGGTCGCTATTATAAGCAGAGCAGTTTAGCATATGGTGCGTAATTTGGAATTTGAATGTAAATTTTTAGAATAAAATTCGAAAAAAGAAAGGATTTTTGCAATTGGAACAGAAAAATTGAAATTTTATTGGTTTAGACCGCACTTCGCTTAACTAAAGCGCGGTCTCGTTGATTAAGGTTTTAATATAGCTTGAAAGCGAGCAGAGGGCTGCAAGACTTTTTCAGCAAGTCGATCAATTTTATCTTTTTGTGAAAGTTGTGCTAACTGTTGATAAAGATAGACACTATCGGGACTATTGGTTTGCCAGAAACTTTGTTCAATCAGGCTGGCAACAGATAATAGCGAATCAAATTGCTGTTTGATTTGAGTCTGTTTTTCACCCACTTTTTTCTCGAGCAAAGTGCTATCTACGCCTTCTCGTCTCATTTGGTCAAGAATATGATAGGTTTGTTGGGTTAATTCCTCAACGCGCTCGGGGGCACAGCTAAATTCAATTTTACCTTCTATATAATGTTGTTCTTTTTCTTGTCCGAACCAACTATTTACCGCATAAATACCAGAAGCTTGTTCTCGTAACGCGACACGCAGTTTTTCTTGTATCACATCGCCTAATAAATCCAATTGATACTGGAGTTCAGGTTGCCATGGATTTGGAGAAGTAAGGTAAATTTCTACTTCTGCGCGCGGCTCACTTAAGCCATGCATGACAAGTGGCTTTTGAGGAATATGAGGTGAAACAGGATAAGCTGGTCTAACTTGAGTATGAACAGGAACAGAAGCAAGGTAGTTACGAGCAAGTTTTTCTACCTCTTGTTGACGAATATCACCAATAATGAAGTAGGTAAAGTCAGTTTTGCCTAATATTGCCTGCTGGTAGTAATCCGTGAGTTGTTTAGCTGAAAAAGAGAGCAGTGATTTAGGATCTGCACTGTAGACCGTTTCAATATTGGGGTAACGCCATTGGTTGATTTTTTGCATAAATGCGGTTTCTTGATCAATATGACGAAAATATTCTTGTGTTTCTTTTTTGTAGCGTGCGAGTGCTGAGTCTAAAACTGCCGTTCCTTGTAATTTCAAGCGAAAGAGTGTTAACAAATCCGCAAGTTGATGCGTTTTTCCTACAGCGGTGAACCCTTGCTTATAGTCATCAACAAGGGTGGCTAAAGCAATTGGACTTTGGCTAAATAATTGATTGATATCTGATAAGCTGAGAGAGCCGATACCTGAATCATCGGTTAATGTCACCGCACTTTTGAACAAATGGTAGTCTTTGGGCGGAACTGTACGCAATCCCCCTGCCGTCATCGCTTTGAAATAGACTTGATTAGGGGTTTTATCACTATAATGGTAAATTAATTTACTACCATTTGATAATCGGTATTCAGTAATATCGCCTTTTGACCAATATCGCTGTTTCGTGATTTCACCACTAGCAATGTGCATTGTTGGCATCTGTGCGTGTTGTTTCTCGAGTGCCCAACTACGTTGTGGCGTCGTAATCGTTTGTTTCCACATGTTCTCCACTTCCTTTAATTTAAGAGGAAGAGGCGGGGCGGGATAGGGTTGAGTAATTAATAACAATTTGGCATTAATGTTTAATAATTGTGCAAATTGATCTTGAATATCCTGCTGTGTGATTTCCTTTAAAAAGCGCTGATTCAAACGATAACGATCTTGTTGGCTCAATACAGTTTGATTATTCGCCGCCGCTACGATTAAATCGTCAGCGATTTTGAGACTACCTGATTTTATATCGCGTTGTTTTTCGTTCAATTGGACTAGACGATCAATTTCTTGTTGAAATTCTTGTGCTGAAAAACCATGTTGTTGAATTTCAGCAATGAATTTAAAGAGGGATTGCGTGACACGTTGATAGTCTGTATCAAACAGTTGTAGTAAGAAAATATTTTGTATTGTTTCTTTACCTAAATGCGTCCGATAAAAGTTAGCTGATTCAACCTGTTGTTTGTCGACGTGTTCCCATTTTTGTAGACGGAGATTGATTAATCTCATCAAAATTTGCTGAATCAAGTCTTGTTTATATGAGGTCAGAGTGTTTTTTTCATGAAATGTTTCAAAAAAACTGAGTTCAAGAGTGGGGATGTGTGTGCCTTTTTCTGAAACACTAGCAAGTCGCCATTGGTTTACTAACGGGATAGAAAAATCAATTTTTTGTAATGGTGTCGAACTGATCGGATTCACCGTGTTCAACTGTGTTTTTAATAATGTTGTGATCTGTTTTGGCTGAATATCCCCGACGATAATCACTGACATATTATCTGGTCGGTACCACTTATGGTAAAAATCAGCAACACGTTGTCTGGAAATTGTGCGAATAATATTCATATCACCAATTGGATCGCGTAACACATAACGAGAACCAGCCATTTCTACCGCACTTTTTTTGTCACCTAAACGCAACATAGGGCTTAAACGGCGGCGCCATTCTTCCTGGACAATTCCTCGTTCATTGTCTAAATCTTGTTGTAAAATCGTTAAATGATGCATCCACTCGTTTAATACATCAAATGCTAAACGCAAGCTTTCTGGATCATTCTTATCTAAATTGAGGGTATAAACGGTATTTTCGAAGTCTGTGAAGGCATTGATATCGCGCGCGAATTTCATGCCTAATTTTTCTAACGCGGCAATGATTTGATTTTCAGGAAATTTTTTCGACCCATTAAATGCCATGTGCTCAACTAAATGTGCAATGCCTTTTGATCATCATCTTCATGCATGGAGCCAGCATTAACTACTAAGCGAATATAGACTCGATTAGCTGGGTCAGTGTTTTGCACAACATAATAAGTCAAACCATTTTCTAGTTTCCCATGTTGAATATGAGGATCAAAGGGAAGTCGTTCAGCGTGAGTTGGTGTAGTTGAATGACAAGAAAACAAAAAGAACAGGGCAGCAAAAAGTGCGGTGAGTTTTTTCATTATTTTTACCTAAGCAACAGAAAATAAAATCTACGTATTATAGAAATAATACGTAGATTACATGTTGAATAAAACAAGCTAAATTAAAACTGGCATTAAAACTCGTAGCCTAGCTCGAGCCAAAATTCACGCCCAGGGGTGTAGATACCCAAATCTTGTCCGTTAGGACCAGCGCCTTTACGTGTTTTGTTTAACACATTCAGCACATCTAGCTTGATATAAGGACGATGTTTTTCTGCCACAGTGGGTTGCCAGCGGAAGCTCGTATCCCATTGTGTATGTGTACCATAATTATAGCTACGATAAGCTTCTGGCGTTCCACCAATATATTCTGTTAACGTTGTTGGAGCCTTGACATAAAGTGTATTTGCCCAAGTAAAATCAAGAGTTGGTACAAACATATCAATGCTTAAACGCGCGCCCCAATCTTCTTTATAAGCATTCACTTTTTTTAACATTTGTTCATAGGTCATTAACTTACCATCTAAGATAACAAGTGATGAGGCATCATAACCTCGACCATAATCGATGGCTTTGGTATCTAGCCAATCAAAAGCAAATGAGGTATGCCAACGAGTAAGCCCCAATTCCCATGCATCAAGCGGGGTCACTTGTAAAGTGAGTACATTGGCTTTGTAGTCTTTGCCGCGTTGGTAAAATCTGACTTTTTGCATTTCACCTTGTGCATCTAACATTTCTTTTTCTTGTAAAACAATGCGTTGTTTATTATTACGTAAAATATATTTTAGATTTACGGTGAAAGGTGAAAGCGTTTGTTCTATCCCAAAACTTAATTCATCAGAGTGAGGGGTTTTAAACGAACGAGTATCTTTGTATCGGAAAGTGTCATGCCCATCCAGTTTAAATATGCCCTCAGATAATTTCATTGAAGCAAAGGAGCGACCATAGTAACGGTTCCAACCTACGCTCAGAGCGGTTGATTCAAAAGGTTTATAACGTAATACGGTTCTTGGCGCAATATTGGTGTTTTTTAAATAATCGTCTCGCTCAACACGTAGACCCGCACGAAATTCTAGATTTTTCCACGTTATTAAATCTTCCGCATAGAATGCTAGATTTTGATAGTGCGTTTTCACCGTGCCTTTTCGGGCAACATTGCTGGATTTGTTTTCGAATATATCATTTTTGCCGTCGCCATCTAAATCCATACCCAGATCAATTTGAGTGATAATTTCCCCTAAGGCATCAGCATCACGGTTAAAACGGTATGCTGTATGTTGAAAAATCCCTCCTAAAGAGACGGAATGGTTAAATGCACCAGTATCAAATGGATTGATGGCATATTCAAGGGAAAAATGAGTGTTTTTTTGATTTAATTGGCTGTTCCCCATACTACCCAACGTGTATTCATTGTCATCAACAATGATCGTTTTCATATGTGTAGAAGGCGCTGTTCTTTTGTCTTTAAAGTGATCGTAAGCCAAGGTTGAGGTTAATACCCCAGATTGAAGAGCATTAACCCAAGAAAGTGTAGCACCGTAAGCACTGTGGTAGTCATACACATTACTGTCAATATTTGTGGCATAAAATTTTCGTTCACGATAATCAGAATAACGTAACCCCAATTCAAAGCGGTGTTGATCGTTAGGCGTTAAATTAAAATTAAGTAACGCATTATCGGAACGGCGAGAATGAGTTTGATTATCGCGATCACCCTGTGGATTAATTTGGCGCGATTGCTGGATATCCGATGCTCTACGACTGAAGCCAATCACGGCACCTAAATTTTCACCCAATCCCTTTTCTGCCATGATATTCACGAAATGTTTAGCATATTTAGGTTGAAATTCAGCAATCGAACCTTCAGGAACCGCTTTTTTAAAACGCTCTACATCTTTCTCTTCAACGTTGAATTTTGCCCAAGATGAGTCAGTTGTCCGATAACTGAGCTTAATGCGATCTTTGCCATCATATTGTTTCGTTTTTGCTACAACGGCTCCGCCAGAGAACCCCCCTAAACTGGCCGAGACATTACTATCGTGAACCACAATAGATGAGAGGAGATTCGCATCAAAAAAATAGGCTTGTGAATGGTTGGCAAGTGGAACCGTTGCCATGGTGCCATCAAAAAGGTCACTGCCCAATCCCATATCATTGTTAACATTCACGTTATCAACGAAAAATGTGGTTTGGTTATAATCTGCACCATTAATTGAAATATTGTCAGGTTTGATTTCGCCACGTTGGAAGCTATTTTGGTCGCTGTATTCATAGCGTACATGTGGATTAGAACGTAAATAATCCGTCATATTGCCATTCGTGACAGGCGCTTTTTTGATGTCATCTTGGGTCACACTTTGTGTGGATGACATGGATTGGTTCTGATCTCCATATACAACGATTTCAGTTAACATATTTTTTTCTTTCGTTTGCGCTTTTTCGACGGTTTCTGCGTAAACAGGTGCGACAGCGGCACAAACTAATATGGCGATAAGTTTTTTTCTAAAGGTATGTTGAGCATCCATTTTCTTTTCTCTCTTGTTTTGATAATAATTCTCAATTTTATTTTTATTTTAATTTTTTTGCAAAGAAAATATGAATAAAAAGACGACAAATTAAAATAAAGCGAGATGGAGAATTTGATTTTCAAAATGGATAAGACATTTTATGGTCCATACATGAAAATGTTTCTCTACTTTTTATCGATTGTGCTATTCTCTAGCTTAATTTCTGACGAGAAAATAGAGTAGGCAACATGAAAAAGAATATTGTGATTACTGTTGATGGACCCAGTGGGGCAGGTAAAGGAACGTTATGTTATGCGTTAGCTGAAGAGTTGGGGTTTGCTTTATTAGATAGCGGGGCAATTTATCGCGTCACTGCGTTAGCCGCATTAAAACAAGGCGTGGCGTTAGAGAATGAAAATGCCCTAGCTTGCCTTGCTAGCCAATTAGAGATTCAATTTTTACCACAAGATAACGAAGTGAAAATTTTCTTGAACGGTGAGGATGTGAGTCAGCAGATTCGGACACAAGAGGTCGCCGAAGCCGCATCCAAAATTGCTGTTTTTTCTGAAGTTCGAGCCGCACTTTTACAGCTTCAGCAAGATTTTGCAACAGAAAAGGGCTTAATTGCGGATGGGCGTGATATGGGGACTGTCGTTTTTCCAACTGCACAAGTTAAGCTGTTTTTAGACGCAAGCGCAGAAGAAAGAGCAAAAAGACGCTATAAACAGTTGCAAAATAAGGGAATTAGTGGTAACTTTGACCAGATTTTAGCCGAGATAAAAGCGCGTGATGATCGAGATAGAAATCGAGCTGTTGCGCCGCTTAAGCCCGCGGATGATGCATTGTTGTTGGATAGCACAACATTAACGATTGATGAAGTTATTCAACAAGCGCTGCACTATATTCGTTATCGTCTTGGACTCAAGGCTTAAATCGTTGTTAACCGTTTATTCAAGGAAGAATAGACTTTTATCCTCAACCCCACATTCAATGGATTTTGAAGTGGACGTTATTAAATTTAAAATTGAAGATTAATTATGACTGAATCTTTTGCTCAACTATTTGAAGAATCATTAAAAGAACTTGAAACCCGTCAAGGTTCTATCGTTAGCGGTACTGTTGTTGCTATTCAAAAAGGCTTTGTGCTTGTTGACGCTGGTTTAAAATCTGAATCAGCTATCCCTGTTGAAGAATTTTTAAACGCACAAGGCGAATTAGACGTTCAAGTTGGTGATGTTGTGAATGTTGCGTTAGACGCTGTTGAAGATGGTTTTGGTGAGACTAAACTTTCTCGTGAAAAAGCAGTACGTCACGAATCTTGGATTGAATTAGAAAAAGCATACGAAGAACAGGCAACTGTTATCGGTTTAATCAACGGTAAAGTGAAAGGTGGTTTCACAGTTGAGTTAAATGGTGTTCGTGCATTCTTACCTGGTTCATTAGTTGATACTCGCCCAGTTCGTGAAACATTACACTTAGAAGGTAAAGAATTAGAGTTCAAAGTTATCAAACTTGACCAAAAACGTAACAACGTTGTTGTTTCTCGTCGTGCTGTAATCGAATCAGAAAATAGCCAAGAGCGTGAACAAATTCTTGAGAACTTACAAGAAGGTTCTGAAGTTAAAGGTATCGTTAAGAACTTAACTGACTACGGTGCATTCGTAGATTTAGGTGGTGTTGACGGTTTATTACATATCACAGATATGGCTTGGAAACGTGTTAAACACCCAAGCGAAATCGTGAATGTTGGTGATGAAATCACAGTTAAAGTATTAAAATTTGATAAAGATCGCACACGTGTATCTTTAGGCTTAAAACAATTAGGTCAAGATCCTTGGGTTGCAATCGCTGAAAACCACCCAGTCAACAGCAAATTAACTGGTAAAGTGACTAACTTAACAGATTATGGTTGTTTTGTTGAAATTTTAGATGGTGTTGAAGGTTTAGTTCACGTTTCTGAAATGGATTGGACAAACAAAAACATTCACCCTTCTAAAGTGGTTAGCTTAGGTGATGTTGTTGAAGTGATGGTATTAGAAATCGATGAAGAACGTCGTCGTATTTCTTTAGGTTTAAAACAATGCAAACCTAACCCATGGTTACAATTCGCTGAAACTCACAACAAAGGCGACAAAGTTGAAGGTAAAATCAAATCAATCACTGATTTCGGTATCTTCATCGGTCTTGAAGGTGGTATCGACGGTTTAGTTCACTTATCTGACATTTCTTGGAATGTATCAGGTGAAGAAGCAGTTCGTAACTACAAAAAAGGTGACGAAGTTGCAGCAGTTGTATTACAAGTTGATGCAGTGAAAGAGCGTATTTCTTTAGGTATCAAACAACTTGAAGAAGATCCATTCAACAACTTCGTAGCAGTCAACAAAAAAGGTGCTGTATTAAGCGCTAAAGTGGTTGAAGCTGATGCGAAAGGTGCCAAAGTTGAATTAGACGGTGGTGTTGAAGGCTACATCCGTGCAGCTGACTTAACAAACGAAGTTAACGCTGGCGATGTGGTTGAAGCGAAATACACTGGTGTGGATCGTAAAGCGCGTATCGTTCACTTATCAGCACGTGCAAAAGACCAAGCTGAAGAAGCGGCGGCAGTTGCAACAGTGAATAACAAACAAGAAGATGTTGCTATTCCAAATGCAATGGCTGAAGCATTTAAAGCTGCTAAAGGTGAATAATTAACATTCCCTTGTAAAAATAAAGCTAGCGTGACTTGAGCACGCTAGCTTAATAAGTTAGGAGAAAATTATGACTAAATCAGAGCTTATTGAGCGTTTAGTTCAAAAACATCATTCAATTGCTGCAAAAGATGTTGAAAATGCAGTAAAAGAAATTTTGGACCAAATGTCATTCGCCTTAGAAAATGGTAAGCGCATTGAAGTGAGAGGATTTGGTAGTTTTTCTTTGCATTATCGTCAACCTCGTTTAGGTCGAAATCCTAAAACGGGTGAACAAGTGAAATTAGACGCAAAATCTGTCCCGCACTTTAAAGCTGGAAAAGAGCTGAGAGAGCGTGTTGATATTTACGCATAATTTCAACTAACTTTATATAACGACACCTTTAAGTGTCGTTTTTTGTATTTATTTTTGGCATAATGAGACGTATCGTTTTTGTCAGGAGATCGTTGATGATTAAATATATTTTAGGATTAGTACTAGTACTTGCAATTGTACTTGTTGCGGTCACGATTGGCGCGAACAATGATCAGATGATTACTTTTAATTATATGGTGGCGCAAAGTGAGATTCGTCTATCAACGTTAGTGGCGATTTTATTTGGTTTAGGATTGCTTTTAGGCTGGTTAATCAGTGCGATCTTTTATCTTAAATTAAAGTTGAAAAATATGTCATTAACTCGTCAAATTAAACGCCAAACACTACAAATTAATGAATTAACCACTGCTCGAGATAAGGCTGCTAAATAATGCTCGAGTTGCTCTTCCTACTTTTACCTATTGCAGCGGCTTACGGTTGGTACATGGGACATCGAAGTGCTAAAAAAGATCAGGAAGATATGACAAATAAATTCTCCCGCGATTATGTCACGGGAGTTAATTTTCTTTTATCTAATCAGCCTGAAAAAGCGGTTGATTTATTTCTTAATATTCTACAAAAACAAGAAACGCAAAATGAGATAGATAGCACTTCACAATTTGAGGCAGAGTTGACTTTAGGTAACCTTTATCGCTCTCGTGGTGAAGTCGATCGGGCTTTGCGGATTCATCAAGCTTTAGATCGCAGTCCTGATTATACATTTGAACAAAAGCTACTTGCGAAGCAACAGCTTGCCAAGGATTTTATGGCAATCGGTTTTTATGATCGGGCTGAAAACCTATATATTATGTTAGTGGATGAGCCTGAATTTGCTGAGAATGCGTTACAACAGCTCGCAATTGTGTATCAAAAAACAAAAGAATGGAAGAAAGCCATTAATGTGGCAGAAAAGCTAGCAAAAATTTCGCCTCAGTCAAATAATATTGAGTTAGCCCAATATTATTGTGAATATGCACAAAGCTTGGTATTGGATAATAAACAGACACAAAAAGAGTTGTTACTCTCTGCGTTAAATGTTGCGCCAAATTGTGTTCGCGCGTCTATTTTGTTAGGTGAAGTTTTACTTAAAGAAAAACGTTATCAATCTGCTGCGCAAGTACTTGAAAATGTCTTGGAACAGAATCCTGCCTATGTAGGTGAGGTTTTGACTTTGCTACAGATCTGTTATCGAAAGTTAAATCAACTAGAGAATTTTGAATTATTTTTAATTAGAGCGAGTCGTTTGACTAAAAATAGTGCAGTGGAATTAGCATTAGCTGATTTAATTGAAGAAATGGATGGTAAGCCTGCTGCTCAAGCCAAGCTCTATCAGCAATTAAACCAACATCCTACAACATTCTTATTTCATCGTTTTATTCAATATCAAATGGATGATGCAGAAGAAGGACGAGGAAAGGAAAGTCTTGTTTTATTACATAAGATGGTAGGCGAGCGGATTAGACAAAATTTTGATTACCGCTGTACAAATTGTGGTTATCAAACACATAAATTAGTATGGTGTTGCCCATCGTGTAGACATTGGGAAAGCATTAAACCTATAGAAGATTAACAACATAATTAATTGAACACTGAGAGGGAAAATTATGACGAGTAAAATTATTGTCGCATTAGATTACGAAAAAGAAGAAGATGCGTTACGCCTCGTTGATCAAATTGATCCAAGTTTATGTCGCTTGAAAGTGGGTAAAGAAATGTTTACCACATTAGGCACTAAGTTTGTTAAAGAATTACATAAGCGTGATTTTGATGTGTTCTTAGATTTAAAATTCCATGATATTCCGAATACGGTTGCAAGAGCGGTACGTTCTGCAGCAGATTTAGGCGTGTGGATGGTGGACCTGCACGCGAGTGGGGGATTACGTATGATGGAAGAAGCAAAGAAAATTCTTGAACCTTACGGCAAAGATGCGCCTTTATTAATCAGTGTAACCGTATTGACGAGTATGGAAGACTTAGATTTACTTCAAATCGGTATTAATGCCTCACCAATGGAACAAGTCATCCGTTTAGCTAACTTAACACAACGTGCGGGCTTAGATGGTGTGGTTTGTTCTCCACAAGAAGTAGAAATTTTACGTGCAAACTGCGGTAAAGATTTTAAATTAATTACACCTGGTATTCGCCCAATTGGGAGCGATTTTGGCGATCAACGTCGTGTGATGACTCCTGCTGGTGCCATTCAATCTGGTTCGGACTATCTTGTGATCGGTCGCCCAATTACACAAGCAGACAATCCAGCTGAGGTGTTAAAAGCAATCAATGTGTCGTTACCTACAACGTAATGGAGCAGTATGAGTAGTAACTTAGTTTATTCAACAGAGTTTGGACGGATCAAAACCGAAAAACCTCAGGTTGAGCGTCCTAAAGGCGATGGCATTGTACGAATTCAACGTCAAGTGAGCGGTAGAAAGGGGAATGGCGTTTCAGTCATTACTGGTCTAGATTTAGCCGATGCTGAATTGAAGTTACTTGCCGCAGAACTCAAAAAACGTTGTGGCTGTGGTGGCTCGGTAAAAAATGGTACGATTGAAATTCAAGGTGAAAAACGCGATTTGCTTAAGCAGTTGCTTGAACAAAAAGGTTACACAGTGAAATTGGCTGGTGGTTAATTCTCCAGTTTGATGGATAAAAGAAAAGGATTGAAATGTGATGTTTCAATCCTTTTTGTTTTATATACGTTTGTCGGCTTACTTAATGGTAATAAGCAACAAGAATGGTGGCACTTAGTGCAATAATTGCTAAGGAAAAAAAATTCGGATTAATATAAGCGGTTTTCTTGCTGAAAAATTTTGTCGCAAAGAAAATATAAGCCGCTAAGAACAGCATTTTGATGACAAACCACATTTCGATGCTTTTATCGAATAAGATAAACATTGCAATACCTGAAACAAGTAATAGGGTATCACTTAAGTGCGGTAGAATTTTTAACAATTTTTTCTCACGCCAATTTTTGCCTTTGAGCTGCATAATCCCACGAATTGACAACAACATAAACGAGACAAATGCGCACACAATATGCGTATAAATTAAATAAATATCCATTGTTTCCCCACAAATAAAAAAGCAGTCGCAAAGTACTGCTTTTATTTTACTTATTAGTCATTATTCCGCTGAAACTTCAGTATTTTCGACCGCACTTTCGGCGTCAAAGTCTTCCGATTCTTCATCGTCAACTTCGCAAACACGTTGTAAGCCTACTAGCGTTTCATTTTCTGTTGTACGAATTAAACGTACACCTTGTGTATTACGACCTATAATACCAATCTCACTGACACGCGTACGGACCAATGTTCCTGCGTCAGTAATTAGCATAATTTGATCGCTCTCTTCTACTTGAGTCGCTGCGACAACTTTACCATTACGTTCGCTCACTTTAATTGAAATCACACCTTTGGTATTACGTGATTTGGCTGGGTACTCAGATAACTCAGTACGTTTACCGTAACCGTTTTGTGTTGCGGTTAAGATGGCACCTTCATTTTTTGGAATCACTAAAGACACTACTTTATCAATGTTCAGATCAAGTACATCATTTGCATTGTCGTCTGAAACATCTTCAATTTCGACCGCACTTTCATCGTCAGAAACATCGTTAGTCAAGGCTAATTTGATACCTCGAACTCCAGTCGCGGCACGACCCATTGCACGTACAGCGCTTTCACTGAAGCGAACCACGCGCCCTTGTGCCGAGAAGAGCATAATTTCGTTGCTACCATCAGTGATATCAACGCCAATTAATTCGTCTTCATCACGTAAGTTCAATGCGATGATACCGCTTGAACGTGGACGACTAAATTCAGTAAGTGCGATTTTCTTCACAATACCGCCAGCGGTTGCCATTACGACAAATTTATCTTCTTCGTAAGCCGTTACTGGCAAGATTGCAGTGATACGTTCATTTTCATCTAACGGTAAAATATTGACGATTGGACGACCACGCGCACCACGGCTTGCCTGTGGTAATTGATACACTTTCAACCAATATAAACGCCCACGGCTTGAGAAACAAAGAATCGTATCATGTGTATTGGCGACTAATAAACGATCAATAAAATCTTCTTCTTTGGTTTTGGCTGCTGATTTACCTTTACCGCCACGACGTTGTGCTTCGTAGTCGGTAAGTGGTTGATATTTCACATAACCTTCGTGTGAAAGTGTCACCACAACATCTTCTTGTGCGATCAAATCTTCTAAATTAATGTCGCCAGAACTTGCAGTAATTTCAGTACGACGTGGATCGTTAAATTGTTCGCGAATTTGTTCTAATTCTTCACGAATCACTTCCATTAAGCGCTCTGGGCTACGTAAGATGTAAAGGAGTTCACCAATTACCTCAAGCAGTTTCTTGTATTCATCTAAGATTTCGTCATGACCTAAGTTAGTCAGTTTTTGTAAACGTAAATCTAAGATGGCTTGCGCTTGGACTTCTGTGAGGTAATACATGCCATCACGGATACCAAATTGTTCTTCAAGCTCTTCAGGACGGGCAGCATCAACGCCTGTCGCGGCTAACATATCGGTAACATGACCTAATTGCCAAGTTTGTGCAATTAATTCACGTTTGGCTGTTTCTGGATTAGGGGCGCGACGAATTAACTCAATGATAGGATCAACGTTAGCTAAGGCAATGGCGAGACCTTCTAAAATATGAGCACGTTCACGTGCTTTACGTAGCTCATAAACAGTACGGCGCGTCACAACTTCACGACGATGTAGCACAAACGCTTCAATGAGCTGTTTTAGATTGAGCAGTTTTGGTTGACCTTTATCTAACGCAACAATATTAATACCAAAAGTGACTTGTAACTGAGTAAGTGCATAAAGGTTATTTAATACGACTTCGCCAACGGCATCACGTTTGATTTTAATTTCAATGCGCATCCCGTCTTTGTCAGACAAGTCAGTAATCGCGCTAATGCCTTCGATTTTTTTCTCTTTGACTAAATCTGCAATTTTCTCAATGAGTTTCGCTTTATTTACTTGATAAGGAATTTCGTGCACAACGATAGTTTCGCCGCCTTTTTCATCGGTTTCGACTTCTGCTTTTGCACGCACATAGATTTTGCCACGACCTGTTTTGTAGGCTTCTTCAATTCCTTTGCGACCGTTGATTAGCGCCGCCGTTGGGAAGTCAGGACCTGGAATATACGTCATTAAGTCATCGATCGTGATATCGTTATTTTCAATGTACGCTAAACAACCATCTAACACTTCACCTAAGTTATGTGGTGGAATGTTTGTTGCCATCCCAACCGCAATACCAGAAGAACCATTTACTAAAAGTGCGGGTACTTTGGTTGGTAATACTTCAGGAATTTGTTCAGAACCGTCATAGTTAGGCACGAAATTAACTGTTTCTTTATCAAGATCCGCTAATAATTCGTGTGCGATTTTTGTCATACGAGCTTCGGTATAACGCATTGCCGCCGCAGCGTCGCCGTCAATGGAACCAAAGTTACCTTGACCATCCACTAACATGTAACGTAATGAGAAAGGCTGTGCCATACGCACAAGGGTATCATACACCGCACTGTCACCATGTGGGTGATATTTACCGATTACATCACCGACAATACGTGCAGACTTACGATAAGGTTTATTATAGGCATTCCCTCCCTCGTGCATAGCAAATAACACGCGGCGGTGTACAGGTTTTAAACCATCACGTACGTCAGGTAACGCACGTCCTACGATAACAGACATCGCATAATCGAGATATGAAGATTTAAGTTCTTCTTCAATACTGATTGGACTAATGTCTTGATGAAGAGTATCTGAGACTAAATCGGTCATTGAAAACTTCCTAATCATTGAGTTTGATTAATCAAAAAATTGGTGGAATTATAGCATAAAATCTGTTGTTCCCCTAATTTTATAGTGAAATTTTATGAGATTTGCGGAATAATAACGCATTGTTTCTATTCAAAATCATAAGAAGAAATCTCATGCAAAATATCGATCAGCAAGAACTTGATAAATTTGAAAAAATGGCAAAAAGTTGGTGGGATCCACAAGGGGATTTTAAACCAATTCATCAACTGAATCCGCTACGTTTAGGCTACATTACTCAACATGCGAAAGGATTGATGGGTAAGAGGGTGCTGGATGTCGGTTGTGGCGGCGGTATTTTGTCCGAAAGTATGGCGAAACAAGGTGCACATGTAACGGGGATTGATATGTCGTCAGCGCCCTTGCAGGTCGCGAAGAAGCATGCACTTGAAAATGGGTTACATATTGACTATCAACAAATTACGGTTGAAGAGTTTCTACAAAATCAGACCGCACATTATGCCGAAAAAGGGGACGAGGCGAAATTTGATGTGATCACGTGCATGGAAATGTTGGAGCACGTGCCTGATCCAAGTTCAATTATTGCCAGTTGTAAACAGTTGTTGAAACCAAATGGTGTGATTTTCTTTTCAACGATTAATCGCACATTGAAAGCGTGGACGTTAGTGGTGCTGGGCGCAGAATATGTGTTAAAAATACTCCCTAAAGGCACTCATGATTATGAAAAATTTATTAAGCCTGCTGAGTTATTAAATTGGTGTGATGTTGCACAGTTGAATTGTGTGGATATGGTTGGGTACCACTATAATCCACTAACCAGCAAATTCTGGTTGAATAAAGATGTCAGTGCAAATTATATGGCGAGTTTTCGAGTGCAATCTTAAGAGATAAAAAAAAGCTGAGCGAATGACTCAGCTTTTTTATACAAGTTTGTCAGCAATTATTTTTTGCCATTTTCATCACAGTTATTAATATCGCTACATTTACCATAAAGGTATAAGCTATGTGTGGCGAGTTCAATCCCGTGTTGTTTACTGATTTCGCGCTGACGTTTTTCGATAATGTCATCATTAAATTCAAAAACTTTACCGCAATCAACACAGATAATGTGATCATGATGCTCGGTTGGCGCAAGCTCAAAAACAGATTTATTCCCTTCAAAATTATGACGGGTTAAAATATTCGCTTCATCAAATTGATTTAATACGCGATAAACCGTGGCTAAACCAATCTCTTCACCGCGTTCTAACAACATTTTGTAGACATCTTCTGCAGAAAAATGTTCCATCTTATGTTCTTGCATTAATGCTAAAATAGTTAAACGAGGTTCAGTAATTTTCAGCCCAGCTTTTTTCAACAGTTTGATATTTTCTTCAGACATAATTGCCCCTTCTCTCATTTTGCACTTATGCAAGTTCTGCTAAACACATTTCGTCAAAAACCTGTTTAACCCATTTTTCAACACGCTCAGCTGTTAATTCAGGTTGGCGATCTTCATCAATACATAAGCCAACAAATGTGTGATCATCAACAAGCGCTTGTGAAACTTCAAAATTGTAGCCTTCGGTTGACCAGTGACCAACAATGATCGCTCCTTTGGGTTCGATGATATTACGTACTGTTCCCATTGCATCACAGAAATATTCAGCATAATCTTCTTGGTCACCACAGCCAAAAATAGCAACTAATTTATCTGTAAAGTCAATTTCTTCTAGCGTAGGGAAGAAGTCATCCCAATCACATTGGGCCTCGCCGTAGTACCAAGTTGGAATACCTATCATTAAGAAGTCATATGCTTCAATATCTTCTTTTGTACTTTTAGCAATGTCTCGCACATCAACTAAATCACTACCAAGTTGTTTTTGAATCATTTTAGCAATATTTTCTGTATTGCCTGTATCACTGCCATAAAATAAACCAACAACAGCCATTTCGTTACCTATCTTCTTGAGTATTAAAATAATCTTGTAAAATCGTTACGATCACTTCTGATCGACTCACATTCAACGTTGTCGCCAAATCTTCCAGTTGTTCAACTAAATCCGTATGCAATTTTAATTCGACGCGTTTTAATCCACTGGATTTATCACGCTTTAATTGATTCCGTTTGTTGATACGAATTTGTTGTGCACGACTCAGTGGATTTGTTTTAGGACGTCCAACTTTTGGAGTATGAGCAAACAGATCTAATGTGATGCAATCTACGTCTTGTTTTGCCATGTACCAAATCACTGAAAATCTGTGGCTAAGTGAGAATGATAAGCCACAACTAAATTAATGCTGAACTATAACACAATTCATGTGGGATTAAAACACGAATTTCTGTGCGGAGGTCCTATTTATTTGATATTAAAAATCTTTCAATAGCGCGAATAACAAATTCGGGTTTTTCCGCATGAACCCAGTGTCCACAACCATTGATCGTAAAGGCGCTGGCATGAGGAAATTGGGCTAAAATTTGTGAGGTATCTTCAGGCTTAATGTAATGAGAATCGCCACCTCGAATGAAGAGGGTGGGTACTTCGCTATAGCAAGGTTGCCAATCCATAATATGAGGGTAATTTTGTTTCAATCCTGTTAAGTTGAAACGGAAGTATTCAGGTGATTGGTTATCAAAAGATTTGAGCATGAATTGTTGAACTGCCTCTTCGGGAATGTGTTTAGCTAGGATCTTTTTCGCTTCTTGGCGTGTATTCGGTTGCGCGGCTTTAGTCGCAAATAATCCCGCAAAAACGCTATCGTGCCCATGATGGCTATATTGAAGCGGTGCAATATCAATCACAATCAATTTTTCAACAAGATTGGGGAAAAGCGCGGCCATTTTCATGGCGGTTTTCCCGCCCATTGAATGTCCAACTAAAATGACGCTATTCAGTTTAAGATGCGTAATCACGTTTGCTAGGTCCTTTGCCATCAAGTCATAATTCATTTCATTATGGTGAAAGCTTTGACCATGATTGCGCAGATCGACTCGTAGAATTGAATATTTTTCACTGAATGCACGAGCAATTATGCCTAAATTATTCATATCACCAAATAAACCATGGATAAAAACTAACGTTGGCAGGTTAATTGTTTGTTTTAATTGATGAAACTGAAAGTTCAGTAAAGGTTGTTCAGACATAATTTGTATAGATTGTATATAGAGTATTTGTAAATAAATCGTTATAATGTGGCAAAATCTGAAAGAGATCAAGCAAGTGGAGGAAAAAATGAAAATTATTGAGGTGGATGAAGAGCTTTATCAATATATTGCAAGCCAAACGCAATCTATTGGCGAAAGTGCGTCTGATATTTTGCGCCGTTTGCTTAATTTTTCGAATAAAAATACACAAAAAGTAGAAGTTGTGGTGCCACAAGCAAATGGACAGCAAGAGGTGATGCCAAGCCTTTCACCCGTGGCAGACGCAAAGCCAGCAGCAGAATCTGAGCAAGAGGCGTGCTTAGTTGAGCCGAAAGTGTTGCCGAAGAAACAATCTGATGAGTCCATTCAGCATGTTGTGACTAAAGTGCGTGATCTAATAAACTCAAGTGAATTTCAACAAGAAACGAAAGCGGTTGTACGTTTTTTAAATCTGTTAAAAGTACTTTATCGGACGAATCCAGAGAGCTTTGCGCAAGCAACAGAATCACTGCAAGGACGTACACGTGTTTATTTTGCTCGAGATGAGGGCACGTTATTGATGGCTGGAAATCATACTAAGCCAAAACAAATCCCAGACACGCCTTATTGGGTAATTACTAACACGAACAGTGGGCGTAAAATGCTGATGTTGGAAGGTGCCATGCAATCTATGCATTTACCCACTGAGCTGATTGACGAAGTTAGAACCTATTTTATTGCAAATTAATCATGTTTCCTTGGCAACAATTTGCACATGATTCAACGAAAATGAACCAAATCGCCTTGCACAATTCGCAAGGCGAGGTTTTTACGTGGCAACAGCTTAATCAACGCATTCAGCATGATGCGGCGCTTTTACAAGCACAAGGGGTATCAGAACAAAGTGGCGTAGCCCTTTGTGGTAAAAATGAGATGACATTACTCTGTCTGTACCTTGCAACAATTCAGCTCGGTGCGCGAGTATTACCGCTTAATCCCGCCTTTTCTCGTGAAAAAATTCAGCAAGTGTGTCTTGATGCAGATATCCAATTTTATTTTTCTTTAATCCCGTTAGTTGTAGAGGGCTGTCAGCCACTTTGTCTTAATCTCGATATTGCTCATGCGATAGACGACTCAATAGTGCGGTCAGATTCTGCCGCGTTTTTACGTCCAGCAACCATGACGTTGACATCGGGTTCGACAGGGCGACCGAAAGCCGTGGTGCACCATGTACAAGCACACCTTGATAATGCAGAAGGCGTGTGTCAATTAATGCAATTTAGTGAAAAAAATAGCTGGTTATTGTCTTTGCCGCTGTATCACGTGTCTGGGCAAGGAATTGTGTGGCGTTGGCTACTGACAGGTGCGGTACTGCATTTTCCTCAGGCAGATTTTTATGCTTCTGTATCGGAGGTCTCGCATGTGTCTCTGGTCCCAACCCAGTTACAGCGTTTATTAACGTATTGGCGAGAACACGCGATTCAACATGTTAAAACTGCGCATATTTTATTAGGGGGAGCACAGATCTCCCCTGAGTTAACGCAACAGTTAACTGCGTGGCAAGTAAACAGTTATTCTGGTTATGGTATGACAGAAATGGCATCAACGGTGTTTGCGAAGTTAAGTGATGAAAAGCGCGGAGTAGGGCAACCGTTGATGAATCGAGAATACCAATTAGTTGAACAAGAAATTTGGCTAAAAGGGGCGGGACTCGCGTTAGGCTATTGGAAAAATGGAATGATTTTTCCCCTTACTAATCAGCAAGGTTGGTTACAAACAAAAGATAAAGGTATGTGGTGCGATAATGAGTTGGTTATTTTAGGGCGAGTTGATAATATGTTCATTTCTGGTGGTGAAAATATTCAGCCAGAAGAGATTGAAAAATGGATTCAACAATGGCAATTTGTTAAGCAAGTGTTTGTTTTACCAAAAAATGATCTGGAGTTTGGTCATCGTCCCGTTGCATTTATTGAATTTACTCAACCATTTTCACTCACATTAGTACAGCAATTACAGGATTGGTTAAGTGACAAATTAGAAAAATTTAAACATCCAGTACAGTATTTTCAACTGGACTCACAAACCTTACAGCAAGGTGCGATTAAAATTTCTCGGGCAGATTTAAAAATTGAATTAGAAAAATTAGTAGGAAAAAATCAGGAATGAAGAAAACCAGTGTATTCACGACATTATGTTTTGGCTTGAGCTTATGTTTTATGCTCAATACCCCAATTTTTGCACAGACTCCGACTGAAACGGATATCCAAGCACAATTAAAAATTGCGAAAAGCGCTGATCAGAATGATCCAAACAATAAGATTGTGGTGCAAAATTTAGAAGAAACCTTAGCGTTACTGACTAAAGTAGATAAACAAAAAGCGGATATCAAGTCCTTAGAAGCACGCATTGATAGTGCAGCAGAGCAAACACAAAAAGCACAAGAACAATTAACGCTATTAAAAAATAAAAAAGGTCCAACCGTAATAGAGTTGGAAAAATTGGCATTAGCGGATTTACAAACTAAATTGTTAACTGCACAACAGCAATTACAACAAGTACAGGCGAATACAACGAATATCAATACCGAATTAGTGACATTACGTACGGCACCTGAGCGCGCACAAGTGACCTTGAATGCTAATTTAACGCGTGTACAAGAAATTAATAAGCAATTGGCTGCGCCCGATATTCAACCTAGCGCACAGCGTAAATTTGAAACAGAATTAAAGTTACTTGAATTACAAAATGTGTTTAATAAAGTGTTATTGCAGGGAAATAATGTTTTAACGACGTTATATACTGTTCAGTTAGAAGCGAAAAATGTCGAACAAGTTCAATTACAAGAACAAGTCAAGCATTTGCAAGATGCAATCAATACCAAATATTTAAAAGAGTCGCAAAATCAAGTTGAACAACTAACGAAGTCTCAACAAGATAACAAGGCCACATCGCACCCAGAAATTGCTCGCCAGCTTGAAATGAATGTGAAGCTGAGTCAAGAATTGGTGCAACAAACGACAGAAATGAATGACTTGTCTCAAGATAATTTGCGTATTAAAAATGTCTTAAACAATTTACAACAAACACAACGGAATATTGAAGATCAAATCAGCGCGTTACAAGGTTCATTAGTTCTGTCTCGTATTATTAATAAACAGAAAGAGCTATTACCACAAGATGAAATGATCAGTGGCTTATCAAAACGTATTACGGATTTACGCGTAAAAATCTTTGATCTGACGGAAGCTCGCGATAATTTGTATGATACGCAAGAATATATTGCGAATCTTGAGAAAAAGGGGCAAACGCATTTTTCTGCAGCAGAAAAGAAACAACTTGATACGGTATTACAAGAACGTCGTAAATTGTTTTCAGATATGATTAGCTTGCTCAATAATCAGCTTAATTTGGTCATCAATATTGAATTGAATCAGAAACAAGTCACATCAATTAGTGATCAATTACAAAGCAAATTGCAGCAACAAAGCTTTTGGGTAAAAAGTAATGCGCCAATGGATTTAGACTGGGTGAAAAATTTCTTACCCGCTTTCCAATTGGAAGTATCAGAAATGGTTAAACAAATTAATTTTTCTAATTGGCGTGAGGATTTGATCCCAGCGACGTTGTTGATTGTTTTTTTGCTGAGTTTAAGTACATTTATTCAATTACAAAAAGTAAAAATTAAGCAGCGTTTAACGTATATTAACCAAAAAATTAATACATTAAATTCCGATAGCCAGTGGCATACCCCCGAAGCGTTGCTTTGGACATTGATTCTGTGTTTACCGAGCACCTTACTCTTTTTTGCCTTCTTAGTTTTGATGGTGTATATCGGTTTTGAAGAACCATTAAGTGTTGCCAGTTGGGTCTTGAGTATGGTCGGATACTGGCTATTTTTTGCCTTTATGCTGTCACTATTGCGCCCAAACGGGATTGCTTACCGTCATTTTAATATGCCAAAAGAAAGTGTGGATACGTTCTATCGCGTTTTTGGGCGTTCGGTATGGATCTCGGCGTTGTGGATTAATGCCTCAATCTTTACTCACTTAGAAACGGGGATTACTAATGATGTGATTGGTCAAGTGATCACAATCTCGGTGTTGTTTATTTCACTATTAATCATTGGTCCACGTGTTCAGAATGCAGTGAAATCTTATGAAGATAACGTGGAAGGTCGAGCGAAATCGATTCATTTTGTGCTCAAATTAGGGCGTTTTTTCTTAGTCGCTGCACCGATTATTCTCATCGCGTTAGTTGTCATGGGATATTACTATACGGCACTCAATTTAATGCAACATCTAATGTCCTCTTATTTTGTGGTCGTGATTTGGTTAGTGTTGAAGAATGTGGTGCATCGTGCACTTACCGTTTCTTCGCGTCGTTTATCTTATAACCGTATGAAAGATAAATATGAGCAGCAACAATCGTTAACAAAAGTCGAAACGGAAGAAGAATTGGGGATGGGGATTGATTTACAACAAAATGAAATCCTTGGTATTGCTCAAGTCAAAGATCAGATGCTACGTGTAACGGATTTACTGTTAACTGTCTTGCTATTTGGTATGCTGTATTGGGTGTGGGCTGATCTTGTGACTGTCGCATATTATTTACAAGGCGTGACACTCTGGCAGCAAACCGTGACGACTGCGGCAGGGACGGTAATGGAATCCATTACGTTATTAAATTTATTGCTTGCAGTCGTGATCCTGATCGCCATGTACGCCTTGGTGCGCAATATTGGTGGATTACTCGAAGTACTTGTGTTTTCACGTATGAGTTTTTCACAAGGTACGCCATACACGATTACGACATTAGCTACCTATTTTATTATTGCGATTGGCGCAGGTTTAGCATTTTCAACACTCGGAATGTCTTGGTCGAAATTGCAATGGCTATTTGCCGCACTGTCTGTTGGTTTGGGGTTCGGTTTACAAGAAATTTTTGCTAACTTTGTGTCGGGATTAATTATTTTATTTGAACGCCCAGTACGTATTGGTGATGTAATTACGATTGGAGAATACTCAGGAACAGTCTCTAAAATCCGTATTCGTTCAACGACCTTAATTGATTTTGATCGTAAAGAAGTGATTGTACCGAACAAAGCCTTTGTGACAGAACGTTTAGTCAACTGGGCATTAAATGATTCCATTACACGCGTTGTCATTCGCGTCGGGGTGGGTTATGGTTCTGATTTAGAATTAACGAAACGCCTGTTGTTGCAAGCGGCAAGTGAATGTGATCGCGTGTTACAGGATCCAGAACCAGTGGTTTATTTCTTAACGTTTGGTGCGAGCTCATTGGATCATGAATTGCGCTTATATGTAGGTAAATTAGCAGATCGTAACCCAACGGTTGACTTCCTAAATCGTCGTATTAATCAATTATTTGAAGAAAATGGTGTAGATATTTCATTTAATCAATTGGATGTATTTATTAAAAATCAAACGACAAATGAAGAAGTGAAAATTAATCAACAATGTTTTCCAGTGAAAAAACAAGAAGGATAAAACATGGCGGGAAATAGTATTGGACAGCTTTTTCGTGTGACCACATTCGGTGAGTCACATGGTATTGCTTTAGGCTGTATTGTCGATGGTGTACCGCCTGGAATGACGTTATCTGAAGCAGATATTCAGCCAGATTTAGACCGTCGTAAACCGGGAACCTCGCGTTATACCACACCACGCCGTGAAGATGATGAAGTACAAATTTTATCTGGTGTGTTTGACGGAAAAACGACTGGAACCAGTATCGGTATGATTATCAAAAACGCAGATCAGCGTTCACAAGATTATGGTGACATTAAAGATCGTTTTCGTCCAGGGCATGCTGATTTCACTTACCAACAAAAATACGGTATTCGTGATTATCGCGGTGGTGGACGTTCTTCTGCGCGTGAAACAGCAATGCGTGTTGCAGCGGGGGCGATTGCGAAAAAATATTTGCGTGAATATTTTGGTGTTGAAGTGCGTGGTTTTCTGTCACAGATCGGTGACATAAAAATTGCACCACAAAGGATTGAACAAATTGATTGGCAGCAAGTCAATCGCAATCCTTTCTTTTGTCCAGATCCATGTGCGGTCGAAAAATTTGATGAAGTGATCCGTCAATTAAAAAAAGACGGTGATTCGATAGGCGCCAAACTTACTGTAGTCGCAGAGCATGTCCCCGTGGGTTTAGGTGAACCTGTCTTTGATCGGCTGGATGCAGATCTTGCTCATGCATTGATGGGAATTAATGCGGTAAAAGCAGTGGAAATTGGTGATGGATTTGAAGTCGTGACTCAGCGTGGCTCGCAGCATCGTGATGAAATGACGCCAACAGGCTTTTTATCTAACCATGCTGGTGGGATTTTGGGAGGAATCAGTTCTGGGCAACCTATCATTGCAACCATCGCGTTAAAACCGACTTCAAGCATTACAATTCCAGGACGCTCAGTTAATTTGCAAAATGAACCTGTGGAAGTGGTAACAAAAGGGCGTCACGATCCTTGCGTTGGGATTCGAGCTGTCCCTATTGCAGAAGCAATGGTGGCAATTGTTTTGCTTGACCATTTATTAAGAGACAAAGCCCAAAATCGCTAATTGCTCATTACTCTGTTGATGGGTACCATATCAAATAAAATCGGTGCAATGCACCAGTGAGACGATGCAAAACATGTTTAAAATAATGGCAATATTGAGCACACTTCTGGCAGTTTGTAGTAGCGCAATAGTTTATGCCTCGCCACAAGAGTGGCAAAAAATTAAACGCCCTATTCCAGGAAAGCCAGAACCAATAGGGGGGTACTCGAATGGCTGCATTATTGGAGCGCAGGCATTGCCTTATAAAGGGGAAGGCTACCAGGTTATCCGTAAAAATCGCAATCGCTATTATGGTCACCCTGATATGATTGACTATTTACGACGTCTTGGCAAAAAAGCGAAAGCCGCCGGATTACCAACGATGTTAGTGGGCGATATTGCGATGCCAGGTGGTGGGCGTTTCCTCACAGGGCATGCCAGTCATCAAATGGGATTAGATGCGGATATTTGGTTACGCATGGGGACGCTGTCTGATAAAGATGCGCTAAATTCCGATGGAAAAGGATTGTTAGTCGTCGATCGCAAAGCGCAACGAGTGGATGAAAGGGTATGGAATCAACACCACGCTACTTTGATAAAATTAGCTGCTCAGGAGCCAAACGTGACGCGGATTTTTGTGAATCCAGCGATTAAACTAAAATTGTGTCAAACGGCAGGTCAAGATCGTGCGTGGTTACATAAAGTGCGTCCTTGGTTTGGGCATGATTCACATTTTCATGTCCGTTTAGCTTGTCCTCAGGGCGCAAATTATTGTGAAAACCAAGCCCCTGTTCCAGCAGGAGATGGCTGTGGTGCAGAACTGTATTCTTGGTTTGAGCCTCCTAAACCTTCAAAAACGCCAAGTGAGCCGAAAACGATTCCTCAAGCGCCGCCTTTATGTCAACAGGTGTTAAATGCACCCAATCGCAGTGAATGGTTAGAATAGGGACGCGAAATGGAGATCGGGATCGAGATTATTGCGCTGTTATTTGTTGTGGCGTTCGTTGCGGGCTTTATTGACGCCATTGCAGGAGGGGGAGGACTCATTACTATTCCTGCCTTATTGATGACAGGTATGCCGCCTGCTTTAGCATTGGGTACCAATAAACTGCAGGCTTGTGGTGGCTCATTTTCAGCGAGTGTGTATTTCTTGCGTCAAAGAGCGGTCAATTTATCAGAAGTTTGGTTAATCTTATTCATGACTTTCGCTGGCGCGTCTCTCGGTACTATCTTAATTCAACTGGTAGACAGTTCCATGATTAAGAAAGTGCTCCCTTTTTTGATTTTAGCGATTGGCTTTTATTTTTTACTGACGCCTAAATTAGGCGATGAAGATCGTCAAACACGTATTACTTATCAAAAATTTGCCTTTACGGCGGGGTTGGGAATCGGTTTTTATGATGGTTTTTTTGGACCCGGAACAGGTTCTCTGCTGAGTCTAGCTTTTGTGATGTTGCTCGGTTTCAATCTTACAAAAGCAACCGCCCATGCTAAAGTATTAAACTTTACGTCAAATATTGCGTCATTGATTTTCTTTCTTATCGGTGGACAGATCTTATGGTCTGTGGGTTTGGCGATGATGGTGGGACAAGCCATTGGTGCAAATTTAGGAGCGAAAATGGTGTTGACTAAAGGGAAATCTCTTATTCGCCCAATGGTTGTACTAATGTCCTTTATCATGACCATTAAAATGGCATACGATCAGGGTTGGTTTAGTTAAATAGGAATAAGCATGTCAGAAGAAGATACACGTTTAACTGCTCGAGTAGGCTATGAACCCCATTTTTCGTGGTCTTATTTATTACCTCGATATTGGATGATCTGGTTAGGTATACTCGGTCTCCTTGTTCTTGCTTTTGTTCCGTTTCGTTTGCGTGATTGGTTGGCACGTAAAATGGGTCTCGTTGTCGCTCGTAAGGCTAAAAAACAAGCACATCGTGCAAAAGTGAATTTGCAGTATTGCTTTCCGCAATGGAGCGAAGAGAAACGTACGCAAGTGCTTGAAGAAATGTTTGTGATTGTCACACAAGTTATGCTCGGAATTGGTGAAGTCGCGATTCGCTCTAAAAAACACTTACAAAAACGGAGTGAGTTTATTGGATTAGAGCACATTACACGGGCTCGTGAACAAGGTAAAAATATCATTTTATTGGTTCCGCATGCGTGGGCAATTGATGCATCAGGAATTATTTTGCATACGCATGGTATGCCCATGACTTCTATGTATAATCCCCATCGTAATCCATTGGTTGATTGGTTATGGACTATTGCTCGCCAGCGTTTTGGGGGGAAAATGCATGCTCGTCAAAATGGAATTAAACCGTTTTTGAATCATGTGAAACGAGGGGATATGGGCTATTACCTGCCTGATGAGGATTATGGCGCAGAATTGAGCGTGTTTGTTGATTTTTTTGCTACATATAAAGCCACATTACCGGGCATAAATAAAATGGCTCGTCTCGCTAAAGCTGCTGTCATTCCCATGTTTCCACGCTACAATGCGTCCTCTGGTAAATATGAAATAGAAATTCATCCTGAAATGGTACTCACTGACGATCCAGAACAGTCTGCACGTGCGATGAATGAAGAAATAGAACGTTTTGTTACGCCTACACCTGAGCAATATGTTTGGATCTTACGTTTATTAAGAACACGTAAAGACGGCGCAGATATTTACCGTGAGTAAGATAAAGCAGATCGTATTGATTATTAAAACATCATACGATCTTTTTCATTTTTCGAGTATTGATATAAAAAGCATCTAAAAAGCCGAGAAAACGCAGAGAAAGGTTTGAGTTAGGATCATTTTTTTGCGACAATGAAAGGCAAATTTTTGATTAAGTTTTTGTAAATTAAGTGAGCTTTTATCAACTTGAAAACACAAAACTTTTTAGTTTTTAACCGCACGTTTAGGCAAAACAATGAACAATAAATTAGCGTTAATTAAATCTTCCATTAAGTCTATTCCTAATCATCCTAAAGAAGGCATCATTTTCCGTGATATTACGAGCTTGTTAGAAGTACCAGGGGCGTTTCAAGCTGTCATTGATCTTATTGTAGAACGTTACAAAGATAAAAAGATTACAAAAGTCTTAGGAACTGAGTCTCGTGGCTTTATTTTTGGGGCCCCTGTTGCCTTAGCACTCCATGCCCCGTTTGTCTTGGTCAGAAAACCAGGTAAATTACCACGTGAAACAATTTCACAATCATATCAATTGGAATATGGGCAAGATACTCTAGAAATTCATACGGATTCAATTACTCAAGATGATAATGTGTTGATTATTGATGACCTGTTAGCAACAGGTGGAACGATCGAAGCCACTGCAAAATTGGTTAATCGTTTAGGGGGAAAAGTCCAGTACGCTGCATTTGTGATTAATTTGCCAGATTTAGGCGGAGAAAAACGCTTAAATAATTTAGGGATTGAAACCTATACATTAGTGAATTTTGAAGGTCATTAATTAATCGTACCAGACAAACGTCAAGGAAAAGAAATGAGCTATCAAGTATTGGCAAGAAAGTGGCGACCAAAAACGTTCACCGATGTGGTTGGACAAAGCCATATTTTGACTGCACTTTCTAACGGTTTGAAAGAAAATAGATTACACCATGCATATTTATTCTCTGGGACTCGTGGTGTGGGTAAAACCTCCATTGCTCGTTTGTTTGCAAAAGGATTGAACTGTATCAATGGTGTAACAGCCGAACCCTGTGGTCAATGTGCGCATTGCAAAGCCATTGAAGAAGGCAACTTTATTGATTTGATTGAAATTGATGCCGCATCGCGTACAAAAGTTGAAGATACACGCGAGCTTTTGGATAACGTGCAATATAAGCCTGTGCAGGGACGTTATAAAGTGTACTTGATTGATGAAGTGCATATGTTATCTCGACATTCGTTCAATGCGCTACTTAAAACATTAGAAGAGCCGCCAGAATACGTTAAATTTCTTTTAGCCACGACAGATCCGCAAAAACTGCCAATTACGATTTTATCTCGTTGTATGCAGTTCCATTTAAAAGCGTTAGAACAACACCAGATCGCTCAACATCTCGAACTGATTCTCAAACAAGAAGGTATTCCTTTTGATTTTTTAGCATTAGAGAAACTGGCGAAAGCAGCACAAGGGAGTATGCGTGATAGTCTGAGTTTGACAGATCAAGCTATTGCGATGAGTAATGGGCATATTACGTTACCCATTGTACAAGATATGCTTGGTTTGCTAGATGATAATCAGGCCCTAGAGATGATTCATGCCTTACAACAAGGAAATGGCGAAGCATTGATGCAAGTGGTACAAGCTGTAGCGGAGAAAGGGGGAGACTGGGATGAGTTATTGCGTGATATGGCAGAGAAGTTACATCACATTGCTATGCAACAACTATTGCCTTCTCAGCATACTGATGATGCAAGCCAACTGGCGTTTTTAGCGAGCCATCTCTCACCAGAAGATATTCAATTTTTTTATCAAGTCATTTTAACGGGACGCAAAGAACTCGCCTTCGCGCCTAATCGTCGTATTGGGGTGGAAATGACCTTGCTGCGTGCTTTGGCTTTTCACCCAAAGCACATAAATACACAAGCGATTTCGCTTTTGGATAAATCGTCAGCGATATCAGAGTCGACAGATAAAGCGGAACAGAATCAATCAGCGCCCAACAAGTACGTTGATATGCCAGTGATTTCACAAACGATCAAAGCACAATACAAAAGCGATGTAAAAGCCGCCCCAACGTTTTCTCCACAATCTGTTTCCTCATCTTCAATTGATGATGAGCAAGAGACTTCTGTAGGCTATTCCGCTGCGTTGGATGCTTTTGCTCAACTTGATAAGTTAAACACGCTTTCAGTCAATCCACAGAAAGAAGAAAAAAAAAATTCTGATCCTAAACGAGCCCAACTAACAGCGATTACTTCGGAAGTATCTCATAAAACAGAGCAAAATATGACCGCACTTCCTATCGTAGAAATGCGAAAAGAAGTCGCGAGTCGAAAAGTTATTTCTAACAACAAGCCTTCCTCTTCTTTTTTACAAAAAACAGCGGAACTCAACATGCAGCAAAGCCCATTAGTGTCAGAGCCTGATGAGGCAAGGCAAGAAGGCGAATCTGATGAACTGGATGAGACGCACTTAGCTGAAACATATCGTTGGGAATGGCGTAATCCAGAATTAGCAAAGACTCAAGACGGAATCAAACCGTCAGAATTGAAACACTCTTTAGAGCAAGAAATCACGCCAGAATTAAGACAAAAGGTTATTCAAATTGCTCGTGAGCAAGATCCGTGGACAGATCTTGTAGAGGCATTGCCGATTAGTAATTTAACGAAAGAATTAGCATTGAATTGTGTGTTAGTTGAACAAGAAGATACGAAAATTACATTAGCAATGAAAGAGGACAAAGTACATTTAAACACTTCAACAGCCTGTCAAGTTCTACAACAAGCACTAAGTCAATTTCTACAAAAAACAGTGCAATTATCAATAGAACCAATGACAACGTCGTTATGTACACCAATGGAGCGATATTGCCAAACATATAAAACCTTGCGAGAACAAGCTAAGCTTGGGTTAGAGCAAGATGAGAAATTACAACTTTTTTTGAAAGAGTTTAATGCAGAATTAGATTTATCTACAGTGAAGCCAGTGTAACAAGGGGTGTGAAGTGTAGCATCATGCCCTCTTTTTTGAGGGCATGATTGTTATGGCTTACGCTTATGTGAGGCATGTTTATTGGGATTTAAGCCAACATAACCCCGTTTATGTAAAATACTTTCCTTCGCTTTCTTGATCATTTTTTCAATTGTTGAACCTTGTACTAAAATAGAAAACGTCACAACCGCATAAGTCATCACCAATAATAAATCGCGTACATCCATCCCAATATGTTCAATAAAGAGCATGCCTTTAGGAATAGACAACGCCATAGCAAGTGATAACCCACCACGTAATCCACCCCATGTTAAAATGCGTAATGTATAAGGGTTATAGTGACGAAACCGTTGCATGATTTGAAAAGGTATCCATACACTGATATAGCGACCAGTAAGGCAAATTGGAATCGCTAACATTAATAAAATTATGCCCTGAGTGGTGAACTCGACCAATAGCATAGCAAGCCCAATGAGCAAGAATAACAGAGAGTTGAGAAAGTGATCGATCATTTCCCAAAAATGATCTAAGTATAGGCGGCTTTGTTTTGAGAAACCGACATAACGTGTCCAGTTTCCGATTAATATGCCCGCAACTACCATGGCTAAGGCACCTGACACATGGAGCATATTCGCGAGCATAAAGCCAGCAGTTGGGATCGTTAACGTTAAGAGGATTTCAAGACTACCATCATCGGTTGAAGAAATTAAGAAATGAGCGATGAGACCGATAAGAAAGCCAAATAGAATCCCTCCCACGGCTTCTTGTAAGAATAATTCTGCGATACCAGTAGCCGTTGGTTCATGCTCACCGAATGCCACGGCAAAAATCGTTGTGAAGATGACCAATCCTACTCCATCATTAAATAATGATTCCCCTTCGACTTGCATAGATAAACGTTTTGGTGCTTTTAGGTTTTTGATAATTGCCAGTACAGCAATTGGATCGGTTGGGGAAATTAACGCACCAAATAAGATGCAGTAGATTAAGTCAATTTGCAGTCCGATGACACTCGAAATTGCGTAGAGAACGCCGCCTATGATGAAAGTAGATGCAACAGTTGAAAAAAGTGCAAAAGTAGTAATTTCCCACTTTTGATTTTTCAAAACGGGGAGTTTGATACCTAATGCACCTGCAAAGAGTAAGAAGCCGAGTATGCCATTGAGTAAGAAGCTTTTGAAATCTACTTGTTCCATCACATGTGTGGCGAGAATATCAAGGTTAAACCAAGAAAGATGGCCAAAAATAAGAAAGAAAACAGAGACAATAATAGAGGTGGCAGTAATAGCAATAGTATATTGAATTTTATCGTTAATTTTTCGAGTGATAAACCCGATGAGAATTGAAATGGCGGATAAAAAGCAGATGTAAGTATAGATATTCATAGAATGGCTTCCGAGTAAAAATAAAAAGGCTAATTTAATCCCGCGAAAATTAGCCTACTAAGTATAAAGTAAATTTACTTTCGTTAGGAAGCGGTAAATCAGTAGAATGCACAAAATTATACGGCAGCTGTGACGACAATTTCGACTTTCCAATTATCAACAGCTAGTTTAGTTTCTACCGTTGCTCGTGTTGGTGGAGCTTGTGTATCAACCCACTCATCCCAAGCTCGATTCATTTCGTCATAGTAATCCATATCAGAGAGATAAATTTGTACATTAATGATACGACTTTTATTTGAACCTGCCTCTTTCAAAAGTGCATCGACCAATCCTAATACTTCTTTAGTTTGCTCATAAGCTGTTTCATGTAGGGTAGTTTCGGGTACTTGACCAGCTAAATAAATGACTCCGTTATAAATTGCCATTTCAGACAGACGTTGGTTGGAATGAAAGCGTTGGATGTTGACCATTTTTTATTCTCCTCTAGTGGAATAACAAACAAAGATTATATCTATTTTTTAGCAAACTCGCTAAAATTAGACAACGTAATTTTTATATGGGATAGACAATGAAATTACTTATTTCGAACCAACATGGCGCGATCGTTATGGCACTTATGCCATTTCTGTATGGTATGTTGTTATCACAGCCTGTTTGGCAGCATATTTTTCTGTTTTTAGCTTGGGCAGCATTATATTTAATGACCTATCCTTTCTTGAATTTATTTAAGGGAAGAAATCGCTCAATCAATATCAAATGGACATGGATTTATGGGTTAGCCAGTGCAGGTTTTGCGTTACCTGCCTTGTGGTATAACATTTATATCATTTATTTTGTCATCGCGATGTTACCGTTAGTTGCAGTGAACATTTATTATGTGAAGAAAAAAGATGAGCGAGCCTTGCTGAATGATATAGCAGGTATTGTTATTTTTGCTATCGCAGGTATGGCGGCGTACTATTTTTCTCAACCAAAGTTTGATCAGCAAATTGGCTTGGTCGCGTTATATCCAAGTTTATTTTTTATCGGTACGACACTTTATGTGAAATCGGTTTTACGTGAGCGTAAAAATCCACGTTATTTAAATATGTCGATTATATTTCATTTATTGTGCGTGTTGATGTTTTTACCTTTGCAGCAATATTTGTTAGCATTAACGTATTTTCCACCTCTTGTCAGAGCGATTTGGTTGCCTCGAATTAAATTATCAGTTAAACAAGTCGGGCTTACAGAGGTAGGGGTTTCATTGTTATTTTTTATTATGCTATTAGTGGCAACGTTATAAGGTTTAGCTATGAAGAAAATTATTGTGCTGAGTATGCTTTTATCCATGACTTTTATGGTACAAGCATCGAATACGTTCAAAAAAGAGGATGTGGGTAACGTAGCTACGATATCCGTTACGCAAGCGACGGATGGAGAGCCAGCTTTAGAATCATTAAGTGATGAACAACGTAGAACGTTAATTTTACAAGCTGCAGATAACCAGGACTGGAAAACGGCATTTGATTTGCTTTTGCCTTTAGCGCAAAAAGGCGATTATCAAGCGCAAGCCAATCTCGGTATTTTGTATGCGAGAGGTCAAGGTGTTGAGCAAGACTTTGAAAAAGCGTATTGGTGGTTTAGTGAGGCGGCAGAGCGAGGAAGTATTAAGGCGATTAATAACCTTGCGGTGTTTTACTTACAAGGTAATAGTGTAAAAAAAGACATCAAACACAGTATAAAATTGTTTGAAAAAACAGCTGACTCAGGTTCACTGGATGCGATGATGGTATTAGGGCAAATTTATGAGAATGAACTAAAAGAATTGCCAAAGGCATTTAAGTGGTTTAAAAAGGCGGCAGAGGCAGGGAACCACGATGCACAATATCGCCTCGCCATGATGTATGAAGAGGGCGAGGGGACGAAGAGAAATAAAAAACAAGCAGTGTATTGGTATCAACAACTTTCTCGCCAGTCAGGAGAGTTAGCAGCGGTAGCACAAGAGCGTTTATCCCGTTTAAAATAACTTGTTTAGCATAGTAAAAAGGAGGCGTGTTTGCCTCCTTTATTGTTACGAGTTGTCTGGATAACAGATTTCAATGTCTGTATTACTGTGTAAACCTCTCGGTAATTGAGTCCCTTTTCTGCCTCGTTCCGCTCGGAATTTTTGTAATTCTTCTGGTTTTAGCGTTACTTTGCGTTTGCCTGAATGGAACACTAAAGTTGAGTTTTCTTCGATTAAGAGTAAACGTACTAATAATTCAGAGCGATCTTTGGCATTTGCGGCTGGGATGGTGACAATTTTGTTCCCTTTCCCTTTTGCAAGTGAGGGCAAATCTTTGGCTGGGAAGATCAACATTCTACCAGCAGAAGTTAAGGCGACTAAAAGTGCGGTCTCATTTGTGAGTTTTAATGGAGGCAACACTTTGGCATTTTCAGGTAAGGAAATTAGTGCCTTACCAGCTTTGTTGCGTGCAACTAAATCTTCAAACTTACAAATAAAGCCATAACCCGCATCAGATGCCATTAGTAGCGGCTGATTTTCAGTTTCGATTAACACTTGTTCAACGCTTGCGCCTGCTGGTAGCGTGAGTTTACCTGTCAAAGGCTCACCCTGTGAACGTGCTGAAGGTAGCGTTAATGGATCAAGTGCATAACTGCGACCAGTGCTATCAATAAACACCGCAGCTTGGTTGCTCTTACCATAAGCGTGAGCAAGGTATTTATCGCCGGCTTTGTAGCTGATATTTTGTACATCAATGTCGTGGCCTTTCGCACAACGTACCCAACCCATTTCCGATAAAATCACAGTCACAGGCTCAGCGGGTGTCATTTCACTTTCAGAAATTGCTTTAGCTTCCGCACGTTCCACTAATGGTGATAAACGTGGGCTTGCATAAGTTTTGGCATCTTGTTGGATTTCTTTTTTGATTAAAGCATTTAAACGACGTTCAGAACCTAACGTCAGTTGTAAACTATCACGTTCTTCTTCTAAACGATCTTTTTCTGCTTGTAATTCGTGTTCTTCTAACTTCGCTAAATGACGTAAGCGCAAGTTCAGAATGGCTTCTGCTTGTTCATCGGTTAAATTAAAGCGTGCCATTAACACGTGTTTTGGCTCATCTTCATTACGAATGATGTGGATCACTTCATCGATATTGAGATAAGCAATCATCAAACCGTCTAAAATATGTAAGCGAGCCAACACTTTATCCAAGCGATGTTGTAAACGGCGAGTCACAGTTGTACGACGGAATTGTAACCATTCGGTCAGGATTTCAACTAAGCTTTTTACTGCTGGTTTATTGTCCAAACCAATCATATTCATATTTACACGATAGCTTTTCTCTAAATCTGTCGTGGCAAATAGATGTGCCATTAACGCATCACAGTCGACGCGATTAGAACGCGGCACAATCACAATACGAATTGGGTTTTCGTGATCGGCTTCATCACGAATGTCTTCTACCATTGGCAGTTTTTTCGCAGTCATTTGATCGGCAATTTGTGCGATCACTTTTGACGGCGATGCTTGATGTGGTAGGGCAGTAATCACAATTTCGCCGTCTTCTTTTTTCCAAACTGCACGCATACGCACCGAGCCACGACCTTGCTCATACAGCTTACGAATGTCGTCTTTAGACGAAATAATTTCTGCTTCAGTTGGATAATCAGGACCTTGAACCACAGTCAGTAAGTCGTCTAATGTGGCTTTCGGGTTATCAATCAACATCACAGCCGCATCAGCAATCTCATTAATGTTATGCGGTGGAATATCCGTCGCCATACCCACTGCGATCCCGGTCGTACCATTTAATAAAATATGCGGTAAGCGTGCGGGTAAATACTGCGGTTCAGCTAATGTGCCATCAAAGTTGGGTTGATAATCAACCGTGCCTTGACCCAGCTCCGATAACAAGACTTCCGCAATTTTTGATAAGCGAGATTCGGTATAACGCATTGCTGCGAAAGATTTCGGGTCATCTGGCGCCCCCCAGTTCCCTTGACCGTCCACTAATGGATAACGATAAGAGAAAGGTTGTGCCATTAATACCATTGCTTCATAGCAAGCCGAGTCGCCGTGCGGGTGGAATTTACCTAATACGTCCCCCACAGTGCGGGCAGATTTTTTGTATTTTGCGGTGGCATTTAAGCCCAATTCTGACATTGCATAAATAATGCGACGCTGTACAGGTTTTAACCCGTCGCCAATAAAAGGCAATGCACGATCCATAATGACGTACATTGAATAGTTGAGATAGGCCTTTTCAGTGAACTCGCGTAATGGGGTTTGTTCAATGCCTTCGTAGTTGATTGTGTTCATAATGTTGTTTTGGTTTTTGGGTTAATTTTATGTTTGACCTACTTTTCTTTGCTCGTGCAAAGCAAAGTAGGCAAAAGAAACACGCCCCTGATTTTTCTTTTTCCTACGCTTATTGCTAACTTTTGGAATCAACTTTCCAAACTCGCTTGCATTACAAGCTTAAACAAGGAAAGTTATTCTCAAAAGTTGACGCAACTGCTACGGCGAAAAATAAGGGGAAAAAGTTCAAGTAAAGTTGTTCATAAATATTTAAAATTTGTCTAAAAAAGACCGCACTTTATTTTACTTGCGCTTTGTTGTTGCCTCGCAACGTCTAAATTTAGACCGCTAAATCCACTTGATCGCCTTTGGTTTGTAGCCAGTTTTTGCGATCTTCAGAGCGTTTTTTAGCGAGTAGCATATCCATTAATTCTAAGGTTTCAGCGCCGTTATCTTCTTCTTTGTTATAAGTGAGTTGGACTAAACGGCGGGTGTTCGGATCCATTGTGGTTTCTCGTAATTGGATTGGATTCATTTCACCTAACCCTTTAAAACGCTGTACGTTCGGTTTACCTTTTTTGTTTTTCAAACGGTCTAAAATCGCTTCTTTTTCGCCCTCATCTAAGGCGTAGAAAACCTCTTTGCCTAAGTCAATGCGGTAGAGTGGTGGCATTGCAACATAAACGTGGCCGTTTTGTACCAGTTTTGGGAAATGGCGGAGGAATAATGCGCATAATAGCGTTGCGATGTGCAAACCATCAGAGTCCGCATCGGCGAGAATACATACTTTACCGTAACGTAATTGCGAAAGATCGTCGCCGTCTGGGTCAATCCCTAAAGCTACTGCGATATCGTGAATTTCTGTTGAAGAAAGCACTTGTTCAGATGACACTTCCCAAGTATTTAAAATTTTACCGCGTAAAGGCAAAATTGCTTGATATTCACGATCGCGTGCTTGTTTTGCTGAACCGCCCGCAGAGTCACCTTCCACAAGGAATAATTCGGTTTTTTCTAAATCTTGTTGGCTACAATCGGCAAGCTTACCCGGTAGCGCAGGACCACTGACTAATTTTTTACGCACCACTTTTTTCGATGCACGCAAACGGCGTTGCGCTGAGCTAATCGCCATTTCAGCCAATTGTTCTGCTTGTTGTACGTTTTGGTTTAACCATAAACTAAAGGCATCTTTCACAACGCCGCTCACAAAGACTGCACTTTGACGCGAAGACAAGCGTTCTTTGGTTTGCCCAGCAAATTGTGGATCTTGCATTTTTACTGAAAGCACATAAGCGCAACGTTCCCAAATATCATCAGCTGTTAATTTGACACCTCGTGGCAGAAGATTGCGAAACTCACAAAATTCACGCATTGCATCAAGTAAGCCTTGGCGTAACCCATTGACGTGTGTACCGCCTTGAATAGTTGGGATCAAGTTGACATAGCTTTCACCCAATAATTCGCCACCTTCTGGCAACCATAATAATGCCCAGCTAACGGCTTCTTTATCCCCTTTAAAATCACCAATAAAAGGCTTTTCAGGTAAAGTCAGTAAACCGTTTACCGCTTCGCTTAGATAGTCAGATAAACCGTCTTCATATAGCCAAACATCTTCCGTGTTATTGACTTTATCAATGAATTTAATTTCTAAGCCAGAGCAAAGCACCGCTTTGGCGCGTAATAAATGGCGTAAGCGAGAAACTGAGAATTTATCGCTATCAAAATATTTTGGATTGGGTTTAAAACGAACGGTTGTACCTGTATTACGTCGTCCACAAGTGCCGATAACTTCTAATTCCTCGACTTTAACACCATTTTCAAAGGCAATTTTATGCACTTCACCATTGCGTTTTACCGTTACATCGACACGTTCAGACAGCGCATTGACCACGGAGATCCCCACACCGTGTAAACCACCTGAAAATTCATAGTTTTTATTGGAAAATTTACCACCCGCGTGCAATTTGGTCAGAATAACTTCTACACCAGACACTTTCTCAACAGGGTGAATATCTACCGGCATACCACGACCGTTATCAATAACTTCAAGAGATTGATCTTTATGTAAAATCACTTCGATTTTCGTAGCGTGTCCGGCTAACGCTTCATCCACACTGTTATCGATAACTTCTTGACCTAAATGGTTTGGGCGTGTGGTGTCGGTGTACATTCCCGGACGGAGTTGGACGGGTTCAAGATCTTTTAAAACGGTTATTTCATTCGCTGAATAATTATTTGTCATAAGTAGGTTATAGGTTGTTTTATTTTTATTGTCAAAATTGCCCAAGATTTTAGCAAAAAAAGGCCGTTTTTGCACTATGACATATTTTTAGCATATTTATTCACTAGAACGTAATAAATAGCATAGGAAAACGATTGCTCATTGGTAATACTTAGCTATAATAATCAGCTTTAAGTTTTTGTAAATTAATGATTGAAAAAGGGTTTAATACGAAATGACAGCATTACAAACGCCTTATTATTTGATTGATAAAAGTAAACTGTTATGCAATATGGAAAAAATTGCCTATTTGCGTGAAAAATCAGGGGCAAAAGCATTACTTGCATTGAAATGCTTTGCAACTTGGGGCGTGTTTGATTTTATGAGTCAATATATGGACGGCACAACGTCATCATCACTTTACGAAGTTAAATTAGGTAAAGAAAAATTTGGTGGTGAAACGCACGCTTACAGTGTGGCGTATTCCAATGAGGAAATTGATGAAGTTGTCGCAAATGCTGACAAAATTATTTTTAACTCAATTAGCCAATTACAGCGTTTTGTTGATCGTACTGCTGATATTCCACGTGGTTTGCGTGTGAATCCACGAGTAAGTACATCAAGCTTTTTGTTAGCGGATCCCGCGCGTCCACATAGCCGTTTAGGTGAATGGGATATTAATAAAATTCGTGAAGTGATGCCGTTAATCACCGGCTTTATGTTTCATAATAACTGTGAAAATGAAGATTTCGATAAATTCTGCGATATGCTTGATCGTATTGAAAATGAATTTGGTGAATTATTGCATCAAGTAAAGTGGGTCAGCCTTGGTGGTGGTATTCACTTTACGGGTGAAAATTACCCACTAGAGGCATTTGCAGAACGTTTAAAACAATTTTCGGAAAAATTTGGTGTGCAAGTGTATTTGGAGCCAGGTGAGGCATCCATTACGTTAAGTACCAGTTTAGAAGTGACAGTATTAGATATTTTAAACAATGGCAAAGAGTTGGCAATTGTCGATGCAGCAACTGAAGCGCATATGTTAGATCTCTTAATTTATCGCTCAGAAGCAAAATTATTGCCAGATGCTTTCCAAGGCAAAGGGGATTATCAATATATGGTGTGTGGTAAGTCTTGCCTTGCGGGTGATATTTTTGGTGAATACCGTTTTGAAAAACCATTACAAATCGGCGATCGCATTTCATTCTGCGATGCAGCAGGTTATACCATGGTGAAGAAAAACTGGTTTAATGGCGTAAATATGCCAGCCATTGCGATCAAAGAACTTGATGGTTCTGTTCGTGTGGTAAAAGAATTTGGCTATCAAGATTACGTTGAGAGCCTATCTTAATCACAGATAAGAAAGTGCGGTTGATTTGACAAAATTTTGTTAAAAACGACCGCTCTTTTTTTGTTTTCACTTTATCGCTCTAGACGATAAAGCGGTCTCTGCCTGATATTGACTTTTTAGGTTTTCAATATGTATCAGGTTTTTATCAACGCCGATGTCGATCCTTTAGCAAGCTCGGCACTTGGGAGGAAAATGCTAAATGAAAAAAAATGTTTTGGTTATTGGTGCGGGTGGTGTATCTCAAGTTGTGGTACACAAATGTGCACAACACAATGATGTATTAGGCAACATTTCAATTGCATCACGGAAAATTGAAAAATGCCAAGCCATTGCGGATAGCGTTGCAGAAAAAGGTAATTTTAAATTACCTGCGACAATCGAATGCTTTGAAGTTGATGTATTCGATATTGAAGCAACAAAAGCGTTAATTCAAAAAACGGCATCACAGATTGTGATTAACGTTGGTCCATCATTTGTGAATATGTCGGTGTTACAAGCCTGTATCGAAACTGGGGCAGCGTATATTGATACTGCGATGCACGAAGATCCAAATAAAGTGTGTGAAACGCCGCCTTGGTATGCAAATTATGAATGGAAACGTCGTGAGTTATGTAAACAGAACAAGATCACGGCAATTTTAAGCGCGGGCTTCGATCCCGGAGTAGTCAATGCCTATGCCGCGTATGCTGTTAAGCATGAATTTGATCGCGTCGACAGTATTGATATTATCGATATTAACGCAGGTAGCCATGGGCGCTATTTTGCGACGAACTTTGATCCAGAAGTAAATTTCCGTGAATTTACAGGAACCGTTTGGAGTTGGCAAAATAGCCAATGGGTGGCAAACAAAATGTTTGAGGTGAAACGTACAGATGATTTACCAATCGTGGGTATGCAACATTCCTATTTAACAGGTCACGAAGAAGTACACTCGTTATCTAGCCATTTAAATGTACCTAATATTCGTTTCTGGATGGGGTTCGGTGATCATTACATTAACGTATTCAATGTATTAAAAAACTTAGGGTTGTTATCTGTTCACCCTGTAAAAACAGCAGAAGGACAAGAGATCATCCCAATTAAAGTGGTCAAAGCAGTACTCCCTGATCCAGCATCATTAGCACCAAACTATACAGGTAAAACTTGTATCGGTAACTTAGTGAAAGGCAAGAAAGACGGTAAAGATAAAGAAATCTTTATTTATAACGTGGCTGATCACAAAGAAGCTTATGAAGAAGTGGGTAGCCAAGGGATTTCCTATACCGCAGGTGTGCCTGCCGTTGCAGCGGCATTATTAGTTGCAACGGGTGAGTGGGATGTGGAAGAAATGCGTAATATTGAGCAATTCGATCCAAAACCATTCCTAAACTTATTAAATACAATGGGTCTACCGAACCGTATTAAAGATGAGAATGGCGATCGTGAGTTAGCTTTTTAATATATTTAAGTAATCAGAAAGTGCGGGCAACGACTCGCACTTTTTCTTTTAAGTGTCGCATTGCGATACCGCTCCTCTTTCTTTCACTATTCTGCCTTGCTACAATGCGCCCATTCTTTACTTAATACGCATCAAAGGAAGCATAAGTATGAAGCGATTACTCGATTGTACGGCAACAGATTTTCAACAGATGACTGGACAACAGTTAAAACAGGCGATTCGCGCCAGTGAGGGGCGTGTGATGCTGTCTGAAAATATGGTATCCGTTCAACCGCTTTACCCCAATGTCACCAACTCGGAATTAGCCGCAGCCTTTGGTGCAGATTTAATTTTATTAAATTTATTTGATGTCTTTTGTCCACAGGTAAATGGCTTACCATCTGTTCAGCCTGCACAAACAATTAAAACCTTAAAGCATTTAGTAGGTCGTCCTATTGGGATTAATTTAGAACCTGTTGATGTAAATGCTGAAAAAATCGAAACATTAGATACTATAGCGGCAGGGCGAATAGCCAGTACGGCGTCTTTACAACAGGCAAAAGCATTAGGCTTTGATTTCATCTGTTTAACAGGAAACCCTAAAACAGGTGTGACAAATCAGGAAATTGTACAGGCTATTAAACGCGCTAAAACAGTATTGGGTGATGATGGGTTGATTATTGCAGGTAAAATGCACGGTGCAGGTGTTGCTAATGAAACGGGACAGAACCTTGTTTCGCAGCAGGATATTATCGATTTTATTGAAGCTGGAGCAGATATCATTTTATTAGCCGCACCAGGCACGGTTCCAGGAATGACAGTCGAAAAAGTTGCGCAATATGTTGAAATTATTCACGCCAATGGGGCGTTAGCATTATTAGCGATTGGGACTAGTCAAGAAGGTGCGGATGAGGTCACCATTCGACAAATCGCGTTAAATAGTAAAATGGCGGGAGCGGACATATACCATATTGGTGATGCAGGCTTTTATGGTATTGCCGTTCCAGAAAATATTATGACTTACTCAATGGCGATTCGTGGGCGCCGTCATACTTATGTCCGTATGGCGATGTCAATCAATCGTTAAGTATATCGAGTGCAATTTAAATTAAAATAACGTATCACATGGAAAAAATAGAATTAATTAAAGCAAGCTACAATGAGCTGCCTTATATTTCCAAAGGTTTTTCACATACCTTGCCTGAACGACAAAAAGCGGTATTAGCCTTACTTGGTTTTGAGGCACCAGATATTCAGCACGCGAACGTATTAGAAATCGGCTGTGGGTTTGGTGGCAATTTGATTTGTAGTGCGTTGTTACATACCGATGCGCATTTTACAGGGGTTGATTTATCCGAAAAACAAATTGAAGGCGGAAAACAAATTATTCAACAGTTAGGATTAAACAACGTTACGCTACACTGTCAAGATATCTCGTTTTTTGAAAATACCTCAACGAAGTTTGATTACATTATTTGTCATGGTGTGTTTAGTTGGGTGCCCGAATCAGTACGAATTAAGATTTTAGCGTTGATTCAATCGCACTTAGCAGAAAATGGCGCCGCCACAATTTCTTATAATACCTATCCAGGCTGGAAATCATTAGAAGTCCTAAAAGACATAATGACATTCCGAGTGAATCAGCTAGAGAAAAATCAGCTTGCCTTACCCGCATTAGAAAAAGTGGCGTATGGTAAAGGAACGGCGGCATTTTTCGCAGAACATTTGCTAGGTAATTCGGCGTTGAAAGAGATAGCGGAAGGAGTAGAAAGCAAGGATGAGCATTATCTTTACCATGAATATTTTGAAGAATATAACCAGCCTTTTTATTTGCATGAATTTGATGATTTGTTAGCACAGTATGGACTTGCGCATATTTGTGATTCGACTGTTGGAGCGACGTTTCCGATTTTTAAAAACGATGAGATTATCGAGAAATTGGATATAGAGTGTGGCGATAATCATCTACATAAAGAACAATACTATGACTATTTATTAGATAGGCAATTTAGAACTAGTATTGTGACGCATCGCGCCAATAAAGAAAAATGTAACATTTCCCGTACGATTAAAACTGCACATATGGATAAGTTGTATATCAGAGTAAATTTAGGAAATGATGCTACATCGAAAGTGGTGATGAAGTTAAAAGAAATTTATCCTCAAACCATCAAGGTGTCAGCGTTTATTGACCGTTACTTTGCTGATGCGCAGGAAGAGGGTTATTCATCGATTTTATTGGAGATTTATAATCAACACATTGATTTTTATGCTAGACCATTTGAAATTAAAAAAACAGAGAAACTGAAATTGAAAGCCGTATATCGACATTATTTAGAATATTATTTATTTGCGGACAAACCGATGGTCAGTTTATCTAATTTTATTGGTAATACCTTGCAGCTTTCTCGTACTGAAATCAGGACACTTTTATTGTTTGATGGTATGAGAACAGATGATGAGATCGCTCAATATCTGCGAGAAAAAATTGAGGAAGGGGTATTCAGTGTCGGCAAAAATGATGAGCACGAAGATAGACTACAACTCGTGAGAAACTTTGTTAAAGATATGCGCGTGTTCATTGAAGCAAACTTGATGAATGACTAAGATATCTTGTCAATATATAAGGGGCACAAGTGTGCCTCTTTTTCTGATTTTAGTGTGCGAATAAGTTTGTCCATACTTCAGTAATTAGCGCACGTTCAGCTTTAAATTCGTGATCCGACACAACAGATGCTTCGCCTAATAAGTTTAAGTGATGGATACGGTCACGTAATGTTACGTAACACTGTTTTAATTGCCTTGCAACCTCTTCAGATATGATCGCACTTTCAGCCATAGCATCAAAAATTCTTACATTATCTGACCATTTTGCCAGTATCGGATGCTGTGGCGCATTAGCAAGAACAAAATATTGTGCAATGAACTCAATATCTGTAATACCACCGCGATCGGTTTTGATATTGAAGGTTCCGCTTTCGCTGTGAGCAAGGTGTTCATACATTTTTTGGCGCATTGCCACCACATCTGTTTTCAGCGTATTCAGATCGCGTTTAGAACAAAGGACAGTTTGACGAATGGTTTCAAATTGTTCACGTAAATGGAGCTCTCCATACACAGCACGACTCCGTACTAACGCTTGTTTTTCCCACGTCCAAGCTTCTTGTAGCTGATAATCTTTGAACGCTGAAATTGGGCTACAAAGTAAGCCAGACTCACCCGACGGGCGCAGTCGCATATCCACTTCATACAGCACGCCAGCAAAAGTATTGATACTAAAAATACTCACAATTTTTTGGGCTAAACGCAGATAGAATTGGTTGCTATCAATGTTACGCTTACCACCGACAGTTTGGCTATTTTGAGCGGATTGATAAAGGAAAACCAAATCTAAGTCCGATTTATAACCCAGTTCAATTCCCCCTAATTTGCCGTAACCGATCACTAAAAAGCCTTTCTCATTTTCTGCCAAATGTTCTGGCGTACCAAAACGAGCGGTCACTTGTTGCCACGCTAAATTCACCACAACATCGATAATGGCTTCAGCCAAAAAGGTCAAATGATCGCTGACTTTCATTACTGGCAACGCACCGAGAATATCGGCAGATGCTACGCGTAATAACGTCGCTTGCTTAAATTGTCGCAAGCCATCGATAATCTGCTCTTCATCATCGGGTGGCAAACGCAATAAATACTGTTTGAGCTCATCGGCATATTCTGTATAAGGTGGTGGATTGAGCAATGCTTTGCGATCTAATAATTCATCTAACAAAATCGGGTGGCGTGCCACTTGTTCGGCGATTAATTTCGATTTTGCACACAGCTCAATTAATTGCTCCAACGCCTGTGGATGCTCCACCAATAATTCTAAATAGGTGGTGCGGGTCAGAATTTTTTCCACGATATTCAACATTCTCGGCAACAACAGATGATAATCCTGATGCTGGAAAATATGTTGCAAAAGCGAGGGTAATAATTGATTTAATACTTCTCGCCCACGAGAACCAATCGGGCGGCGGCTGAGTTCCATTCGAAATTGATTGAGCTTATCAATGATCTCCTCAAGATGGGCTTCCGCAATGTGATTTTCTTCCAGCATTGCCGACAGCTCGCTATTTTCTAAATCAGGATCGAGAAAATCTGCCCATTGATTATCTTCATTATTTTTTTCGCTTTCGTTTTCATCACCAATTAAATTATTAAAAACAGACCGCACTTTTTGTTGATGTTGTTGTAACACCGCATAAAAACTAGCCCAATCTTGAATAGGATACTCAATTTTTTCCGCTTGTTTTTGGCTATTCCATTGAGTAAATATGCGAGTAGCTTGCACTAAACGCCAACGATCTAATTCGTTATCTGGTAACACTTGCGTTTGTTGATCGTGAATGGCTTGCAAAATATTTTCGGTACGGCGTAAAAACAAATAAGCTTGCTGTAAATCTTGCTGTTGCTGCGCTGAAATAAACTCAAGTGCGGTAATTTCTGGCAGAATTTTGAGAAGCTCGTGTTGTTGTAAGTGAATTTCTCGCCCACCACGGATCAGTTGGAAAACTTGAACAATAAATTCAATTTCACGAATGCCACCTGCACCTAATTTGATGTTATCTACTAAGCCACGACGACGTACTTCACGTTCAATTTTGCCTTTCATTTCACGCAAAGATTGAATCACGCTGAAGTCAATATAACGACGATAAACAAAAGGGCGAAGCAGTTGTTGTAACACTTTGACATTCGGATCTTGAGGATTAACGCCTAAAATACGCCCTTTGATCATCGCATAGCGTTCCCAGTCGCGCCCTTGCTCTTGGTAATATTGTTCTAACGCATTAAAGCTCAACGCCAATGCACCATTTTCACCAAAAGGGCGTAAACGCATATCGGTACGGTAAACAAAACCATCGGCAGTATATTGGTCCAACGCATTGACTAAGCGTTGCCCCAATCGGGTGAAAAATTTATTGTTATCAACGCTACGTCTTGCTCCGACCGTTTCACCATTGCTTGGATAAGTGAAAATCAAATCAATGTCAGAAGAAAAATTGAGTTCAAAACCGCCCAGTTTGCCCATTCCCAGAATATAGAGTTGCTGTGCTTGTCCTTCTTCATCCACAGGCGTGCCCATTTCAAGGCAAGCTTGCTGATAGAGCCAATCTCTCGCGCCAATAATCAAACTTTCTGCCAATTGTGATAGGCGCATAAAAATTTCTTCCACCGTACCCAAATTCAAACTTTGGCAAAAACTCAGTTTTGCCATTTCACGATAACGAAATTGGCGTAAGACTTTATAAAGTTGCTCTTCTGAATCGGTGGTGGCGAGTAGTTCAGTTAAACGTTCAGAATAATTAGCACAATCAGATAACCTTGGCGGTTGTTGCCAGCATTGTTGTAAAAAGTGCGGTTGTTTTTTTAAGGTTTCTACAAAAAAATCTGACAAACTGATCGCAGTATAAAGCTGTCCGATTGCAGTTTGAGGATCGTTTTTCTGTTGCTCAATTTGCTGAAAAAGAGAGGCGTTATATTGCTCTGGGAAATGCTGAATTAAGAGCTCAGCAAGTTGGTTAAGTTGATTATCGAATTGGGCGAGGGCGAATTGCATAAACTATCCTATGATCAAAGAATGAAGATCAATCATCATAAGCCAAGTATTTCAATGGCTAATTGCCTGACTTTAGCACGAAATTGTGTGTTTTGACATTGTAGAAAATAAATCTTGTCCTTTTTCTACGAAATATTATAGACTTATTCGCCTAGTCGGGGTGCTTACAACAAGCTGAGATAATACCCGTGAACCTGAAGCAGTTAATACTGACGTAGGAAACTAACAGTCATTATTGCTGTGTACTTTTTTGATGAAATCACAAGAGAGGACACAATGTCTAAATTAAAAACGTCTTTATTTTTAACCGCACTTTCCACTTTCTCTATTTCTTTATTTGCGCAAAGCCAAGCGGTGAATGTCTATACTTATGATTCATTTACGTCGGATTGGGGCGCTGGTCCAAAAGTGAAAGCCTCATTCGAAAAAGTGCATCCACAATGCCAAGTGAATTTCACAGCATTCGGTGATTCAGGCACAATGTTCAACCGTTTACGCTTAGAAGGCAAGAAAACAAAGGCTGATGTGGTTGTTGGCCTTGATAACTATGCGTTAGAAGAAGCTGAAAAGAGCGGTTTATTTACAAAAAATAATGTGGATTTAGCGCAGCTTTCACTGCCAATTGAATGGAAAAATCAAACATTCCTACCTTATGATTTTGGACAATTTGCCTTTGTTTACGACAAAACGAAAGTACAAAATCCACCAAAAAGTTTAAAAGAATTAGTTGAACGCCAAGATTTGAAAGTGATTTATCAAGATCCACGCACCAGTAGCGTTGGACGTGGTTTATTGATTTGGATGAACAGCGTGTATCCACAAAATGAAGTAGAAAATGCGTGGAAATCGTTAGCAAAACACACTGTGACTGTGGGCAAAGGTTGGTCTGATACTTACGGTGCATTCTTAAAAGGCGAAGCAGATTTAGTGGTAAGTTACAGCACATCGCCATTGTATCACTTAGTGTTTGAGCAAAAAGATCAATATGTGGCGACTGAATTTGCCGAGGGTGGCGTGTTGCAAGTGGAAACTGCGGCAAAAGTGATTGAACGTAACAATGCTTGTGCCGATCATTTCTTAAGCTTTTTAGTACAACCAGAAGCGCAACAACATTTAGTGACCAGCAATGTGATGTTGCCTGTGATTAATGGCAAAATTGAGCCGCACTTTGATGCGTTAAAAGAGAAACAATTGAAAGCAAAAGTGCTAGATACCAGCAAAGTGACCGCAGAACAGCTTAAAAACTGGATTGCAGTATGGCAGGCAACGTTGACAAAGTAATTTGGTAATAATGCCAATGCGTTTTTTCCATCAGACTTTCCGCCCATCGCATTACGTGGGCGGAATTTTTGTAATTATATTTCTGTTACTATTTTGTGGCAGTGCCTTATTTTCGCTTTTTTTCGCACAAGGGGATTGTGGCTGGCAACAGCTTGTCAGTGATCAATATTTGCATCACGTTTTAACTTTTAGCTTGTGGCAAGCGTTTTTGTCTGCGTTATTATCGGTTTTTTTCGGTTTTCTGGTGGCTCGCGCCTTTTTTTACCAACACTTCAAAGGTAAGCGATTTATTCTTAAATTATTCTCTCTCACCTTTGTTTTACCGTCTTTAGTAGCAATTTTTGGTTTGCTTGGTGTATATGGTGGTTCAGGTTGGTTAGCCAAAATCAGTACATTTTTCGGAAGCGATTGGACACCTAATATTTACGGGTTAACTGGTATTTTAATTGCTCATCTTTTCTTTAATATTCCTCTTGCTTGCAAAATGTTTTTACAAAGTTTGCAAAGTATTCCGGTTCAACAGCGCCAGCTTGCGGCACAGCTGAATTTACGTGGCTGGCAATTTATCCGCTTGATTGAATTGCCTTATTTACTCCAGCAAGTTTTCTCTGTTTTCACCTTAATTTTTATGCTTTGCTTTACGAGCTTTGCGATCGTGTTAACTTTAGGTGGTGGACCAAAATACACCACTTTAGAAGTGGCTATTTATCAAGCGATTTTATTTGAATTTGATTTACCCAAAGCCGCCTTATTTGCATTGTTGCAGTTTGGCATTTGCTTTGCATTATTTACGTTAAGTAGCTTGTGGGGCAAAGCACCCGCCACAGTGCTACATAACAAAAATTATTGGCAAGATAAGCAATCAAGTGCGGTGCAAATTTGGCAAATTTTTTTGATTGTGGTGGCAAGTTTGTTTGTGTTGCTGCCTTTGTTTAACACGTTGGTTTCCGCCTTTTTTTCAGGCAAGTTTTTCAGCTTATGGGCAAGTGAACAACTTTGGCGAGCATTAGGCTTTTCGTTTGTGATTGCGCCAACGTCAGCATTACTGGCGGTGTTGATGTCTGTCGCATTATTGTTATTGGCAAGACGTTTAGCTTGGTTGCATTATTCCGTATTATCACAAAGCATTCTGAGTATTGGTACGATGATCTTAACCATTCCCACGTTGGTTCTAGCGATTGGCTTGTTTATGTTATTGCGTGAAATCGATTTTTCAACATTACACCTTTTTGCGGTTGTGGTATGCTGTAACGCTTTGATGGCAATGCCTTTTGTGTTGCGTATTTTAGCCGTGCCGATGCATAACAATATGATTTATTATGAAAAATTATGTGAGTCTTTGAATATTCAAGGCTGGCAGCGTTTTAAGTTAATTGAATGGCACCTGTTACGTGCACCAATGCAATATGCTTTCGCATTGGCTTGTGCATTATCGCTCGGTGATTTTACGGCAATTGCTTTATTTGGTAGCCAAGATTTTACGTCATTGCCTCATTTGCTGTATCAGCAACTTGGACATTATCGCAGCCAAGAAGCCTCAGTAACGGCATTTATTTTGTTGATGTTATGTATGTTGATCTTTGTGGTGATTGAGCGACAAAAGGAAGAAGGAAATGATTAAATTAGAACAAGTTCATTTTCAATATAAAAATGCAGATTTCTTGTTTGATTTATTTGTTCCTGCCCAACAAAAAGTCGCCATTGTGGGCGCAAGTGGCTCGGGCAAAAGCACCTTATTGAATTTATTGGCAGGCTTTGAATTTGCTACACAAGGTGAGATTTGGTTAAACAATGAAAATCATACCCAAACCTTGCCACATCAACGCCCTGTATCAATGTTATTTCAAGAAAATAATTTATTTACCCATTTGACCGTGGCACAAAATATCGCCTTAGGGTTAAAACCTAGCTTAAAATTGACCGCACTTGAAACGCAACAAGTGGAGCAAGTGGCAAATGCGGTGGGTTTAGGTCAGTTATTAGCCCAATCACCGAAAAATCTATCGGGTGGACAAAAACAGCGTGTGGCATTGGCACGTTGTTTGTTACGTGATAAACCGATTTTATTATTAGATGAACCTTTTTCAGCACTCGATCCTGAATTGCGTGCTGAAATGTTGAATTTACTTTTGGCGTTATGTGACGACAAAAAATTGACCTTGTTGATGGTGACACATCAGTTAACTGAAGTGAAAGATAAAGTGGATCGTATTATTCAAATTGAGAATGGTAGGATCAGTGATTTATCACTTTTAGATTCGTACGTTTAATGGAAAATAGAGCGTACTTTCTCGGTATCAAAATGGAAAAATAATTATGACAATTGCAACATCTTTTCAAGTAAAAACCCTCACTCCACATCCTTCTTTGGAATATTGGTCTGTCTGTAAAGTGGAAGCGTTATTTGAAACGCCCTTTTTGGATTTAGTCTATCGTGCAGCGCAAGTGCATCGTGAAAACTTTAATCCAAAAGCGATTCAATTATCGACTTTAATGTCGATTAAAACGGGTGGTTGCCCTGAAGATTGTGGTTATTGTCCGCAGTCTGCTCGTTATCAAACAGGCGTACAAAATCAGCAATTATTAGAAATTGATGAGATTGTCGAAAAGGCAAAAATTGCGAAAGCACGTGGCGCAGGGCGTTTTTGTATGGGGGCAGCGTGGCGTGGTCCAAAACCAAAAGATGTGGCGAAAATTACTGAAATTATTAAAGCGGTAAAAGCCCTTGGTTTAGAAACTTGCGGGACTTTTGGTTTGTTACAAGATGGTATGGCGGAAGAGTTGAAAGAGGCGGGATTAGATTATTACAACCACAACTTAGATACTGCACCAGAGCATTATCATAATGTGATCGGCACACGTCAGTTTGATGATCGTATCAACACTTTAGGTAAAGTGCGTAAAGCGGGCTTAAAAGTCTGCTGTGGTGGAATCGTGGGTATGAACGAAACCCGTAAAGAGCGTGCGGGTTTAATCGCAAGCCTTGCGAATTTAGATCCACAACCAGAATCTGTGCCGATTAACCAATTAGTGAAAGTGGAAGGCACACCATTAGCGGAAGCAGCTGAATTAGACTGGACAGAATTTGTACGTACCATTGCAGTGGCACGTATTACCATGCCAAAGAGCTATGTGCGTTTATCGGCAGGTCGTCAAGGCATGTCTGAAGAAATGCAAGCGATGTGTTTTATGGCAGGTGCAAACTCGATTTTCTATGGGGATAAATTGCTAGTCACTGGCAACCCAGAAGAAGATGGTGACCAATTATTAATGGCAAAATTAGATTTAGAGCCTGAAACGGAAGAAAATCGTTATCGTGCTGAGGAATGATTAAGCCGAAACGAAAACGTACCTGATATAAATATCCTTTCCTTTTATTCAGATCTACACTTTATTTATTCGAAAATAAAAAAGTGTAGATTTTTTTATTTTTTCAACAGAATGTCTAGCACATTATAAGAGATTGGAGCAGTTCGTTTTACACGCAAATTTATCCCTATCACTATTCAAAATACATGCCTTTTAGATTATAATAATAATTGTTATCATTTCGTTAAATAAAAGTATGGATTAAGTTAATTATGCAAATCAAACCGCGTTATATCGCCCAATTCGTTTCGCTTACGTTGTCAGGAGTGGTCTTTGCTCAATCTCATCAACCCATTGAGCTCATGCCGATTATTGTGTCTTCACAAACGACGGATAGTACTTATGTTACACATACTCAGTCCACGGTAACTCAGACGCAATTAAAACAGACAGGGGCACAAAATATTAAAGATATGGTGAAATACGATCCGAGTGTTGATGTGGACTCTGATAATATGCGTATGGGGAACAATGGCTATAATATTCGTGGTATTCGTCATCAACGCATCCAAATGAATATTGATGGTATTCCATTAGCTGAGCCTTTTGAGGACGCAGGTCCACGGGTTGGGCGTAATAACTCAAGTAAGCTGGGTGTAGATGTAGTTGAACCAGAAACTTTACGTCAAGTGGATATCGATAAGTCAGGCAACTCTGCGTTGTATGGGAATGGCGCTTTGGGTGGTAGTATCAATATGATGACCTACAATCCAAGTGATTTTGTTCAGGCAGATAAACCAGTTTATGCCGGCTTAAAATATGGTTATCGTAGTACTTACAGCGCACATACTAAAACAGCGACATTAGCGGGGCATTCTCAATTTGTTGAGGGATTATTAATGCTCACGCAACGTGATAGTAAAGAGTTTGAAAATTTCGCCGAAAATGATGAAAACGGCGATAATAAAACAGTTTCAAATGATCAAAAAACCAAAGGGAAAAATATTTTGGCTAAATTAAATTTTAGCCAAGATGCACATCGCCTTGAATTAACCTTTGAGCGTTATGAACGTCGAGTAAATACTCAACGTGATGAGCTTTTGAAGAGTAGTTCACGTCCATTAAAGCAAGAAGATCCAAACCGACCACCAGCGATTCGTACCGATAAAATTGCAACCTCTACTTCATTAGATAAATTTACGCGTGAGCGTACAGGATTTGTTTATCGTTATTTACCTGAAAGTGATTGGTTAGATGAAATTAATTTCCAAGGGTATTCACAACGTTTGAAAATTAACGATACGACTTATCAATATTCTGAAAGTTCGGCAACTAATGGTGGTAAATTAAACGAAACAACCAGAAATAATAACCATTTAATCCACAACATTTATGGGCTTAAATCGGAATTAAAAACGAATTTCCAAACAGATTCAATTAAACATCGTTTGTCTGGTAGCCTTGAATTTAGACGTGATGAACTAGATCGAGTGAGGGGAGAAGACTATAAACGTCAAAGTAAAAATTCGTTAGCAGAAGGTAATGAATTTCGTTTATTTCCAAAAACGATCACTAAAAATTACAGCTTGGGTTTACAAGAACAACTGACCTTTGCAAATGATGTGGCGTTGAATTTAGCCTTACGTTATCAGTATGAAGAGCGCCGATTTAAAGCGAGCCATTTAGATACTACGCCAAAGCAAGATAAAGCTGCGGTAAATAAAAAATTAACTTATAGCACTTTATCACCAAGTGTGCGTTTGCATATTCCACTTTCTGAGGATTTAGCACTATTAGCAGGCTATGCTTATGCGAAGAAATTGCCAAACCCACAATATATTGGCGTAGGTGCAGAAATGGATATGGGGACAAGGGGGAAATATAAGGTTAATCCAAACCCAAATTTAAAACCTGAAGAAGCAAATAGCTTTGATATTGGCTTGCTTTATGCCACAGATACTTTTAAAGCACGCTTAAATACTTATTATAACCAGTACAAAAACTTCCTTAGCCAAGAGCAAGTGTTCCCGCCTTGTCAAGGTTGTACACGTGAAGTGTATTATGGCAATAAAGGTAAAGTGAAAACCTATGGCGCAGAGCTATTTACTGCGTGGCAATTTGCGGATCACTGGACATTGACTAATACAGTGGCGTGGATGAAAGGCTATGTATTGAATCCGAAGGAACCATTAACCTCAGCACACCCTTTAAATGGTGTGGTTGGGCTTGAATATGAGCGAGATACTTGGGGCGTTGGCACTAAATTCCGTTGGTCTGATAAGAAACGTAAACCGGGCACCTACATCGATAGGAATAATGTTGAATATTCTTACTTCAAAGCACCGGGCTATGGCGTTTGGGATTTAACCGCTTATTACCAACCAGTGAAAAATGTTGAAATTCGTGCAGGGGTCTTCAACTTATTTAATAAGAAATATTGGAGCTTTGGTGATGTGGTTGCAACACCTGATAACAACACAATCGATCGTTATACCCAACCAGGGCGTAATTATGCGATTAATGTGGAATTAAAATTCTAAAAATGTCCTCACAAGTGCGGTTAGTTTTGCGAAAGTTTAGCAAAATTGACTACACTTTTTTAGTTTGCAAAAGGAATAGAAATAATGAATAAACAATTAGTTAAAACATTTTGGTTGTTATTATTATCTTTCGTGACGGGCGTTGCTATGGCACAGGGGGAGTTTAAAAGTTTTGAATATCAAGGCGAAGATGGTCAAAAACGCCCTTATATTTTGTATGTGCCTAAAAACCTTGAACAAGATAAAACTCATCCTTTAATTGTTTATTTGCATGGAGCGGTGTCTGCTACAAGTTTACGTATTAATCCGTTAGAATCAGCGCAAAAATCCCCTTTTATCAAATTAGCAGATGAGGGAGGCTACTATGTTTTGTTCCCTTATGGACAAAAGGGCGCAACGTGGTTTGATACGAAAGGAGTGAATATGGTGTTAGCGGAAATCAATGAGGTGAAACACCATTTTCCGATTAATGAGGACAAAATCTTTTTGGCAGGTTTCTCGGATGGAGGCTCAGGTACATTGTATTTCGCTACGACGCAATCCTCGCCATTCGCTGGGTTTATTTCTCTAAATGGATCGTTATCTGTTGCTGCTGCTATAGGACAGTCACCCGTCTATTTAGAAAATTTAAACCATAAGCCCCTGTATATTGTCAATACACAGTCTGACATGTTGTATCCAGTACGTTTAATGCAGCCAACTATTGATAAAATCAAAGCATATCATAAAAATGTAGTATTTCGCACACCAGAAGGTAATCATGATATGGGGTATTTCCCAACGATTGCACCTGAACTCAAAGCCTTTATTGATAAACATCAACGTCAAGCGATGACCTCGCTATCCTTTGAAAGTGCGGATGATTTTTCCCATCAATTTGCGTGGCTGAAGATTACAAAGCGTAATCCAACAGAAATGGCGAAGTCATGGCATACCCCTTATAGCCTGACCATGGTGAATGATAAGGCATCGTTCGGGATAATTTTAGATGCCAGTCATACGGGAAAAGGGATGAAAGTCTCGTCCTTTAATAAAAAAGGTAGTATTGCGGAAAAGATGGGGGTACTACCAGGAGATATTATTCTGAAAATGGAAGACACAGAACTGAATCATCGTTATGCGGCGTTTAATTACCTCGCAACTAAAAAAGCGGGAGAAAATACATCATTGACCCTTGAAAGAAATGGACAGCAATTCACATTAACAGGGCGTTTTCCTCCAGGGTATGAGTATCAAGTTTTTGCTAAGCAACCTCTGTCAGCGAAAGTAAAAGCCGAAGTGAGTGAGAAACTATTACAGATAGAGACCTCTCGTGTTGCGGAATTGCAAATTGACTTTTCTCAACTACCGTTTCATTCACGTTCCGTCATTGAGTTAAAACTGAATGGAAAAATTCAGCAGATAAAACCAGAAAAAGTACAAACCATTATTATTCAATAGGATCAAAGCATGAAGAAAATCATTACACTTTGTTTATTATTCGCTATTCAGCCGTTTGTTTATGCGCAACGTATTGTCACGTTGACACCAGATACAGCAGATATCATTGTGGCACTAGAAAGCGTCGAACAGCTAGTTGGGCGCGATCAAACGACTATGAATCCTGCAGTAGAACAGGTGGCGAGTATTGGTATCCACCGTAAATTAGCGGTTGAGCCGATTTTAGCAACGCAACCTGATTTAGTGTTAGGGTCTTATATGGCGATGCCTGTCACGATTTTTGATAATTTAAATCAGTTAGGTGTAAAAACCGTCAACGTATTACCTCAAGATAATATTGAAGGATTTGCTCAAGCGATCCGTGAAGTCGGTAAGCTGATTGCGAAAACAGAACAAGCCGATAAGTTGGCGACGGCTTGGGAGGCAGGGATTCAACCTTTATCTAAGACGGGTAAACGTTATTTATTAACCTATGATGGTCGCGTCGTGGCAGGTAAAAATACCGCCGCAGATGAATTGATTCGTCGTGCTGGGGGGATAAATGCGGCCGTCGGTGTAGAAGGCATCAAACCACTTAACCGTGAGGCGTGGCTTATGGCTCAGCCAGATGTCATTATTGTAGCAGAGCACCAAAAAGAGGTTATCGGTGGTGTGGAGAAATTACTTGAGCGCCCTGAAATTGCCAATAGCCCTGCGGCTAAATCAGGTCATATTTATTTTTGGTCAGCAAATGATTATTTACGTTATGGTCTGACTACACCAGACGTATTGAAACGCCTGCATGATTTAGCCAAATAATTATGAACGACCTAGAACGCATGGAGCCAATGAAAAAGCGAGTTGTATTTTTATCCTGTATCGGAACGATCTTACTGATTTGGTTTTCTCTCGGTGTGGGATTTGGTGGATGGCAATCACCAAACTCACTCACTCCTATCGTTTTCGATATTCGTCTGCCTCGTATTATGAATGCCTTTGTGGTGGGGGCCGCTTTGGCTGCAGCAGGTGCTGCACTTCAAGCACTGTTTGAGAATCCGTTAGCGGATCCCAGTTTAATTGGTACATCAGGTGGTGCTGCTCTAGGCGTCATTAGCGTTTTAGCCTTTGGTGCAACGGGGATAGGTGTCCCTTTTGCGGCTTTTTTAGGAGCACTAATCGTATGCTTGCTGATTTTATTTGCGCATCATCTATTTGGTGGCGGCACACTGGGATTACTCATTATGGGGTTTATCTTAAGTGCTTTTTGCTCTGCGGTAGTCGGATTAATCCTTTTTTTATCGGATGACCTCGTGTTGCGTAGTGCAACGATCTGGTTGGCAGGTAGTTTATCTGAAGCTGGCTTTACTCCGATTTATTATCCCGTTTTTATTATGATCGTCGGATTAATTTGGTTAGCAATCTTAGGGCGCCAACTTGACTGTTTGATGCTAGGTGAAGAAACGGCATTCAGTATGGGGGTTTCTGTTGCAAAAGTGCGTTTACAAACAGTTGTTGCCGCCGCCTTACTCACTGGGGCAGCCGTTTCTTTATCGGGGATTATTGGTTTTTTAGGGATGATGATTCCTAATATTTTAGCCACAACGATAGGTGGGCATCGTCGCAAACTGATTTTGTTGTCTGCTTGGGTTGGTGCACTGTTTTTATTATCAGTAGATAGTGTTGCTCGTCTCATTACTTATCCTGTTGATCTCCCAGTCGGAATTGTGATTGCATTATTAGGCGGACCCTTTTTCTTTTGGGTCTTCATTCAATCCACTCGTCGTATATAGCGGAGCAGAGTTAGCGATGACCTCTCTTTTTGAATTACAACCTCTTACCATTGAAACCCATGGACGTGTGATTTTACAAACGGAACGGTTATGTATTCCTAAAGGGAAGCATACCGCCATTATTGGACCTAATGGGGCGGGAAAATCCACATTACTCAAAGCACTTTTAGGGTATTTTAATGCACAAGTTAAACTGAATGATCAGCCTGTTATTGAGCAAATTCGTGCAGGGAAACTGGCTTTAGTCGCACAAAATAGTCGCTATGGAATGCCATTGACGGTTGAGGAATATGTCAAATTGGGGCAACGTAATTCGAGATATTTTTCTTCTCAACATTTGAGTCAAAATTGGTTAACTTGGTTGCTTGACCAGTTTGAATTAACACCTTTACGTCATAAACGAGTGAACCTACTTTCAGGGGGAGAACAACAACGCGCTAACATTGTACGAGCCTTTATGCAGCAGGCGCCAGTTATCTTATTAGATGAACCTTGTAACCATTTAGACATTCGTCATCAACAAGGTTTAATGCATTTTCTAAAACAGCAAAAAACAGTCTGTAGTGTCGTAATGGTGTTACATGACCTAGATTTAGCAGCAAGGTATGCAGATCACATTATTCTGATGCAGCATGGCAAGATTATTGCACAAGGCGAGGTAGAAGAGGTGATGCAAAGTGCACGTTTAAGTGCGGTCTATCGTTGGCAAATTTTACAGAAACGAGATGAATGTGGGATGTTTTTTCGCGTATAAGACATTCCATTCACTTTTCATTAATAAAAAAACACACTCAAATAAGAGTGTGTTTTTTGTTAATACTTAAGTAAGTTAGAGATTACATGTTAACTTGTTGCTTAATTGCATCAGCAACCAGTTCGGCTTCTGGTCCAAGGATAACTTGTAAACCATTGTCACCTAATTTCACATTGCCTTTTGAGCCAAGTGCTTTTAACTGATCTTCATTCACTTTGCTACGATCATTTAATACTAAACGTAAGCGTGTGATGCAGGCATCGATGGTTTGGAAATTATCTTTACCACCTAATGCAACGATAAAATTAGCAGCACGTTCTTCACGAGAGGCGTCTTTTTTCACTTCAACTACAACTTCATCCTCTTCACGACCTGGTGTTTTTAAGTTGAATGCTTTGATGGCTGCACGGAAGATGACATAGTAAATTACTGCGAATACGAGACCTTGTACTAATAGCATATACCATTGTGTTGCAAGTGGGTTTTGTGAAGATAAGACCATATCAACAAAACCAGCACTGAAACCGAAACCTGCCATCCATTGCATAGATGCTGCAATGAAGACTGATAAACCAGTTAATAACGCGTGAATGACATAAAGCACAGGTGCAACGAACATAAACGCAAATTCTAATGGCTCAGTGACACCAGTAAAGAATGACGCTAGTGAAGCCGCAATCATTAATGAAGCAACTTGTGCTTTTTTCGCTGGTTTAGCACTGTGGTAAATAGCTAATGCAGCCGCTGGTAAACCAAACATCATCACAGGGAAGAAACCTGCTTGATACATACCCGTTACACCCAGTACAGCAGTGCCGTTTGCAAGGGATTGTGCCCCACCTAAGAAGTTAGGGATATCATTGATACCTGCAACGTTGAACCAGAATACTGAGTTTAGTGCGTGGTGTAAACCAACAGGGATTAATAAGCGGTTTAAGAAGCCGTAGATACCAGCACCAGTTGCACCGATATCTGTGATAGATTTACCGAAACCAACTAAACCATTGAAGATCACCGGCCATAAGTACATTAAAATGAAAGATACGATGATCATCACAACAGAAGTCACAATTGGGACTAAACGTTTACCGCTGAAGAATGCAAGAGCTGGTGGTAATTCAACTTGATGGAAACGATTATAGAGTTCGGCTGAAATCACCCCAACCAAAATACCAATAAATTGGTTATTGATTTTACCGAAAGCAGCAGGAACTTGGTCAGCAGCAATACCTTGTAGTTGGGCAACTGCGCCTGGAGAAAGTAATGTTGTTACAACTAAAAAGCCGACTAAACCTGAAAGTGCGGCTGAGCCGTGTTTATCTTTTGACATACCAAATGCGACACCTACAGCAAAAAGTATCGCCATATTATCAATAATCGCGGCACCTGATTTGATCAAGAACGCAGCGAGTTGGCTTTCGCCACCCCAACCATTCGGATCAATCCAATAACCGATCCCCATTAAAATCGCCGCTGCAGGCAAAGCGGCAACAGGAACCATTAAGGCCTGCCCAATTCTTTGTAAGTAACTTAGCACACTCATAGGAACTCCTTTTATTTTTTATTTGGATTTTATTGAGAAGATCGTAAACGTTTTCTCAATTGTTGTTAACTATATGCCGATAATTTTCTATTGCAAATTAAAACTCTAATTTTTGTGATTTTCATCACTAAATATTCTTGTTAGATCACTTTCTATTAGCTATTTGAAATAACTTATTTTATAATGCAAAAAAATAAAACTCCATATTTTGAAAATAATTTGATGTCTTCTAGTCAAATTAAAAAATACAGAGTGTTCATCGTTTTTTATGCTTTGTTTTACATACAAAATTTACAGACAAATAGAGGTAATAAGTCATGCGTTTAATCCCATTATATAATGCTGAACAAGTTGCGAAATGGTCTGCTCGCTATATCGTTGATCGAATTAATCAATTTCAGCCTACAGAAGACCGCCCATTTGTATTAGGTTTACCAACAGGTGGGACCCCATTAAAGACTTACCAAGAACTGATTGCGTTAAACCAAGCGGGTGAAGTGAGCTTTAAGCATGTAGTAACGTTTAATATGGATGAATATGTTGGGCTACCAAAAGAGCATCCAGAAAGCTATCACGCATTTATGTATAGAAATTTCTTCGATCATATTGATATTCAAGAAAAAAATATCAATATATTAGATGGGAATACTGATGACCATGAAGCAGAATGTCAGCGTTATGAAGATAAAATTAAATCTTATGGCAAGATTCATCTCTTTATGGGAGGCGTAGGTGTAGATGGGCATATTGCGTTTAATGAACCTGCTTCATCGCTTTCTTCTCGCACTCGTATAAAAACGCTTACACAAGATACTCTCATCGCAAATTCTCGCTTTTTTGGTAATGATGTAAATAATGTACCAAAATATTCTTTAACTATCGGGGTAGGTACGTTACTTGATGCTGAAGAAGTGATGATTTTAGTTACAGGCTATAATAAAGCGCTGGCTCTACAGGCAGCAGTTGAAGGAAGTATCAATCACTTATGGACAGTCAGTGCGTTACAAATGCATCGCAAAGCGATCATCGTGTGTGATGAACCTTCGACACAAGAATTAAAAGTAAAAACCTTGAAGTATTTTACAGAACTAGAAGCCCGTGCCATTGATAGTGTGAAATAAGGGGAACAACAATGTATGCGTTCATTAATGCGGTTATTTATACCGCACAAGACGTGCTCTATGGTAAAGCGGTTGTCGTAGAGGGCGATAAAATTCGTGCTATTGTGCCTGTTGAGCAGTTACCGACAGACATGAAAAAAATTGATTTACAAGGTAACAATCTCACTGCTGGCTTTATTGATCTTCAGTTAAATGGCTGTGGTGGTGTCATGTTTAATGAAGAGATTAGTGTCAAAACCTTAGAAATCATGCAAGAAACCAACTTAAAATCAGGTACGACTAGTTATTTACCAACCTTTATTACTTCGCCAGATGAAGGCATGAAAGAAGCGGTAAAGGTGATGCGTGATTATTTGACCAAATATCAAAATCAAGCCTTAGGTTTACACCTTGAAGGACCTTATTTAAGCGTCGAGAAAAAAGGGGTACACCGTGAAGAATATATTCGTGCTATTAACCCAGAGATGAAAGCATTCTTATGCGATAATGCTGATGTGATCACGAAACTCACGCTCGCGGCGGAAAACCCAACCGCACAGTATATTCCAGACTTTGTTGAAAAAGGAATTATTGTGTCATTAGGTCACTCTAACGCAACCTATGATGTTGCTAAAGCTGCGATTGAAAAAGGTGCGAGCTTTGCTACTCATCTACATAATGCCATGTCACCAATCAGTTCAGGACGTGCGATGGGCGTAGTAGGGGCAGTATTAGATTCAGATATCTATACTGGCATCATCATTGATGGTTTACATGTTGATTACGGCAACATCCGTATTGATAAACGTGTTAAAGGTAAAAAATTGTGTATTGTAACGGATGCAACGGCGGCAGCAGGAGCAAATATTGAGTCTTTTGTCTTTGTCGGCAAAACGGTTTATGTCCGTGATGGTAAGTGCTACGATGCCAATGGAACATTAGGTGGTTCTGCAGTGACTATGATTGAATCAGTTAAAAATGCCGTGCAAGAAGTCGGGATTCCGCTTGATGAAACCTTACGTATGTGTAACTACTACCCAGCCAAAGCAATTGGTGTAGACGACCGTTTAGGTTCAATTGAAGTGGGTAAAGTAGCAAACTTAACCGCTTTTACACATGATTTTAACGTCATCGGTACGGCAGTAAATGGTGAGTGGAAAGCCAATTAAGCAAGATAAAATAAAAATAGCGTGAGATTTCACGCTATTTTTTCGCTAAAATGTTAAGAAAATAGACCGCACTTATAGCACAATTGTTTTGTTTTTATACACAAAAATGCGATCATGCAGTGCAAGATCTAAGGCGCGGCTTAATACGGTTTTTTCCACATCACGACCTGCACGCATCATCGCTTCTGCATTGTAAGTATGATCAACATTGATCACATTTTGCATAATGATCGGACCTTGATCTAATTCATTATTAATGAAGTGTGCCGTTGCACCAATAATTTTTACTCCACGCTCATAAGCTTGATGGTAAGGTTTTGCACCAATGAACGCAGGCAAGAATGAATGGTGGATATTAATGACACGATTTGGATAGCGCCCAACAAATTCAGGGTTTAATACACGCATATATTTGGCTAAGACAATATAATCTGGCGTATATTCATCAATTTTTTCTGCTAAAAGCTGATCGTGTTCTACCCGCGTTAACTTTTCGTGGCTAATATAGTGGAAAGGAATATCAAAGCGTTCCACTAATGTACCTAATGTATCATGGTTGCCAATAACTGCTGCAATTTCAACATCTAAGCCGCCATAATAATTTTTCATTAAAATATCGCCTAAACAATGTGCTTCTTTTGTGACTAAAATAACGATACGTTTACGTTTTGTACTAATTAATCGACAATTTGTCCCTTCAGGTAAACTAAATTTCAGATCAGCGAGTAGCATTTCTTCATTAAAAATACCTTGTAATTCAGTACGCATAAAAAAATGCTTCGTTTCAAAATCAACAAATTCATTATTATGAATAATATTCAGTTGATGTTTATAACAAATATTTGTGATTTTGGCGATTAAGCCTTTATCATCAGGGCAATCGGTTAATAATATTTTATTTTCAATCATAGTTTGCACAGTGTATTTAGTGTAATAAAAAGATAAAAACCCATTAAGGAATGGGTTTTAAGAGACAAGAAAAAGTTAAATTTCAAACGAACTTAATGATTTTCCTGCATCTAATGCCTGTTGAATCATTTTAGGCGTTCTGCCTTGGCCAGTCCAGGTTCTTACTTCACCATTTTCATCAGTATATTGATATTTGGCTGGGCGAGGTTCTCTTTTTTTGCGTTGAGCAGGCGACTCTTGACCGAGTAATATTGCGAGTTCTGCTGCGGTGATTCCTTCTTGCTTTAATGATTCCTTCAATTTTGCAATTCTTGCTTGGCGTTCTGCTGCCTCACGTTCTGCTTTTTGTTCAGCTTCACGTTTTTCTTCAACGACAAGAGAGAACTTTTGTAGGGCGATTTCAAGTTGTTCTAAATTCGTTTCACGTGCTAATACACGTAAACGACGAACATTGCTTAGCATTTTTAATAAATCATTCATACTTGTTCCTCTATATCATATAAAAAGTAGGTGGTATAAAAAATACCACCTAACGGTAGGAATCATATAGTAAATACTATTATAGGTAAATGCTTTATATAGAATATTTTAAAACCAATTTTAGGGGGATGAAAAGCCTATAAATAAGTCGAAAATATTCTTGAAGTGCTATTGGCAAGTGACTTTTTTTATTGTAGTCTTATTTCTATCCTACTTATGTAGAGGTGCGATCACTATAAGTATTTTTTCTGAGTGGATAACGATGAGGAAAAAGGAAAGGAGTGACCGCCGAAATCAATTAAAAGTCATTTTAATTGGTTGGTGGCGTATTCGAAAGGAACGTCATTGTCATAGTCTTTATTAAACTATGGAGCGCTACTGGTTAGGTTAGGTCTTAATTATATTTACCTGCCTTTTAGAACATTTCTATACTCACTCAGTGGTTATCCCTTTATTATAAGGTAAAAAAACTTATGGAACTTATTGATTATTCGACGTCCGTTTGGTCTATTGTGCCCCCTATTTTGGCATTGCTCTTAGCCATTATTACTCGTCGTGTTATTTTATCATTGAGCATTGGTATTATTTTTGGTTCATTCATGCTGGCAGATTTTAATTTTGCCAACGCGTTGCTTTATTTAAAAAATAATGTCACGTCTTTGGCATACAGTGATGGGGAATTAAATTCAAATAATATTAATATTGTCTTATTCCTTTTCTTACTGGGTGTGTTAACTGCTCTACTAACGGTTTCGGGGAGTAACCGAGCTTTCGCTGAATGGGCGCAAAGACGCATTAAAGGCAGACGAGGCGCAAAATTGTTGGCGGCGTCTTTGGTCTTTGTGACCTTTATTGATGATTATTTCCACAGTTTAGCGGTCGGTGCAATTGCTAGCCCAGTGACTGATAAATTCAAAGTATCTCGTGCGAAACTCGCCTATATTCTTGATTCAACTGCAGCACCAATGTGTGTATTAATGCCTGTGTCAAGCTGGGGGGCTTATATTATTACTCTGATAGCGGGTCTATTGGCGACATATTCGATTACAGAGTACTCACCAATTGGCGCATTTATGACCATGAGTGCGATGAACTTTTATGCGATTTTCTCCATTTTAATGGTATTTTTTGTATCCTATTACGCCTTCGATATTGGATCTATGGCACGTCATGAAAAAGCAGCCTTAGAGCGTCCCGAGAGTGTTGAAGAAGAACAAACGGGTGTGCAAGGACATGTGCGTAATTTAATTTTACCGATCGCCGTCCTGATTTTAGCTACCGTTGGCATGATGATGTACACTGGCTATGAAGCACTCGCAGCAGACGGCAAACCTTTTGATGTACTAGGTGCGTTTGAAAATACGACAGTTGGAATTTCTCTGGTTGTAGGAGGCATCAGTGCAGTTATCATTTCTACACTGTGCATCATCTTAGGTCGTCAAGTTAACATAAATGAGTATACAAAAGCATGGGGTGTCGGGATTAAATCGATGTTAGGTGCCGTGTTAATTTTATTGTTTGCTTGGACAATCAATAATGTTGTCGGTGATGTGAAAACAGGCGTGTATCTATCTTCATTGGTATCGGACAATTTACCCGTTGCGATTTTACCTGCCTTACTTTTCATTTTGACTGCGGTCATGGCTTTTTCAACGGGAACCAGTTGGGGAACATTCGGTATCATGTTACCGATTGCTGCGGCGATTGCGGCGAATGCCGCCCCAGAATTAATGTTGCCTTGTCTCTCTGCGGTGATGGCAGGGGCAGTATGTGGAGACCACTGTTCGCCTATTTCTGACACTACAATCTTATCGTCAACAGGGGCAAAATGTAACCACATCGATCATGTGACGACACAATTACCTTATGCGATCTTAATTGCGCTTGCATCATTTGTTGGCTATTTAGTACTCGGCTTCACACAATCTGGTGTATTAGGCTTTGTTGCAACAGGTGGATTATTAGCTGTATTAGTGCTGATTTTTAAACGCAATTAAAATGTGATAGAGATCACAAATAATACAAAATAAAAGCTTTTTTCTTATTTTACAAAATGCGGCGATTGCCGCATTTTTTATTTGTTTCTTATTATTTTCTTTATTTAATACTGATTAACTTTCTATTTTTAGTTTTAAATTCTGTTTTATGTGGATATTTAGTGCGTTTTAAAGCGTAAAAAAATATAGACAAAAATTGTCCTTTTCAGTAAAACATATCTCATGTTAGTGCTTAATATAATGACCACAACATCAGACAAACGATAAAAGCATGCTGTACGTGCAGTAAATTTGAGAGGTGAAAATGAAAAAGTTATCTGGCGCAGAAATGGTTGTGCAGTCCTTAAGGGATGAGGGTGTTGAATTTTTATTCGGGTATCCAGGCGGCTCCGTCTTAGATATTTATGATGCTATACATACGTTAGGGGGGATTGAACATATTTTAGTGCGTCATGAGCAAGCCGCAGTGCATATGGCAGATGGTTACGCCAGAGCCACAGGAAAAGTAGGTTGTGTTTTAGTAACATCCGGTCCTGGTGCAACGAATACCATTACAGGAATTGCCACGGCCTATATGGATTCCATTCCGATGGTTGTGTTATCTGGACAAGTGATGTCGGGTCTAATTGGTAGCGATGCCTTCCAAGAATGCGATATGGTGGGAATTTCTCGTCCTGTCGTAAAACACAGCTTTTTGGTGAAATCTGCAGAGGAAATCCCAGAAACGATTAAAAAAGCATTTTATATTGCGTCAACAGGGCGTCCAGGACCAGTGGTGATCGATTTGCCTAAAGATGTGGTGAATCCTGCGAATAAATTTGCTTACCATTATCCCGAAAAAGTGGAGCTACGTTCTTATAATCCAACCACACAAGGACACAAAGGGCAAATTAAGAAAGCATTGAAAGCACTTTTAGTGGCTAAAAAACCTGTACTCTTTGTTGGTGGGGGGGCGGTCACTGCCAATTGCAGTGAACAATTGACGCAATTTGCGCGCACATTACATTTACCCGTGACGTCTTCATTAATGGGCTTAGGGGCTTATCCAAGTTCAGATAAACAATTTTTGGGTATGTTAGGTATGCACGGAACCTATGAAGCCAATAACGCGATGCACCACAGTGATCTCATCTTAGGGATTGGCGTGCGTTTTGATGATCGTACAACGAATAACTTGGCAAAATATTGCCCGAATGCCAATGTCATTCATATTGATATTGATCCGACGTCTATTTCAAAAAATGTCCAAGCCACGATTCCAATCGTCGGAAGTGCGGAAAATGTGTTAAATGAATTTTTAGCTTTGCTGGAAGAAGAGGGATTAGTCAAATCCCAAACTTCACTTGAAGAGTGGTGGCAACAAATTGAAGCATGGAAAGCGGTGAAATGCTTGTCTTTTGACCGAAATAGTACAGTGATTAAACCGCAGCAAGTGATGGAAGTGGTATATCGCTTAACGCAAGGTGAGGCGTATGTTGCATCCGATGTCGGACAACATCAAATGTTTGCCGCATTACATTATCCTTTTAATCAGCCGCGCCGTTGGATTAATTCCGGTGGGTTGGGTACGATGGGATTTGGCTTGCCAGCAGCCTTAGGCGTGAAATTAGCTTATCCCAATGCAACTGTGGTGTGTGTAACGGGGGATGGCAGTATTCAAATGAATATTCAAGAATTATCAACGGCACAGCAATATGAGATCCCAATTGTGATCATTAGTTTAAATAACCGTTTTTTAGGCATGGTAAAACAATGGCAAGATTTAATTTATTCTGGTCGTCATTCCCAATCTTATATGAACTCATTACCTGATTTTGTTAAATTAGCCGAAGCCTATGGACATGTCGGGATTCAAATTAATACGCCAGATGAATTAGAAGAAAAATTAACCTATGCCTTTTCATTAAAAGAGCGGTTGGTTTTTGTCGATATTAATGTGGATGCCACCGAACATGTTTACCCAATGCAAGTACGAGGCGGTGCGATGAATGAAATGATTTTAACTAAACCGGAGAATAACCATGCGTAGAATTTTATCTGTTTTATTAGAAAATGAATCCGGTGCATTATCACGTGTTGTAGGCTTATTTTCTCAACGTGCTTTTAATATTGAAAGTTTGACTGTGGCACCGACAGACGATCCAACCTTATCACGTATGACGATTGAAGCTTATGGCGATGAACAAGTATTAGAGCAAATTGAAAAACAACTGCATAAACTGGTGGATGTGTTTAAAGTAATCAATTTAAGTGATTGTGAGCATGTCGAGCGAGAAGTGTTATTAGTAAAAGTCAGAGCACAAGGCGCATCTCGCGATGAATTAAAACGCCTTGCCGATATTTATCGTGGCCAAATTGTTGATGTCACGACGAAATCGTATACCGTTCAACTGACGGGAACCAAAGATAAATTGGATGCGTTTATTCAAGCGGTCAAAGATGAAACCAGTATCATTGAAATCGTACGATCTGGATTGATCAGTTTGTCTCGTGGAGAAAAAAAACTGTTTATAACAATCGGTCTGTAGGATAACGTGCGCTGGAGACCTGATAAATTTCGGCGCACTTTTTTATTTTGTTAAACGGATCAAAAATAATCAGTTTGTTTTTTTGTGATTTTAAAAAATTAACGATATAATTTTTCCCCAATGATACGTTAATTTTTTACGGATTTTTTATTTTTCGTTCATTTTATCGAGCAAATTAAAGCTTATCAGGAAAGTGTTTAGCATTTTAAGGAGTAAATGTGAAATTAGATGAGCTTGCCAGATTGGCTGGCGTTTCGCGTACGACAGCCAGTTATGTGGTCAATGGAAAAGCCAAAACGTACCGTGTCAGTGATAAAACTATCCAAAGAGTGGAAGAGCTGATTAAAAAATACGACTTTAAACCGAATGCAATGGCAGCAGGTCTTCGGGCAGGCAAAAGCCATACTATCGGATTAATTGTGCCTGATTTTGAAAATATCAGCTATGCCAAAATTGCTCGCCGCTTAGAAGCAGGATGTCGTGAAAAAGGCTATCAACTTTTAATTGCCTGCTCAAATGATAATGCAGAGACAGAAATCAGTTGTGCAAAACATTTATTTCAACGCCAAATTGACGCGCTCATTGTCTCTACTGCGTTACCACCAGACACCGACTTTTATCAACGAATGGCAACTATTCCTGTCGTGGGGTTTGATCGCCCATTAAACTTGAACGAAGACCGTTTATTAACAGATGATGAAGGTGATGCGTATCGTTTAGCACAGCGTTTAATTGAACAACATGGACATAAACGCACCTTATTTCTGAGTGCACTGCCTGATTTTTATATCAGCTATAAGCGAGAGAAAGGCTTTCGCGCAGCCTGTGAACTCGCGTTAACCGATGTCACTTACTTATATGCTACGCAATTTGATAAAGCAGCAAGTGCTGAGGTGTTTGCACAATGGTTAGAGCATAATCCCTTGCCAGAAGTAATGTTTGTGACATCATTGACTTTATTACAAGGCGTATTTCAAGTCTTAATTGAACGTTATCATGGTATTCCAGAACAACTTGTTATTGCGACTTTCGGACACCATGAAATGTTAGATTTATTAGAAAATAAAGTCATTTGCTGTGTACAAAATCATGATCACATTGCCCAAGCACTTTTAGCGCGTGTTTTTGCTAAAGTCATGTCTAAACCGAAATTGACAGTAGCACAGGAACAAGTCATGGTAAGGCAGATTATTGAAACCTAGCCTGAGCGCTAAGGTGTGTCTTTTTTGCTGTCCAACTCGACGATAGGAACCGTGACGGGGGGAGGAAGCGGTTCTGGATCTCCCAAAAAGTGCGGTTCTTTTTCCATTAATAAATCCACAATGGCTACAATACGGGCAAAAAATTCCCGAAATCGAACAAAATAATGCCCATGTGGGTATTCTGCTACAAAGCAAATAGCATCAATATCGTAATATTGAGCAATAAACAAAGCACGTTCGCAGTGAAATTTTTGCGTAATAATCGTAAACGAATGCGCATTAAACACCTGTTTTGCTCTGATTACCGAGTCTAAGGTCCGAAACCCAGCAAAATCCATATACATAAATTCTTGTGGCAGCCCCATTTTACGTAAATCTTTAAACATACTGCGAGGCTCGTTATATTGATGGGTACGGTTATCGCCACTTAACAGTAAATAATCCACTTTATGTGCAGAAAAAGCCTCATAAGCAGACAGTAAACGATTATGATAAAAAAGATTGAGGGTATTTTTGTCAAAATATTTTGATGTACCTAATACCAGACCATAAGGTCGATAAGGTAATGTGTTGACATCAGTATAAATATTTTTTTGCACAGAAAGACTGATGACTTGATCAATCAGCAATAAGATCACCGCAAAAGAGGATAGGCTCATCACCACATAACGAATCAACCGTTTGCAAAAGGCAGGTTTGAAAAACGCAAAAATCCGAGTCATGTTGAAGCTATTATGATGAGATGAGAACTGAGCTTCACCATAATGAAAAAAGAGTTGAAGTGCAAGCTGAATTTTAGTAGATTTGTACGTAAAGACGTTTAGATGTCTATTTTTAATAATAAACCACGATAACAAGAATAAAAATAAAACGACATGGGCGGGTGGCATGGCAGCACAAACAGTACGACTTTTCACAGAAGACGCATTTTATCTCAATTTAGGTGGAAAACTGACGCATCTTGATATTGCCTATCAAACGTATGGACAATTAAATGCAGAGAAAAATAATGCTGTCTTGATTTGCCATGCTTTAACTGGCGATGCAGAGCCCTATTTTGCAGATGAATCGCAAGCAGGGTGGTGGCAAAGTTTTATGGGCGAAGGGTTAGCACTTGATACGTCCCGTTATTTCTTTATTTGTTCTAATGTACTCGGGGGCTGTAAAGGGACAACAGGTCCCGCCTCTGCTCACCCTGAAAATAACAAACCTTATGGCAGTCAATTTCCCAATATTGTAGTACAAGATATCGTGAAGCTACAAAAAGCGCTGCTTGATTTTCTTGAAATCCCTCATTTACATGCCGTGATCGGTGGCTCATTTGGCGGCATGCAGGCAACACAATGGGCAATTGATTATCCTGATTTTGTTGATAATGTCGTCAATTTATGTTCCTCATTGCTGTTTAGTGCCGAAGCAATTGGTTTTAATCACGTGATGCGTCAAGCGGTGATGAATGATCCCAATTTCAATGGTGGTGACTATTATGAACATCAGCCACCAGAACAAGGACTGGCAATTGCTCGTATGCTAGGCATGCTCACGTATCGAACTGATTTACAATTAACCAAAGCATTTGGGCGCGCCATCAAGTCCGATGCACAATTTTGGGGCGACTATTTTCAAGTGGAATCTTACCTCAGTTATCAAGGGAAAAAATTTTTAGGGCGCTTTGATGCGAATAGCTATCTTCATCTCTTGCGAGCTTTAGATCTATACGATCCGAGTTTGAATTACGGCAATATGCATACCGCACTTTCGCGCATTAAAGCACGCTATACACTGGTCGCAGTCGAAAATGATCAATTATTTAAGCTCGCAGAGTTACACAAAAGCAAAGCGTTATTGGAAGAATGTGGCGTCAATTTACACTATTACGAATGTTTATCAGATTATGGTCATGACGCATTTTTAGTGGATTACACCCTATTTGAACACAAAATTCGCGCAGGGCTAGCAGGAGATTAACGTGACGCAGTAGACACAATATTCATCTCATGTTGAGCAAATTGTGGATATAACTCGCTCAATTTTACCCCATTGGGCAGCGTTAAAGTCGGAGCAATTTCAAATAACGGGACAATCACAAACTCCCTATTGGTCATATCATAATGAGGCAATGTCAGGCGTGGGGTTTGCATCACCTCATTCCCATACAACAAGATATCCAAATCCAGTGTACGCTCACCCCAACGGCGTAATCGTACACGCCCTTGCGTTTGTTCAATCTGTTGTAAATGATCCAAAAGCGCGAGGGGAGAGAGGCAAGTATGTAAACAAGCCACCGCATTCACATAGTCGGGTTGATCTTGTGGACCGAGCGGCTTGCTTTGATAAAAGGAACTCACTTTCATGACTTGCGTTTCAGGGAGTGCATCTAATGCCTCTAATGCCGCTTGTAACTGAGCAACAGGCGTATTCAAATTACTTCCCAACGCAATATAAGTGATGTTCATAGATTGACCTCTTCATCATGCCAACGGTTTTGGTTTATGGCGTTTTCTGGCACGGTAATATTTTTTCTTCGGTTTAGGATGCAGGCGTTGTTGTTCTTGCACCAGAACATCACGTTGCTCCACATTACTGAATTGATATTCATGCCACCATGTTGCAAGCTCGATCGCTTCGCCACCTTCAACCTCAGCGCGCATCACTAATAAATCAAATGCCGCACGGAATTTAGGATGTTCCATTGTACGAGTAGGATACTGACCAGTCCGTTTTAGAAGTTGTAATTGAAGGAACCAAATGTCTCGAATGACCGCAGTATGACGACGTGGTGCAGCGAGTGACTGACAAAAGAGATCCAATAACTCATTACTTGCTAAAGCATAGGCATCATGATTATTAAGTCCACCTTCATTTTTCAGTATTTCCACTTTCTCGCGTAATGGATACCAGAAAAATGCCGCAAACAAAAACGCAGGATTAATCCGTAATTTATCTGCTACTCGCTCATCAGTTGAGGTCAGGGCTTTTAAAATCATTCGCTCCGCAAAACTGTCGGCGTTATGCGTAAAATACGGCATTAACGCGGGGAAAAGTTGCTCAAACAAACCATATTCGCGCAATAACTGATAAGTTTTCACGCCATATCCTGCCTGTAGTAATTTTAAACTCTCATCAAATAAACGTGCTGGCGGAATATTTTTGAGTAAGGGAGCAAGTTGGCGAATTGGTTGTTCACTTGCTTTTTCTAAGAACATATCCAACTTCGCCATAAAGCGAATCGAACGTAGCATACGCACAGGATCTTCTTGATAACGTGTAGCAGGATCACCAATTAAACGAAGCTTACCCGTTTTTAAGTCTTCAATCCCATTAAAGTAATCACGTAACGTATTATCTTGTGGATTATAGTACAGCGCATTGACGGTAAAATCGCGGCGCGCAGCATCTTGTTCAAGAGTACCATACACATTATCGCGGAGTAACATCCCTTGCTCACTTTGTTTCGCATGATTTTCATTACGGCTTTCCGTATGATTCGCTCGAAACGTAGCGACTTCGATCACATCTCGCCCAAACATAATATGTGCTAAACGGAAACGGCGTCCCACTAAGCGACATTGACGTTGGAAAAGGGCTTGAATTTGTTCGGGTCTCGCATTTGTCGCCACATCAAAATCTTTTGGGTGTTTACCGAGTAATAAATCACGCAAGCACCCCCCAACAATATAGGCTTCAAAACCTTGGCGGTGTAATTTCTCGACCACGCTTAACGCATTACGATTAATCATTCTTGGAGTAATGCCGTGTAACGAAGCCTTGATAATATGCTTATCGTAATGGTGCACAGATTTAGAGGTTTTTTCGGTAGGGGCACCAGGCTGAATAAAAGCGGGAGTAAGGCTTTTATCAGATGGCGAAGTGTTGGATTGTGTTTGAGTAGAATCTGTTTTTTCTCTTTCGGTTAAATAGGCTTTTGTTTTTTTATTAAACAGATTTTTAATGTACTTTAAAATAATAGACCTCATTAAACGATGTAGCTTTCCAGTTAAAAGTGCGGTAAAAATGACCGCACTTTAAGAGATTTTTTGTTATGTTAAGGTAAGCAGAAAAATCAACCAACCATTTGTTTTTCACGAATCTCAGCAAGCGTTTTACAATCAATGCAAAGATCTGCAGTTGGTCTTGCTTCTAAACGACGAATACCAATTTCAATTCCGCATGAATCACAATAGCCAAAGTCACCCGTTTCGAGCTTTTTCAAAGTATTTTCGATTTTTTTCATTAATTTTCTTTCACGATCGCGAGTACGTAGCTCTAAACTAAACTCTTCTTCTTGTGTAGCACGATCAGCAGGATCAGGGAAGTTTGATGCTTCATCTTGCATATGGGCAACAGTACGACTGGCTTCTTCAACAATCTGATCACGCCAAGCTTGCAAAATTTTTCTGAAATGAAGCACTTGTGCCTCATTCATATATTCTTCGCCTACTTTTTCTTTATAAGGCTCAACACCAGCTAGGGCTAATATACTTAAAGAGGATTTAGACATTGGTTTATCTCCTAATAGAAAATCGTCCATTCATTTAACGGTTGAAATGACATCATTATTCACACGCATTGGCGTTGATTTTTTTCGTTTAAAATGACCTATAAAGGCGAGAGGCATTTTAAAAAGCGTTATAAATAGCAGAACTCATCTGAATTATCAAATGAATTTACCAGATATTACAAATTTTGCTGAAATAAATCTGATTTTTGCGATCTCGGTTACAAAATAATTTCAAGAAGTGAACAAAATACACATCAAGAGAACATCCTGCTTTTCTTTCTTTTTTAACACACAAAATTGGACAGAAAATGAGAGGTTCACTTGAGCGCATGGCACAATGTATGTTGATAAGTGCGCTGTCATTATATTGGTTACCCAATGGGTTATTATTCACTTTGCCTGCAAGTTGTTTGACTATCGCCATAGTCTGTGTGCTATATCTTGCCAGCCAAACGCGCACAGCCTCATGGATAACCCATAGCTTACATATTCTACTATGCCTAACGATCTGTTTAGGTTACACCCATTATCAAGCACGACAGTTATTAGCACAGGCGGATGCTATCGTACACTTACCCAAAAAAATCCATACACGCTTTAAAATTGTTGAAGTGATTCATCAACACCCCATGCAAACCTACATTGCACCCGCCCAATTGGACGCAAACCAACCTGAGCAACGCCTTTATCTTCACGCTTCTTTACCTCAACCTTTGCAACGTGGAGAAGTTTGGCAAGGGGAATTGACCCTCAAACCACTAGCAGCACGCTTAAATGGCGGCGGAATGGATAGACAACGATGGTATTTTGCACAAAGAATCACCGCACGCGCCTCAGTGAAAAGAGCGGTAAAAATACAGCAAGCATTAACTTGGCGTGACCAATGGATTCAAACGGTTTCTAAACAGACTGACGGATTAACGTATCAAGGCTTGCTCATGGCGTTATCCTTTGGAGAAAGAGCTGGACTAGCACAACCTCTCTTACAAATTTATCAAAAAACCAATACTGCCCATCTGCTTGCAATTTCAGGATTACATATCGGATTAGCCATGAGTTTAGGCTATGGGCTCATGCGCCTGCTACAACTTATCTTGCCATTACGCTGGATAACGCCCGAATTACCACAACTGGCGGGCATCCTATTAGCCCTAAGCTATGCCTACCTCGCGGGCTTTTCGATTCCAACTACCCGCGCCTGTCTTGCGCTTTGTCTTGTGATCGCGTGTCGCATGAGTCGTTACCATTACACAGTCTGGCAATTATGGCAAATTGTCATCGCCACATTATTATTACTCGATCCTCTGAATGTCCTATCCCTCAGTTTCTGGTTGTCTGTCAGCGCAGTGACCATACTGATAATCTGGTACCAGATTTTCCCGCTAACATTAATACAATGGCGTGGCAACCCCCTTCAAGCAAGCCCTTGGCGTCGTGTCTACAGCTTGATTGCATTGCTCCATGCTCAACTGGGCTTATTGTGGCTTTTGACGCCAATCCAATTAGGGTTATTTACAGGACTGTCTATAGGTAGTGTCATTGCGAATCTTGTTGCGGTGCCTTTTTATACCGTCCTGCTCGTACCGATAATTTTATTTGCTGTCTTCAGCCAAGGCGCATTCGCGTCTTGGCAGATAGCCGATAATTTAGTTCACTACATCACCTTATTTTTACGCACTTTACAACCGCTGTGGTGGTCACTCTCAGCACAACAAAGTGTGCTCATCAGTACGATATTCGCCCTGCTGTTACTCGCAGCAATCTGGTATGTATATCGTAATAAACAACAAACACAACATACATTATTGCTTCCTGACACAATAAAAAAGCAAACGCGTGGTTTTCACATTATCGCTAACCCAACGTTACCTCGCACGTTACAAATGAGCCTGTATTTTGGCTTAACTGGTTTCATCTTCATCAGTTGGCTCACCATTATTTACTCAAACCGTCACACATCAGATTGGCGCCTCACAACCTTAGACGTCGGGCAGGGGCTCGCGGTGCTGATTAGCAAGAACGGACGAGGAGTCTTATATGACACAGGTGCTGCTTGGCGTCACGGGAGCATGGCACAGTCAGAAATTTTGCCTTATTTACAGCGACAAGGAATCCAACTGGATTACCTCATCATCAGTCATGACGATAACGATCACGCAGGCGGTGCTAAAACCATCTTACAACACGCTCCCGATATCCATTTGATTACCGCATCCACTCAAAATTATGGCAAAAAAGACCGCACTTTCTGCCTCGCGGGTAAACAGTGGCAATGGCAAGGGCTCACTTTTCGCGTATTAGCACCACAAAAGATCACCAAGCGAGCAAAAAATACCGACTCCTGCGTGCTCTTGCTTTCAGATGGAAAATATCACGTGTTATTAACAGGAGATGCCAACATCGCCAGCGAAAAACGCTTCGCTTCACAACTTAACAAAATTGATGTGCTACAAGTAGGACACCATGGCAGTAAAACCTCGACAGGACACCGCTTATTACGACAAACGCACCCTGATATAGCCCTCATTTCTAGCGCACGTTGGAATCCATGGCACTTTCCCCATCCCACCGTCACCGCGCGTTTAGCCCATTACCACAGCCAAATTTATCACACCGCCGAAGCAGGACAAATCACCTTGACCTTCACCCCATCCCATATCCAAGTCCACACCGCGAGAACGGAATTTTCACCTTGGTATCGTAGATTAATTGGCTTAGAAACAAAATAAAGGTACAATGCCGCACATAAATTCATATCAAACAGAAAAGTTTATGCAAGATAAAGATCTTTCAACAATACAAACATTTAAGCGCTTATGGCCAACCATTCGCCCTTTCAAACTGGGGCTCATTGTTTCTGCGATTGCATTAGTCATTAACGCACTCGCCGATGCAGGATTGATTTCATTACTCAAACCTTTATTAGATGAAGGGTTTGGCAAAGCCGATACGTCTTTCCTACGTACCATGTCATATGTTGTTGTATTGGTTATCCTCTTGCGCGGTGTCAGTAACTTTGTGTCTTCTTACTGCTTGTCTTGGGTATCAGGAAAAGTCGTGATGACCATGCGTCGCCGTATTTTTAAACATCTGATGTTTATGCCAGTTCCTTTTTTTGATCAAAACTCCACAGGCAAATTATTATCACGTATCACTTACGACTCAGAAATGGTCGCCAACTCTTCTTCAGGCGCCCTAATCACCATCGTACGTGAAGGCGCTTACATCATTTCACTGTTTGTTGTCATGCTATATACCAGCTGGCAACTGTCTTTAGTGTTATTCCTGATCGGACCGATTATCGCCGTCCTCATTCGCCTCGTGTCTAAACGCTTTCGGGAGTTAAGCAAAAATATGCAAAACTCCATGGGGGAATTAACCACCGCGGCAGAACAAATGTTAAAAGGGCACAAAGTTGTGCTGTCTTTTGGCGGACAACACGTTGAAGAAGAACGCTTTAACCACGTCAGCAATGATATGCGTCGGAAAAGCATGAAAATGGCAGCAGCCGATGCCATCTCCAACCCAATCGTCCAAATTATCGCGTCTTTCGCCTTGGCAGCCGTGTTATATTTAGCAACCGTGCCGAGCATCATGGATCAAAACCTGAGTGCAGGCTCTTTCACTGTCGTGTTTTCTTCCATGTTAGCCATGATGAGACCACTCAAATCGTTAACCAATGTGAATGCACAATTCCAGAAAGGGATGGCAGCCTGTCAAACCTTATTTGCCTTATTGGATTTAGACACAGAAAAAGATTTAGGCACCTATAAAGGCGAAAAAGTACAAGGAAATCTAACCTTTAAAAATGTTACCTTTACCTATGAAGGTCGCAGCGAACCCGCCTTACGCCAAGTCTCGTTTGAGGTAGAAAAAGGCAAAACCGTCGCCTTAGTCGGTCGTTCTGGCTCTGGTAAATCGACCATTGCCAATTTAGTCACGCGTTTTTACGACCTTGACCAAGGGGAAATCTTGCTAGATGGCGTCAATATTCAAGATTACCGCTTATCCAGTTTACGTGAGAACTGTGCAGTGGTCTCACAACAAGTACACTTATTCAATGACACAATTGCTAACAACATTGCTTACGCGGCAAAAGACAAATATACCCGCGAAGAAATCATGAAAGCCGCACAAGATGCCTACGCCATGGAGTTTATTGAAAAACTGGAACATGGATTGGATACCGTGATTGGAGAAAATGGCGTCAGCTTATCGGGAGGACAACGCCAACGTTTAGCGATCGCACGAGCATTACTACGCAATTCCCCAGTCTTAATTTTGGATGAAGCGACCTCCGCACTCGATACCGAATCGGAGCGCTCAATTCAGCTTGCCATAGAAAAATTACAAAAAGAGCGTACCGTCATTGTCATCGCACACCGCCTCTCAACGATTGAAAACGCCGACCAAATTTTAGTGATTGATCATGGCGAAATTAAAGAGCGGGGCACACATGCGGAATTATTGGCATTGAACGGTGCCTATAAACAGTTGCATACCATGCAATTTACGCACTAATTCATCAACGTTTATCAACAAAGAAAGAGGTCGCAATGCACTTTTGGTATTCACGCTCATGGATCGCCTACTTGCTACTGCCTTTTTCTTGGCTATTTTGGCTGATCACCGTTTGCCGTCGTGCCTTGTTTAAACAAGGCATATTCAAGTCTTATCGAGCTCCTGTCCCGGTCATTATCGTCGGCAACTTATCTGTCGGCGGCAATGGGAAAACGCCCGTCGTCATTTGGCTAGTCGAACAGCTTAAACAACAAGGACTACGTGTCGGCGTCATCTCTCGTGGATATGGCAGCCAAGCGGACACTTATCCGCTGCGAGTCACCCCACAAACCGATACCCGTCAAGGCGGAGATGAACCCGTTCTCATCGCCAAACGAACTCAAGTACCCGTGTGTATTTCGCCCAATCGCCAACAAGCAATCGAATTGCTATTACAACACCAACCTTGCGATGTCATCATCAGTGATGATGGCTTGCAACATTATAAGCTACAACGTGATGCCGAAATTGTAGTAATGGATGCCGAACGAGGTATCGGTAACGGCTGGCTTTTGCCCGCAGGACCACTACGCGAACTGCCTGATCGTTTACAAAACGTAGATCTTGTGATCGGCAACGGAAAAGCCAACGCCTACACTGACGTCGTCATGACGCTAACACCACATTACGCCATCAATTTAGTGACAGGTGAACAACGCGAATTAACCGCCTTCCAACGCGTCACCGCCATAGCAGGCATTGGCAACCCACAACGTTTCTTTACAATGTTACAGGGTTTAGCTATCCAATTAAGTCACACGCACGCTTTTCAAGATCACCAAAAATTTGAACCGCACCAATTTGACCAATTTGATCCCAACCAACCGCTCTTAATGACAGAAAAGGATGCGGTAAAATGTATCGCATTTGCACAACCAAACTGGTGGTACGTCCCTGTTGAAGCACATATTGAAGGTGAAAAAGTGCGGGCGTTTTTAGCCAAATTTCATCCCCAACAACCGACGTCACCATAACGTCAAGTAAAGAAAAAGAGGAAACAATGGACGCCAAATTACTAGACATTATCGCTTGTCCAATTTGTCATGGACGTTTAACCTTAGATAAAGAGAAACAACAGCTCATCTGCAAAGTGGATCAGGTCGCCTATGCCATCAATCAAGGCATCCCCGTTTTATTAGCGGAACAAGCGATCCCCTTATCAAACAGCCAACAGGACAAATAATATGACCGCCTTTACTGTGATTATCCCAGCGCGTTACGCATCAACCCGCCTCCCAGGTAAACCACTTGCAGATATCGCAGGCAAACCGATGATTGCCCATGTCTTTGAACAAGCCAAACAATCAGGCGCGAGCCGCGTAATCATCGCAACCGATCATGTACAAGTTGCAGACGTCGCGCGAAATATCGGCGCAGAAGTGTGCATGACATCACCAAAACACAACTCTGGTACCGAACGACTTGCCGAAGTAGTGGAAAAATTAGCCATTCCTGATCAAGAAATTATCGTCAATATTCAAGGGGACGAACCACTGATCCCGCCATCAATTGTACGCCAAGTGGCAAACAACCTAGCAAAATACCAAGTCAAAATGGCGAGTTTAGCGGTCAAAATCCACGAACCAGAAGAGTTATTTAATCCCAACGCCGTCAAAGTCTTAACCGACAAAGACGGCTACGTATTGTATTTTTCTCGTGCCGTCATCCCATGGAATCGCGATCAATTCGCCGCAATACATCAGCAAACACAAAGCATCGTGCAATTAACCCTTTCAGATCACTATCTACGCCACATCGGAATTTATGCCTACCGAGCGGGCTTCATCAAACAATACGTACAATGGCAACCAACCGCCCTAGAGCAAATAGAAAGCTTAGAACAACTGCGCGTATTATGGTACGGCGAAAGAATCCACGTCGAGCTTGCTAACGAAGTGCCACTAGTGGGGGTAGACACCCCAGAAGATCTGGAAAAAGTGCGCGCAATTTTACAACAGCAATAAGACTACCTAGGTACCAGATCATGTTTGACGCGAAATCCTTTTTAGCCCATGTCCCGCATTCAGCGGGCGTCTACCGCATGTATGACGACAAAGATAACGTCATCTACGTGGGCAAAGCGAAAGATCTGAAAAAACGCTTATCCAGTTATTTTCGTGCCAACTTAACCAGCAAAAAGACCGAAGCCCTTGTAGCATCTATTGCTCACATTGAAACCACGTTGACCTCTTCGGAAACCGAAGCCTTATTGCTTGAACACAATTACATCAAAACCTACCAACCGCGCTACAACGTGTTACTACGGGATGACAAATCCTACCCCTATATTTTACTCACCGCAGAACGTCACCCTCGTATCACCGCATACCGAGGCAGTAAAAAAATCAAAGGCGAATATTTTGGACCCTATCCCCACGCCAGTGCCGTACGAGAAACCTTATCGCTACTACAAAAATTGTTTCCAATCCGCCAATGCGAAAATGCCGTGTACAACAACCGTTCTCGCCCTTGTTTACAATATCAAATTGGACGTTGTAGCGCGCCCTGTGTAGCAGGATACGTCACAGACCAAGATTACCAACAACAAGTGACCTTCGCCCGACTATTCCTACAAGGCAAAGATCAACAAGTGCTCGATCATCTGGTTAGCAAAATGGAACAAGCCAGTGCCGAACTCAATTTCGAGCTCGCGGCAAAAATTCGTGATCAAATCCAAGCCGTCCGCGCCGTCATCGAAAAACAATTCGTTGCCAACGAACGCCTAGACGACATCGATATCATCGCTATCGCGTATCAACTCGGTATCGCCTGCGTACAAGTATTATTTATTCGACAAGGAAAAATCCTAGGTAACCGCAGCTACTTCCCCAAAGTCCCAGCGAACACCGATTTAGCCGAATTAACTGCCACATTCGTAGGACAATTTTATCTCCAAGCACACCAAGGACGCAGCATCCCCAACAGCATCATCGTGGATCATAAATTAACAGAAAAAACCGAGCTAGAAACCTTATTAACGCAACAAGCAGGACGCAAAGTTCACATCCAAGATCACAGCGCAAAAGGGGAGAAGAGCAAATATCTCCAACTGGCACAAATGAACGCCAAATCAGCCCTCATCACCCAACTCAAACAAAGCAATCTGATTCAAGCGCGTTATCAAGAACTGCAAGCCTTACTCGGACTGTCCACCATTCAACGCATGGAATGTTTTGACATCAGTCATACCATGGGCGAACAAACCATCGCCTCTTGCGTCGTCTTTAACCAAGAGGGACCGCTAAAATCCGATTACCGCCGTTTTAATATCACAGGTATCACCCCAGGCGACGACTACGCTGCAATGGAACAAGCGCTACTCAAACGTTACGACAAACCCCTTGAACAAGACAAAATCCCCGACATCATCTTTATTGACGGCGGCAAAGGGCAGCTCAACCGCGCCCGCCAAGTTTTCCAACAACTAAACGTAAAATGGGATAAAAACAAACCGCACCTAATTGGTGTTGCAAAAGGGGTCGACAGAAAAGCAGGGCTAGAAACCTTAATTCTCAGCAAACAAGGCAAAACCTTACACCTACCGCCAGATAGCCTCGCGCTACATTTAATTCAACACATTCGTGATGAAAGCCATCACCATGCCATCAGCGGACACCGCAAAAAACGCCAACAAGCTTTCATCCAAAGTGGGCTCGAAACCATCAACGGCGTCGGTGCCAAACGCCGCCAAGCGCTACTAAAATATTTAGGCGGCATGCAAGGCGTGAAAAACGCAACACGAGACGAAATTGCCTCAGTGCCAGGGATCTCCCCAGCCCTTGCCGAGCGAATTTATGACGCATTACAACATTAATTCCCAACAATTTAGCCCAGAAAAGAAAATTCCATTTTCAAATAAAGCCAGATGTTCTAAAATGAACCAATTATAAGAACTGACCTAATTCGCCCTATGAAACTGAATATCCCGATCTTTCTCACGCTATTCCGAGTCATTTTGATTCCTTTTTTTGTCATTGCCTTTTATCTTCCATTTTCTTGGTCGCCTTTTCTCACCACATTCATCTTCTTCATCGCAGGTATCACCGACTGGTTCGATGGCTACCTCGCAAGAAAATGGAAACAAACCACCCGTTTTGGTGCCTTCCTCGACCCCGTGGCAGACAAAGTCATGGTCACTGTCGCACTGGCGTTAGTCGTAGAATATCACCACTCCTTCTGGATCACCTTACCCGCTGTCATCATGATCTCAAGAGAAATCATTATTTCCGCCCTACGCGAATGGATGGCGGAAATTGGCGATCGCAATAAAGTCGCAGTGTCATGGTTAGGTAAAGTCAAAACGACCGCACAAATGCTCGCACTCGGCGGATTACTATGGCGCTATAACGTCGCGATGGAAATCGCCGCCATTATCTTGCTCTATATCGCAGCAATTTTAACCGTCTGGTCCATGTTACAATATCTAAAAGCAGCAAAAGGCAGCTTATTATCGGATATCAACCCATAACCTCACCTCGTTTAAATGAAAAAGCACGTCCTAACGTGCTTTTTTCATCGCCCCATTCCGCCATCGCACGACTAGAAAACCCCCATAAAATCAATCTTTTTGCCTATTCTGATTTGTTTTTAATCAATCGAATAACGCTTTTGCATTTTTTATTTGACTCCCGCAAAGAAATAAGTAAAATGCACATCGTTGTTTAGCGATATCGCCAAATAACAAAAAGCGGGAATAGCTCAGTTGGTAGAGCACAACCTTGCCAAGGTTGGGGTCGCGAGTTCGAGCCTCGTTTCCCGCTCCAAGCTTAACTTATCATAGCGATAAGCCCGAGTGGTGAAATCGGTAGACACAAGGGATTTAAAATCCCTCGCCTTTCGAGGCGTGCCAGTTCAAGTCTGGCCTCGGGCACCATTTTAAAGATTCCTTTTTCCCTTTCTTAAATGGTTACCTAATGTACACATGGGGCGGTAGAGCAGCGGACTTTTAATCCGTTGGTCGAAGGTTCAAATCCTTTACGACCCACCAAAACAGTTAATATTCTTAGATCAATTACCTAGAGTCGATACTCCTTAACGTAAATTTTCTTGTTAAGTGAGTAAATTATGAATGTTAACCACACTTCAAAAAAACCTTATATTGTTACTATTGCCTGTACTAAAGGCGGTTCTGCAAAAAGTACAAATGCGGCCAATATTGGTGCATTTTGTGCTGATCATGGCTTAAGAACTCTGCTGATTGATACTGATACACAGCCTACGCTAAGTTCTTATTATAGCTTGGAACATATTGCTCCCGGCGGAATTCATGAATTTTTATCACAACGAGATATAGACCCTTCCCATATCATTTCTCAAACTTTCATTAAGAATCTAGATTTGATTCAATCAAATGATCCCTCTAATAATGTTAGCCAAATGTTGCGTAATGCACCGGATGGTGCTATCCGCTTTAGTCACCTCATTAAAAGCATTAATAACTATGATGTGATTGTCGTAGATACACGCGGTACACGCGATATTACCGTAGATATGTCTGTTTTAGCAGCTGATGTTCTTTTTTGTCCTATTCTTCCACAAATTCTATCAGCAAAAGAATTCATTCGTGGCACGATTGGGATGTATCAAGATTTACAAACATTTGAGTCCTTTGGCTTCAAACTCCCTCCATTAAAAGCGATTGCAAATTGTGTTGATAATACCAACGATGTCAAATTTGTTATGCAACAGCTACATACGTTATTTGAAAGTACGTTTGACGGTAGCAAAACCTTCCTTGATTTTTCCATTCCGGATCATGTCGCTTACAGAGAGGCAGCGACCTACTCTCTACCGGTATATCGCCACAGTTCAGCAGAATACCCAGTTATTAAACAATTATGCTGTCTTCTTTTACCCCAATTTACAGCGCATTTTGAACAACCAATGCAACGGGGGTAATTGTCATGACAAAAGAAAAAATTCCTCAAATTAAAGCGAAGCCGGTTTTTTCTGTTGATGCAGAAGCTGCGGTATTGGGTAGTCTTATTTTAAAAAATGAGTTATTTGATGAGGTTTCCACATTAATTTATGCAGATGATTTTTTTAACTATACCCACAAAGTTATCTTTGAAGGCATTGTACATTTGTTACAGCTCGGTAAGCCGGTCGATATTTTAACACTGGAGCAATACTTTACTGATAAGTCACTTATTGATGAGTTTGGGTTGGGGTATCTGGCACAAATTGTCAATAACACCCCATCATCTTCAAATATTGTAGCCTATGCAAAAGTGATTGCACGCCATAGTAAACAACGTCGGTTTGACCTGGTTTGTAATCGGCTCACTAAAAGGCCTTTTAAAGGTAAGGGGACAAGCCCCTTACCTTAACGAAAAAAGCCTTTGCCTTTCGTGGTTGTGTTAAAAAATCTCTGTGTTTTTTACTGAATTTACCCTTAAGGATTAGATGTAAAAAATGCACAATCTTGACAGTTAATTTGTGATTTAGGAGAAATCAATATGGCTGGAATTAATAAAGTAATTATCGTGGGACATTTAGGTAATGATCCTGAAATGCGGAGCATGCCGAATGGTGAGGCTGTTGCAAATATCAGTGTAGCAACTAGCGAAGCTTGGACGGATAAAAACACCGGTGAACGCCGTGAAGTGACTGAATGGCATCGAATCGTTTTTTATCGCAAATTAGCTGAAATTTGCGGCCAATATCTCAAGAAAGGAGCTCTAGTTTATATTGAAGGACGCTTGCGTACTCGTAAATGGCAAGATCAAAACGGGCAAGATCGTTATACCACGGAAATCCAAGGTGATGTAATGCAAATGTTAGGTACTCGCCCTCAAAGTGCAGATGGTGCAAATAATCCTCAGCCAATGCCACAAGATGCATCAGCAAATGCTTTTGATGATTCAATACCATTCTGAACTCAATCTAATTAAGGTTAATTGTGATGAAAAAAATAATTTTTGTTTTATCTGCTGTCGCTGCTTTAAGTGGTTGTGCTGAATTAAACTCATTGAATGATGCGGTTGGTAATGTTGCAGGTCAGCTCAGCAGTGTTCTTGGCGGGGGGAATAGTTCCTCAAGTTCTTCCGGCGTGGCTTACACTCAAAGTTCTCGTTCTCATCGCTATAACGTAGAGGATTCAATTACATCATCTAAAAATATTGATTCTCTTTACGTAAAAATTAAGCGTAATTTAAAATTCAAAACTCGGGAGGAAGCATTAAGTGGGCTATCCGGGTATGAGCGTCAACGTTACGAATCGCTTTTAGATGAAGAAGGACATGCTCATGAAGCGACTCCTGGTGTCTATTATCACATGGCAAATAGCTATGTTGGCGGTCGAAAAATTGACATAACGCTTGCAAAAGAGGATGGCAAGGTTAGAATTTCCTGGATTGCATTCTCAAACGAATCTGATTTTGCTCAGTTTGTTAAATCAGAAGTAATAAAAGCAATAAAATAATACGACAACATAAACATAGTGTAGGTAATTAATACCTCATTCTCCTTGGCCCTAACTGTGTTAGGGCTTTTTTTAGGTTATTTTTAAATTCCGACACTGATAGTCTTGATTATTTAGGTATCTCAAACGTTTACCCTTTGTTTACAAGGGATGTCTTTCTCCCGTAATAGCAAAATATAAATTGAGCGGTTCAAAATTAAGCGAAGATAATAGGCTTGCTTTCTTTGAAAGAATTTTGGCCTTTTCTTTATCATTTCTAACTAAAACAGGAAATTCCTTTATACCATTTGCAAGCAACCAAAGCGTTCTTGTCATACCATCATTAAGACTACAGCTTATTTCTCCATCTTTAATGTGAACATTAACATCGGCAAGTGGAACTGGAGAATCCATACTTTTAGCAAATCCGTTTTCAGCAAGATGGAACTTATAATCTTTTCGCCATTTTGACTCATCGCCAGCACATGTATTTTTATCTACCGCATACGGTGAGCGCTGCCATAAAGGGAGAAACTTTTGGGCTTCTACGATAACAATCATGTTCTCTTGATTAGCTATATTTTCAAAATGCTGCGGATAGCGCATATATACGGCTTTCTGGTCTCTCGTTTTCATTCTAAAAATAATATATCTGTCTTGGCTTGAGAATCTAAGTGTATCGACCATCACACTAATTGATGAAGGGGTGAGCTTTATCATTATTTACTCCTTAATTTAAAAAGAATTCCTAATTGTGGTTTATCTTATTACATCGAAAATATCTCTCAAATATCAATGAGAGAAAACATCATGAAATTATTTTTGTGTGAGAATAAGGGTTTGATATGAAAAAATTTCTATCAAATAGTAAAGGAACATCTACCGTCGAATTTGCATTAACCATTGCGTTTTACTTATTCATTGTGATGTTCATTTTTGAATTTTGCCGTTTAGCTATTGCGACGGCATATTGGGATCTCGCCATTATCGAAAGTGTTCGGATCGCCAAAAATGAACAAGCGGATGAAGCAAATTATGAAAAAGTGTTCAAACAAGTTTTAACTGAACAGAAAAAATTCAGTGATGAATCCACAATGGGCTATTTGGCAATGTTGGATAAAAATGGCTTTGATGTCAAAGTGCAATATGTTGATTGCCCAGAAGAAACGAATTGCTTGGAGAATCTCTTAAAAGAGAAGTTTCGTCAACCTAAGCAGATTACTGGAGCAAACCATATAAAAATTGCAGAAAATGGACGTTTGGCAACTTTAGCACGCTATTCGTTAACGTATGATTACCAATTTGTAGTGCCATTGCCGTTTATCCCGAAATCTTGGTCAGAAGCTGTGATGAATCGTGAATTTGTTGTGGTACAAGAATTTGAGCGTTCTAGCTTTAAGCCAGGCAAAAAGAAAGCCAGTTAGGGTGATCTTTTGAAAGCTATCTTGTGAAGGATGTTATAGAGCGATATATGAAAGAATTGAGTTTATTAGACCTAAAAAGGTTTTTACGCAATAAAAAAGGTGCAGTGACCATTGAGTTTATTTTTATGGCAATGTTTTTAATCTTTTTATTTGCTTTCCTGTTTGATTTAGTGATGTTGCGCTCCACCTTGGGTAAATTGGATAATGCCTCTTATACCCTAGTCAGTATTTTACGTGAGCGCTCACAACTCTACAATCGAGAGTATGTTATTAGTGAGGATGATTATAAACAGTTCAGTAAGCTTGCTAAAAAATTGATTTATGGTAATGCTGACAGCAATAAGAGACTAGATGTTGTCCTAGAGTATTGGACAGAAGGTGATAAGCAACAAAATGGACAAAATAGTGGAAATCCTTCAGGAAAGCTTGATGGTAATAACGGAGGTCAGTGTCAACCATATCGTCAATTGTCCAATTTGACCTATTTATCGCCACGTTCTGAATTGAACAACGAAAGGAAAATTCCGCTGTATCAAGTGACACTTTGTCTTGAAACGCATAGTTTATTTGAAGCGTTATTGTTAGATAAATCTCAGCGATCAAATGGGCTGATGCGTTCTTCATCCGTGTCGGTATCACGATAACTGTGATGAGAAAATCCCTTGGTTTTGCCAAGGGATTTTTTTATCTGATGCGGATTGTTGTGCGATGACTAACTTGCTGTTGGGGTTAGCCTATAAAAAGGGATTAACATGTTATGTTAATCCCTTGTCGCGATAACAATCAGAATTAAAGTTTATCGGCGTGTTGTTTTAAATATTTCGCTACGCCTTCTGGGCTACCAGTCATCCCTTCTTTGCCTTTTTCCCATTGTGCTGGGCACACTTCACCGTGTTCTTCGTGGAATTGTAACGCATCAACCATACGAAGCATTTCGTCGATGTTACGACCTAATGGAAGATCGTTTACAACTTGGTGACGAACTACACCGTTTTTATCAATTAAGAATGATGCACGTAATGCAACACCGGCTTCTGGGTGTTCAATACCGAATGCTTGTGCAACTTCGTGTTTGATGTCGGCGACTAACGCGTATTTTACTTCACCAATCCCGCCATTTTCGACAAGGGTTTTACGCCAAGCATTGTGGCTGAATGCTGAGTCGATTGATACACCAACGACTTCTACACCGCGTTTTTTAAATTCTTCGTAACGGTGATCAAAGGCGATTAATTCTGATGGGCAAACGAATGTGAAATCAAGTGGATAGAAAAATACCACTGCAGCTTTGCCTGCGATATGTTGTTTAAAGTTAAAATTCTCAACGATTTCACCATTACCTAATACTGCGGCTGCAGTAAAATCAGGTGCCTGACGAGTTACTAATACCATAGTCATAATCTCCTGTTAATAAATTAAACAAATCAATTCTGTCAGCGAAACGCTACAGAATAGCGAGTTCATTTTAAAGAAAGTTCACTTGTTTTTACAGTTGTTTTTGCCTATCGCTTTATTCGGAATATTTTTAGGTTGGGGGAGAGAAAAAGGGGATAAAAATGTGTTGTCTTTAGACCGTTGAAAACCGACCTACACGTTGATTACTTTAGTAAAAGAAATCAGTGCGGTCGGTTTTTTTATTTTTTATAAGAGAATGCTACCGATAACAGCCAGCGCAAACCCCACAAGACCAATTAAGGTTTCCATCACTGTCCACGTTTTAAGGGTGGTTTTTTCATCCATTTCTAAAAAACGACTGACGAGCCAGAAACCCGAGTCATTGAAATGAGAGAGGGCGGTCGCACCAGAGGCAATTGCAATCACGATAAAACATAGATCAAACTGGCTTAAGCCTGTTGTCGCGGCTACCGTTGGGGCAATTAACGCGGAGGCGGTGGTGAGTGCCACAGTCGCAGAACCTTGTGCAACACGTAAGGCGAGTGCGATGATAAACGCGGCAACAATCACTGGAAGCCCAGTATCAGAGAGCATGCTGGATAACTCATTACCAATGCCACTTGCGCGTAATACGCCACCAAACATTCCGCCTGCACCTGTTACTAAGACGATAGCGCAAATCGGACCTAGGGCGTTGTCACAAATTTTTTCAATTTGCTCATAACTGCGTTGATCTTTTAATAATACAATGGCAACGAGTAAGGTGATTAATAAGGCGATAGGGGTTTTCCCGAGTAGGCGTAACCCTGCCACCCATGTTTGTGACTCGTCGATCACTTTTGCGACGCTAAGGGTATTTAAACCTGTATCAAGCAAGATCAGGAAAATCGGCAATAGTAAAATTAACAGCACTTTACGGAAACTCGGTGGATTTTGTACCGCTGTTTCATTAATCGCATTGCTGCTTAAGAAGCTTTTCGGGAGCGCTAAGTTGATTTTTTTACCTGAATAGAGACCAAATAAATAGGCAGCAATGTACCAAGTTGGGATTGCACAGATTAACCCAACGAGGACGAGTAACCCCATGTTTGCGCCTAATAAATCACCCGAGGCAACTGGACCAGGGTGAGGAGGTAAGAACGCGTGCATGACAGCAAATGCCCCCGCAGCAGGCAAGGCATAACGTAATGTTGAACCGCCGAATTGTTTTGCCACACTGAAAATAATCGGTAGCATCACAACAAGCCCCGCATCAAAGAAAATAGGGAAACCAAACAGTAAGGATGCCACACCCAGAGCAAAGGGGGCTTTTTGTTCGCCAAATTTGTTGATTAATGTGTCGGCTAATACTTTGGCACCACCCGTGATTTCAAGTAGGCGTCCAATCATTGCACCGAGACCGACGAGCAGTGCTACTGCGGCGAGCGTATTACCAAAACCCGATAATAATGTCGGTAAAATTTTATCGACAGGGATGTTGGTCGCGAGTGCCGTTAATAAGCTGACAATGACGAGTGCCACAAAAGCATGCACTCTGAATTTCATAATTAATAGTAACAGCAGTAAGACGGCTGCAATCATAATCAGAATTAGCATAGGAAACCTCCTTTGGTGTGTTGTTACTGGTAACATACTTCCTGTATAGATTTTGGTAAAGTGAATTTTTGAACGAGGTATCAAATTTGTGATCTTGTTCAAAGAATCACTGTGGTGATGTTTGAGTGAAGTTCAGTAGGTATTTTCAAACGGCGGATTTGTGTGAGTTAGGTCACAAAAATAGATGTTACCAGTAACGTTTGGTCGGAATTTTCGGTATGGTAGGCAAAAAGTCACGATAAGGAGTGAGCCATGTCAGCAATGAAAGGAAAAAGTTTTATTTTGATGGGCGTGTCGAGTACGGGAAAAACCTCGGTGGGCACGGCGGTTGCACAACGTTTAGGGATTAAGTTGATTGATGGAGACGATCTGCATCCAAGAGCCAATATTCTTAAAATGGGGCAAGGGCATCCCTTGAATGACGAAGATCGTGCGCCTTGGTTAGAGCGTATTCGCGATGCGGCATTTAGTTTGGAGCAGAAAAGTGAGGTGGGGATTATCATTTGTTCAGCGCTGAAAAAACAGTATCGTGATGTTATTCGAGAGGGAAATTCCGTCAAATTTCTGTTTTTACATGGACCTTTTGAGTTAGTATTAGCTCGGATGAAACAGCGTAAGGGGCATTATATGAAGTCTGATATGTTAAAAAGTCAGTTTGAGACGTTAGAAGTTCCGCAAGCGGATGAGCCAGATGTGATTCATATTAGTATTGATGGCACGTTTGAGGAGGTGGTTGAACGTTGTGTTAAGGCGTTAGCCCCGTTAATCTAGAAAATGCTTGTAATTGACCGCACCATTGGGATGTCTGAAATGACTGCCAAAAGTGCGGTTGTTTTTTTAGATACTTTCACCTAAGTGAATGTGGTAGCCTAAGTTAATGATTGCACATTGCTGTGGCATGCCTTGTATTCGATTTAAAAGCTCTTGCGCGGCAACGTTACCAATTTGTAAGCGAGGGGTGATGACAGTTGCTAGTTGGGGAGTCATGGCTTGTCCAACATCGTGACCGTGAAAGCCTGCAATGGCAATCTGTTTGGGCACGCTGATGCCTAAACGTTGGCATTCAAATAAAGCACCAAGTGCCAAGTCGTCATTAGTACAGAAAATCCCATCTAATTTAGGATAGCGCTGTAATGCTTCATGTAATTGTTTCGCCCCTAAGCTAAAAGAAGAGGGTTGCTCAGTGATTAAGCTATGAGGGGATAAACCATGTTTTTTCATAGCTTGTTCATAACCTTGCATTTTGAGGCGCGTTCGTTTGTCCATGCGGGCTGAAAAATATACGATATTGTTATGACCGCGGCTGATCATTGTATCGACCATGGCTTGTGCCGCAGCAATGTTATCAAAACCGATAGCCTGTTGGATGCCGACTTCGCTACATTCCATGATTTCAACGACAGGAATATTGGCGACTTCGAGCATTTTTAAGGTGCGAGCGGTATGGTGATTTTCCGACAAGATTAAGCCGTCAACATTGTAAGAAAGTAAACTTTCGATGCGTTGTTCTTCTTTTTCAGGGCGATAACCATAGTGCGCGAGCATGGTTTGATAACCAAGACGGTCTGTAATCATTTCAATGCCTTTTATGACATCAGCAAAGACATGGTTAGTTAAGGAGGGGACGAGTACACCGATTGCGCGACTTTTGGCATTAGATAAGATATCGGGAGCACGGTTAGGGATATAGCCAAATTGTTCAATCGCTTGGGCAATACGACGTTGTGTTTCGGGGGCAACGGCATCTGGCTGGCGTAAATAACGACTGATTGTCATTTTGGTAATGCCTAAATGGGTGGCAATATCTTGTAGCGTAGGGCGTTTGCGCTTCGTCATTTTTTCTCAATGTCTTTTTTATTTAACTGGCGTATAATTAAGCCGAATTATTGGGTAGGAGAACAGAAAATGCAAGCCAAAAATGAAGAGAATATGACCGCACTTGAGCAAGAAATGAATAATACGATCGCGAGCACGATACGTTTAACTCAGTATAGCCATGGGGCTGGGTGCGGTTGTAAAATTTCCCCTAAAGTGTTGGAAAAGATCTTGCATTCCGAGATGGAAAAATGGGTTGACCCCAATTTGTTGGTGGGAAATGAAACCAAAGATGATGCGGCAGTCTATGATATTGGTCATGGGATCGGGATTATTAGTACAACGGATTTTTTCATGCCGATTGTGGATGATCCGTTCAATTTTGGGCGTATTGCCGCCACCAATGCTATCAGTGACATTTTTGCAATGGGGGGAAAACCCATTATGGCAATTGCTATTCTCGGTTTCCCTATTTCAACTTTACCCGCAGAAGTGGCGCAGAAAATTGTTGAAGGGGGACGTTTTGCCTGTCAACAAGCTGGGATTGCGTTAGCGGGCGGTCATTCAATTGATGCACCAGAGCCGATTTTTGGTTTAGCCGTGACAGGTATCGTATCTACTGAGCATGTTAAACGTAATGCGTCTGCACAAGCAGGGTGCAAATTGTTTTTAACGAAACCGTTGGGGATTGGTGTACTGACGACGGCTGAGAAAAAAGGTAAGTTAAAAGCTGAGCATCAAGGACTTGCGACAAAAATTATGTGCCAAATGAATATGATTGGTGCGCAATTTGCCGAAGTAGAAGGCGTTACAGCGATGACCGATGTAACGGGGTTTGGTCTATTAGGTCACTTAACAGAAATTTGTGAAGGGTCGAATTTAAATGCTGAAGTCTATTTTGACCACATTAAGACATTAGACGGTGTCGCTCGTTATATTGAAAAAGGCTGTGTCCCTGGGGGAACAGAGCGCAACTTTGCGAGTTATGGACATAAAGTGAGTGAAATGAGTGCGCTACAAAAAGCGATTTTATGTGATCCACAAACTTCTGGTGGGCTATTAATTGCCGTGAAACCAGAGGCGGAACAGGCGGTCGCTGAACTTGCACAACAGGCGGGTATTGAGCTGATTGAGGTGGGTAAATTGGTCGCCGTGAATCAGGAGAGTGCGGTGAGAATCCAGATATTTTAACACTATCCGTGAGGGTTAAAAATGGGGGAGTGCAATTTGAGTGGGCATTCCCCTTTTTTATTGGGTGCTTATCTTTTGCTTAAAATGAGATTCGCCATCATTTCAATGTGTTTAGGATTCGCATTTAAGGCTGGGATATAGCGATAAGAATGTCCACCATTCGCCAAAAAGAGCGCTTTGTTTTCTTCTTCAATTTCTTCTAAAGTTTCTAAGCAATCTGCGGCAAAACCTGGGCAGATAACAGCGACTTTTTGAATGTTTTGGCTTGGTGCCTGCGCTAAAAATTGATCTGTGTAGGGCTGTAGCCATTCTTCTTTACCAAAGCGTGATTGGAAAGTAAGCCCCCATTGATTTTCTGTGAGTCCTAAACGATCAATGACGGCTAACACAGTTTGTTTACAGTGTTCACGATAATAATCGCCCATGTTTTCATAGCGTAAAGGAATACCATGAAAAGAGAAGAGTAAAAATTCATCAGGTTGAAAATGGGTCTTAATCGACTCTACGAGCGCAGAAATGTAATCGGGATTAAGATGATAAGAATGAATGAAGTCAAAAGGCAGAAAACCACGTTGTTTTTTGATCACATTTGCAACGGCATCAAATACCGCTCCTGTGGTGGAGCTACTGTATTGCGGGTAGAGTGGTAATACGATCACGTTTTCAACTGCTTGCTCTCGTAGGGATTGCATGGCGTTTTCTATTGAAGGTTGACCATATGTCATCCCGATTTCAACCACAATATTTTCTTTTTGTTGAATAAAATAATCTTGTAAGGCGGTTTGTTGAGCACGGCTAATCGCTAAGAGCGGTGAGCCGTTTTCGGACCAAATTGACGCATAATTTTTAGCGACGCGTTTGGCACGCAAGGGAAGAATGATGCCTTTTAATAAGGGGTACCATTTATAGCGAGGCAGATCGACCACACGTGGGTCTGTTAAAAATTGCCATAAATATGCTGAGATGGCTTGAGGAGTAGGGCTCTCTGGTGTACCTAAATTAACCAGAATAACGCCCGTTTTTTGTTTATTCATGATCGATTACCGAAAGCGTTAAACGTGCGATGCAACAAAGTTTATTTTGTTGATCCCGAATATGTATTTGCCAAACTTGTACTTTTCTACCCAGATGTATTGGGGTAGCGCGTCCAGTGACGCTCCCTTGTTTCACTGGGCGCAAGTGGTTCGCATTGATGTCTAATCCCACAACATCTTGATTGTGATTGATGCAGCAAAAACCCGCCATTGAGCCCAGCGTTTCAGCTAAAGCGACAGACAGTCCTCCGTGTAATAACCCCATGGGTTGCGTTGTGCGTTGATCAACGGGCATGGTGGCTTCAAGCCAGTCTTCGCCTTGTGCGCTAAATTGTATTGCCAGATGTTCTACCGCACTGTGTCGGCAGAAATGATTCATTTGTTCTAGGGTATAGTCTTTTTTCCAAATCATATTTTATCTACAAGTGTTAATAAGGCTTGTACGGGATGTTTAGGTTGCCATTGTTCTATACGTTTGACTTGGCTACGGCAGGAATAACCCGTTGCCAAACAATATTCTGGATCTTTGCCCGTTAATTTCGTTGCCCAAGAGAGTGCATAGATATCCTTGGACATTTTAAGATGCGCGGTTTCATGTCCAAAAGTGCCTGCCATGCCACAACATCCCACGTTTTCTACTGTCAACTGTTGCCCAAATTGGGCAAAAATGTGCTGCCATGCTTTTGCGCTACTTGGCAAGGCGGTTGACTCAGTACAATGTGGGAATAAATGCCACTGATATGAGGTCATAGTGCGGTCTGTTTTTAGCCAGTTTTGTAATACACTTTGTGTATCATCAAGTTGATTCTTCAACCATTCCTGTGAAGTGAGCACATGGAAGTCGCCGCGTTGGTCCGCTAAAATCTGTGTATACTCATCACGATAAGTCAATACGATCGCAGAATCAACACCGACCATGGCAATATTTAATTGTGCCATACGTGATAAAAAGTCAGCTTGATTTTTAGCAGTTTTAGCAAAACGCGTTAAGAACCCTTTTACATGCTGTGCTTTACCATTGGGTTTGAATGGTAATAAAACAGGTCGGTAACCGAGTTTTTGGGTGAGCGCGACGAAATCAGCCACCACTTTCGCATCGTAGTAAGATGTGAAGGGATCTTGCACAATCAGTAAAACACGTTGTTTTTCAGCCGCACTTAACTGCTCTAATTCTTCCAAGCGGTCACCTTGATAACCAATTTCCACTAACTGTTGAGCCAAAGAGGGCGCAGATAATAGGGGTAAATCGACTAAGCCTAATACTTTTTCGCCAACGAGTTGTGTGAATTTAGCTTGGGTCAATCGATTAAAAATTGTAGGTTTCTTAGCCATTAATGGTACAAGGTATTCCACGTTCGCCATCACATGATCCTTGACGGGACGTAAGTAACGGCTGTGATATAAATGGAAAAATTTCGCCCGAAAATGAGGAACATCAATTTTAATTGGGCATTGACTTGCACAAGCCTTACAAGACAGGCAAGTATCCATTGCCGCTTTGACTTCGTGAGAAAAATCGTATTCTCCCCGCCATTTTTGGATCGTATGTTGTAGTCGGCGGACGAAATCAGATAATTTTATTTCAGTTTGACGAAAGTCGAGTTCTTTCGGCGTGATATCGGTATTCGCCAGTAAACGTAACCATTCGCGTATAATCGCCGCACGTCCTTTGGGTGAAAATAAACGGTTTTTGCTGACTTTCATGGAAGGACACATCGTGCTGTGTACATCAAAATTAAAGCAAAGCCCATTGCCGTTACAGGTCATGGCGCCGTTAAACTCCTCACGAATTTGAATGGGGATCTGGCGATCCTGGTCAGCCCGCATTGGCGATAAAATCGAATAGAGTTCATCTTTGCTCTGTAATGGGGTACAAATTTTACCAGGGTTGAGACGGTTATCTGGGTCAAATAGAAATTTGATATGACGTAACGTTTGCCATAATTCTGGGGTAAAAAATTTTTCACCATATTGTGAACGCATACCTTTACCATGTTCGCCCCAAATTAAGCCGCCATATTGACGAGTGAGGTCTGCGACACGATCGGAGATCTGTTTGAAAAGCATCACTTGTTCTTTATCACATAAATCAAGCGCAGGACGAACGTGTAATACGCCCGCATCAACATGTCCAAACATGCCGTAGTCGAGTTGGTGAGCATCTAGTAAGGCACGGAATTGAGCGATGTAATCGGCTAAGTGTTCTGGCGGGACGCAGGTATCTTCCACAAAAGGAATGGGCTTTGCTGCCCCTTGTGCATTGCCTAATAATCCCACAGCTTTTTTACGCATGGCGTAAATGCGTTCAATTGACGCTAAATCCGAACATACTTGATAACCAATAATGGCATCTTGTTGTTGCGCAATTTTTTGGTCTAATTCCGCACAGAGTGCATGAACTTGTTTTTGTATTTTTGCTTTATCGTTACCCGCATATTCCACGATATTTAGACCAAGCGTAGGATGATTATCATCTTCAAACAGCAATTCATTCACCGAATGCCAAATAATGTCTTTTTTCGCGAGATTTAAGACTTTTGAATCAATGGTTTCGACGGAGAGTGCATTGGCTTTTACCATAAATGGTGCGTTACGCAAGGCGGCATCAAAAGAACGGTATTTAACATTGATTAGCGTACGATATTGTGGAATCGGCGTAAGATCTAACGTGGCTTCACAGATAAAGGCGAGTGAACCTTCTGAGCCTGTTAGCAGACGAGTCAAGTTAAATTCACTTTCATCATGATTAAAGACATTTTTCAGATCATAACCTGTTAAAAAGCGGTTGAGCTGAGGTAAATCTCGAATAATGTTTTCACGTTGTGCTTTACAGCGCTGAAAGATGTCTTGGTGTAAGTGTTGTGCTGTTTTTGACAATTTCTGTTGTGCCAGGTTATCAACAAAGTGATCTGTTTTAATTGCTCGTGTTTCTAATATTTCACCATTCATCAGAACAGCGCGTAGCCCTAAAACGTGATCAGAGGTTTTGCCATATTGTAATGAACCTTGCCCAGAAGCATCAGTATTAATCATCCCGCCTAATGTAGCGCGATTACTGGTAGATAATTCTGGAGAGAAGAATAAGCCGTAAGGTTTCAAAAATTGATTGAGTTGATCTTTTACAACGCCTGCTTGTACACGTACCCAACGTTGTTCTACGTTTAACTCTAAAATTGCTGTCATATGGCGTGAAAGATCAACAATGATATTGTGATTGATCGCCTGCCCATTCGTGCCCGTTCCCCCTCCACGAGGCGTAAAGGTTAAGCTTTTGTAAGCTGTTTGTTGTGCGAGCTTTGTGATGATGACGATATCCGCGATGCTTTTAGGAAACAGAATCGCTTGTGGTAATTGCTGATAGACACTGTTATCTGTTGCTAAACTGAGTCGTTCGGCATAATGCGTCGCGATATCCCCAGCAAAATGTTGGGTCTTTAAGTCGTTTAAATAGTCAGAAATCAAGGGACTCAATTGTGGGATGTCTTGCAAACGAGGTAACATGTTAATCACTCTGTAAATTATTGAAACAATAATGTAAAGGTTAAGTAAATAAGAGTAAGTGTTTCATCTGAAATAAATAATGGGCAATTTTATCATATTCATATGCGATGTCGTTGGAAATTTTTTAATCAGTAAAATTTTTTGTGCAAGAGAAAAGAAATCGCTGGGTATTTTAGAGGATTTGAGGTATTTAATGATGATTTTTTAACCTTTTTGGTGTTATTTTTGCTTAAATAATAGCCTTTTACGGAAAAGAATTTGATTTTGTAGAACTAAGGTAGGATAATATAGGGACTTTTGAGAATTCCTTTATGCAGTTAATTAAATAAAGGAAAGAATTTGTCAAAAGAGATTCAGGCAAATTCAAGCCTTATGAAATGTAAAGACTTAGACTAAGTAGGTTAAAAAGAGTTCACTTTTTAATACAAAAAGTTTAAGATGAGAAAGAACACAAATTTTGTGTTTCCAAGTTTTATCAAATGAAAACTTGGTTTTTATTTAAAGATGACTAAATGATAAGAGGATCATCCAAATGAAAAAAACTGCAATCGCATTGACTATCGCTGCACTAGCAGCAGCTTCAGTAGCACAAGCCGCTCCACAAGCTAACACATTCTATGTGGGTGCTAAAGCGGGTTGGGCATCTTTCCACGATGGTTTAAATAAACTTAACTATAGCAACGATAACGTTAGTTTTAGTACTAAAAATGATTCAGTAACTTACGGCGTATTTGGTGGTTACCAAATCACTGATCATTTTGCAGTAGAATTAGGCTATGATGATTTTGGTCGTGCTAAATTAAAACTGACTCCAAAGGAAAATGCACAAGCACCAGTTGGAAGCATGACTATCGCTAAACATACTAACCATGGTGCACATTTAAGCTTAAAAGCGAGCTACCCAGTGTTAGAAGGCTTAGATGTTTATGCGCGTGTTGGTGCAGCATTAGTGCGTTCTGACTACAAAATTGCAGATGAATTAGCTGCAATAGGTGAAATTGTACGTAATCACAGCTTAAAAGTTTCTCCAGTATTTGCTGGTGGTGTTGAGTATGCGTTCATTCCTGAATTAGCATTACGTGTAGAATACCAATGGCTTAAAGGTGTAGGTAAATACAAAACTGCTAGCGGTCACCAAGTTGATTACAGCCCAAGCATCGGTTCTGTCACAGCAGGTTTATCATACCGCTTCGGTCAAACTGTTGCGATGCCAGAAATCGTGAGCAAAACATTTACGTTAAACTCTGATGTCACATTTGGTTTCGATAAAGCAGACTTAAAACCAGCTGCACAAAACGTGTTAGATGGTATCTACGGTGAAATCGCACAATTAAAAGCGGCTTCAGTAGCTGTTTCAGGTTATACTGACCGTTTAGGTGCAGATGCTTATAACTTAAAATTATCACAACGTCGTGCTGACACAGTTGCAAACTACTTAGTTGCGAAAGGTGTTGCACAAAACGCTATCATGGCAACAGGTCATGGTGAAGCTAACCCAGTAACTGGCAACAAATGTGACGCGGTTAAAGGTCGTAAAGCACTTATCGCGTGTTTAGCTGACGATCGTCGCGTTGAAATTGCAGTTAAAGGTAACAAATAATTCATTTGTTAGGCTTATAGCAAGAATTTTAAAAGACCTAAACGTAGTTGTTTAGGTCTTTTCTTTTATTCGTTAATTAAATTTAAAGGAACGTTGAAATGAAAAAGTGGCTTGTATTGATTGTAGTGGCAATTGTTGCTGGGTTTACAGTGATGACCAGTTACAATGGCTTAGTGAAAGCAGAAGAAGAAATTGATTCTGTATGGGCGAATGTGGAATCTTCTTACCAACGTCGTGCGGACTTAATTCCAAACTTAGTGAATACCGTGAAAGGTCAAGCGGATTTTGAGAAAAACACCTTAACGCAAGTGATTGAAGCGCGTGCAAAAGCCACTCAAACAAAAATTGATCCTGCAAATCTGACTGAAGAACAACTTGCTCAATTCCAACAAAATCAAAATGAAGTGGGCTCTGCGTTATCTCGTTTATTAGTGACTGTTGAGCAATATCCTGCATTGAAAGCGAATGAAGGCTTTATGAATTTACAAGCTCAGCTTGAAGGCACTGAAAATCGTATTAATGTTGCGCGTAATAAATTTAACGAAGCCGCACGTATTTATAATCAAAAAGTACGTCAATTCCCAACAAAGTTAGTGGCAATGTTATTTGGATTTAAAGAAAAACCATATTTCAAATCTGTAGAAGGTGCAGCAAATGCGCCAGTGGTGAATTTTAATTAACAATTTTTAATTAAGAAGAATCAAATGGCTTTATTTTCAAAAATTCCAATTGATAAACAACAAGTTGAGAAAGCCATTTCTCAACTTGAGCAAAAAAGCTCGGCAGAATTGCGTGTTTACGTGGAAAGTAAAATGCCTAAACAAATGAGTTCAGGTGTAGAACGTGCATTGCAAATTTTTAATGAGCTTGGCATGCAAGAAACCAGCGCGCGTAATGGCGTGTTAATTTATGTCGCGTTTAAATCTCATCAATGCTCAATTATTGGTGATTACGGTATTCATCAATATGTTGGCGAACCCTTTTGGCAGCAACAATGTGATGTGATGATAAGCCATTTTCGTCAAGGCAACTACACACAGGGCATTGTGACTGCAATTGAAAATACAGGAAAAGAGCTTGCTTTACACTTTCCTATTCAACCAAATGATAAGAATGAATTAGACAATGAGGTAATTATCAATGGTTAGATGGTTAAAAAGTGCGGTCATTTTTTTCTCTTTTTTCTTTACCTTATCCGCTTTTGCGGCACAATTCCCCCCTTCGCCGAATCCGTTCCAATATGTGAATGATTACACCAACACATTATCGGCTCGCGAGAAAGGGGCATTAGAGCAAAAGTTAATTGCTTACGGTAAGGAAACGAGCTCACAAATTGCAGTAGTGATCATTCCTTCCACAGAAGAATATGAGATTTCACAGTACACATTTGAGTTGGGCGACAAATGGGGGATTGGTCGTAAGCAATTAAATAATGGCGTACTGATGCTGATTGCAAAAGATGATCGCAAAATGTTCATCGGGGTTGGACAAGGCTTAGAGGGGGTATTGCCTGATGCCTTTTTATCTCAACTCATTCGCCATCAAATTACGCCTTATTTTAAACAAGGTCAGTATGCCGAGGGGATTAATAACGGTTTAAACTACCTTATTGCAGCCAGTAAAGGCGAGTTTGATCCAAACCAAGTTGCAGATGAAGACAGTTGGGAAGATTACATTCCCATTTTTATGGTGATGGTATTCATCTTATTTGTGGTATTAAGTGACTTACGCGCAACCCCTTACATTAGCCCAACAGGACATAATTCATCACGTAGAGGCAGCACATTCGGGCGCGGCAGTAACTATCGTGGCGGAGGCGGATCTGGTGGTGGATTCGGCGGCGGCAGTTTCGGTGGCGGTGGTGCTGGCGGTAGCTGGTAAATAGTTGATTATTGCAGTCGGGTTATTGGTCAGTTTTTTTCTCTGTGCTACAATATCACCGTTTATTTACTTTCGAGGACAATTATGGAAACCTTAGATAAAATCAAAAAACAAATCAGTGAAAACCCTATTCTTATTTATATGAAAGGTTCACCAAAATTCCCATCTTGTGGCTTTTCTGCGCGTGCAGTGGAAGCATTAATGCATTGTAAAGTGCCTTTTGGCTATGTTGATATTTTGCAACACCCTGATATTCGTGCTGAATTACCAGCCTATGCAAACTGGCCAACATTCCCACAATTATGGGTGGAAGGTGAGTTAATCGGTGGTTGTGACATCATTTTAGAAATGTTCCAACAAGGTGAACTACAAACCTTATTAGCTGAAGTTGCAGCAAAACATCCACAAGAATAATATCTTAAAGCCCGCAATTTTGCGGGTTTTCTTTTCTCAATCGGCACCACAAACAAAGAATAACTTGTTATAATTCGTTGCCAAAATTAACCGCACTTTTAGAGAGTTTTATGTCCTTACAGTTTAATTCCGTCGCATTATTATTAGTTGTATTGATTTTGCTCGGCGTATTAAGTAATAACAGTTCAGTGACGATTTCCGCTGCAATTTTGTTATTAATGCAACAGACATTTTTATCGCAATATATTCCGTTTATGGAAAAAAATGGTATCAACATTGGGATCATTATTCTAACGATTGGCGTATTAAGCCCAATTGTTTCGGGCAAAATCCAATTGCCAGATGTAAGCATTTTCTTAAATTGGCGAATGTGGTTAGCGGTTGCGGTTGGGTTACTTGTTGCTTGGCTTGGTGGCCGAGGTGTTGGCTTAATGGGGGCACAGCCTGTATTATTAACGGGCTTGTTGATAGGTACGATTTTAGGTGTTGCCTTTGCTGGTGGCATTCCAGTTGGACCATTAATCGCAGCGGGCATTCTGTCGTTATTTTTAGGTAAATCATAAAGTTAAATGAGGAACAATCGATGAAAAATAAATGGTTATTTATTGCCGCATTAAGTGGATTTTTCTGTATCGCATTCGGTGCATTTGCTGCACACGGCTTAGAAAAAACACTGTCGCCAAAAGCCTTGGCGTGGATTGAAACAGGTTTAAAATATCAAATGTTCCATACTGTTGCACTAATGGTACTTGCGGGGTTACAGTCTTATTTACGCCTTGATTGCGATAGATGTGTGTCTGTGATTGGTACGACTTGGTCGTTGGGCATTTTGCTTTTCAGTGGCAGCTTATATTTATTAGCATTAGGTGCAGGCAAAGCACTTGTGTGGGTGACACCAATTGGTGGCACATTATTTTTAATTGGTTGGGCTGCATTGGCATATCGAAGTATTAAAAATTAAGTGGTATGAAGAAGTTTAAGAAAACGGAATTTAGCGCATTACAAAAATCCCTATTATCCGAACTCAATGACGTGATGAATGGGGATTATCGCCAGCTTTTGGCTCGAATTAAAGGCATTAGCAATATTAAAAATGAACAGGCTCAACACGCAGTTGCCGCCGAAATTCAGTCACAAATCCAATTAGCCAAAGCCCGCTTAGAACAGCGTAAAAGTGCGGTCAAAAATATTGAATTTCCTGAGAACTTGCCTGTAAGTCAGCGTAAAGACGAGATCCAAAAGTTGATTTCACAACATCAAGTTGTGGTGATTGCGGGTGAAACGGGATCAGGAAAAACCACGCAGTTACCTAAAATGTGTTTGGAATTAGGCTTGGGAACAAAAGGCTTAATCGGTCATACACAGCCTCGCCGTATTGCAGCACGTTCTGTGGCTACACGCATTGCAGAAGAGCTAAAAACAGAGCTAGGTGATGTCGTGGGTTATAAAGTCCGTTTTACTGATCAAATCAGTGAAAATACGATGGTCAAATTGATGACCGACGGTATTTTATTAGCTGAAATTCAGAACGATCGCTTTTTAAATCAATATGATACGTTAATTATTGATGAGGCCCACGAACGCAGTTTAAATAACGATTTCATTCTTGGTTATTTAAAACAGCTTCTTCCAAAACGCCCTGATCTTAAATTGATCATCACGTCTGCAACCATTGATGTAGAACGTTTCTCCAAACATTTTAATAACGCACCCATTATTGAGGTTTCAGGCAGAACTTACCCTGTGGAAGTGCGTTATCGTCCCGTTGTTGAAAATGAAGAACAAGATCAATTGCAAGCCATTTTAGATGCGGTAGATGAGCTACAAGCAGAAGGCCGTGGCGACATTCTCATTTTTATGAACGGTGAACGTGAAATTCGTGATACTGCCGAAGCACTACAAAAACAGGATTTAAAACATACCGAAATTTTACCGCTCTTTGCTCGTTTATCGGCACAAGAACAGAATAAAATTTTTCACCCGTCAGGTTTAAACCGCATTGTACTGGCGACAAACGTAGCAGAAACCTCATTAACTGTGCCAGGCATTAAATATGTGATCGACCCAGGCACGGCACGTATTTCCCGCTATAGCTACCGCACAAAAGTGCAACGTTTACCGATTGAACCGATTTCTCAAGCTTCAGCAAATCAGCGTAAAGGGCGTTGTGGGCGTGTGAGCGAGGGGATTTGTATTCGTTTATATTCAGAGGACGATTTCAACAGCCGCCCTGAATTTACCGATCCTGAAATTTTACGCACTAATCTTGCCTCGGTTATTTTACAGATGACCGCGCTTGGATTGGATGATATTGATGCATTCCCATTTGTGGATGCGCCAGATAAACGCAATATTCAAGACGGCATCAAATTGTTAGAAGAATTAGAAGCCTTTCATTTTGTCAAAACAAAATTTGGTGAAAAACGTCAATTAACGCAAGCGGGCAGACAATTAGCGCAGTTGCCTGTTGACCCTCGTTTGGCAAAAATGCTGTTGACTGCAGTGAAATTGAATTGTTTGCACGAAGTGATGATTATTGTGTCGGCATTATCCATTCAAGATCCACGCGAGCGTCCACAAGAAAAACAACAATCAGCAGACGATAAACACCGCCGTTTTGCCGATAAAAAATCGGATTTCTTAGCTTTCTTGAATTTATGGCAATTTATCCAAACTCAGCAAAAAGAATTATCGAAAAACCAATTCCGCCGTTTGTGTCAAAAGGATTATTTGAACTATCTGAGAATCCGTGAATGGCAGGATATTTATCATCAAATTCGTCTTACTGTGCGTGAAATGGGGCTGCCGATAAATTCGCAGCCAGCAGAATATTCACAAATTCATACCGCACTTTTAAGTGGTTTGCTGTCGCATATTGGTATGAAAGAAAGTGAAAAACAGCAGTATTTAGGCGCTCGCAATGCACACTTTGCGATTTTTCCTAACTCTGTTTTATTTAAGAAACAGCCGAAATGGTGTATGGCTGCAGAGTTGGTGGAAACCTCAAGACTTTGGGGGCGAATGGTGGCAGATATCGATCCTGAATGGATTGAACCTTTAGCCACACACTTGATTAAAAAATCCTATGCTGAGCCTCGTTGGTCAAAATCCAAAGGGGCTGTGATGGCAGATGAAAAAGTGAGCTTATATGGCGTGCCAATCGTGGCAAGTCGCCCAGTGAATTATGGTGCGATTGATCCACAAATGAGCCGCGAAATTTTTATTCAATCGGCGTTAGTTGAAGGGGATTGGTTCACCAAACATAAATTCTTCCACCAAAATCGCCAATTAATTCGTGAAATTGAGGATTTAGAACATAAAAGCCGTCGCCGTGACATTTTGGTTGATGAACGGACTTTATTTGAGTTCTATGACCAACGTATTGGCACAGAAGTGGTTTCTCAACGCCATTTTGATAGTTGGTGGAAAAAAGTCAGTCAAAAAGATCCTGAGCTACTGAATTTTGAAAAAGCCTTTTTAACGAAAGAAGATGCCGAACAGGTTAGCGAGTTAGATTTCCCTAATTTCTGGCATCAAGGCAATTTGAAATTCAAACTCACTTACCAATTTGAGCCAGGAACCGATGCTGACGGGGTAACCGTACACATTCCTTTGCCGTTGTTAAATCAAGTGGAAATGACCGGTTTTGACTGGCAAATTCCGGGTTTACGCAAAGAGTTGATTATTGCATTAATCAAGTCATTACCAAAATCGTTGCGTCGTAATTTTGTGCCTGCGCCAAATTATGCTGAAGCCTTTTTAGGACGCGCAAAACCGCTTGAAAAGCCACTTTTAGAAAGTTTGATTTATGAACTTCGCCGAATGACCGGTGTGAGTGTTGAGCCTGAAAGTTGGCAATTAGATCAGTTACCAAGCCATTTAAAAATGACGTTCCGCGTGATTGATGATAAAGGCAAAAAAATTGCTGAATCAATGGATTTAGATAGCTTGAAATTCCAATTAAAAGATCAGGTGCAAGAAAGTATTTCTGCAGTGGCAGACGACGGTATCGAGCAAAGCGGTATCCATGTTTGGAATTTCGATAGCTTACCACAATGCTATGAGCAGAAAAAACGGGGTTTTACGGTGAAAGCTTTCCCAGCGATTGTTGATGAAAAAGAAGCGGTAGGGATTAAATTATTTGAAACAGAATTTGAGCAACAGGTTGCAATGCAACAAGGCTTGCGCCGTTTATTATTGCTCAACGTGCCTTCGCCGATTAAATATCTACACGAAAAACTGCCGAATAAATCGAAACTCGGTTTGTATTTCACACCGTTTGGGCGAGTATTGGATTTGATTGATGATTGTATCGCCTGTGCCGTAGATAAGCTGATGAACGATTTTGGTGGATTGGTTTGGAATGAAACGGATTTTGATAAATTACGTGATTTCATTCGTGAAAATTTAAATGAAACCACCGTTGAAATTGCCAAACAAGTGGAACAAATTTTGACCTTAACTTATGAGCTTAACAAACGCTTAAAAGGCAAAATGGATTTCACCATGGCATTTGCGTTATCCGATATCAAAGCACAACTCAGTGGCTTGATTTATCAAGGCTTTGTGCAAAAAACAGGGTATGCCCGTTTGAATGATTTACAACGTTATTTGCAAGGCATTGATAAACGGATTGATAAATTGTTGCAAGATGTGAATCGTGATCGTGCAGCAATGTTAAGAGTAGAGCAAGTCAACCAAGCGTATCAACAGCTCCTTGCAAAATTGCCAAAATCTAAACCGCACTCTGATGAGGTAAAAGAAATTCCCTATATGATTGAGGAATTACGAGTCAGTTTATTCGCCCAACAACTCGGTACAAAATACCCGATTTCAGATAAGCGAATTTTAAATACAATTAAAGAATTAGGGTAAGTGCGAAAATAGGGGGAAATTGACCGATTGTTAGGTGGGAGTGATGAGGGAAGAGTAGAATTATAGGTAAAGAGAAACCACCATAAAAGGTGGTTTTTAGAAATGGCTCGTGTTTTTTTGAACAAACTTAACAGCTGTGGATAGTTGCTCTAGGAAGGTCTTTTGTAGAGACTGGTAGTCATTTATCAAATGTTTGTATAAATTAGTTCGTTTAATTAGATCTCCTTCGTATTATACCATTGTTTAAATACTTCTCTTAAAGTTCGGTTGAGAAAATAGACTATTTTTGTTATGTTCGAAGGTAAAATAAGGAGGGAAAAACATGAGGGAAATTAAATGCTTGTTTGATTTTGTAGTAAAAAGTGTTGGTTATTTTCTGATTCTTTTTCTAATTGTGTTAATCCCACTTGGTCTCTTAGCGAGTACTTTTATTTATTTTGATCTTAATTTACCTTGGTGGGGAGTTATCGCCTTAGGTCTTTTAGGTGGTTTTATTGTTATGTGACGATTAATGTAGTGAAAAACTGGAAATAATCTGAACAAACGAAATATTAGCGAGAAGCTCAGCAAATGCTGGGCTTTTTTATGGGATAAAAACATGTCAGGAAAATTAGGTTAGATAGTAATATAAAAGGGCTTTTTAGTCCTTTTACTTTTGCGGATCATATACGGATCATTTTTTGTTATATCTTAGTTATACAGAGATGTGATGTGAATTTATAACTTATTGATTTTAAAGCTATATTTATATCCCTGTTATATCTTTTTTGGTGGAGCTGGCGGGAGTTGAACCCGCGTCCGAAATTACTCTACCTTCAGCACTACACGTTTAGTCTCGTCTTTAATTTCATTTACCCACTGCGGACAGACACGCGATAGATAAACTAGCTTGATTCAATTTAACGTTTCGATCCTCAAGCGGAGGCGTCCACGCGATCTCGTTTGAATTTGACTCCTCTGGATCCCCGTCTTACGAGCGGAAGCTAGGGAGAGAAGGCTATGAGCAGGTTATTAAGCTGCTAAAGCGTATTGTTCGTCGTTTGCGACTATTTTTTTGCGGTTTGTTTACGAGGCCTACCGCACCTCGACGTGCACCTTGGGCTTCGCTAATCCCGTCGAATCCAGAATCAGCCCCAAAAAGTTGGCACAGTCTACCAAAAACACCTGCAAAATAAAAGCATTTTTGGATTGATGGACGAGAATCATGTCAACCTTCAGGAATAACGTACAATAAAAAAGCTAGCATGATGGTTTTGCTAGCTTTTTCGTGAATTAGAGAAATTAATTCGTTAGTTTCTTATCTTTCAATAAACCAGATGAGCCTTCAGAGTAATCTCTTGGTTGCTCGTCTGAGCTAAGATGAAGGGGTTGCTCGGTTGTGTGCTGACCAATTAATTCTTGTGAGAATAAGGGTTTATTAGTTAACTCTGGTAACAATTGTGTCGATGAGGTCGCAAGATGGGTATACAATTTTTGGTAATCTTGCGCAATGTTTTTTAACAACTCCGCACTTTCTGCAAAATGTTTTTCAAGTTCTTGTTTTTGAAGATCTAATTGATTTTTCACTTTTTGTAGCTCAGTTTCTGTTTTCACTTGTTTTTTGACGGAGTCTTTTGTGAAACGTAAAAATAAATAACCAATAATTAAGCCAATAATTAAACCGACTAGCCCAGCTTGCCATATTTCAGGGGTCCAATTTTGCATAACATCACTCCTTATCATTAATCAACACAATACATTTATGTTACCACGAAATAAAAAACATTTCTTTGCACTGGATCACAACAATGAGAAAGGGCACCAAATGATGCCCAGTTATCGTTGAGTTAGTTTTTGGCGTTACGTTTCGCGCGTTGTAATTTCTCATACGCTTGTAGCAATTTTTGATGTGCACCAAAATGGTATAGATGTTCATCATCCGCGATCAGATCGTAGAACGGATTTCCACCTTGTAATGCAGTCCAACTTGCCTCTACAGCATGTTGACCATACAGTTTTTCAAACACCATGCGGTATTGGGCAGGATCACGATTTTTATCTACAAATAACATAATACTATTGACTAAACAACGATAATAATTTGCTCTGTCTGCACTGAAAACAGAGCTATTCATGTTTAAGGTCCACGTTGCCCAATCAAGTGCGGCATTTAAATCACCCACAGCTAAATACAACATAGATTTTAGTTCACCAATACGTAATGTTGCCCAACCAGATTGTTGCGGTGCAACGAGACCAATAAATTCCCGTACACGTACTGCATCATCAATACCTTGCTCATCTAATTCAGATAAGAGTTCATAATAAGTCTCTTGTGAATGATGAAAGTGTGGTAGGTCGAGAAGGATTTCTCGCCAATCCATACCCATATTATTATTCGCATAAATTAAATCATCAGCAGGGTAAATATCGGACATACCTGGTACAAGAATACGGCAGGCATACACGCCTAAATGCGTATAGTCCATAATATACACTTCTTTTTGTTCTGCTTGGAAAATAGACATTAAATTGTGATATTCCTGTTCGGTAGTTCCTGAAAAATCCCAATCAACAAATGAGTAATCCGCCTCTTTTTTGAATAAATCCCATGAAATAAGACCACTTGAGTCAATAAAGTGGGTTTCTAAGTTAGCTTGTTCTGCAACATCGTCCTGATTAAATGAAGGAGGAGAAAATCCATCAAGATCTTTTAAGCTGCGACCTTGTAAAAGTTCAGTGACTGTACGTTCTAATGCGACTTGAAAATTGGGGTGAGCACCGAAAGATGCGAAGCAGGTACTATTTGTTGGATTCAGTAGTACTACACAAATGACAGGATATTTGCCACCGAGGGACGCATCATACGCTAAGATAGGGAAACCTTCTTCCTCTAACTTTTGGATTGCTGCCTGAATCGCAGGGAATCGAGCCATCGTTTCTGCAGGGATTAACGGTAAACTTATTGCTTCTGCAATAATTTTATTTTTGATATGACGTTCAAAAATTTCAGAAAGTGCTTGAACACGTGCTTCAAATTGGCTATTCCCAGCAGACATCCCATTGGATACATATAAATTTGCAATAATACTTTGTGGAATATAAACAAGGGATTGATCAGACTGACGGACATAAGGCAAGGCAACAATACCTCGTTCATAGTGACCCGATTGTAGATCGATCAGTAAGTCAGGCGTGAGTTCCTGATTAGGATCGTAATAATCTAACAGTTCATCATTGAGAAGCCCCGTTGGCAGTAGCGTGTCATCTTCAATGAGAAACCATTTCTCATTTGGATAATGAACAAACTCACTATTGGCGATGTCCTTGCCTAAATAAAAGTCAGCAAAAAAGTAATTTGTCGAAAGACGTTCAAAATATTCACCTAATGCCGAGGCTAAGGCAGCTTTTTTCGTGGCACCTTTACCGTTTGTGAAACATTGAGGGCAATCTTTGTCACGAATATGCACAGACCACACATTTGGTACAGGGTTTAACCAAGACACTTCTTCAATATGAAAGCCAAGTGCGGTCAGTTTTTGTTGAAATTTGTTAATACTTTCTTCAAGTGCGGCATCTTTGCCAAGAATAAAAGTTTGTTCAGACATACTTATCCTATTTCTTATTGTTTTTGCAGGTCGGCATAATAGGAGAGTTTACTCCCTGCCGCAAGCCCAATTGCATTTATTTACGTAGAAGAGGTGTGTTAAATGCACCAATTGGTTCAAACTGGGTCGGTTTAGATAAAGGGGCTTTTTGTAAGTTAAGTGTGAGGGGGTAAACACGTTTGCGTGCTACGATCATGATTAAGTGAGGAAAGCAGGCAGAATGTTGCTGATGGGCAATGGCTTGACATGCTAAAATATCAAAGTTGAGCAACGCGAGCCAATCTAAAATACGCCATGTGGAATAATAACGGACTCGTAATTTTTCATGATGTTTTTTGTTAAGATAGCGCTTGAATAGAAGTGGGCTGATGGAATTAAATAAGGACAAAAAGAGATAGCCGTCTTCCGTTAAAACGCGATTGACTTCGCGTAATACTTGATGAGGATCTTGACTAAAATTTAACGTATTCGCTAACAGGCAGGCATGAATACTTTTTTCAATAAAAGGGAATGCGGTGGTGTTGGCTTGGAGCAGGTTAGCATGGTGCAGTTGTGCAAGCTTCTGTATAGGTTCTGTAATAAGTGGTGTCAGAATAAGCTGTTCTGGCAAAAAGACATGGCTGGTTATCTCCGCACTTAGTCCGCCAATCTTAAGTACTGGATAACCTGAAATTTTAGGAAACCAAGTTGAAAAAGACTGACTGAGTACGCGGCAATAAGCGTCACCATTTTGCAGTTGGTGCCAACTATGTGGTAATGTCATTGTTTGAGAGTATATTGTTTCCCACACCATGATTGAACCTTGTAAGGATAATTTATGTTAGTACCAATTCCTGCGTTGAATGATAACTATATTTGGCTGTATGGACGAGCACATTTGCCTGTAATTGTGATCGATATACCAGAAACTTCTCATTTATTGTCATTTTTAACGACGCATCACTTATCCGTCGAAGCACTTTTATTAACCCATCACCACGCGGATCATACTGCGGGTGTTGAAATATTCAAACAACACTATCCTACCGCTCGCATTTTTGGTCCTGAAGAAACCCGTTCAAAAGGGGTAACAGATATTATTCAACCAGGTGTGCTTCAAACGGACCATTACCAGATTGAAGTCATCGACACCAGTGGTCATACGGAACAGCATGTGAGTTACCTCATTGATGGGCACCTATTTTGTGGTGATAGCTTGTTCTCCGCAGGGTGTGGAAGAGTCTTTACGGGTGATTATCAACGGATGTTTGATGGATTACAGCGTTTAAGTCGTTTACCTGATGACACGATCGTGTGCCCTGCCCATGAATATACGTTATCAAATTTAGCGTTTGCTGAAACCGTCTTACAAAATCATCCTGTCTTACAAGCGCATCAAGCACAGGTCAAACAGCTAAGAACACAAGGTCAGCCGAGTTTACCAACGACATTAGGTCTAGAAAAACAAATTAATCCATTTTTAATGGCACCTGATCTCGCTTCATTTATAGCATTACGACAAGCAAAAGATGTGTTTTAATTCAATCAGTAATGTTATCTTCAGCTGAAATGGATGGGTTAGGTTTGCTCATAAAATAGCAATTGAGTTAGAATATCATTTTAATTCATGTGGGCAATTCAAACCGTCATTGTAAAAGTGCGGTTCATATTTAAGTAATTTATGACAATTTTAGTGTTAGGTATTAATCACAAAACCGCCTCTGTTGCAGTACGTGAAAAAGTAGCATTTTCAGCCGAAAAGCGTCGAGAGGCATTGGAACAGGTACAGCAACGCAAACTTGCTGACAGTAGTGTGATTTTATCAACTTGTAATCGTACTGAAGTGTATTTTCACCATCACGCAATCGCCCCGCAACACGCACTGGATTGGACACAAAGCTGCATACAATGGTTTGCAGAAGTGCATCAATTACCCTTAGAGGCATTACAAGAGTCTATTTATTTTCAACATAATCAACAAGCGGTTTTACACTTGATGCGTGTGGCTTGTGGATTAGATTCGTTGATCTTAGGCGAACCACAAATTTTAGGACAAGTCAAACAAGCCTATCAAGCAACAGAACACTATTTGCAAGAAACCAGTCAAACGGGTTCAAGTGAGCTGTCTCGTTTATTCCAAAAAACTTTTCTTGCAGCGAAACGTGTACGCAGCGAAACAAACATCGGTGGAAGTGCCGTTTCTGTTGCTTATGCTGCTTGTAGCTTAGCGCGTCAAATTTTTGAATCTCTTAAAACGTTAAAGGTATTATTTATTGGCGCGGGAGAAACCGTCGAGCTCGCTTGTCGCCATTTATTACGCCATGGTGTACAGCATATTATGATTGCCAATCGTACGTTTGAACGTGCCCAGCATTTAGTTGAAAAATTAGAGGCGACAGAAAAGATCCAAATTTTATCATTAGCGCAGTTACAACAAGGTTTAAATCAAGCTGATATAGTGATCAGTTCAACGGGGAGTACAACGACGTTAATTCATACAGATATGATAAAAAACGCACAAAAAGCACGTTGTCAGTTTCCGATGTTAGTAATTGATCTGGCTGTTCCAAGAGATGTAGAAGAAACCGTGGGCACATTAGAAAGTGTATATCATTATACGGTTGATGACTTACAACATATTATTCAGAATAATTTAACAGAAAGACAAAAAGCCGCAGAACAGGCGCAAGCGATTATTCAACAAGAGTGTGACGACTATTTTGAGTGGTTAAAAGTACATCAATTTTCTACTCTTATCCGTTCATACCGCGGGAATGCGGAGGCGATTCGTCAACAGTTAGTCAACAAAGCCCTTGTCGCCCTAAAGCAAGGGGAAAGTGCAGAAAGTGTATTGCAAGCACTTAGTTATAAGCTCACAAATAAATTATTACATTCACCGACTCAAGTGATGAATGGAATGGTCAAAGAGGGCAATGCGTGTGGTTTAGAATTATTTTCTTCTACGTTAAAAAATGAACAAAAATAAATTGTCTTTCAAAAATGATTTCTAATTCGGTTGATCCATTTTAAAATAAGTCGACTGTTTTTTTATTGGGGTAGAACATGCGAGAAAATCACCAAATAGCAAATGTTGATTTAGTTAAACAAATGAATAGCGCTGTTGTGTATAAATTGATTGATCAACAAGGACCAATTTCTCGTATTCAAATTTCGGAATTAAGCCAACTTGCACCCGCAAGTGTGACGAAAATTACGCGTCATCTTTTAGCGCGAGGATTGATCAAAGAAGTTGAACAGCAAGAATCAACAGGGGGGCGTCGAGCAACTTCTATTATTGCTGAACATAAAGCATTCCGCTCAATTTTGATTCGTTTAGGACGCAAACATACTACGTTTGCGATCATGGACCTCTCAACGAAATTACTAAAACGCGAAGTTTTTGAGTTACCTGAAAATCAAAGTGTAGAGTGCATTGAAGCATTTTTACTGAAACAGTTAGCGATTTTTATTGAAAAGAATCAGAAACGAGGTTGTGAATTTATTGCAATTGGTATTACGGTACCGGGTTTTGTTGATGTCAAAACCAGCATGATTGAATTTATTCCTCACCTTCATCTCGAGAAACCTTGGGACCTCGCCAATCTGATTTCAGAACATTTTAATTTGGCTACTTTCATTGGTCATGATGTACGCAGTTTGGCGCTGGCAGAACATTATTTCGGTGTAACCCAAGATTGTTATGATTCCTTGTTATTACGTATCCACCGAGGTGTTGGTGCAGGAATCGTGATCAACCATGAAGTCTTTCTTGGTTATAAAAATAACGTAGGTGAAATTGGACATATTCAAGTGGATCCACTCGGTAAACGCTGTTTATGTGGTAATGTGGGTTGTTTAGAGACGGTAGTCAGTAACACGGCTATTGAGAAAAAAATGCACGAGTTATTACAAGACGGTTATCAGAGTAAATGGCTTTCTTTAGACACTCATGATATTGAGGCAATTTGTAAAGCAAGTAACAAGCATGATGCGGCTGCTAGCGAACTCATTGAACATGTGGGCGTGCAAATTGGGCGAGTGTTAGCCATGAGCGTGAATATGTTTAATCCTGAAAAAATCGTGATTTCAGGTGAAATTACTCAGGCAAAAGGTATTTTGTTTGCCGCGATTCAACGCTCTTTAGATAGTCATGCGTTACCTGCGTTTGTCAAAAATACCCCTTTAGTCGCCTCGGAATTAAAAAATGAAGATGTCATCGGTGCCTTTGCGTTAATTAAGCGTGCATTATTAGACGGTAGTTTATTGCGCCGATTGTTATCTGAGTAATCTTTGCTTGGTTTTAAAGCGATTTGCTCAAAGTGTATGCGAATGAGTTAAAATTTTCATTTTTATAAAAAAAAGAGTTGACGAGTGGGGGCGATATCAGCATAATTAGCCCCGCAAAGCCGATGTGGTGAATGCAAATAATAAAATGGCTATGTAGCTCAGTTGGTTAGAGCACAACACTCATAATGTTGGGGTCACAGGTTCGAATCCCGTCATAGCCACCATGTTTGCGGGACTGGCGAAATTGGTAGACGCACCAGATTTAGGTTCTGGCGCCGAGAGGTGTGTGGGTTCAAGTCCCTCGTCCCGCACCATTCATTAGCTTGCAAGTCAAATATAGTAGTTGGGGTATCGCCAAGCGGTAAGGCACCGGGTTTTGATCTCGGCATTCCTAGGTTCGAATCCTAGTACCCCAGCCATACTATCAAGAATATCTTCTATCTATTCAAATCAAAGATATGTCATTGGGGTATCGCCAAGCGGTAAGGCACCGGGTTTTGATCTCGGCATTCCTAGGTTCGAATCCTAGTACCCCAGCCATTACTCTATCTTTAGCCTTTTTTTCAATGCTTTTCTCTTTGGTTTTGATATTTTTTCAAATTTATTTTATTCCAGTTTGTATTTTGTACAACAATACATTTGGGATACCAATTTGTTGGAATTTGGTTTTTTATGCTAAATAGCCAATTATATTCAGAGTTAAATTCTTTTTTGTTTATTTTTTGTTCTGTTGACTGGCAATAACAAATATACGATATTGTTAAAACATTGTTACATTCAATGTTTATATTAATAATAAAATGACTTTTGGAATCAATTATGACAGAAACAACTCAACAATTTGAACAATCAACGTGGCACACAAAGTTGGCTGCATTAGGGCCAGGGATTTTAATGGCATCTGCTGCGGTAGGTGGCTCACATATTATCGCTTCAACACAATCTGGTGCTATTTATGGCTGGCAGCTTGCTATCATTATCATTTTAGCGAACCTCTTTAAATACCCATTTTTCCGTTTCGGTGTGCAATATACTTTAGACTCTGGAGAGACCTTATTACAAGGTTATCTGAAAAAAGGAAAAGTGTATTTATGGGTTTTCTTTTTGATGAATGTTTTTGCGACAGTCATCAATACTGCAGCAGTAGGGCTGTTATGTGCTGCGATTTTAACTTTCGTCTTACCTGTTCAAGTTCCTGTACCGACATTAAGTTTTGTTGTGATTGGTGTCAGTACATTAATTTTGTTATTAGGTAAATATCGTTTATTAGATGGCTTATCGAAATTGATCATGATTGCCTTGACGATAACAACCGTTGCAGCTGTGGCGATTGCATTAAGCCGTAATGGACTGCAAGGTGTGGCGCCTGCTGATTATGTGAGCGCAAGTCCTTGGAACCTTGCTGCTTTAGGGTTTATTGTGGCATTAATGGGCTGGATGCCTGCGCCAATTGAAATTTCAGCGATCAACTCAATGTGGGTAATTGCAAAACGTCGTGTATCAAAAGTGTCTTACCAAGATGGGATTTGGGACTTTAATGTCGGTTATATTGGTACTGCACTTTTAGCATTAGTTTTCTTAGCATTAGGGGCGTTAGTTCAACATGGTTCGAGTGAAACCGTCCAAATGGTGGGAGGAAAATATATTGCTCAGCTCATTAATATGTATTCTTCAACGATTGGTGAATGGGCAAGAGGTTTAATTGCATTCATCGCTTTCATGTGTATGTTTGGTACGACAATTACGGTAATTGATGGTTATTCCCGTACTAACGTTGAAAGCTTGCGTTTAATTTTAGGCAAACAAGAAAGTCGTCCTAGTTTCTTGAATATTGCTATCACTCTTGCAGCAATTTCAGGGTTAGCGATTATTTTCTATTTTAACAATGCCGTGGGACCAATGTTGAAATTTGCCATGATTGCGTCATTCGTTTCAACCCCAGTCTTTGCTTACTTAAATCTTTCTCTTGTTTTAAAAGGTGAGCATAGAGTGAAAGGTGGCTTATTCTGGTTATCTTTAATTGGTTTGTTCTATTTGACGTCATTTACTTTATTATTTATTGCACAACAAGCAGGCTGGTTAAGCTAATTCACAATATAAAATAAAATAAAAAAAGACCGCACTGGATATCCATGCGGTCTTTTGTGTATTTGTGAATAAATTAATTCGCAATACCTTTATGTCTTAATAGCGCATCAAGCTGAGGTGCACGACCTCGGAAACGTTTAAATAACGTCATTGGCTCTTCAGAACCTCCACGACAAAGAATCGCATTTAAAAAGGCTTTTCCTGTTTCTTGATTAAAAATCCCTTCCTCTTCAAAACGAGAGAAGGCATCAGCAGACAAGACTTCAGCCCAAAGATAGCTATAGTAGCCTGCTGCATAACCGCCAGCAAAGATGTGGCTAAAACTGTGCGGTGTACGTGCCCATTCCACGCCTTTAATAACAGCAACTTGTTGTTTTACTTCATTTAACGTCGTTAAAATTTGATTTTGTTTTGCAGGATCAAAATAGTGATGTAAACGGAAGTCAAATAGACCAAATTCCAATTGACGTAATACAAACATCGCGGCTTGGAAATTTTTAGCTTTTAACAATTGCTCTAGTTTTTCTTTTGGTAGAGGAGCGCCTGTTTCATAGTGACCAGAGATAAAATCCAGTGCGTCGGCTTCCCAACACCAATTTTCTAAGAACTGGCTAGGTAGTTCGACGGCATCCCATGGTACACCATTAATGCCAGCAACATCCGCGACTTCAATTTGTGTAAGCATATGATGAATACCATGACCAAATTCGTGAAATAATGTAGTCACTTCATCATGTGTAAATAAAGCAGGCTTATCGCCAATAGGCGCATTGAAGTTACAAGTAAGGTAGGCTACTGGCGTTTGAATAGTCCCATCCGCTTTGCGACGACGCCCAATGCAATCATCCATCCATGCACCACCTCGTTTGTGCTCACGAGCATATAAATCTAAATAGAAACTCCCTCTGACTTGGTTATTTTCATCCATTAAATCAAAGAAGCGGACATCTTTATGCCAGGTATCAACATCAAAACGTTCAACCGCATGAATATTGAAGAGACGTTTAATGAGTTCAAACAGTCCTGAGAGCACGCGATTTTCTGGAAAATAAGGGCGTAGTGCTTCATCATTTATAGCATATAAATGCTGTTTTTGTTTTTCACTATAGAAAGCAATATCCCATGCTTCAAGCGTATGAACGTTAAATTCAGTTTGGCAAAATGCGTTTAACTCAGCCAGTTCTTTTTCCCCCTGTGCCTTTGAACGTACGGCGAGGTTATCTAAAAAGTCGAGAACTTGTTGTGGTGTTTCCGCCATTTTAGTGGCAAGAGAAAGTTCAGTATAGGTGCTGAAATCCAGTAATTTAGCGAGCTCAACACGTAATGCCAATGTTTCTTCCATAATTGCAGTATTATCCCATTTGCCTGCATTAGGTCCTTGTTCAGACGCTCGAGTAACAAAAGCACGATACATTTCCTCACGTAATTCACGATTTTCACAGTAAGTCATGACTGGTAAATAGCTTGGGATTTCTAAAGTAAAGCGGTAGCCCGTTAATCCTTTACTTTCTGCCGAGTGTTTTGCGGCTTGTAATGCGGACTCGGGTAAACCTTTTAATTGCGTGACATCTTCAATCACTTTATCCCAACCCATTGTGGCATCAAGGACGTTATTACTAAATTGTGCACTTAATTCAGATAGGCGCGCAGAAATTTCGCCATAACGTTTTTGTTTTTCAATAGGTAAGGAAATACCCGAGAGTTTAAAATCACGAAGTGCATTTTCAATTGCTTTTTTCTGCGCAACATCATATCTGTCAAATTCTGGATTATTCTTGAGTTGTTGATAAGCGTGGTATAAGCCAGCATGTTGACCTACCCAAGTACTGTATTCGGAAAGTAAAGGTAAACAAGCCTGATATGCTTCACGCAGTGCGGGACTATTTTTTACCGCATTGAGATGAGAGACAGGAGACCACGCTTTATTAAAGCGATCATTTATTTCCGTCAATGGCAGAATAAAGTTATCCCAGGTAAAGTGTGATTGTTTAACTAAGGAGTCTATTGTTGCACGTGATTCTTGAATCAATTGTTCAACTGCAGGTTGAATATGTTCTGGTTTAATTTGCGAAAATGGAGGTAAACCAGAAAAAGTCAATAATGGATTTGTCATGATATTCCTTTCAAATAAATGTGATTTTCATTACATGGGGCAAAATTTTATAATATCCAGCTTGAAAAAGCGAAAAAATTGTAGATAATTGATAATCGTTTTTATTCAAAAGGATCGTTATGAAACCAATTTATATTTTATTAGGCTTTATTTTTCTTGGATTAGGCGTGTTAGGGATCATTCTTCCTTTGCTCCCAGCGACGCCTTTTTTATTACTCACGTTATTCTTTTTTGCAAAAGGGTCTGATCGTTTACATAACTGGTTTATACAAACTAAGCTCTATAATAAACATCTTAAATCTTTTAAAGAAGATCGTTCATTAACTCAAAAATCAAAATTTTGGATTCTCTTATTTGCGACAATCATGTTATCGATTGGGTTTTATTTCACACCAAGTGTGGTTGGACGTACCATTATCATCTTAGTGTTATTAACAAAATATTGGTTTTTCTTCTTTTGGATTAAAACCGCGAAGCAATAGTTAGTATTGGCTAGACATTGTTTGTATAATACCGATTATTTTGTAGGAATTGATTCAATGTTTAGCCATAATTATTTTGCCTTCTTTTTAAGAATACCTCTCTCAAGAATAAGCCGTGTGTTAGCGTTAAAAACGGCGGTCTTCGTTTTTCTTATTTTATCTCTAGCCGCCTGTGAACCTTCACAACAAGTCGTTACCATTGAAAAAACACTTACTCCAGAGACGATGCAAAGTGAGAAAGTACCTTCTCGGGAATTATTAACCCGTGGTGTATATAGCGATTTAGTTTTTAACCCTCACCAAGCGATGAATACGGCACAGGCGACGTTTTTACAAGATGTTTTGGAGGGGCTAACGGGTTATGATAAACATGGTCAGGTGATTCCTGCTGTGGCTGAACGTTGGGAGACGGAAGATTATAAAACCTGGTTGTTTATTTTGCGTGATAATGCCAAATGGTCAAATGGCGAGGCGGTTACTGCGCAGGATTTTGTCTTGAGTTGGCAACAGTTAGTTGAGACAGACAGTCCGTTAAGAGTGTATTTCACTTTTCTGAATGTGGTGAATAGTCGTGCGGTATTGACGGGTGAAGTGCCTGTACAAAAATTAGGGGTAGAGGCAGTTGAGCCTACGATTTTGCGTATTCAATTGGATAAAGCCACTCCACAATTACCCGCGATGCTTGCTCATGTAGCATTATTACCACGTTACCAATCTATGACAGAACAATTTATCGGAAATGGTGCATACCGAGTGATGCAGCAACAAGGTGATCGTATTCATTTAGAGAAAAATGCGCATTATTGGGCAAGTCAGCAGGCGGCGTTTAAGTTTGTTGATTATAAAAAAATAGCCCCATCACAGCCTATTTCAGGAATGGATATTGTGGTTGAATCACAGCAAACTCAGCATGATCTGCATTATTTTCCTAAACTTTGTACTTACTACTATGAGTTCAATTTCAATGATCCACTATTGCAAAAAAAAGCGGTGCGTCAAGCGTTAACCTCGATGATTTCGAGCCAACGTATCGTGCAAGAGGTAATCCCACAGATGTGGGCAACCACTCATTTCTTGCCTGATTCTATGCAGATGATTTCTGAATCAGCATGGGAACCAGTGGTAGTGGAGCAAATATTAAAACAACATGGTATCACAGAAACTTCACCTTTGCAGCTAAAATTGACTTACGATCAAGGCACGGTACATGCCAGTATTGCAAAACGCTTAATTCAAATGTGGTCACAATCTGACATGATTCGTGTAAGTGCTGAACCAGTCTCTTGGCAACAACTCCTGGCTAAAAGGGCGACGGGGGATTTTCAATTAATTCGTTCTGGGTGGTGTGCGGATTATTCTGATCCTATGGCATTTTTATATTTGTTTTATTCTCATTCACCTGATAATAAAATGGGATATCATAATGTAGATGTGGATAAATTAGTTGAAGCAACATTATCTGTTCAAACACCACTTGAACGTGAAAAGCTATATCATGAAATAGCGAATAAATTACAACAAGATTACGTAGTGTTACCGCTCTTTCAAGAAACAATGCCAATTTTTATTCACTCCAGTATTGTGGGTTATCAGAATGGTAATCCGACGGCGGTGCTGTACAGTAAAGACCTGTATCGTAAAGTAGGTTATTAGAAAAGTGAGATAACAGTGGGGTCAGTTTTATCCATAGATTGCCCACGGTATCTGTGGGCAACTTATCATTATTTGTTTTGAGTTGGGACTTCTTCAGAGCAGTAAGGACATTCAAGGAGATGTTTTTGCTGGTTATGTACAATAAAGTGTCCCATTTTTTTGGCTTTTGTATCCAAGTATTCAGTATTGTAACGATTTTCACCAACGTTAAGGGCAACGCGTTCTACGATATTAATCCCCGATTTTCGCATGGTCTCAATTTTATTGGGATTGTTAGTGAGTAAACGGATCTCTTTTACCCCCAATAAATCGAACATATCGGCACAGACTTCAAAGTTACGTTCATCAGCAGCAAATCCCAAAGCGAGATTTGCCTCAATCGTATCCATGCCTTGATCTTGTAACGCATATGCTCTAATTTTGTTTATTAACCCAATGCCACGCCCTTCTTCCCGATGATAGAGCAATACCCCTCGTCCTGCTTCGCTAATTTGACGTAATGCAGCAGCTAGCTGGAAACCACAATCACATTTTAAGCTATGTAAGGCATCACCTGTCAGGCATTCTGAATGAATCCGAGCAAGGATAGGCTCGTCAGTATTTTCGATATCACCTAAAACCAATGCCACATGTTCTTTTTTCGTATCAGGAAATTCAAATCCGACGATTTTGAATACCCCAAATTCCGTTGGCAAATTGGCTTCAGTGACGCGTTGAATTTTTGCCATAATCAATCCTTATTCTTTTTACACTTTATCTGATAGAATGCAATTCTTTCAGATTCTTCATGTTATGGTTATAAATATGTTAAAAAGATTATCATTATATACCTTATTGCTTTGTATTGTCCCTTTTTTTGCTTGGATTTTTGCATGGCAGTGGAATAACAATGATTTAATGACGCCCTATGATTACCCTCTCTATCTTTTAACAGAAACGGGGAGTGTGCCTTATGCGATTATTACCTGTGCGATTTTTCCTCTCTTGTTTTTTCCTTTGTTTTCAAATCGTAAGCAGTGGCTTATCAGTGTGATCGTGATGGCATTTGCCGTGATTATGACGCAAGGGATAAAGAGCGGTTTGAAGAATATGTTTTCAGAACCTCGTCCTTATGTGGTGTATGTTGTGCAAGAATTAGGTATGAGCGCAGAACACTTTTATGCACAAGACAGAGAGCAGCGCTCCCACATCGTTGAGCAATTTTATCAAACAGAAACAGATACACCTGAGTGGCTGAAAGATCACTACGAGAAAGAAGTCGGTTATGCTTTCCCATCAGGCCACACGATTTTTGCTGCAACCTGGTTAATGCTGGCGGTGGGATTTGTACAGCTACTTGGTGTGCGTACGCTAGCAGCCAACTTGTTAGTAACTACAACAGCAGTTTGGGCGCTATTGATGTTATTTAGTCGCTTACGTTTTGGTATGCATTATCCTATAGATTTGTTGGTGAGTACCTTACTTGCATTTTGCGTGCATTGGGGAATTTTTGCTTTTTTGCAAAAAAAGGCGATTTTTATCAAGAAATAAAAATGACAAAGTCGTTAAAATCAAGATGATTTTTATCGTGAGGTGAATATGTTATACGGATTTGATATTGGCGGTACAAAAATTGAGCTTGCTGTATTTAATGAGAAGCTAGAAAAACTTTATAGTGAGCGAGTTGAAACACCGAAAAAGAGTTATGAAGAATGGCTCAATACCATAGAGAGTTTAGTGAAAAAAGCAGATGATATGTTTCACTGCAAAGGAACGGTAGGATTAGGGATTCCAGGGTTCGTGAATCCTTCTACTGGGATTGCTGAAATTGTGAATATTCCTGTAGCCGATCATCAACCAATTGTGAAAGATTTATCAGCGCGCCTTGGACGTGAAGTGCGTGCTGAGAATGATGCTAACTGTTTTGCCTTATCTGAAGCGTGGGATGAAGAAAATAAAGACTATCCTTTTGTTCTTGGTTTAATTTTAGGCACAGGTTTTGGGGGCGGACTGATTTTTAATGGTAAAGTACACTCAGGTCAAACAGGAATGGCAGGCGAACTTGGTCATACACAATTAAATTATCATGCGCTTAAATTACTTGGCTGGGATAAGGCTCCAATTTATGCTTGTGGTTGTGGTAATCATGCTTGTTTGGACACGTATTTGTCTGGTCGTGGCTTTGAAATGTTATATCGTGATTTACAAGGTGAAATATTAAGTGCCAAAGAGATTATCCAACGTTTTTATGCGGGAGAGAAAAGTGCGGTCAAATTTGTTGAACTTTTTGTTGAGCTGTGTGCCGTATCGATAGCGAATATTATTACTACCTTGGATCCTCATGTGATAGTATTGGGTGGTGGCTTATCGAATTTTGATTATCTTTATGACGCCTTACCGAAAGCCTTACCTGCTCATTTATTGCGTAGTGCAAAAGTGCCGCTGATTAAAAAGGCAAAATACGGTGATTCAGGGGGAGTGCGTGGTGCCGCTGCACTATTTTTAACGAAATAAAAAAGAAAATGTAACGAGGTGATATGCCTCGTTATTTTTTATTTTAACGTTAAACTGTCAGTAAATTATTCTTTTTTAGTAGAGTTTTTATTCAAAAATAGTTTAAAGTTTGTTAAAATCAGTAAATATTTTCGATTTTTTAAGGAAACTTTATGCGTCAATTTTCTACTCTCGCTTTACTATTCTCATCTGTATTGACTTTGTCTGCTTGTAGCCATTTATCTGAAATTGTTCCACAACATGCGCCTGTTGTTTCCGCGAAAGTTGTGACAAAAACTCTGGGGGTGGATCTCGCAAGTTTAGAGCAAAGAGCAGCAGCATTGGAGACGTTTGAATATGTACACAATAATGAACAATATATTGCATATTTAAGCACACAGCCTGAGTTAATTAAAGTACAAAAAGATGGAAAAATAAGTCAATTCTTTTACCAAGCTGGTAAAATTAATGTCATTCAAGATGAAAGCGGTATTTATCAATTCGATAATATGGCAAAAATGACCGCAGCTGTGAATGTAAATGGTCAGAAAGTCGAGCCTAGTATAGAAAAACAACAGGCACTCTTGGCACAAAGTAAAAAACTGCACAAAATCTTAGGGTATAACAAAGCAGATGGCAGTGCTGGACGGATTAATACTGGAAATGATGCAAAAGTGAATTATTTGTGTATTGCTAAAATTCAGCAGGTTGCACAAACTCATCGTGTTTTCCGTAGCCCTGATAATGCGGTGGTAACGGCAAACAGTATTCATGCAATGGTACGTTTAAATGGCAACCAATACTATACCATGGATTGCCAATTGTCTGGCGATAAAGTCAGTAAACTCAGCTTAATCAAAAAGTAAATCATGTAGTCAACACAAAGTGCGGTTCAAATTGACCGCACTTTCTTATTTGAAGAAAAGGAAAAAATGTGGAATCGATAGATGCCTCTTTTGAGGACTATGTCAGAGCCTTAGTTAATACCCATAGAGGAACAAGAATTTATTGTTTTGAATATCAAAATCGGCGTTTTTGGTTAAAACAACCAGAGCAGTTGAGTTTTATCTGGAAATGCTTAAAACCTAATCCTAAAAAGTCTTTTCAACAAGAAATTAAAACCTTACAGTATTTTGAATCTGTGCATGCACCTGTGCCTCAAGTGATGTTGTATGATGAAGACTTTTTAGTATTAGACGATGCAGGAAGAACAGCGATCAACTGGAAAGAAGATCCTGAGGTATCGGACAGTGTAAAAAGAACGATTTTATTTGATTGTACGAAAGCCCTGATTGATTTGCACAATAAAGGATTAATTCATGGTCGCCCCGCGTTGCGTGATATTGCATGGCGTAACGGGGAAGTCACGTTTTTAGATTTTGAGGCACATGTCTACCATAAAAATCATCTTGTGGGAGACAAAGCGCGTGATGTATTAATTTTTTTGCATGGATTGTGTCGTGCAAAAGTGATTTCAGATCACGAGGTACAAAACGTGATCGGCTTGTATACGGCGTTAGGAGATCCACAAGTCTGGCAACGTGTTTGTGCAATATTACGTCGGTATCGCCTTGTGTATTATCTTTTGTTACCATTTAAGCCGATTGCAAAAACAGATTTAATTGCAATTTATCGTTTATTTGACAATATGTCTGCTCAACTGAGTAAGGGGAAGTAGTATGAAAAAGTACGTGATGATGATTGTAATGAGTCTTTTGTTATCTAACTGCGCTATCGGTGGGAGCATCAATGCAGGTGGAGGAAGCAGCGGAGTGGGAGTTGGTGTCGGTGTCGGCACAGGTGTTCGTTTTTAATATAGTGTAAGTTTGATTTTATCAACTTTTTTGATAATACTTAAAAAGTTGATAATTATAACTTGCTATTTTTGATGAACGCTTTATAATACGCGCATATTTCGGACGCGGGGTGGAGCAGCTTGGTAGCTCGTCGGGCTCATAACCCGAAGGCCGTCGGTTCAAATCCGGCCCCCGCAACCACTTTACAGACTGTTCAGTAAAGAAGCCCCAATATATAATGGGGTTTTTTCGTATCTGGATAAGGATTTTTTGATGTAAGGACTGGATTCTCGAGTCCTTTTTTTACGTCTAAAATTTGAGATGAATAATCATTCACGCGAAAAGATAAGTGTATGATGAGTCATTAAACATATTATGAGGATTTTGTTTTGGCAACGTTAGAACAAAAATTACAAGCATTATTACAAGCATCCGTTGAAGATTTAGGCTGTGAACTTTGGGGGATAGAATGCCAACGTTCGGGCAGATATTTAACCGTGCGTGTATATATTGATAAAGAAGGTGGCGTGACTGTTGAAGATTGTGCCGATGTCAGTCGCCAAGTAAGTGCGATTTTAGATGTTGAAGATCCGATTGCAGATAAATATAACTTAGAGGTATCTTCCCCAGGTCTCGAGCGAGCCTTGTTTACTTTAGCACAGTATCAACGTTATATCGGTCAAGAAATTGTCGTACATTTACGCATCCCCGTATTAGATCGCCGTAAATGGCAAGGGAAATTAGAGAAAATCGAAAACGATATGTTGACCTTAATTGTTGATGGTCAAGAACAAGTGTTAGTGTTTGGCAATATTCAGAAAGCCAATATTATTCCTAAATTTTAACAGGAGCAAACAGAGCAATGAGTAAAGAACTTTTATTGGCTGCTGAAGCCGTATCAAACGAGAAATTATTACCACGCGAAAAAATTTTTGAAGCACTAGAAAGCGCATTAGCACTTTCAACTAAGAAAAAATATGAGCAAGAAATTGATGTGCGTGTAGTGATTAACCCTAAAACAGGTGAATTTGATACCTTTCGTCGTTGGTTAGTGGTAGAAGAAGTGACCAACCCAACCAAAGAAATCACGTTAGAAGCGGCACAGTTTGAAGATCCAAATGTACAATTAGGTGATTATGTTGAAGATCAAATTGAATCTGTCGCATTCGACCGTATTACCATGCAAACTGCTCGTCAAGTGATTAGTACCAAAATTCGTGAAGCTGAGCGTAATAAGATTGTTGAACAGTTTCGTTCACAAGAAGGTGAAATCGTGACGGGAACTGTGAAAAAAGTGAACCGTGACAATATCGTATTAGATTTAGGTCAACAAGCTGAAGCTGTAATCTTACGTGAAGATATGTTACCACGCGAAAATTTCCGCCCAGGTGATCGTGTACGTGGTGTGTTGTATAAAGTTAGCCCAGAAAGTAAAGGTGCGCAGCTATTTGTGACGCGTGCTAAGCCAGAAATGTTAATTGAGCTATTCCGTATTGAAGTGCCTGAAATTGGTGAAGAACTTATTGAAATTAAGAGCGCGGCTCGTGACCCAGGTTCTCGTGCGAAAATTGCAGTAAAAAGCAATGACAAACGTATCGATCCAGTAGGTGCTTGTGTAGGTATGCGTGGTGCGCGTGTACAAGCGATCACTAACGAATTAGGTGGTGAGCGTGTTGATATTGTGCTTTGGGATGATAATCCAGCACAATTCGTGATTAATGCGATGGCACCAGCGGATGTCAGTTCAATTGTTGTTGATGAAGATTCACATTCAATGGATATTGCAGTTGAGTCAGCAAATTTAGCACAAGCGATTGGTCGTAACGGTCAGAACGTTCGTCTCGCAACACAGTTAACGGGTTGGACATTAAATGTGATGACCACCGATGAATTAGACGAAAAACATCAAGCAGAAGACAATAAAGTGTTAAAACTGTTCATGAATACATTAGAGATTGATGAAGATTTTGCACATCTTCTGATTGAAGAAGGTTTTTCAACTTTAGACGAATTAGCGTACGTTTCTGTCAGTGAGTTAACAGCGATTGATGGTTTGGAGGATGAGGATCTAGTTGAAGAATTGCAGACAAGAGCCAAAAATGCACTTACTGCTGCCGCATTAGCGGAAGAAGAAGCGTTAAAACAAGCACATATTGAAGAACGTTTACTGAACTTAGACGGTATGAATCGTCATATCGCATTAAAATTAGCAGAGAAAAAAATTACAACCTTGGAGGAACTTGCCGAGCAAGGTGTGGATGATTTAGCAGATATTGAAGAATTAACTGCAGAACAGGCAGCAGACTTTATTATGGCAGCACGTAATATCTGTTGGTTCAGTGAGTAATGGGAGGAAAAGAGATGACAGAAGATGTAAAAAAAGCGGATGGTACAGCCCCAAAAAAACTGAGTTTACAGCGTAGAACGAAAACCACTGTCAGCACAACAGCGGGGGGGAAAGCAAAAGAAGTACAAGTAGAAGTCCGTAAAAAGCGTACTGTGCCAACCGATGCCGCAAAACGTGCAGAAGAAGCGAAGTTGAAAGCGGCAGAAGAAGCGGAAAGATTAGCGGCGGAAAAGGCTAAAAAAGAAGCTGAAGAAAAAGCACGTCTTGAAGCGGAAAAAGCAAAACAAGCAAAAGCTGAAGAAATGAAAGCGACAGAAGAAACTAAAAAAGCACAAGCGGCTGTAGTCCCAACGAAAGTGGTGGATGCAGAAAAAGAAAAACGCCGTGCCGAAGAAGCCGAGCTACGTCGCAAAGCAGATGAGTTAGCGCGCCAAAAAGCAGAAGAGCAAGCGCGTAAAGCGGCAGAAGAAGCGAAACGTTATGCTGAGTTAAGCGATGATGACGTAGATTCAGACTCAAGTGATGATTATGCGGATTATCACTTAACATCAAGTTATGCACGTGAAGCGGAAGACGAAGAAGCACGTCGTAAAGAAAGCCGTAATCGTGGTGGCAAAAATAAAGTCGTGAAAGCGAAAAAAGGCGGACGTGAAGATGAAAGCTCAAAAACTGAACGTGAATCTAATCGTCGTAATCAAAAAGATGGCAAAAATGGTAAAGGCAAAAATGCGAAGAAAGGCAGCGCATTACAACAAGCCTTCACGAAACCCGCACAAGCGGTTAACCGTGATGTGGTGATTGGTGAAACCATTACTGTGGCTGAACTGGCAAATAAAATGGCAGTAAAAGCAACAGAAGTGATCAAAACAATGATGAAAATGGGGGCTATGGCAACCATTAACCAAGTGATCGACCAAGAAACTGCACAACTTGTTGCAGAAGAAATGGGACACAAAGTTATCATTCGTAAAGAGAACGAACTGGAAGAATCAGTAATGAGTGACCGCGATGTCGATGCGGAATTAGTAACTCGTGCGCCAGTTGTGACAATTATGGGTCACGTTGACCATGGTAAAACCTCATTACTTGACTATATTCGTAAAGCGAAAGTGGCTTCAGGCGAAGCAGGTGGTATTACTCAGCATATCGGTGCATACCACGTAGAAACTGAAGACGGCAAAATGATCACCTTCTTAGATACACCAGGACACGCAGCCTTTACCTCAATGCGTGCACGTGGCGCAAAAGCAACAGATATCGTTGTGCTTGTGGTTGCGGCGGATGATGGTGTGATGCCACAAACAATCGAAGCTATTCAACACGCAAAAGCAGCGGGTGTACCAATTGTTGTTGCAGTAAACAAAATTGATAAACCTGAAGCAAATCCAGAGCGTGTAGAAACGGAATTATTACAACACGAAGTAGTTGCTGAGAAATTCGGTGGTGATACTCAATTCGTTTACGTATCTGCGAAGAAAGGTACAGGCGTTGATGAGTTACTTGAAGCAATCTTATTACAATCAGAAGTACTTGAATTAACTGCGGTTAAAGACGGTATGGCAACGGGGGTGGTGATTGAATCTTACCTTGATAAAGGTCGTGGTCCAGTGGCAACTATCCTCGTTCAATCGGGTACATTACATCGTGGTGACATCGTACTTTGTGGCTTTGAATACGGTCGTGTACGTGCGATGCGTAACGAAAATGGTAAAGAAGTCGCAATGGCTGGACCATCAATTCCAGTTGAGGTGTTAGGGCTTTCAGGCGTACCAGCAGCGGGTGATGAAGTGACAGTGGTTCGTGACGAGAAAAAAGCACGTGAAGTCGCTTTATACCGTCAAGGTAAATTCCGCGAAGTGAAACTTGCTCGTCAACAAAAAGCGAAATTGGAAAATATGTTTACCAATATGGCAGAAGGCGATGTGGCAGAATTGAACGTGATTGTAAAAGCAGACGTACAAGGTTCTGTGGAAGCAATTTGCCAATCATTGAACGAGCTTTCTACTGCAGAGGTCAAAGTGAAAGTTGTAGGTTCAGGTGTAGGTGGTATTACTGAAACTGATGCAACTTTAGCGGCAGCCTCAAATGCTATCGTACTTGGCTTTAACGTTCGTGCCGACGCTTCTGCTCGTCGTATTATCGAATCAGAAAGCATTGATTTACGTTACTATTCCATCATTTATGAGCTATTAAACGAAATTAAAGCGGCGATGAGCGGGATGTTACAACCTGAATTTAAACAAGAAATCATTGGTCTTGCTGAAGTGCGTGATGTTTTCCGTCATCCGAAATTTGGCGCAATTGCAGGTTGTATGGTGACAGAAGGTATTGTGAAACGTAACAATCCAATCCGCGTATTACGTGATAACGTGGTAATCTTTGAAGGTGAACTCGAATCATTACGTCGCTTTAAAGATGACGTCGCAGAAGTACGTAACGGTATGGAATGTGGTATCGGCGTGAAGAACTACAATGATGTGAAAGTCGGTGATCAGATTGAGGTCTTTGAAGTCGTGGAAATTAAACGTACGATTTAACGTCAGTCAGACAATTAGATTCTGAGCGGATAGTCATGGCTATCCGCTTTTTTGTTATAAGATAAGTTGAACAATATAACATGACGCGAGAGAGTAAGACGTTCACATTTCTCAATTGGAATACGTGAAGCACACTCAACATGTCAGAGCAATTGAGATAAAATGGTCTGTAACGTTCAGTTATCTGTGTTAAAAATGCGGTATTTATGCCAAAATACACGTCTTAATGAACAAGAAAGGAAAAGCAAATGGCAAGAGAATTTAAACGTAGTGATCGCGTTGCCCAGGAAATTCAAAAGGAAATTGCGGTGATTTTACAGCGTGAAGTCAAAGACCCACGTATTGGTATGGTGACTGTCTCTGATGTTGAAGTATCAAGCGATCTTGCATATGCCAAGGTCTTTGTCACTTTTTTATTTGATAATGATGAAGCAGCGATTGAAGAGGGGATGAAAGGACTGGAAAAAGCATCGCCCTATATCCGTAGTTTATTAGGTAAAGCCATGCGTTTACGTATTGTACCAGAAATTCGTTTTGTTTATGACCGCTCTTTGATTGAGGGAATGCGCATGTCTAACTTAGTGACCAACGTAGTCCGCCAAGATCAAGCTCGTCATATTGATGATGAAAATGATGTGTTATCAGAGGAAAAATAATGTCAAAACCTCGTAAGCGCGGACGTGATATTGATGGTGTTTTTTTGCTCGATAAGCCGCAGGGGACGAGTTCGAATGACATTATGCAAAAAGTCAAACGTCTTTTCCAAGCCAACAAGGCAGGGCATACTGGGGCATTAGATCCTTTAGCAACGGGGATGTTACCCATTTGTTTGGGGGAAGCAACTAAGTTTTCGCAGTTTTTATTAGATGCAGATAAACGTTATCGCGTTACGGCGAAACTGGGTGAAAGAACCGATACCTCTGATGCAGAAGGACAAATTGTTGAGACTCGGGCGGTGCAAGTGAACGAGCAGGATATTCTTGCCGCGTTGCCACATTTTCGTGGAGATCTCATGCAAGTCCCAACCATGTTTTCGGCGCTGAAACATCAAGGTAAACCGCTGTATGAATACGCACGTGCGGGCATCACGGTTGAACGTGAAGCGCGTCCTATTACGATTTTTGAATTGCAGTTTATTGAGTATCAGGCACCATACTTAACTTTAGAGGTTCATTGCTCAAAAGGAACGTATATTCGTACCCTAGTGGACGACTTAGGTGAGTATTTAGGTTGCGGTGCCCATGTGACGGTATTACGTCGCACAGCAGTGGCGGATTATCCTGTTGAAGCAATGATGGATTGGAATCGTTTACAAGAATTAGCAGAGCGACAGGATCTTGCTGTACTTGATCAACATTTATTACCTGTTGATAGTGCGGTTTCTAAGTTGCCAGCTTTAGTGTTAACAGAAGAGCAGAGCAAAGCGATTGGGTTTGGTCAACGTGTGAAGTTTGATAATCCAAATGCATGTATTGGGCAGGTTCGCTTGTTTTCGGATAAGCAGCAATTCTTGGGGGTTGCGTTAGTAGATGAGCGTAATGTTATTCATCCGCAGCGTTTAGTCTCGCAATATTGAGCTTAAATTATTGATCATCTTTTATAAAAAGACCGCATTGTGCGGTCTTTTCTATTTTGTAAATGTTATTACATTGTTAAATAAATGTGTGTTCAAGATCACAAAATAACATTTTTATAATTGAATGATAAATGTACATTTCTTAGAATTACCCCTTATTTAATATTAATGATAATGATTTTTATTTAATTAAATTGGAGGCTAAGTATGTTTAAGATCAAAAACTCAAACCAATTAAGGTGCGTTAGTTTAGCGACAACGTTGCTTTTGATGTTATTAAATCTTTCTGTTGCACAAGCTACCAGCCTAGAAACCATTGTGGTTGGCAGCAAAGGGGATAATAACGCTCAAGCAGGAAAAGACAGTGTGTTTACTAAAGATCAAGTGACAGAATACAAAAGCAAAAAAGAAATTGAAGCGTTCCATGGCCATTCGGTTTCTGATTTATTTAGTGGTGTCACGGGAGTTTATAGTGGCGATGCTCGTAACGGTGGTGCCATTGATCCGATTATTCGTAGTGCATGGGGACAGGGGCGGATTCCTGTCTTAGTCGATGACACAGAACAATCTATTACAATTTGGCGTGGTTATGCTGGGGTATCAAACCGCAATTACCTTGATCCATTCTTGATTAGCTCGGTTTCAGTTGAAAAAGGTCCAAGTTTGAACCGCTCTTTACGTACAGGATCGGCAGGGACAGTCAGAATGAGTACACTCTCTGTTAATGATATTGTTAAACCTGGCGATAAATGGGGGATCGAGCTAAAAGCAGAAACCGCTAATAACTCAATTAAAAAACGACCTGGACCTTATATTTTTGGTGAAGATTATCGTAAAGTTAGCCAACTTGGTGGAGCTGAATTAGGGGAATGGGCGGCTTTCTTCAAAGGAGATGATCGTCAAGAAGCACGTAGCGGTGGGCGTAATAAGTTCTTTAATGATAATGCGATTCGTCTTGCCGTTGCAACTAAGCAAGATAAGTTTGAGGGTCTAGCTGCGTATGCTTATCGCAATAAGGGAAATTATTATGCAGGTTCGAAAGGGGGACATCGTTATGGTGAAGGAAAACCTATGGAGCGAAATGTTAATCTTTACAGTGATGATCCTTATGTGCCTTATATTGCGAAAATTTATTATCCGAAATATGAAACACCGAATACCTCGTATGAATCTAAATCTTTATTACTGAAAGGAAAATACTATATTAATGATTATTCCAATGTAAATATGAATTTTAGACAAAGTGATATTCAATATGGCGATATTATGCCATCACGTTTAGGTCAAGTTTGGGGGGGATTAGGTACAGTTCTAGAATGGCCTCTTGCTAATGTAAAACAAAAATCCATCAGTTTTAACTATGAACTTAATTCACCAGATAATAAGTGGCTTGATTTAAAGATTGGAGCTTGGGCATTGTGGAATAAGACCTTAACCAATACAGCGGGTGGCTCACCAATGGATGTATTGTTCTCTGATCAGCAATATAGCAATATGCGTATGGAAGCAATTAACGAAGCCTATAGCATTGTAGGACCACAATATATGCAAATGCATCCAGATTGGAATTTCGATTTTGATGATCCTAATTTCCGTAAAGAAGTGGAAAAAGAGTTAGTTAAACTCATGAAAGAAAAAAGTGAGGCTTATTTAAATTCAGGCACGGCAACTCCAAACACAGATGGCATTTTTAATACGCAAAAAGCACATGCCCAATTTGCGCGTGATAACCATTGGGGGATAACGATGAGTAATCGCTTTGAGCTCCATCCAAGATTAAATCTTGATGTGATGGCGAACTATCGCCGTGAAACTCTCGAAACGGACACCGTATTTGGATTATGGGAAAAATATAAAGTACCAGGTGCAATGTCTGGTGATTGTAGCCCAACCAATCCAAATGCTTGTAAAGTGGGGATCAGTACTGATGCCAAAGCGGCACCCAGAAAAGGCACGCGTAATGAGTTTAATGCGGGTTTCCGTTTTGAATATATGCCAACAGATTGGTTAATGCTCACGGCGGGGATGAAATATACCCACTACAAATCGAAAGATAAGGGGTTACAAGAAAAAATTAAGGATATGAGCAAAGAGGCAATTCAAAATCCTTCTGTGATTAAATTAAGTTTATTGAAAGTTAAAGAACTAGAAGATGCGGATAAGGCAGTTGCTGAACGTTATAAAAAAACCTATAACCGCCAAATTGAACTTACAAAACAATTTGCAGAAAAATATCCCACCTACGATACTTTATTAAGTCAAGGTATGACATCGGACGAGATTTGTCAGCAAGCAGGTTTTGCTCCTAATGTGTGTGTTTCTTATTTTCGGAATGAAAGGGATAGGAGATTCGAAGAATTTAAACTTGCGAACAATTTTCCAGAGTTATCAGCAGAGGAAAAAGAATTTGAAGAAAAATATTTTAATGCTCAAGGTTCAGGAATGAAATATGATCTTGTTAAAGAATTTTCCTGGTATAGAAATGAATATGGTAATTATCCAGGAGAGGAATTTCCAACTTTTAATGGGGAAATTGATCCTGCTAGTTTGAAAGAATTAGTTGAAAATCCCATTACGGGAAAAAATGAGGAAGTAATCCCTCGCAATTTTGAGAGAGCGGGTAAATGGTTAGCTGGAGAGAAAATTTATCGCTATCGACTTGAAGGTTCTGCAAAAGGAACTCATATCCCACTGACGGATGCTCAGTGGGCAGCCATGAAAAAAGCCGAACGTAAAGCTCACGCTTGGGCTCCGTCATTCAGTGCAACGGTATTTTTAAGCCCTAATGCACGGATTTATGCACGCTATGATGAAACTAAACGGATGCCAAGTTTATTTGAAGATACCATTGGTTATTCAGTAGCCGTGTTGACACCTTTCTATAAACGTAAACCAGAACACAGTAAAAATATTGAAATTGGTTATGTACATGATTTACGTGGTTTCTTCCCACAGTTAAGACGGGCGGATATTCGCTTAAATTGGTACAAAAATACCACCAAAAATATTTTTGACCGTGATGTGAATTATGAAATGCGTCAATTTGAAAAACGTATTTTAGAGGGATTAGAGTTACAAGCACGTTATGATCAAGGCAATTTCTTCGCAGATTTAGGCATTAGTTACAATATCCGTAATAAATTCTGTGATAAAGAGTCAGCTATTATTAATAACGACTTCTCTATTCAAGGAAATAGGATCCACCCAGTTTGTGTGAATGGCGGTAACGCCAATGGTTATTTGAAAAATACTATTTTGCCGAAATACAGCATCACTTCAAATTTAGGTATGCGTTTGTTGGATGAAAAATTGGAGCTAGGTACTCGCTTGGTTTATCACACCGATGTCAAAGAAACGCGCAACAAATCCTTATTTGATGCAGGTTTCCCAGGATATGGCAATGTACCTCGTTGGAAGCCAGTGTTCTTAGTGGATGCCTATATTAATTATCAAGTGAATGAGAACTTGTTACTCACTTTATCAGGGACTAACTTAACAGATCGTTATTATCTTGACCCGATGACAAGATCTTCCATGCCTGCACCAGGTCGTACGGTAAAACTTGGTTTAACCGCAAGATTTTAGCACGTTTTGTCATTTTATTTGAAAGCCCTATTGTGTAGATAGGGCTTTTTTGTGTGCGAGAAAAATAAAAAATGGGCAGTGTATCGACAGCCATTAGGATAATGTATTGAAACAAAGTGCGGTCTGTTTTACAGCAATTTTGCTTATTTCACCATCACACGGGCAAATTTGCGTTTCCCAACTTGGTAAACTGCGGTGCCTGCTGAAATGGTTAATTTTGCATCTTCGACTTTTTCACCGTCGATTTTTACACCACCTTGCTGAACCATACGGTTTGCTTCTGAAGTGGATGCAACTAAGCCAGCTTCTTTTAGTAAGTTTGCTAATCCTATTTCGCCTTCGAAAGTAAATTCTGGCATTTCATCTGGAATTGCACCTTTTTGGAAACGATTGATGAACTCTTGTTCCGCTGCTTCTGCATCTGCTTCAGAGTGGAAACGCGCGATAATTTCTTTCGCAAGTAATACTTTTACATCACGTGGGTTACGACCACTTTCTACTTCTTGTTTTAACTGTGCAATTTCAGTTAATGGGCGGAATGAAAGTAAGTTGTACCAATCCCACATTAAATCATCAGAAATCGACATCACTTTACCAAACATTTCGCTTGGAGCTTCAGTTACACCAATGTAGTTACCAAGCGATTTCGACATTTTCTTCTCGCCGTCTAAGCCTACTAATAATGGTAATGTGATTGCTACTTGTGGTTTTTGACCTGCTGATTTTTGTAATTCACGACCGACAAGTAAGTTGAATTTTTGGTCTGTACCGCCAAGCTCAATATCTGCTTCTAGCGCAACAGAGTCATAACCTTGTAATAATGGATAAATAAATTCGTGAATTGCGATAGGTTGATTGTTACCAAAACGTTTTTTGAAATCATCACGCTCTAACATACGTGCAACCGTATAGTTAGATGTTAAACGAATCATCCCTTCAGTCCCTAACTCACCTAACCAGCTTGAGTTAAATACAATGCGAGTTTTTTGCGGATCTAAAATTTTGTAGATTTGTTGTTTATAAGTTTCCGCATTGAGTAGAACATCTTCACGGCTAAGCGGTGGGCGGGTGCTGTTTTTGCCAGATGGGTCACCAACCATACCAGTGAAGTCACCGATTAAGAAGATCACTTCGTGCCCGAATTGTTGGAATTGACGTAATTTATTTAATACAACAGTGTGGCCTAAGTGAATATCTGGTGCAGTTGGGTCAGCACCTAATTTGACGCGTAAAGGGCGGTTTTCTTTTAGTTTTTCGATTAAATCAGCTTCTGAAAGCACTTCATCTACACCGCGTTTCAGCTCGGCGAGGACTGTATTGATATCCGTCATTATTTTATCCTGTGTTATTCAATATAAAACTCTACATTATAGTGATTATTCAATAAATGAAAAGCCCAGACAGGGCTTTATCCACGATTAATATTTGCCGTTTTACTTAATATTAAGTAACTCAGTTTTGGTAACGCTTACAAAAAATGAGCGAATTTTGTGTCTTCCTTCACAAAAATGAAATTACTTGATTGCATCAAAAATGATCAATAATAAAATTAAGAATTATTATCATTTTTATATTGTTTTGTGGAGAGCATTTATGAGCGTAATAAGTAATAACAACCTGTCTTTTAAAGAAAAGAGTCTTGCAACGGCATTACTTCTCTTTTTATTGAATATTCCCCAATCTTATGCTGCAACTAATTTAGATACGATAGTTGTAGAAGGGACTTCTCAAAATAAAGCAATCGCAGGTAAAGATAACGTTTTCCTTAAAGATCAAGTGACTGAATATAAAAGTAAGAAAGAAATTGAAACCTTTCATAATCATTCGGTGGCAGATTTAATTAGTGGTGTGACTGGGGTTTATAGTGGTGATGCTCGTAACGGAGGGGCGATTGACCCGATTATTCGTAGCACTTGGGGGCAAGGGCGTATTCCTGTATTAGTCGATGATACTGAGCAAGCGATTACCATTTGGCGTGGCTATTCTGGCGTCAATAACCGAAATTACCTCGATCCTTTTTTAATCAGTGAAGTGGATGTAGAAAAAGGTCCAAATTTAGACCGCACTTTACGTACAGGGGCGGGCGGTACGGTACGTATGAAAACCTTGAATGCAGATGATATTGTGAAGCCTGGTAAAAAATGGGGCATTGAGCTGAAAACCGAAACTGCCAATAATTCTATTAAGGCACGTCCTTATCAGGGGAGTGCAATTGGGCAAGATTACCGTATTGCAGCTCCAGATGGCAGTGCAGAATTGGGCGAATATGCGGTTTTCTTCAAAAATAATGAGCAGATTTTAGCGCGTTCACAAGGTCGAAATAAATTTTTCAATGATAATGCAGCACGTTTAGCTGTAGCGGTCAAAGATGAAGGCTATGAAGCTTTAGCTGCTTATGCATACCGCACCAAAGGCAATTACTTTTCAGGTAAAAAGGGTGGCAATAAATATGGTGAAGATTTAACGGAACCGCCTAACTTTAACGAGATGAATTCCGACGATCCTTATATTCCGTTAATTGCCAAAATTTACCACCCAGGCAAAGAAGTGCCAAATACCTCTTATCACAGTAAATCTTGGTTACTCAAAGGCAAAGCTAAATTAACAGATGCCGCAAGTGTCAGTGCAAATATTCGCCACTCTAAAATTGATTACGGTGACATTATGCCTTCTCGCTTAGGTACTGTACTTACCCGTGATGATGGTGCGGTGCGAGAATGGCCTTTAGCCAATGTGAAGCAAACCACCGCAAGTGTAGATTTTGCGTATAACCCTGAAAACAATAAATGGATTGATTTAAAAATTGGCTTGTGGTCGGTATGGAACCGTACTGAAACCAATACATCAGGAGGTACACCTGGTGATATCTTATTTTATGACAAAGAATGGGGTTATATGCGTTCTGATGTGTTTAGCATTGTCGGGCAACGTGAAGGTATTGAAAACCTAGAGCATGTATTGCACGGCTTACCACCTGATCAGCGTGCACATTACCAAGGGCTTTTATTAGAAGAAGTGAACAAAATGGCTCGTAAGTATCTCAATAGTGGGAATGCGACACCAAATTTTGACGGCTTATTAAATACCCAACCTTCACAGGTGCAATTTGCGCGGGATAATCACTTTGGCGTGACTTTCAGCAACCGTTTTGCGTTACATCCTAAGTTAACTTTAGATGTCATGGCAAATTACCGTCGTGAAACCTTAGACAGTACCAACGTGTATGCGTTATGGGATAAATATAATATGATGCGTCAAACTTGGGAGGCATCAGAGCTTATTTGTTTAGATTCTTCTAAATATGGGGCTGGCACTGAGAATATCTGTCGTTCCGATAATGACGCCAAATCAGGTGATCGAAAAGGAAAACGTAACGAATTTACTGCAGGCTTTAAATTTGAATATACGCCAACAGACTGGCTAATGTTGACTGCGGGGATGAAATATACCCACTACAAATCCAAAGATATTGGGTTACAGGAAAAAATCCGCAATTTAGCGCCAGATGATCGCATTTATGCGGGAAGAATACCACTAAGTTATCGTATTTATAAGCCATACGGCAGTTTTACCCCAGAAGAAATGAAAAACTATACCAATTACAATAAAAAAGAAGATTTAGGGGCTGCATTACGTAATAAATTTAATGAGCTTTATGGTGATCAAGATCCAAATCTTCATATGGATGACCCAAAATATTTATTGTCAAATGGTGATTTTAATGACGAGCTTTTTATAAAAGATACTGAGGCGTTTTATGCCTTTCACGAAAAATATTTAGCAGATAATGGCTATGTGGCACCTACGGAAGAAGAAGTTGGAGCAAAAGATTTAGATCCTTGGGCAGGTGAAGCGACAAACATTTATTGGGAGCGTGATCAATATGGCCGTTTTTCACCAGAGACTTTCCCACTTAATGATGGTCGCATTACTAAACAAATGTTAACGGAAAAAATGAAACACCCGCTGACAGGTGAAGAAGTGTATCGATACGAAGTTAATATGGGAGATACTACACAGCCTGAACGTATTCCATTGACAGCAGCGCAATGGGAGCAAATGAAAAAAGCCGAGCGTAAAGCACACGCTTGGGCCCCTTCTTTTGGTGCAACCGTGTTTTTAAGCCCAAATGCACGCCTTTATGCCCGTTATGATGAAACCAAACGAATGCCAAGTATTTTTGAAGATACAATCGGTTATTCAATTGATATTTTAACGCCGTTCTATCAACGTAAACCTGAACACAGTAAAAATATTGAAGTCGGTTATGTGCATGATTTACGTGGATTTTTCCCAAGTTTAGAACGTGCAGACGTTCGTTTAAATTGGTATCGCAACACTACATATAATATTTTTGATCGTGACGAAACTTACGAAATGAAGCAGTTTGATAAGCGTATTTTAGAAGGTGTTGAGTTACAAGCACGTTACGATCAAGGCAATTTCTTTGGCGATTTAGGCATTAGCTACAACATCCGAAATAAATTCTGTGATAAAGGTTCGGCAATTACTGACGGTGGATATATTCAAAATAATAAACTTGAAACGCTTCCGGAATGTGTGAACGGCGGTAATGCGAATGGTTATTTAAAAAATACCATTTTACCGAAATATTCAATCACTTCGAATTTAGGTATGCGTTTATTGGATCGCAAATTAGAGTTAGGCACACGAATGGTTTATCACACCAATGTGAAAGAAACACGAAACAAATCATTGCGTGATGCGGGTTGGTTTGCCAACACCAATAATAACCCACGTTGGCAGCCAGTTTTCTTAGTGGATGCTTATGTGAATTACCGAATTAATTCTAATTTACTTGTGTCACTTTCTGCGACTAACTTGACGGATCGTTATTACCTTGACCCAATGACGAAATCCTCAATGCCAGCACCGGGTAGAACGATTAAATTAGGTTTAACCGCAACGTTCTAATTAAACGAAGTTGGTCGTTTATCAAAAGGCAAATTGTGCAATCACAGTTTGCCTTTGTTGTTTGATAAGAGGAAAAAGTGCGGTGAGTTTTACGCAAATTTTGCATAAAAAAAACGCCTCTTTGTGGGGGAGGAGGCGTTCAAATGTTGGAGTGATTATCTATTGTTGTTTGAATGGTTTAAATGATAATTGTTCTCAAAAATAAAGTCAACAACTTTAATGAAAATTATTCTCAATAATTAATTTGATTTTTTATTTCCCACATAAGGTACTAAATTTGTTAAAGAAAGTGCGGTCGGTTTTCCATCAGAAAATGAGAATTTACCCGCATAAGCATAGACTTCCACGCCCTCACGAATGGCTTCGCGTAACAATTTGTCATATTCTGGGTCGATATATTCTGCAACCTTAAAACAATCAAATCCATTATGTAAGCCCGCAAAAAAGACTACAGCACGATACCCTTGTTTTTTCATTGTCATTAATTCACGCAAATGCTTTTGCCCACGTGTTGTCACCGCATCAGGGAACATGCCAATCGTGTTTTTCACTAAAGTGACCGATTTCACTTCAACATAGCAATCTGGCAAGCCTTCCGCTTTCAATAAAAAATCAATACGGCTATTTTCTTCACCATATTTCACTTCAGGCAGAGTTTGGTCATACATTGCTAATTCTTTAATTTGCTTATTTTGCAATGCCTCGAAAGCTAGCTGATTGGATCTGTGAGTATTAATGCACACCATTTTGTCATTTTTGAGCTGGGTTAGTTCCCAAGAATGTGGATATTTACGGGTCTGGCTATCAGAGTGGGAATACCACACTGTATCTCCTGCCTCACCGCAGCCCGTCATCGCCCCTGTATTAGCACAATGAATAGTTAACACCTCGCCATTATCCAATTGAACATCAGCGAGAAAACGTTTGTAACGGCGAATCAATGTCGCAGATTGAAGTGCAGGAAGTTGCATAATAGAAAATACCTATAAATCATTTGAAAAAAGTGGCGTTATCTTGCGGAATTTTGTGATAGATAGCAAGTAAAACTGTTTGTTATCTACTTGGTGAGTGTTGCGCCCCATATTCACAACATGATAGTTCTTGTAAGGCAAGACTAGCTTTCGTAACCTGAAGAGAAACATGAAATAAATTAATTAGTTAGAAATTGGTGAATGGTCTTTGTTGTTTTCTTAAATAGAAATGAAAAAAAGAAGAGCAAATATCGTTTAAATTGGTAAAAACTTTTTCAACTTTAAAACAATAAGTGGTACAGTGAGAACGTTTTGACTTATTGTCATCTTTTAGGGGAGTAAGGTTTTACTCAAAAATTATCATCAATCAATTTGAAGGAAACATTATGTTAATTGGTGTACCTAGAGAACTGCTTGATAACGAAAGTCGTGTGGCGGCAACGCCGAAAACTGTGCAGCAAATTTTGAAGCTTGGCTTTGAAGTGATTGTTGAACATAACGCAGGTTTTAAAGCGAGTTTTGAAGATCAGGCATTTGCAGCAGCAGGCGCAAAACTTGGCTCAGCAGAGCAAGTTTGGCTGTCAGATATTATTTTTAAAGTCAATGCACCAACGGATGCAGAAATTGCGTTAATCAAAGAAGGTGCGACTTTAGTGAGCTTTATTTGGCCTGCACAAAATCCAAAGTTGATGGAAAAATTAGCCGCGAAGAAAATTAATGTACTTGCAATGGACGCTGTGCCGCGTATTTCACGTGCTCAGTCATTGGATGCATTAAGCTCGATGGCTAACATTGCGGGTTATCGTGCGGTTGTGGAAGCAGCTCACGAGTTTGGTAGTTTCTTTACTGGACAGATTACGGCTGCGGGTAAAGTGCCACCTGCCAAAGTGCTTGTGATTGGTGCTGGAGTGGCTGGTTTAGCTGCAATCGGTGCTGCAAATAGTTTAGGTGCAATCGTACGTGCGTTTGACTCTCGTCCTGAAGTGAAAGAACAGGTCGAAAGTATGGGCGCAAGTTTCCTTGAGATTAATTTCCAAGAGGAAGGCGGTAGTGGCGACGGTTATGCAAAAGTGATGTCGGAAGAATTTAACCGCAGAGCTTTAGCCCTTTATGCAGAACAAGCCAAAGAAGTAGATATTATTATCACCACCGCACTTATTCCGGGCAAACCTGCACCGCGTTTAATCACCAAAGAAATGGTGGAATCAATGAAACCAGGTTCTGTGATTGTGGATTTAGCGGCAGCAACGGGCGGTAATTGTGAGCTATCAAAAGCAGGTGAAGTGGTTGTGACTGATAACCAAGTGAAAATCATTGGTTACACAGACTTACCAAGCCGCTTACCAACCCAATCTTCTCAACTTTACGGTACAAACTTAGTCAACTTACTCAAATTATTGTGTAAAGAAAAAGACGGTAATATCAATATTGATTTTGAAGATGTTGTGTTACGTGGTGTGACAGTGATTCGTGAAGGCGAAGTCACTTGGCCAGCACCGCCAATTCAGGTGTCTGCACAACCACAAAAAGCCAAAGCAGCACCAGTAGAGAAAAAAGAAGCCAAACCAGCGGACCCACGAGTGAAATATGGCGTGATGGCAGGTGCTGCAGCATTGTTTATGGCAATCGCAGCAGTTGCACCAGCAGCGTTTTTATCGCACTTCACTGTATTCGTACTGGCTTGTGTTGTGGGTTATTACGTGGTTTGGAATGTAAGCCACGCGTTGCATACACCACTTATGGCGGTAACCAATGCGATTTCTGGTATCATCATTGTTGGTGCATTATTACAAATTGCACAAGGTAACTTCTTCATTAGTATCTTGGCATTTGTTGCAATTTTAGTCGCAAGTATCAATATTTTCGGGGGCTTCAAAGTCACCCAACGTATGCTTGCAATGTTTAGAAAAGATTAAGGAGTAAGCAATGTCTGAAGGTTTAGTACAAGCTGCTTATATCGTTGCAGCATTACTTTTCATTATGAGCTTAGCAGGTCTTTCTAAACACGAAACTGCAAAAGCAGGTTGTTGGTATGGTATTGTCGGTATGACAATCGCTTTAGTGGCAACCATTTTCGGCCCGAAATCAGAAGGGACACTTTGGATCTTAATCGCAATGGCGATTGGTGCGGTAATTGGTATCAAACGTGCATTAAAAGTGGAAATGACCGAAATGCCCGAGCTTGTGGCGATTTTACACAGCTTCGTAGGTTTGGCAGCAGTATTAGTTGGCTTTAATAGCTATGGCTTACACCAAGAAGCAGCAATGCCAGCTAATTTAGATGCAGCAGCACAAGCGGCATTTTTAGCTGAACAACAAGTATTAAGTAATATCCATAATGTGGAAGTATTCCTTGGTATCTTCATCGGTGCAGTCACATTCACTGGTTCGGTGGTGGCGTTTGGTAAATTACGCGGGATTATTAATTCCAAAGCATTAACCTTACCTCATCGTCATAAATTGAATTTAGCGGCGATTATTGTGTCTGCCTTATTAATGGTGTCATTCTTAAATAGCCCAGAAAATATCTTCCCTGTGTTATTAATGACGGCTATTGCATTAGCATTTGGTTGGCATTTAGTGGCATCAATCGGTGGTGCGGATATGCCAGTTGTGGTGTCAATGTTGAACTCTTATTCTGGTTGGGCAGCGGCTGCAGCAGGCTTTATGCTAAGCAATGACTTGTTAATCGTAACAGGTGCGTTAGTGGGTTCATCAGGTGCGATCCTTTCTTACATTATGTGTAAAGCAATGAACCGCTCTTTCATCAGTGTTATTGCAGGTGGCTTCGGTAACGATCCAGTGGCAAGTAGCGATGAGGAACAAGGCGAACACCGTGAAACCACTGCAGAAGAAGTGGCTGAATTACTCAAAAACTCAAGCTCTGTGATCATCACGCCAGGATACGGTATGGCCGTTGCACAAGCACAATACCCAGTGGCTGAAATTACTCAAAAATTGCGTGAGCGTGGTGTGAATGTGCGTTTCGGTATTCACCCTGTTGCAGGTCGTTTACCAGGTCATATGAACGTATTACTTGCGGAAGCGAAAGTGCCTTACGATATCGTATTAGAAATGGACGAAATTAACGAAGATTTCGCAGATACGGATACGGTATTAGTTATCGGTGCTAATGATACTGTAAACCCAGCGGCAATGGACGATCCAAACAGCCCAATCGCAGGTATGCCAGTGTTAGAAGTCTGGAAAGCACAAAACGTCATCGTATTCAAACGTTCAATGAATACGGGTTACGCAGGCGTACAAAATCCATTGTTCTTTAAAGACAACACTCAAATGTTATTCGGTGATGCCAAAGATCGCGTGGATGATATTTTGAAAGCGCTATAATCGATTAAAGGGAATGCAAGTCATTCCCTTTTTATTACGTTTTTGATGTAAAATTGATAAAAATCCTACCGCACTTTCGCTTAAAAGTGCGGTCATTTTTTCTGTTTTTTTGAGATGTAATGATGAGTGAACCGAATATTGAAATCCACCCTTTTCCTCCAATTTTTCCACCACAAGCCACTGTTATGATGATGGGGACGTTTCCGCCAAAAGAGGATAAACGTTGTATGCATTTTCATTATCCAAATTTTCAAAATGATATGTGGCGGATTTATGGGTTATTGTTTTTCAATGATCCTCAACATTTTCAAGTGGCAGGCGAGAAACGTTTTGACCCTGTGCGTATTGAGGCATTTTTGCGAGAATGGGGGATTGGGTTATGTTCCACCATTCATAGTGCTATTCGTGAAAAAGATAATGCGTCAGACAAATTTTTAACGGTGGTGGAGCCTGTCGATTTAGTGGCAGCGTTAAATGAAGTGCCAAATTGTCGTTGGTTATTTACCACGGGTGGCAAAGCCACTGAAACCATTTTGAGTTTATTGCCTGAAAAAATTAAGCCACCGAAAACCAATCAGTTTGTCAGCTTTCATTATGCGGGGCGAGAATTGCATTTGTATCGCTTACCCTCAACCTCAAGAGCCTATCCGATGAGCTTAGAAAATAAAGCAAAATCTTACCGCACTTTTTTCGAATTGGCGGGTTTTAAATTACCGCAGTTTGAATGAGTTAGATCTTAAGCAAAGTCGGGAAATAGTCATCGTCAATAAATCTAAACTTTGTTAAGATAAAGTTCATTTTATTGATTATTTTTTAGGAGACACTATGCATTGCCCTTTTTGTTCTACTGAAGAAACTAAAGTGATCGACAGTCGTTTGGTGTCTGATGGTTATCAAGTACGCCGTCGTCGTGAATGTGGAAATTGTCACGAGCGTTTCACCACCTTTGAAACCGCAGAATTGATCATTCCAAAAATCATTAAAAATGACGGCACGCGAGAACCATTTAATGAGGAAAAATTACGTCGAGGCATTCAACACGCGTTGGAAAAACGCCCTGTGAGTGCCGATGATGTGGAACAAGCAATCAGCCATATTATTCATCGTTTACGCACAACGGGTGAGCGTGAAGTGCCGAGCAAATTAGTTGGCACCTTAGCGATGGAAGAATTAAAAAAATTAGACAAAGTCGCTTATATTCGTTTTGCGTCAGTGTATTTGAGTTTTGATGATATTAACCAGTTTAGTAAAGAAATTGAGAATTTAAGGGATTAAAATGAGCGAGTTTAGCGCGCAAGATGTCGTGTTTATGCAAATGGCATTGGATCTGGCAGAACAAGGTCAATTTACCACAACACCTAATCCATCAGTGGGTTGTGTACTTGTAAAAGATGGCATTATCATCGGCAAAGGCTTTCATTTTAAAGCAGGTGAACCGCATGCAGAAGTGATGGCGTTGCGTGATGCTGGCGAGCAAGCTAAAGGGGCGACCGCTTATGTGACCTTAGAGCCTTGTTCTCACTTTGGGCGTACGCCACCTTGTGCGAAGGGCTTAATTGAAGCGGGCGTGACAAGAGTAGTCAGTGCAATGCGCGATCCCAATCCGCAAGTGGCGGGCAAAGGCTTGCAAATGTTAGCAGAGCAAGGCATTGAAAGTGCGGTCGGTTTATTAGAAGAAAAAGCAGAGTGGTTGAACCGTGGCTTTTTAAAACGTATGCGTACTGGTAAGCCATTTGTTCAGCTCAAAATGGCAATGAGTTTAGACGGGCGAACAGCGTTGGCAAATGGCGAAAGCAAGTGGATTACCAGTGAATTATCCCGTCAAGATGTGCAAGCTGAACGCGCAAAAGCCTCGGCAATTTTGTCTGCCAGTGGCACTGTGATTGCGGATGATCCTTTGTTGAATGTTCGTTGGGAGCAATTGCCAGAACAGGTTCAACAACAATATAAACAAGAAAATCTACGCCAGCCAATTCGTGTGATTTTAGATTCTCAAAATCAAGTTCTGCCGACACAACGTTTATTCCAAGTAGATTCGCCAGTCTGGTTGGTGAGTAAATCTGAACGTGATTTATCTGGCTATCCACAATCTTGTGAGCAAATTATTTTAGACGATAATGTTGAATATCTGCACAATTTAATGCTTGAGTTAGGCAAGCGCCAAATGAATACCTTGTGGATTGAAGCTGGCGCAACTTTGGCTGGTGCTTTGATTGAAGCAAATTTAGTCGACGAATTAATTATTTATACCGCACCGAAATTATTGGGTGATGAGGCAAGAGGGTTGTGTAAGTTGCCACATTTGACTAAGTTAGCTGATGTTTCACAATGGAAATTACACTCAATAGAGCGGATCGGGGAAGATATTAAGTCCATTTATCACCCAATACTTAAGGAATCAGCATGTTAAAAAAACTTATTCATTCAGCGTTGATTGGTTTGGTTTGTGCGCTCTTGATCTTATTTGCGTTACCAAGATTAAATCAACTGACTCGTGTTCAATCAGAACCAATGTCATTTAAAGAGGCGGTACGTATTGCGTCTCCGGCAGTGGTGAATGTGTATAACCGTTCTTTTTCATCGAATAGTCGTGATCAATTGGAAGTTGGCAACTTAGGATCTGGTGTGATTATGTCAAAAGATGGTTATATCCTCACCAATAAACACGTGATTCAAAATGCTGATCAAATTGTGGTTGCATTACAAAACGGGCAAATTTTTGATGCCAGTTTAATTGGTTCAGATAATCTGACAGATCTTGCTGTATTAAAAATCCGTGCTGATAACCTCTCTACCATACCACAAAATCCAAACCATAAAGTGCATGTTGGTGATGTCGCATTAGCGATTGGTAATCCATATAACTTAGGGCAAAGTGTATCGCAAGGCATCATTAGTGCAGTCGGACGTAATGCTGTTGGAGATTTTGTTGGACGTCAAAACTTTATTCAAACGGATGCTTCAGTCAATCGAGGCAACTCGGGGGGAGCATTAATTAATTCACTTGGTGAACTGATCGGAATTAATACCTTAAGTATTGGCAAAACTTCCAGTGAAATCGCAGAAGGTTTGAACTTTGCGATTCCGATTGACTTGGCGAATGATGTGATGAAAAAAATCATTCGGGATGGACGGGTGATTCGTGGGTATTTTGGTGTACAAAGCGATATTTTGTTCAATAATGGACAGGGTGTGAGCGTTGAAAAAGGCATTTTAATTACGAATGTGAGCCCAAACAGCCCCGCGGGTAAAGCGGGTGTGCAAGCGGGCGATATTATTTTAAAGGTGGGTGATGTCGAGGCAATTTCACCTGCACAAATGATGCAAGTTATTAGCAATACTCGCCCAAATACCAAGTTAAATGTGCTTATTTTGCGTCTTGGTAAGCAAATTGAATTGCCTGTTGTGATTGAAGAATATCCAAGTAACTAGTTATGCCAGAAATTAACATTGAAACCAGTCACTTTTTTGCCTGTTTAGATCGTTTGAAATTGATTCAGCGTTGGTCTTTAATGCGTAATCTCGAAAAAGAAAATTTAGCGGAGCACAGTTTACAAGTCGCTTTTGTTGCCCATGCGTTAGCGTTAATTAAAAACCAGTTTTACCAAGGGCAAGTGAATGCAGATAGGATCGCTGTATTGGCGATGTATCATGATACTTCAGAGATCTTTACAGGCGATCTCCCTACTCCTATTAAGTATTTTAATGCGGAAATTACGCACGCCTATAAAGAGATTGAAAGTGCGGCAGAATTACACTTGGTTTCGTTATTGCCGCAAACATTACAGTCTGCTTTTGCACCTTATCTCAACTCAACTGTTTTTTCGCCCGAAGAAAAGCATATTGTTAAACAAGCGGATTTAATTTGTGCTTATATTAAAGCACAATTTGAGCTTGAAAACGGTAATCAGGAATTTAAAGCAGCAAAAGGGCGATTACAAAAATTGATGCACCAGTGGCATAGTCAAGAAATGGATTATTTTATCCAAGTCTTCATTCCAAGCTTTGGCAAGCCAATTGATGAAATTACGTTATAAAATAAAAGGGTAAAATATGTTTCTACCCTTAGTATTGAGAAACGATCATGTTTTATATTAGTAAAGTGTTGCCAAAATAATCTGTTCAGGGTCAATGTGAATCCAAACATCTTGGTGTAATTTAACACGGTTTGAGCGAGGCAGAGTTGCACAAAATTCAACATTCTCTTTACCTAGCGTTAAGATGACTTCCTCAACTTCACCTTTGTCAGTTATCTCTTTTACATTCGCAAGAAACATGTTGTGCATCGTTTCTGGTGGGGCATAATGTTGAATTTTTATCCAAGGTGCTTTAATCATCATCATCACTTCTTTACCTGGAGCCAGTTTTAAGCGTACCGCACTTTTTTCTGTGATGGATACAGTGAGAGGAGTTGGGAAACCATCAATATCAATGTCGACAAAACAATGAATGTTTTCGTGACGCAGATGAGTAATTTTACCGAAGAATTGGTTACGCGCACTACTTTGTAAAGAAAAACGTGCGGTAGCATGGAGTACACTATCAAGTGGTAAGCTTTCATCTTGTAAAATATGAAAGGCTTTTTCTTGTGTTTTTTCTAACAGGTCATAGAGTTGTAATAAGCGTTGAGCATAGATGGTTAATTCTGTGCCACCGCCATTTTTCCCGCCTACATTACGCTCTAATAATGGCTTAGGGCTGATATCATTCATCGCGGCTAAATGATCCCAAGCGCTTTTGTAACTGACTTTTGCATTTTTTGCCGCTTGATTAATTGAACCACATTTTTGAATCTCTTTTAGTAAACGTACCCGTTTAGGATCGACAAAAAGTTGTTGTTGTAACTTGATAGTGAGTAAAATTTCAGTGTTTAACATCATTTTCTCCAGAGTTTTCGCTAAATTTTGACGTTTCTCACATTTTAAAACAAAGCATATTTTTTATATAGCATTTCTTTGTTAAAACATTGTATAATTTGTTACATAATGTTTTTTAATCAAATAAATGGAGCAACTTATATGTTCAAATTAAAAACAATTACCGCTTCACTGACTGTTGCTTGTTTAGCTTTTTCTGTTTCTGCGCAAGCTAAAGTCACTGTCTTTGCAGCAGCATCTATGACGAACGCGTTAAATCAGATTGCAGAAGACTATAAAAAAATGAAACCAGAACAAGAATTAGTATTCTCGTTCGCATCATCTTCAACGTTAGCGAAACAAATTGAAGAAGGTGCACCAGCTGATGTTTTTTTATCTGCGAATACAAAATGGATGAAACACTTATCAGAAAAAGGGTTAACAGTTAAAGCAACTGAAAAAGTGTTAGTTGGTAATGAATTAGTATTAATTGCGCCAAAAGCGAGTAAACTTAATGATGTTGATGTAGTAAAAGGCGAATGGGTAACTGAGTTAAAAGACAGCTTCTTATCTGTAGGCGATCCAGACCATGTGCCAGCGGGTCAATATGCCAAAGAAGCACTAACAAATTTAAAACTATGGGACAAAGTAGAAACAAAATTGGCTCGTGGTAAAGATGTACGCGCTGCGCTTGCTTTAGTCGAACGTGCTGAGGCACCATTAGGTATCGTATACAGTACGGACGGTAAAGTGAGTAAAGGTGTGAAAATTGTTGGTGTGTTCCCTGCGGGTTCATATAAAGCTGTTGAGTATCCTGTTGCATTATTGAAAGATCGTGATAATGCAGAAACGCGCGCATTTTTAACCTATTTAGAATCCAAAGAGGCAAAAAAAGTATTTGCCGACTATGGTTTCGCAGTTAAGTAATTTTTCATAAAATAAAAAGGGACGCCAGCTGTGCGTCCCTATTTCTTTTGTCAACATAAAGTGCGGTCACATTTTTAATCATTTCAGTTTATATAAAAGGAATCAATTTTTGTTTAGTCAACTCCTTACTCATTTTGGGCTGAGTGCAATGGAAATCCAAGCAGTCAAATTAAGCTTGAGTGTTTCAATAAATGCGATTTTATGGAGCTTGCCGTTTGCGATTTTAGTGGCATGGTTATTAGCACGTAAAAATTTTTATGGTAAATCGCTTGTCAGTGGCGTGATTCATTTACCATTAGTTTTACCGCCAGTGGTGATTGGTTATTTATTATTAGTTGCGATGGGGCGTAACGGTTTTATTGGTAAATACTTGTATAGCTGGTTTGATTTTTCGTTTGCATTTAGTTGGAATGGGGCAGTGCTTGCTGCAGCCGTGGTTGCTTTTCCACTTGTTGTACGTGCTATCCGTTTATCCCTTGAAAGTATCGACGTGAAATTAGAACAAGCGGCACAAACGTTGGGCGCATCAGCTTGGCGGGTATTTTTCACTATTACTTTACCTCTTTCTTTACCGGGTGTGCTGGCGGGGGGGGTGTTAGGTTTTGCGCGTTCATTGGGCGAATTTGGTGCCACAATAGCCTTTGTGTCAAATATTGCAGGTGAAACTCAAACGATTCCTTTAGCAATGTATACTTTTATTCAAACACCAGGTGCAGAGGAACAGGCTGCAAGACTGTGTGTATTTGCGATTATTCTCTCGTTGATTTCCTTGCTATTGTCCGAATGGCTAGCAAAAAATATGCAGAAAAAATTGGGGCAAGGCTATGTTACAAATTAAAGTGAAAAAACAGTTAGGTCAGCTTGCGCTAGAGGCGGATCTTTCCATTCCTTCGCAAGGAGTAACGGCGATTTTTGGCTTATCAGGATCAGGTAAGTCTTCTTTAATTAATTTAGTGAGTGGCTTAGTTAAGTTAGACCAAGGCAGTATTTCGTTAAATCAGCGTGTTCTAGTGGATACTTATCAAAATATTTGTATTCCTGCTTACCAGCGTAAAGTTGGTTATGTTTTTCAAGATGCTCGTTTGTTCCCGCATTATAACGTGAAGGGAAATTTATTGTATGGAGCATCGAATGTGGACCCTCAGCAATTCCATTATATCGTTGAATTATTAGGAATTGGTCATTTATTAAAACGATACCCGATCACCTTATCTGGCGGCGAAAAACAACGGGTGGCGATTGGACGAGCATTGTTAACTAACCCTGAAATTTTACTCATGGATGAGCCATTATCTGCATTGGATTTACCACGTAAACGAGAATTAATGACATATCTTGAAAAGCTGTCAAAAGAGATACAGATTCCGATCTTGTATGTTACACACAGTATTGACGAGTTATTACGGTTAGCTGAGCGCGTGGTATTATTGGATGAGGGAAAAGTCTTGGCTTATGATTTGCTTGAAACAATCTGGGAAAATCCCCTCTTTTTGCCTTGGAAACTAGAGGATGAGCAAAGTGCGGTCCTGTTGTTACCCGTTTCGCAACATCATTCACACTATAAAATGACGGCATTATCCTTAATGAACCAAGAAATCTGGATTAAACAGCAAGACTGCCAGATTGGCGAAAAAAAGCGTATTTGTATTAAAGGTTCGGATGTTTCTATTAGTTTACACATGCCTGAAAAAACCAGTATCCGTAATATTTTACAGGGGCAGGTAAGTCACATTATCGAGCGTGAAAATCGCATCGATGTGCAAATTACTGTGGGTGATAAAGCCATTTGGTCAACGATCAGTAAATGGGCATTTGAAGATCTTGCTTTACACATAAATCAACCTGTCTTTGCGCAGGTGAAAGCGATTTCAGTACTCTAATCCGTTAAGAGATAAAAATGCACCGCAATGGATTGAATCAATCTCTATGCGGTGCATTTTGTATGAGAATTACTTGCCTAAATTATCAAAGAAACTTTTTACGCCATCAAAGAAACTGGATGATTTCGGTTTATTATTCGATCCCTCAAAGCTTTCTTCTAATTGACGGAGTAATGCTTTTTGCTCTTCATTCAATTTAACAGGCGTTTCGACAATCACTTTACAGATTAAATCACCTGCATAACTGCTGCGAGTTGACATGACACCTTTACCTCGCATACGGAAAAGTTTGCCAGTTTGGGTTTCAGCAGGAATTTTCAGTTTGACGCGACCGTCTAAGGTTGGTACTTCAATTTCACCACCTAAGGCAGCCATGGTAAAACTAATTGGCACTTCACAATACAGATTGTTGCCATCACGCTCAAAGATATGGTGATCACGCACGTGGATCACAACATATAAATCGCCATTTGGTGCACCGTTTTCACCCGCAGCACCTTCACCAGATAAACGTAATTGATTGCCAGTATCAACACCCGTAGGAATTTTCACCGAAAGATTTTTCTTCTTGTGAATACGTCCATCACCGTGGCACGAACCACAAGGTTTTTCAATTTTCTTACCAGAACCACGACAGGTTGGACACACTTGTTCAGTTACAAAGAAACCTTGTTGACGACGAACACGACCTGCGCCGTGACAGGTTGAACAGGCTTCTACTTTCGAGCCTTTTTCAGCACCTGAACCATCACAAGTATCACAATGTGCAAGTGTATTGATTTGAATATCTTTGGTTGTGCCACGTACAGCTTCTTCTAAGCTGATTTCAAGATCGTAGCGTAAATCATCGCCACGCACGACACGTTGGCGACCACGACCACCACCAAAAATATCACCGAACATATCACCAAAAATATCACCGAAGTCAGCGCCACCAAAACCGCCACCACCGAAGCCACCTTGTTCAAAAGCAGCGTGACCGTATTGGTCGTAGTTAGCACGTTTTTGCTTGTCGCTTAACACTTCATAAGCTTCTTGGATCTCTTTGAATTTTTCTTCCAGTTCTTTGTTGCCTTGCGTGCGGTCTGGGTGATATTTCATCGCCAATTTTTTATATGCACGTTTAATTTCTTTTTCATCCGCACTACGTTCAACACCAAGAACGTCGTAATAATCTTTTTTTGCCATAATAGTTACTTTTTCCGTTTATTTACTGCTTGAAATTAAATAAGGTTGTTTGTTTATCAAGAATGATTTTTGTGCTATTTTTGTTTTTTAAAGAGATAACCTGATATTTCTTTTTCAAAAAATATGAGCTTATTGCTTTAATGCAGGGTAGAAGACCATCTACCCTGACGGTTTTTACTTACTTCGCTGCGTTAAATGCCTGTTCTAAATCTGCTAAGATATCTTTGAGGCTTTCGATACCACAAGACAGACGAATTAGCCCAGGGGCAATGCCCACTTTTTGGAGATCTGTTTCATTTAATTGACGGTGCGTTGAAGTTGCTGGATGTAATGCACAAGTACGAATATCCGCCACATGCACTTCGCGAGAAACTAATTTCAGCGCATTTAACCATTTTGCAGCTGCTTCACGTCCACCTTTTACTTCAAACGAAATCACGCCACATAAACCATTTGGTAAATATTTTTGTTTTAGTGTGTAATCTTGTGAGTTAGGTAAACCTGGGAAGCTTACTTTTGCCACTTGTGGGTGTTTTTCTAAAAACTCTGCCACAGCTTGTGCATTTTCATAGTGACGTTCCATACGCACTGCTAAAGTTTCCATACCAAGATTGAGTAAGAAACTGTTTTGTGGCGCTGGTGTTGCCCCTAAGTCACGCATTAACTGTACGCGCGCTTTTACAATATACGCTGCAGGACCAAATGTTTCGGTATACACTAGACCATGATAAGTGTGATCAGGAGTACTGAATTGGGGAAATCTACCGTTATTCCAGTCAAAGTTACCACCGTCAGTGATTGAACCACCAAGTGCGACTGCGTGGCCATCTAAATATTTTGATGTACTGTGAATCACCACGTTGGCACCAAATTCAATTGGACGACAGAAATATGGGGTCGCAAAGGTGTTATCTACTAATAATGGTGATTGTGCCGCTTTTGCAAGTGCAACAAATTTCTCAATATCCAATACGCGTAACGCTGGGTTGGCAATCGTTTCTGCAAATACGGCTTTAGTATTTGGACGAATTGCTTTTTTCAATTCTTCGAGTGGTAAATCTTGATCCACAAACGTCACTTCAATGCCCATTTTTTTGAAGGTATGCGCAAATAAGTTGTAAGTACCGCCATAGACATAAGAAGACGAGATGAAATGATCGCCTGCTTCTAAAATATTGAGCATGGCGTAAAATACCGCTGATTGACCAGATGCGGTACACATTGTTGCCACACCGCCTTCAAGTGCGGTCAATTTTTCTTCTGCGGCGTTCGTTGTTGGATTAGACAAGCGTGTATAGAAATAGCCAGCCGCTTGTAAATCAAATAACTTGCCGATTTCTTCAGCAGAATCATAAGTAAATGTCGTACTTTGTACGATAGGTTGAACACGCGGTTCCCCATTTTTCGGGTGATATCCTGCGTGTAAACATTGTGTTGCAAATTCCATTGTGTCTTCCTTTATTTTTTAATGATGTTATTTTTAGATAGGCAAAAGTGCGGTCATTTTTGGGAAAATTTTTACCGCACTTTCTAGCTTAACAATGTGGTACAACAGAGATATAAATCGCGACTGAATTATCAGAATCGTATTTTTCAAAATCCACCGTATAAGCACGTTTTAGCAAACCTTGCTGCTCTTTTTTCCAAATAAGCTGCCAAGTTTGGTAAATCTCGTCTAACTTACAACGAAATACTTCGTAGAAGTTTAAATCTTCAATTTCAATAGCGGGAAAGTTTGTCTTCACATCTTCTTCTGTCGCAATTGCAAAATCATAGTCAGCTTGATAATCCGACTCATAATTAAAATAAACACCATAACATTGTTGCGATTGAGGCAATAACTTCGCATTTTCTTGCCATAAAGCAGGAATTACCTCATTAGCAATTTTGTTGTTGAGGCGTTGTTGAACGATTGGATAGAGTGTTAAAGACATTGTTCCTCCTGATTCATCTTTCCTAACATCACTAGTAAGCAAGGTTAGGAAAAATTGCTCGTTTATGGATAGATCGAAAGGGCGTATTGCTACGCCCTTCAGATTTTTGTGAGAGTGAAATTATTTGTTGTCTTTCACTTCTTCAAATTCAGCATCAACCACATCATCATTTGGTTTTCCGCTTTGTGCTTGTTGCGGTTGAGCATCAGGTTGTGGCTGAGCCGCTTGCATTAATTTTTCAGACACTTGGATTAATGCTTGAACCTTCGCTTCGATTTCCGCTTTATCTTCACCTTTCGCAGCTGCTTCTAAGTCAGATACTGCTTTCTCGATTGGTGCTTTATCTTCAGCTGATAATTTGTCACCCACTTCAGTTAATTGTTTACGTGTGCTGTGAACTAAATGATCTGCTTGGTTACGTGCTTGAACTAATTCTTCAAATTTACGGTCTGCTTCAGCGTTCGCTTCTGCATCACGTACCATTTGTTGAATTTCTTCATCTGATAAACCAGAAGATGCTTTAATTGTAATTTTTTGCTCTTTGTTGGTGCCTTTATCTTTCGCAGATACGTGGATAATACCGTCCGCATCGATATCGAAAGTAACTTCAATTTGTGGCATACCACGTGGCGCAGGGTTGATACCTTCTAGGTTGAATTGACCTAAAGATTTGTTGTCTGCCGCACGTTTACGTTCACCTTGAAGTACGTGAATGGTTACCGCACTTTGGTTGTCTTCCGCAGTTGAGAACACTTGTGATTTCTTAGTAGGAATCGTGGTGTTTTTCTCAATTAAGGTCGTCATCACGCCACCCATCGTTTCGATACCTAATGAAAGTGGCGTTACGTCTAATAGCAATACGTCTTTCACATCACCTGCTAATACACCGCCTTGTACTGCTGCACCGATAGCAACTGCTTCATCTGGGTTCACGTCTTTACGAGGCGCTTTACCAAAGAATGCTTCTACTTTTTGTTGTACAAGTGGCATACGAGTTTGGCCACCCACAAGGATGACATCATCAATTTGTGACACGCTTAAACCTGCATCAGCTAATGCAACTTTCACTGGTTCTAATGAACGAGCCACTAAATCTTCAACAAGTGATTCTAATTTTGCACGTGTTAATTTAATGTTTAAGTGTTTTGGACCTGTTGCATCTGCAGTGATGTATGGAAGATTTACATCTGTTTGTTGTGCAGAAGAAAGTTCAATTTTCGCTTTCTCACCCGCTTCTTTCAAACGTTGCATTGCTAATGGGTCGTTACGTAAATCAACACCTTGTTCTTTTTTGAATTCTTCAACTAAGTAGTTAATTACACGGTTGTCGAAGTCTTCACCACCTAAGTGAGTATCACCGTTAGTTGCTAATACTTCAAAGGTTTTTTCGCCACCCACTTCATCGATTTCGATGATTGATAAGTCGAATGTACCACCACCTAAGTCGTAAACTGCGATAGTTTTGTTGCCTTGACCTTTGTCTAAACCGTAAGCAAGTGCTGCAGCTGTTGGTTCGTTGATGATACGTTTAACTTCTAAACCAGCGATACGACCCGCATCTTTAGTTGCTTGACGTTGTGCATCGTTGAAGTATGCAGGTACTGTAATTACTGCTTCAGTGACTGGCTCACCTAAGAAATCTTCTGCCGTTTTTTTCATTTTTTTCAATACTTCAGCAGAAATTTGTGGTGGTGCCATTTTTTCGCCTTTTACGCCTACCCAAGCATCGCCGTTGTCAGCTGCAACGATGTCGAATGGCATAATGCTCACGTCGCGTTGTACTTCTTCATCTTGGAAACGACGACCGATTAAACGTTTGATTGCGAATAACGTATTTTTCGGGTTAGTTACTGCTTGACGTTTTGCAGGTTGACCCACTAATGTTTCGTTATCTTGCGTATAAGCAATGATTGACGGAGTAGTACGATCGCCCTCTGCGTTCTCAATAACACGTGGTGTGCTACCGTCCATTACTGCTACACAAGAGTTTGTTGTACCTAAGTCAATACCAATAATTTTTCCCATTTTGTTTCTCCTAGTAAATTCGTTAATTCGATTTATAACCTCAAAGTGAGGACTAAATTTTGCATTTCAAGTCCTAAGAATAAAATTTTTGTTTTATTTTCCATAAGTAACTTGAGGTGTGCTCATTTTGGGTCAAGTTGTTTGTGTTGTAGTAAATGAGGTTAAACTTACGAAGTTCAAGGGGGAAAATAAAAAATTTTCGTTGCAGACGAAAATGAATGATGTCCAGGTTATCAGCAAAAAAGAATAGATTTTATACTATGCTTGATTTGTGGTACATTGCACATGCTAATTTCATTTTATTTAGGATATTTTTATGAAAAAATCATTTGTGGCGTTAAGCGTCATTGGTGCACTAGCGGCAATTTGGACGGGTTCAAGCTGGTATACGGGTAAAATTATTGAGGAAAAAATTGAAGAACGTTTAACGTTAGTCAATACAAAGTTAGCAGAAGTTGATGCTTCTGAACAACAAATTAAATTTGACAAATTGCATGTTGAGCGTGGTGTGTTTAGCTCTAAAGTGACTTATGAGTTGGTAGGGGCTTTTTCTAATACGGCATTTACTGTGCCATTTGAAAGTACACTTTATCACGGTCCAATTCCATTAGACCGTTTACGCCAATTTGACATTATGCCAGTGTTGTTATCAAGTCATGATCGTGTAGTACAAAATGCAACAACACAACCATGGTTTGATTATGCGCAAGGTCGACTTCCTTTTGAGAGTCAAATTAAGATTCACTATGATTCGACGTTTACTGGAAAAGCACAGATTGCGCCCGCTAAACTGGCGTTGACTGATGCGGAAATAATGTGGAAAGGGATTGACTTCGATTTTGACCAATTAACTGATGAGGGTATAGGCAAGTTGCAAATGATGATCAATGAGTTGAATGTCGCGATTCGTGCCAAGGAACAGCCATCCAACTCGTTAATTACATTGAATAATATTAAAATTGAGAGTGATTTGCAGACATCAGAATGGGAACGGATTCCTGTCGGTAAACAGGTCGCGCAGATTGACAATATGCGTGTTTCTTTAACGGATCCGAATCGTCGTGATTTTAATTTGGAATATCGAAATCTTTTTTTGGACTCAAGTACTAAAAAAACGGAACAGTTTGTAAACTATGAGCTTGTAACGAAAATACCTGAAATGTTAGTAAATGGTCAATTGCTTGGTCAGCTGGATGCTAACCTTACCTTAGCACATATCGAAGGCTCGTCAATGAATAAGCTTCTCAAGTTAATTGAAAGTGAGCAGGTTGAGAGCATTGCCTTTGAAGAACAACTCGAGGCATTATCTAAAACCATTTTAGACAATCGTCCTTTATTGCAAATTGAACCGTTGAAATTGACTTCAGAAGCGGGAGAGTTGACAGGGAATATGATTGTCGAAATAGCAAATGGTAATTGGAATTTGTTAGAACAAGGCAAAGTTTTGGCGTTATTCAAGCAATTGGCGATGAATATTCATTTAGAGAAGCAGGCATTAGTTCGCTTGTTTACAGTGCTAAACCAAGCAAATGGTATGACAAAAGAACAAGCCAGTGACTCAGCGGAACAAACGATTACACTTTTATTTGCAGAGGCAATTCAAAATGGGGTATTGGTTTCCAATGAACAATCACTGAATTTAGCCTTATTGCTTGAAAATAATGCGTTGAAATTGAATGGGCAAGAGATTCCTGAAGAACAAGTATTAATGATGATTGTTTTATTTTTATTCGGAATGGGATATTAATTTGCTGAATGTACAGTCTATTTGGATGGATGATTGATGTACAAGAATGGGGAGGCAAATGCCTCCCCATTTTATGATTTACTATTTATTGAATAAGTAAGTAGAAATTATTTTCACCGCGAATAATATTCAATGCAATAGCAGACGGTTTCGTATCAAGGATTTTACGTAATTGACCTAAATTTTCGACTTTCTGACGATTCACACCGATAATAATATCGTCTTTTTTCAAGCCACGTTGCTCTGCGATAGATTTTGCTGCAACACGTGTGATCACCACTCCTTTTATGCCTTTTTCATCATAATTACTCATTTCAGCCCCAGTGAGTGCTGGTAATAAATTACTTGCATCAGCCTGGGTTTGATCATCTGATTGCAGCGTCACTTTTGCATGCTGTTTTTTCCCATCACGTAAATACGTTAATTCAATTTCTTTTCCTGCGCCAGATGTGGCAATTTTGGCTCGCATTTCTGCAAAGCTCGAAATTTTTTGCCCATTCATTGCAATAATCACATCTCCCGCTTTTAACCCCGCTTTTTCAGCCGCAGAGTTTGGCAGTACTTCACTAATAAAGGCTCCTTGTTGTGCTTCGATATCAAAGGCTTTTGCGAGGTCAGCATTTAATTCTCCCCCTTTGATCCCTAGCATTCCTCGACGAACTTCACCAAACTCGAGAATTTGTTGTACAAGATTATTTGCCATATTACTTGGGATCGCAAAAGCAATACCCGCATTGCCTCCACTTGGGGAAATAATTGCGGTGTTGATACCAATTAACTCGCCTTGTAAATTGACTAGTGGACCACCAGAATTGCCGCGGTTAACCGCCGCATCTGTTTGAATATAGTTTTCATAAGTTCCACTATCAGAACCAGTTGAACGACCTAAAGCTGAAACAATACCTGATGTGACCGTTTGACCTAAACCAAATGGATTACCGATGGCTACAGTGAAATCACCTACACGGAGCTTATCTGAGTCGGCAATCTTAAGTGCGGTAAGATTTTTTGGTTTTTCAATTTGAATTAACGCAACATCGGATTGTTCATCCGCACCGATAACTTTTGCACTTAATTCACGTCCATCTTGTAGCTGTACAGTAATCTTATCCGCATTATCAATAACATGATTGTTTGTTAACACATAGCCTTTTTCTGCGTTAATAATGACACCAGAACCAATACCACGGAAATTACGAGGCGCACGATCATTAAAAATATCGGGACCAAAGAAAAATTTAAATTCCTCTGGGATACCATGAAATTGGGCTGGACCATTAGTTTGTGCTTTACCTTCCACCGAAATTGAGACAACAGCTGGCAAGACTTTTTCTAACATCGGGGCGAGACTAGGAACCTGTTGACCTTCAACATAGGCAGGGAGTGATGCTTGAGAGAGCATCGGCGTTGATAGAATGCTTAATCCGAGAGCAATGCTGGTTAATAGAAAATTTGTTTTTTTCATTTTTCATTTTCTCCAATAAAAGTAGAAACACCAAACCACAAGCCGCAGTTTAGGTATTTATAAGACAAAAAAAATAAAAAAATGTTCGAGTTTATTTAAAATTTTTATTTTTTGTTCAACTTAAATAACACAAAGAGGACAGAGGGCAAAGATTGAAATGCCCCTTCGTGCTCTCATGAAAATCACCAGCGTTTTCAAAGTAAAGCTTGATAGGCGAGTAGATCAGACATAAAAAAACAGGTCGGTTATTAACCGACCTGCTTAAACGACATCATTTTTTGTTAATTAACCAATTACGGCTGGAAGATAACCTGCTTTAATCAAGAACGGTACATTCATAATTAATAGTCCGAGGATTAATGCCGCAAACAGCGTAAGGTTTCCACCGAGCACACGATATGGTAAATCAGGGTAACGTTTTCTGGCACGCCAAGCCATACCCACAGGTAAAACTAACCCATAGAATGTAAACATTTGACCCGCATAGCCTAATGCCATGACAAAACCTTCTGGGTAGAACAAGGCAAATACGAGCGGTGGTAAGAAAGTAAGGAGTCCTAATGAAAAGCGGTTAGCTTTAATATTGACACGTTTTAATAAATCATACAGGCAGTCAAATAAAGACAGAGCAACCCCTAAGAACGATGTAATTAAGGCTAATGTAAAGAACAAGCGCATTGCTGAACTAATCAAACTACTTTCAGTGGCTTGGTATGTTGCTGTAATCAAACCGTTTAATGTAGGGTCTGTATTTAGAATTTGTACAAACTGACTTTGTGGGAAGACGCCATGGGTTGCCATTTGCCATACAATATAAGCTACTAATGGAATAGCAGTACCTGTGATAATGGCAATACGTAAACGGCGAATATTCCCCTCTAAATAGCTATTAATACTTGGTATAATGACATGGAAACCAAATGAGGTGAAAAAGACGGGGCTTGCCGAAATAATTAAGAAGTCTTTCAATGGCATCGCAAGTAAATTATCTGTTTTAACCAGCGGTAGCATCATGAGTAAGACTAAGGCAAAGGCAATGAGCTTGATGGCAAAAAGTAAACGTGTCAACATATCGACAGCACCTGTACTAATGACAATAAAGACACCAAGCACGAGCGTAAAGAGTACAATTGAAATCGATGTAGCATGCTCACCTAAAAAAGGTAAGATACCAGCTAAGAGTGAACCTCCCCCTGTGACATAAGCGGATAAGATCGCATACATAAAAATGACGAGGGATAATGTGGCTAAGATACGACCAGGTAAGCCAAAATACTGTTCCGCTAATGTCGCAATCCCTGCATTTTTAGTTTCCGCTTTTTGATAAACTTCAACAAAAAGTAAGGCGCTATAAGAAAGCAGCCCCCATAAAATAAAGAGCAGAATCAAAGTATAAGTAAAGCCCATCTCTGCTGAAGTGAGTGGCATGGCCAGCATCCCTGCGCCAATTGTGGTACCTGCAACTAAGAGTGCACTCCCAAACGTTTTATTTTTCATAAATTTCTCTCAAGTAAAAACAACAAATGTGTGCAAGCATTTTAGCGTAAAAAAAATAAAATGTAATCATTTTTTTACAGGTGTTATGATTTTTTTACAGTGTGTATTTTTTGCTTCACAAGGAATCCATCAGATAACTACTGATTGAATGAAAATTTTGTGTTAAAATTCGCAACCGATTTTATCTATCAACCTGACAATTAGGAAACAATATGAACGTATTAGAAGGGACAATTGCTGCACCCAATGCCAAAATCGCAGTGGTGATTGGGCGTTTTAATAGCTTTATTAATGAAAGTTTATTAGAAGGAGCACTAGATGCCTTAAAACGCATTGGTCAAGTGAAAGAAGAAAATATTACCTTAGTACGTGCGCCAGGTGCTTATGAATTACCTTTAGTAGCACGTCGTTTAGCAGAAAGCAAAAAGTATGACGCCATTGTTGCATTAGGTACGGTCATTCGTGGTGGTACTGCGCATTTTGAATATGTTGCAGGGGAAGCAAGTAGTGGGTTAGGTCAAGTTGCAATGAATGCTAATATTCCGGTTGCTTTTGGTGTATTAACAACAGAAAACATTGAGCAAGCCATTGAACGTGCTGGAACTAAAGCAGGGAATAAAGGTGCGGAAGCGGCACTGGTTGCTTTAGAAATGGTAAATTTATTAGCTCAAATTGACGCGGCGTAATTCAGATGACAGAAACCAAAGTTGAAAAAAAAGTGTCTCCACGCCGTCGTGCGAGAGAATGTGCTGTACAAGCTTTATATTCATGGTATGTGTCACAAAACTCACCCGCTGAAATTGAATTGGCTTTTGTTGCCGATCAAGATTTAAAAGGTGTGGATGTGGCGTATTTCCGTAAACTCTTTCGTCAAACAGCAGAGCAAGTTGATGTCGTAGATGACGCGATGGCGCCTTATTTGGATCGTGATGTGAATGAATTGGATCCAATTGAAAAAGCCATTTTGCGTCTTGCGGTATATGAGCTGAAGTTTGAATTAGATGTACCCTATAAAGTCGTCATTAATGAGGCGATTGAAGTCGCAAAAGTATTTGGTGCAGATGACAGCCATAAATATGTAAATGGAGTATTAGATAAAGTTGCTCCCGCTTTGTCTCGTAAATAAAGAGGATGAGAGGTCAACAATGAGTGATGGCGAATTTGATATAATTCAACGTTATTTCACTGCCTCATCAAAACGTATTGCGCGTAAAGATGTCATCGTTTCTATTGGCGATGATTGTGCGATTACCGAACTGCGCCAAAATCAACGTTTGGTCATTACTACCGATACAATGGTAGAAAATACACATTTCTTACCTAGTATTAGCCCAGCAGATTTAGCCTATAAAGCCGCCGCAACGAATTTAAGCGACCTTGCTGCGATGGGGGCTGAGCCTGCTTGGGTGTCACTTGCCCTTACCTTACCTGAAGTTAATGAGTCGTGGCTGCGTGAATTTAGTGAAAGTTTGTTTGATGTGCTAGATCACTATAATGTCGATTTGATCGGCGGTGATACCACGAAAGGTCCTCTTGCTATTACGATTACAGCCCATGGTATTATCGCCAAAGGGAAGGCGTTATGTCGTCATAGTGCAAAAGTTGGCGATTGGATTTACGTCTCTGGGACATTGGGTGACAGTGCGGGTGGGTTAGCGTTACTGTTAGCGCAGAAAGGTGCGGTCAATTCTGAGCAAGCTTTCTTAATTCAACGTCACCTTCGTCCTACTCCTCGTGTGCTTTTAGGGCTAGAGTTAGCTGTCTCTTCTTTAGCCAATGCGGCAATTGACATATCGGATGGGTTTGTGGCGGATCTGGGGCATATTCTTGAGCGTAGTCAGTGTGGTGCTGTCGTGGATGTAGACAAATTGCCGCTTTCACCTCAATTAGTCAGTACGTTTGGCCTAGAACAAGCAGAGAAATTTGCCTTGTCGGGTGGAGAAGATTACGAACTTTGCTTTACTGTGCCAGATAATAATAAAGCCAAATTAGAACGTGCTTTAGCCTACATTGGTGTTGACTATACTTGTGTTGGGCAAGTTAGAGCAATTAGCCCACAAAATAAAAAGCGTATTAAGTTCGAACGTAATAGTATGGCGATTGATATGAATCTGAAGCCAGGTTTTGATCACTTTCAATCGGATGATAAATAATGAAGCCACCTCTCCAATCAATTAATTTACATAATCCTGTTCATTGTTTAGCGGTGGGGTTTGGCGCGGGCTTAATCCACCCAGCACCAGGTACATGGGGCAGTTTGGTTGGATTGATGCTAGGGTGGATATTATTACAGTTTCTCAGTCCGAGCTTTTTTTTCATTTTGACTGGATTATGTTTTTGGCTAGGCTGTTACCTATGCCAGAAAACGGCAGATGATATGGGAGTTCATGATCATGGTGCGATTGTTTGGGATGAAATTGTCGGTATTTTTCTCGTTTTGTTGGCTGTGCCTAACTTATCGCCGTTTTGGTGTTTGACGGCGTTCGTCGTTTTCCGTTTTTTCGATATTGTTAAACCTTATCCAATTCGTTATTTTGATCACAAATTAGAAAGTGGCTTTGGCATTATGTTAGATGATATTTTAGCCGCAGTTTATAGTGTGTTAGTGATTTTCTTTATTCGTCTTTTCCTCTAGGACAAATCATGCTGAATTTAATGATTGTGCATTTCTTTGGCTTAATTACGCCTGGTCCAGATTTCTTTTATGTGAGTCGTTTAGCTGCCAGCCATTCTCGACGTCACGCGATTTGTGGGGTGTTTGGTATTACACTCGGTGTATTGTTCTGGGCATTAGCCTCCCTGCTTGGTCTTGCACTGTTATTTACTACAATGCCCATTTTGCATGGGGTAATCATGTGTTTAGGTGGAGGTTATTTAGCTTATTTGGGCGGATTGATGCTAAAGAGTCGTACTAACGTGATGTTTGAGCCAAGCTCAGAACAACAACGTCATCAAAAGACGACAATGTACAAAGAAATCAAGAAAGGGCTATTAATTAACCTGTCTAATGCGAAGGCGATTATTTATTTTGCCAGTGTGATGTCGCTTGTTTTAGTGAATTTAACAGAAACGTGGCAAATGCTCATTGCACTTGTGATCATTGTGGTTGAGACCTTTCTTTATTTTTATATTATTTCCTTATTCTTTTCTCGCCAGATAGCGAAGCAGTTTTATAGTCGATACAGTCGCAATATTGATCATGTTACCGGCGTGATTTTTCTGCTATTTGGTGTTTATTTGGTGTATAGTGGCGTAATCGAAATGAAGTGATAAACATAAAGCTGAGGTTAACATGACATTACATATTGCAGTAGTCGGGGCAGGTGGCAGAATGGGGCGTCAGCTCATTCAAGCGATCTCAGAGACAGAAGGCGTGAAATTAGGTGCAGCGTTTGAACGTCAAGGTTCTTCTTTAGTTGGCGTGGATGCAGGGGAATTAGTAGGAATTGGTCGATTGGGGGTTATCGTTTCGGACGATCTAGCAAGTCAGCAAGACCAATTTGATTTATTAATTGATTTTACTCGTCCAGAAGGAACGTTAACACATCTTCAATTTTGTGTTACACATCATAAGAAAATGGTCATCGGTACTACTGGGTTAGATGAAGAAGGGAAACGTCAGATCCAGCAGGCTGCTGAGAAAACGGCGATTGTTTTTGCCTCAAATTTTAGTGTTGGTGTGAATTTAGTATTCAAATTATTAGAAAAAGCCGCCAAAGTGATGGGCGATTACTGTGATATCGAAATTATCGAAGCGCACCACCGTCATAAAGTTGATGCACCATCTGGTACGGCATTATCGATGGGCGAACATATTGCAAAAACCTTAGGACGTGATTTAAAAACTCATGGCATTTTTGCGCGCGAAGGTATCACCGGTGAACGCAAACGCGATGAAATTGGTTTTGCAACGATTCGTGCGAGTGATGTTGTAGGCGAACACAGCGTGTGGTTTGCAGATATCGGTGAACGTGTTGAAATTGCACACAAAGCAACCAGTCGTATGACGTTTGCCAAAGGCGCAGTTCGTGCTGCAATATGGTTAGCTCAAAAAGAGCGAGGATTATTTGATATGACGGATGTCTTAGATCTGAATAATCTATAATCAGACAATCATCACAAGGCAGTGTTGACACTGCCTTGTTTTCTTATTGTGTGCAGTGTTATAGCTGTGCAGTTTTATAAATCAGTTCTGCAATGGTTTGTGCCTGCATTTTTTCCATAATATGCGAGCGATGCACTTCCACCGTTCTGACTGAAATATTTAAAGTTTCTGCAATTTGGCGATTAATATAGCCTTGAATCAATAATGTTAAAATATCTAATTCTTTTTTGCTTAATAGTGCGTAACAACGTTGAATTTTATAACGTTCATAGCTAGCTTGTGTTTTTTCTGCCGCCAGTTTTAAGACGGATTGTAATTGACTGAATTGTACAGGTTTTTGTAAAAAATCGACCGCACCGAGCTTAAACTCTTGAACCGCCATCGGTACATCGCCATGTGCAGTCATAATGACTACGGCTAAGGTACTTTGGTGTTGACAGAGAAATTGATGGACTTGATGACCATCCAATAGTGGCATTTTCATGTCCAGTAACACAATGCCCGGCTCAAAGAGTGGTACATTATCAACAAATTCTTGGCTATTTGACCATGTTTGTACTTCATATCCTGCTTGTTTTAACAAAAAACAGGCTGCATCAAGTACTGTTAAGTCATCATCAACAAGATGAATTAACATGTTTCCCCCTTTTTATTTGGCAATGTCAAAATAACTTCCGCACCTTGTTTGTCTGTGCGGTTTTGTAACGTAATTTCGCCTTCAATGGAACGAAGTAAACGTTGGCATAATACTAGACCTAATCCTAAACCATTCGCTTTACTGGTTCGGAAGGGTACAAAAGGAAATTTTAATTCAGACGGTTTGAAGCCTGAGCCATTGTCTCTGATATGAATTACAATTACACTTTCTTCTTTTTTGACTTCAATATCAATCTCACTTGCATGCGCCTGTGATGCGTTCAATAAACAATTACCAATCACTTGTTCTAAAATTGTTGTTTTGAGTTCAAGTTTAATTGTTGTTGGGCAAATTAAACGGATAAGTGGCTGATTATGGCGCTGTAAGGACATAAAATTAATCACACGTTGTAACAGTTTATTTAAATCAGTACATTCGGTTTTGTCATCTGTTTTCCCTTTTGCCCAATTCATTAAATTGCGGATGATCTCTGCACTACGATCTACTTGAATTAAGACTTTATCTAAAATTGCTAGTGTATTAGGATCCGAGTGAGATTGACTCAATTGATATTTTACCCCTTCGACATACATACGGATTGCAGAGAGCGGTTGGTTAATTTCATGGGCAATTCCAGTACTCATTTCACCTAAAATACTCAATCGATCAGCTTGTGCCAGTTGTTGTTCATATTGGCGCATTTCATGGTATGCCTGTTGTAACGCTTTGCTTTTGCGATGAATTTGGAAACTGATCCAGAGGTAATTTAACAGTAATAATAAGCCGATAAAGATAATCCAACCACGATATTGTTGAAGCCAATAAGTTGTACTATCCCATAAATCTTGTTTAGGGTGCTTATAGAGATTACGTAAGATGCTGTCAGCCTGTGTGGTTGAGTAAGGCGGCGTCCATTGTGGTAAATATGTCGGTATTTCACTCAGCAAGAGCGTCACTAATTTTGATGTCAAATCCACAGGAACTTGTGGTAATGCAGCCAGTGACCAATTGGGTAATAATTCAGTACTGGCTAAACAGTCCAATGTATTCGGTTTACCAGATAATAAACGAAAATCGGTTTTTTTGATGACACCTTCTTGAGCAAGGTCCTCTAAGATACAAGCAGGGACAATAGCGGCATCGACTTTCTTTTCTTGCAAGAGGAGTAAGGTATTATCAACAGGAAAGCCCGTGTATTTTAATTGAAAATCCTTATTCTCAATCAGACCATGTTGATATAAAACATTATATCCGAGTAAAAAACCACCAAATGCGTTATTTCCTACTGCACTGAACGTTTTATTCTTTAAATCAGTTAATTGATAAAAAGGACTGTCTTGTCGAACAAAAATAGCACTACCGATGCGCCCCATTGAGTCATGCTGAATTTGTCGAGGTGATCTGAGGGTAACTAACCAGCTGACTTGCGTATTATTCAGATAAAAAAATTGTGCTTGATTAGTCAGCACAAAATCAACACCTTGTGCCTGTTCTTCACTCAGATCATTTAAATCTAATGTGACCAGTGAAAATTGATGTTGCGACTCAAATTGCCGATTTAACCAATCAATCCAAGGTTGCCATTTGGCATGGGTATGTGCTACGCCACGCTGTGCTAGAATGCCAATTTTCCATTGCTCAGATAAGGCAAGGCTGGGTAGTAAGCCAATGAGCAAAATGAATATTTTCAAGAATTGACCGCACTTTTTCACATTTCTTCCTTTTTATTGATTGAAATCAAATTCACTCACTTTTTATGTGGAAAACCACAATAGTTTTTTATTTGACCTTCTTTAACAATACGCTAAAAAAAGTCATAACTCAATTGGGTTAATGAGAATAACTAAAAAGGAACGCCACTATGGAAATGAGTAAGCGAATTTTCTTAAAAAATTTATCAGTGTTAAGTGTGGGGCAAGCGTTTATTCCATTCAGTCAAGCTGAAACGCAATTTCAACCAGCTCGACGAGAGGGAAGCGAAACGCATCGTTATGCCATGTTGGTGGATTTGCGTCGTTGTATTGGATGTCAATCTTGTACGATCAGTTGTGGTATTGAGAATGCGACGCCAATTGGTGAATTTAGAACTACCGTCCGTCAATATGAAGTCACAGATTCAAACCATGTCGTGAATAATGTGCTGCTACCACGATTATGTAATCATTGTGACAATCCGCCTTGTGTCCCAGTCTGTCCTGTACAAGCAACATATCAGCGTAAAGATGGCATTGTTGTTGTTAACAATGAACGCTGTATTGGGTGTGCATATTGTGTTCAGGCTTGTCCTTATGATGCTCGCTTTATCAATGAAGAAACCAAAACTGCAGATAAATGCACCTTTTGTTCGCATCGTCTTGAAGTTGGGTTGTTACCCGCTTGTGTTGAAAGTTGTGTGGGAGGCGCCCGGATTATTGGTGATCTAAAAGATCCGAATAGCACAATTAGTCAGATGGTGGCAGAACACAAACATGAATTGAAAGTATTAAAACCTGATTCTGGTACGATTCCTCATGTCTTTTATTTAGGCTTAGATGAGGCATTTGTTGATCATGTTCAAGGACAACCTATGTTATGGCAAGCGAAGGAGGCAACATTATGATGATTCGTGAAATTGTGGTTGAACCACAAGCAATTGCATGGTTACCTTGGGCAGTCAGTTACTTCTTTTTTATTGGGTTATCTTTCTCTTCGGTGTTTGTGGGGTTATGGATTAATCAAAAAGAAAAAAATTTATGGGCTGAGTTTATTGCAATCACGCTAGCATTAAGCTGTGCTATTGTGGCACCTATCGCATTAACCGCGGATTTACACCAACCAAGTCGTATTGTGAATTTCTATTTGAATTTAACCCCTTGGTCTTGGATGGCATGGGGGGCGATATTCTTACCCTTATTTACCGTAGCCGTTGTGGGATATTTCTTATGCTTATTGCGTCAAGTTGTACCACAAACACGTCTACCGAAAGTGTTCCATCTTCTTTATTGGGGTGAACTTAATCTAACTCGTTGGACGACGTTTTTCCGTTTATTTTCCTTCGTGATGTCAGTATTGATTTTAATCTATACCACAATGGAAGTGTATGCGGTTGAAGCGCGTCCCTTATGGCATCATTATGGATTAATGCCACTGGTTCTATTTAGCGTTTTACCGACGGCGTTCTTACTTTGTCGTTTCTTTATTCAGTTTTTTAATCCTACGTCTACTCAGTATGCGTTTTCTCATCTGATTTTATTTAGCTTGCTGATGTTTATCGCGGTGTTAGCGGGTATCTATTTTTCTTCGGCGCAATTGGCTGGACAACTCACGCAATTGTGGCAGTTTAGTGCGTTACCTTTATTGACATTAGTCTGCATTATTGCATTGGGCATACTGATTTATTTACCGCAATCTCAAGTATTAAATGCGATTACTTTGTGCATTGGTTTGTGTTTTACTTGGTTAGTACGCTGGATCTTAGTGATTCAAGTCCAGAGTATTGCGAAATACAATGCCTTGATGAACCCGTATCAATTAACGTGGCATGTGGATGGCGCGATTGGTATCTTATCCGTATTCAGTTTATGGGTTTGCATTGGCATCGTATTATGGCACTTATTTAGTTCGGCGTTATCTCAAATGGATGTTACTGGGGGAAAATATGAATAACCAACGACGTAATTTATTAAAAGGTGGACTTGCCTTAGGTACTGCAACAGCTTTTGTTGCAGGTTATTCACCGAAAGTGAAAGAAATTGCTACGGGGTTAATTGACGGTACCTCTGGTGAGCATACAGCAGATAACGTTCATGGTAATGCTTTATTACCTGAATATCAGGTTCAAAATGGTCAATTAGTCGCGAATGGTAAGCAAGTGGTATGTAATACTCAATGTATGGGCTGTTGGACATTATGTGGTTTACGTGCGCGTGTTGATTTGGAAAAAAATCAAGTGATTCGCATCAATGGGAATCCTTACCATCCTCTCTCAGCGGATATACATCTTGACTTTAACCAATCCATTAAACAAGCTGAACTTAGTGTCGCAGGGGAAAGTGGGTTAGATAATCGTTCGACCGCGTGTGCAAGGGGAGCCGCGTTTTTAGAAGGAATTGATAGTCCTTATCGTATTACGCAACCTTTAAAACGAGTTGGGAAACGAGGTGAAGGAAAATGGAAAACCATTAGCTTTGAACAGCTAGTTGAGGAAGTAGTGAATGGTGGGGATCTATTTGGTGAAGGTCATGTTGAGGGATTAAAAGCGATTCGTGATTTGAAAACACCAGTGGATACTGAAAATCCAGATTTTGGACCGAAAGTCAATCAATTAATGGTGACGTTTGCTGGTCCAGAAGGTCGCCAACCTTTGTTAAAACGTTTTGCTAATAACAGTTTTGGTACGATCAATTTTGCTTCTCATGGTTCATTTTGTGGCTTGTCTTATCGCGCAGGGTCAGGCGCCTTCATGAATGATTTAGTTAATAACTCACACGCCAAACCAGACTGGGATCATGCAGAATTTATTCTGTTTATGGGAACTTCTCCTGCTCAAGCGGGAAATCCATTTAAGCGTCAAGCTCGTCAATTGACCAAACAACGGACAGAGGAAAACTTTGACTATGTTGTTGTTGCGCCACGCTTAGAATTGACCAATAGTCGAGCCGTAAAACAGAATCGTTGGGTGCCGATTATTCCAGGAACAGACTTATCTTTATCCTTAGGGATGTTACGTTGGATTATTGAAAATGAACGCTATAATGCACCGTATTTATCCATACCTAGTGAAGAGGCAATGCAAAAAGCCAATGGGGTAAGTTTTTGTAATGCGACTCATTTATTTATTGCGGATCCAGCACATAAACGTTATGGGCAAGCACTTCGTTTACATGATATGGTCGAAATGCCAGTACCTGAAAAGCCTGTGGATAGTGAGATCCTCGTCAAAGATCAACAAACAGGTGAGTTTATCGCGGCGAAAGATTGTGAAAGTGCGGTTATTTTTGTGCAAGATTGGGTGACCTTAAAAGATGGGACACAAGTGTTAGCAAAATCCGCGATGCAGCTCTTTAAAGAATCCTGTTTTGAGCACACGATTGAGGAGTATTCTGCACATTGTGGCATTCCAACTGAGACGATTATTCAGTTAGCAAAAGAATTTACATCCCATGGGCATCGTGCTTCAGCGATTACCCATGGTGGTACCATGCACGGTACTGGCTTCTATACTGCTTGGGCAATTCTTTTACTCAACGCCATGGTTGGGAATATGAATAAAAAAGGCGGAATGAGTATGACAGGAGGCAAATTCAAAGATTTTGGTGGTGGTCCACGTTATGACTTAGCCAATTTTCCGAATATGGTGAAACCCAAAGGCACGAATTTAGCTCGGAGTAAAAAAGACTACGAAAAATCTAGCGAGTTTAAACGTAAAGTAGAACAAGGTATCTCACCTTATCCTGCTCGCGCTTCATGGTACCCATTTGTGGGTGGGCAAATGTCTGAAATGATTACTTCTGCATTACAAGGCTATCCTTATTCACTGAAAGCCTGGATTAGTCATATGAGTAATCCAATCTATGGTATGACAGGGATTCATCACATCACCGATACAAAATTACGTGATCCAAAAATTCTCCCTTTATTTATTGCAGTAGATGCGTTTATGAATGAAACTACCGCATTAGCCGATTACATTGTGCCAGATACGCATAATTTTGAGAGTTGGGGATTCAGTACACCTTGGGCAGGTGTTCCAACCAAAACTACGACCGCGCGTTGGCCTGTGATCCAATCGAAGAATGCCTATACGGCGAATGGTGAAGTGATTTGTATGGAAAACTTCATTATTGCTGTTGCTAACGCCATGGCTCTTCCAGGGTTTGGTGACAATGCGATTATGGATAAACAACAAAACACCTATCCATTACATCGTACAGAAGATTATTTCTTACGGGCAGCAGCAAACATTGCATATGATGGAAAAGAGCCAGTGAAAGATGCCACAGAAGAAGATCTATTATTAACAGGTGTACAACGTTTAATGCCAACATTAGAACAAACGTTAAAACCAGAGGAAGTGCTGAAAGTTGCGAATGTGTATTGTAAAGGTGGACGTTTTGCGCCTTATAAGAGTGCATGGCAAGAAGATAATATGCAAGCACGTTGGAAAAATTGTTTACAAATTTGGAATGAAACCGTAGCGAAAGCAAAACATGCTCAAACGGGTAAACATTACCATGGCTGTCCAAAATATTTTGAGCCCCAGTTTGCGGATACATCTACACTAGAGAGTCATTACCCAACGAAAGAATGGCCATTTAAATTGATGTCGTTTAAATCCAATTTAATGAGTAGTATTACGGCGCCATTATTACGTTTGCACAGTATCAAACCAGACGGCTTAGTAGCGATGAACCAACAAGACGCGACAGAACAAGGCTTTAAGCATGGTGATGTGGTTAAATTAATGACGCCTGGCGGTCAACAACATGTGCAAATTGTCGTGATGGATGGAGTGATAAAAGGCACTATTGCGATTGAACATGGGTATGGACATAAACAGCTTGGTGCAGTCAGTTATGTGATTGATGGTAAAGAAATCCAAGGTAATGAGCAAATTAAACGAGGAGTAAACATCAATGATTTAGGGCTGTTAGATACCACAAAAGAAATTGTTTCACCTTGGGTTGATTGGGTATGTGGTTCAGCGGTCAGACAGGGGATTCCTGCCAAATTGCAGAAAATTGCGTAAGTTACAGCTCAATTTCTAAATCTTCTTCAACCTGACAACAGCACAGTAAAATTTCATCGGGTTGAATAAAGGCAAGGGGTGGTTCTTTATAGGAAACCTTGCCTTTTCTTATTTTGACGCGACATGAACCACAATAGCCCGAACGGCATTGATATTCGTGGAAAATCCCTTTGTTTTCTAAATGAGTAAGCAAGGATGTGTGATTATGATGTTCTAGGGTTATCTGACGATGAATGAGATGAATCTTCATATCCGAGCTGAATGATAAAATGTGAGAAAAAATAACCGCACTTTTAGACTAAGTAAAAGTGCGGTCTGTTTTAGGGGTAAGATTAGAGATCAAAATCACCAAAATCTTTTGTATCCACTTTTGAGTCAATTTGACCAACGAGATATGAACTGACCTCCACTTCTTGAGGGGCAACTTGTACGTTGTCTGATACTAACCACGCATTGATCCAAGGAATTGGGTTGGAACGAGCTTGGAAAGGAAGCGGCAAACCAACGGCTTGCATACGGATATTCGTAATATATTCTACATATTGCACTAAAATATCACGGTTTAGCCCAATCATTGAGCCATCTTTAAACAAGTAATCTGCCCATTCTTTTTCTTGTTCTGCCGCGGCAACAAACAATTCGTAGGCTTCTTGTTTGCATTCTTCAACAATTTCTGCCATTTCAGGATCATCTTGACCAGATGCCATAATATTAAGAATGTGCTGAGTTCCTGTTAAGTGCAACGCTTCATCACGCGCAATAAATTTGATGATTTTTGCATTACCTTCCATTAACTTACGCTCTGCAAACGCGAAAGAACAAGCAAACGATACATAGAAGCGGATCGCTTCAAGGGCATTTACACTCATTAAGCACAAGTAAAGTTGGCGTTTTAGGTTGCGTAATGTCACCTTACATTCCTGTCCATCTACTGTATAAGTGCCTTCGCCATACAGCGTGTACAGTTGGGTATCACGGATTAAATCATCGTAATAGCACGAAATGTCTTTTGCACGTTTGATAATTTCTTCGTTTGTCACAATATCATCAAAAATCACAGAAGGATCGTTCACAATATTACGAATAATATGTGTATAAGAGCGAGAGTGAATAGTTTCAGAGAACGTCCAAGTTTCGATCCACGTTTCTAATTCTGGGATAGAGACGAGGGGTAATAACGCCACGTTTGGGCTACGACCTTGAATCGAATCTAATAAAGTTTGATATTTTAAATTACTGATAAAAATATGCTTTTCATGTTCTGGCAAGGCTTGATAGTCAATGCGATCTTGTGACACATCAACTTCTTCTGGGCGCCAGAAAAATGACAATTGTTTTTCAATCAATTTCTCAAACGTTTCATATTTTTGTTGGTCATAACGTGCCACATTGACATTTTGACCAAAAAACATGGGTTCTTTTAATTGATCGTTTTTATTTTGCGAAAAAGTGGTGTAGGCCATGATTGATATTCTCCAGTAATGAAAAGTACGGAGAAACGAACCGCACTTTTAGATATAAATTGTCGTGTTGTATTTTACCCAAGTCACGAAATTTAAGCTAGAGAAATGACAATATTTATCATTTATTGAACAATTCAAACTAGAAAAAAAGTCAGGTTGGCAATAAAAAAAATCAGCACCGAAGTCGGTGCTGATGTCAGAGAAGAGCGTGTTATTCTTTTGGTAATCGGGTAACGGAGATAATTAAACCGCCCCAGATGATAGCTAAAGCAACGACCATCATAATAATTGCGCTAGTACTCATTATTTCTCTCCTTTTGTTGAATCATTTAGGTGTTTCCAAGGTAAACGTGATAGTAAATATGCGATCACGCCTAAGCCAATTGCCATTCCCCAACCGAATGTGTTGACGAACCAGTCTGGATAACCACCGTATCCTTCATTCGCGACTTTGTTGATTTCTGTGAATAACATATACACTAATACGGTTGATGTCACGGTACCGATAAGGACGCGCCATACAATCCCCACTTTAAAAGAGGATGTTTCGTTGATGTGTGCGGCTAAACCAGATAATGACTCATTAATTAATACTGCATAAATCACCATTAACCCTACAGCAACAATACCGAAACTATTAACGAATTTATCGAGTACATCAAGTACTGGTAATCCAGTAGTCGTACCAAACAATAAGATAGAAATTAATGCCATAGGGGTACATACTGCCGCTGTGGCAATAGAACGGCGTAATCTGAGTTTATCTTGTACTGCTGCAATGATAACTTCTAAGATTGACATCAAAGAGGTAATACCTGCGAATAATAATGAACCAAAGAATAAGACACCGATAACTGCACCAAATGGGGCTTGGTCAATGATAGCAGGGAACGCAATGAACGCTAAACCAATACCCGATGTTGCGACTTCGCTTACTTCTTTTCCACCTGCTGCTGCCATAAAACCAAGCGCAGCAAATACTCCAATTCCTGCGAGTAATTCAAAACTACTGTTTGCAAAACCCACCACAAGTCCAGAGCCTGTTAAATCACTTTGCTTTTTCAAATAGGAGGAGTAAGTGATCATAATTCCAAAGCAAATGGATAACGAGAAGAAAATTTGTCCATAGGCGGCGACCCAAACTGTTGGTTCCAATAATTTAGACCAATCAGGCGTGAAGAGGGCATCTAAGCCTTTGCTTGCACCAGGTAAGAAAAGAGCAGTGATCACAAGAATCACAAACATGACGGTTAACAATGGCATAAAGAATGCAGCTGACTTACCAATCCCTTTCTGTACACCTAACGCCAAGATAGCTAGGATGAAAAGCCATACTGCAATCAATGGCCCCGTAATACTACCCACAAAGTCGAGTTCCACAGATACACCATCTGCCATCTGTAAATAATCTTTAAAGAAAAAACTTGCAGGATCTGCGCCCCATGCGCTATTTAAAGAAAAGAACGTATAAGATGCCGCCCAACCTAAAATTACGGCATAGTAAATGCCGATGATCACGTTGATCATCACTTGCCACCAGCCAAACGTCTCAAAATTTTTATTGAGTTTACGGAAGGCAAGTGGTGGAGAAGCACGATATTTGTGACCGATCGCATAATCTAAGAATAAAAGTGGAATCCCTGCGGTTAAGAGCGCTACTAAATAAGGGATGATAAATGCCCCGCCGCCATTTTCATAAGTCACATAAGGGAAACGCCAAATATTTCCCAATCCAACTGCAGACCCGATTGCTGCAAAAATAAACGCTTTACGTCCAGAGAACGTTTCGCGACTTTGAGATGATGTTGTCATAATAGCAACCTTTGTTTTTGTTTGTTTTGGTTAAAAAAATGTTAGGATTTAGAAATATAATGAAATATCAGGTTGAGTCAATAGGCATAAATGCTTTATTTTGTAGAATAAATTTTTAATTATTAGTGGTATGTATTGTATTTTTGATTAAGTTTAGATTTTTATTCCAAAAATGTGGGATTAACAAATTTAACAACTAGATTTTAATGACAAAAAAAGAACAAAAAGCTAGCAAAAATATATCAAAAAAATGCACTTCTTTTAAAAAAGAAGCGCATTTTCAGTTGCTTAGATTGGTGTATGAGCTATTTAAATTTTACATGCTCCGCCTGAGCAGCCGTCATCAATATCCTCTTGACCGTCATCAGCACCGTCACGGGTGTTTTGGTAATACAGCGTTTTTAAACCGTATTTATAGGCAGTTAATAAATCGCCTAATAAACGTTTCATCGGCACTTTACCGTCCTCAAAACGTTGTGGATCGTAGTTGGTATTCGCAGAAATTGATTGGTCAACGAATTTTTGCATGATCCCGACTAGATGGAGATAACCATTGTTATCTGGCAAATCCCATAACAATTCATAATTATCACCGAGTGTTTCATATTCTGGTACAACTTGTTTTAAGATACCGTCTTTTGAGGCTTTTACACTGACATGACCACGTGGTGGTTCAATACCATTTGTTGCATTAGAGATTTGTGATGACGTCTCTGAAGGCATTAACGCGGTTAATGTTGAGTTACGTAAGCCAAATTCTTGAATGTCTTTACGTAAAGTTTCCCAATCATAATGCAATGGTTCTTTAGTTAACGTATCAATATCTTTTTTATAGGTGTCAATAGGTAGGATACCTTGTGAATAAGTCGTCTCATGAAAATATTCACAGGCACCTAATTCTTTGGCTAAGTTCATTGAGGCTTTTAATAAATAATATTGAATGGCTTCGAATGCACGATGTGTTAAGTCATTTGCACTACCATCAGAATAACGAACCCCATTTTTTGCCAAATAGTAGGCGTAGTTGATCACGCCAATACCCAATGAACGGCGAGAGAGCGAGCTTTTCTTCGCTGCAATAACAGGGTAATCTTGATAGTCAAGCAACGCATCTAAAGCACGCACTGCTAAATCAGCTAAGCCTTCCAACTCGTCTAAGTTATCCAATTTACCTAGGTTGAATGCGGATAACGTACAGAGCGCAATTTCACCATTTTCATCATGGAAATGTTGTAATGGTTTAGTAGGAAGCGCAATTTCTAAACATAAGTTAGATTGACGAACAGGCGCGACTTTTGGATCAAACGGCGAATGCGTATTACAGTGGTCAACGTTTTGGATATAAATTCGACCCGTTGAGGCACGCTCTTGCATTAATAAAGAGAACAACTCTACCGCTTTTACTGCGCGTTTACGTACGCTAGGATCGTGTTCGTATTGTAAGTAAAGTTGCTCAAATTTTTCTTGGTCTGCGAAAAAGGCTTCATATAACCCCGGTACATCGGATGGGCTAAATAAAGTAATGTCACCACCTTTGATCAGACGTTGATACATGAGTTTATTTAACTGCACCCCGTAGTCCATATGACGTACACGGTTATCTTCAACACCACGGTTATTTTTTAATACTAATAAGCTTTCTACTTCTAAATGCCAAATTGGATAGTAAACTGTCGCTGCGCCACCGCGTACCCCACCTTGTGAACAAGATTTCACAGCAGTTTGGAAATATTTATAGAATGGAATACAGCCTGTATGGAAGGCTTCTCCTCCACGAATTGGACTGCCTAAAGCACGAATGGCACCCGCATTGACCCCAATCCCTGCGCGCTGTGACACATATTTCACGATCGCAGAAGCGGTCGCATTAATTGAGTCAAGACTGTCATCACATTCAATTAACACACAGGAACTGAATTGACGTGTTGGGGTACGCACGCCTGCCATAATTGGCGTAGGCAATGAGATTTTGAAAGTCGAGGTCGCATCATAAAAACGACGAATATAATCCAACCGAGTTTCAGAAGGATACTTTGAAAATAAACTGGCAGCAACTAAGAGATAGAGGAACTGTGCCGATTCATAAATTTCACCCGTCACACGATTTTGAACTAAATATTTACCTTCTAATTGTTTCACTGCTGCATAAGAAAAGGTCATGTCACGCCAATGGTCAAGGAAACTGTCCATCTCATCCCATTCTTCACGAGTATAATCAGTGAGTAAGGCAGGATCGTATTTTCCCATGCGGACTAATTTTTTAACGTGATCATAAAGACGTGGCGGATCAAAATGACCATAAGCTTTTTTGCGCAAATGAAAAACCGCTAAACGTGCGGCTAAATATTGGTAGTCTGGACTTTCTTTGCTAATTAAGTCAGCCGCAGCTTTGATGATCGTTTCATGAATATCAGAGGTACGAATCCCTTCATAAAACTGGATATGTGAACGGAGCTCCACTTGTGAAACAGAAACATTGTCTAGTCCTTCTGCTGCCCAAGTAATAACACGGTGGATTTTATCAAGATCAATAGGTTCGAGATGCCCGTCACGTTTTGTGACCATCAATGATTTGTTCATGTTGCAGACCTGTTCTTTAATGTATGAAAACACAACATCTAGTTGTATTGTGAAAAGTTGGGTACAAGATAATGGGCTGATGAACAAAATTCAAGTAGTAAATTTTTTACTAGAATTGTTGACATGGAATAACTTATTTATAAATAAGTAAAATTTCAGAAAGCATAAAAATTGAATTATCAAAATTTGTGCAGTAGATCAAATTTTAACCTAAAGGAGTGTTTTGTTCCTCAAAAGTGCGGTCAATTTTGGCACAATTCGAATGAAAAGAGGTGTCATTTGAACTGGCTATTCTTGATTATTCAAGCACCTGAACGGGATCACCACAACGAATTATCCCAGTATTCAATGGAATAAGATTAATGCCAAATAGGGGCTGACCTTCAGCACTGCGGTTAATTTTTTTCAACGTTCGAAACGGCTCCATATGTGGATCCATGATGTTGTGTTCAAGGTGACGAGTCGTCAACACACAGCGTTCACACGGTTTAGCATTTAGAAAGGTGAGTTCGCCGATTTGAATTTTTTTCCATTGTTGTTCTACGAAAGGGAACTCACCATCAATAAAGAAATTTGGACGAAATTGTCGCATATCAATTGGACGAGGACAGTGAGCTTGTAGCGCATCTAGCGAGCGGGATGTTGTTAATAAAATGGGGTAACCATCAGCAAATGATACGGGGATATCAGGGAATTTTTTGATCCGACGTTGAACGTGTTCACCGAGCCAACGTAACTGTACTGCTCGCCCAAGTTTATCGCTGAACCACTGATTAATGTTGTCATTAGCTACCCAGGAAAGAAAATGAGAACCCCAAACTTCACAACTTGTTTGTTGTGTAAAGTCACGATAATGAACGATCAGTTTTTCCCCCTGTTTGTGCTGAACAAAAAGCCCTTGAGGAAGAGGGAGGGCAGTTAAATGATATAACGCGTGATCCTTTCTCGCGGTAATAAATGTGCCATCTTGTTCAGTTAACATAAATTCACGATCAAAATGTAATCCTTGGGGCTGTACGACAGCCTGCGATACCCCGTAAGCTTGTGTGGATTTGATCGGATAGAGGTATAGTTGCTGCAGTTGCATAATTAATCCTGATAAAGGGCGTTATAAATATGACTTTCAAATTTGACTAAAGGAGCGCGTTTGGTTTTTTGCTCAAAGTCACCCGTGGAATAGCCATTGATAAACTGTACAAACGCAACGGTTTCGCCTTTTTTATTTGTGATAAAGCCCGCTAAGTTATACACTCCTTTTAATGCCCCTGTTTTTGCTGTTAAGTTTTTGACGAGTGGGGCATGGATTAACGATCCTCGTCCCATTAGCGTGCCATCCACACCTGCAATAGGAAAAGTTTCCATTAACTTTAATTCCGTTTCATGTTTCGCAATGTAATCTAATACTTGTAATAGGGTATGTGCTGAAATCAAATTATGTCGTGAGAGACCCGAGCCATCCGCAATCACACTATGCCCAAATTTGATCCCTGCTTTTGAGTACAAAATTTGACGCATCGCTTGGCTCGCTAATGGGAAAGATGCAGGACGTTTATAATGGTGATAAGCAATCGTTCTAAATAAGGCATCAGCAATTTGGTTGTCTGATTTTTTCATCATTTTTTTCAGTAAATCAGGTAGCGGTTTAGATAAGTGTTGTGCCAGTAATTGCCCTTTTTGTTGCTGATAAGGCTGTTTCACTTTTCCACTCAATGCAATCCCTAACCGTGTTAAGTTGCGTTGAATGACAGCGGCGGCATACGCATTCGGATCTTGAATTGCAAAACTGAGACCAAAAGGCTTATTTTGATGGGACAAGCATCCTTTAAGTTGATAACGGTTGTTGTCCAATGCCATAGCATCAAGCTGGCAATAAGCGGCTTCTTTGGGACTTGCAATATAAACTTGACCGAAGACTTGCACTGGATATTGTGCTGGAACCGTAATTTTTGCTTGCTCTCCTGCAGGAGAATTTGCATCCAACTCGACGTAAAAACAGTTATTATCAATGTTAACTGCAGCAGGTGGTGCATTGAAACACATCGTAAGATCATTCCAAATCCAACCTAAACCACGATCATGGCTAGTGAAAACAGAAGTATCTAAAATTAAATCACCTTCAATTTGACGAATGTTGTGTTTCTTTAATTGGGACAACAAATGATAAAGTTGACCACTAGTTAAGTCAGGATCGCCAGTAAAACGGACAATCAAATCACCATGTAAGGTACCTTCTTGTATTTTACCATTGGTCAATAAACTGGTTTCAAATTGAAATTGGTCAGATAATGTTAACTTCGCAGTTAAAGCAGTGAGGATCTTTTGCGTACTGGCAGGTAACAAAAAAGTGCGACTATTATATTCAGCAATTACTTGGTTTTGGGCTAAGTTTTTGGCAATAAAACCGAGATTAGTTCCTTCTGGGAGGTGAGGAACGAGCTGGGAGACATCAACTTGTGCCGTCAAAGGTGGTGTAAAAAATAATCCCAAAATAAAAAGTGATTTTTTGACAAAATGAGGAAAGAGTGCGGTTAAAAATTGGGATATTTTATACATAATTGACTCGAGTAGTTGCTATTTTTGTGTAGACGAACAATAATAGTATTTGAATCGTCGAGAGTAAATCAATCCTTTTCTCGTAATCAATCATTTTTACTTAAACTACAGCATTGTGAACAACAATGTTGTGGTTTTGTTTTTATCTAAAAGGAAGAAAAACAGATTATGAAACACATTCCAATGACGGTACGTGGTGCTGAGCAATTAAGGCAAGAACTTGATTTCTTAAAGAATACGCGTCGGCCAGAAATTATTAAAGCCATTGCCGAAGCTCGTGAGCATGGTGATCTCAAAGAAAATGCAGAATATCACGCGGCACGTGAACAACAAGGGTTCTGTGAAGGGCGTATTCAAGAAATTGAAGCAAAATTATCCAATAGCCAAATTATCGATGTCACCAAAATTCCTAACAATGGCAAAGTGATTTTTGGCGCAACCGTGATCTTATTTAATGTCGACACGGAAGAAGAAGTGCGTTATCAAATCGTGGGAGATGATGAAGCGAATATCAAAGAAGGATTAATCTCAGTTAATTCACCGATTGCAAGAGGGTTAGTTGGAAAAGAAGTTGATGATGTAGTAGCTATTCAAACACCTGGTGGAAAAGTAGAGTTTGAGATTATTGAAGTCGAATATCGTTAAGAAATGTAAAGGAAAAAGATGCCTGATTGGGTTTCTGGTTTTACCAAGTAAAATGAGATAAAAAAGCGTGATTTTTGTGATAAAAATCACGCTTTTTTTATTAGCATTTATTCCTCTCTTTTTGTAATGTAAATTTGCTAACAATTTGATAAATAAGGATAAAGTAAGGAAATGTAAATTATGTTTTTTGTGTAAGTTTTAGTAATATCGGATATTACTCAACTTTACATTGTGCTTTTTCTTTATATTTCAATTGGTTATTAGATATTCTAGTTTTGCATAACATCCGATCAATTTACTTGCCTAATAATAAATGTTCCAATAGTAAGTGATTTAGAATCGTACAAATGCGTAATGTTTAATTTGTATCCTACTGATTTAATGTTTTGACTAGTAGTTGTCACTTTAAATCGACTATCTACCTATACTATTTTTCTACCTAAAGGGGCATCTATGAATAAGGTCTATCGAGTTATATGGAGTCATGTAACAAATACTTTTATTGCTGTATCGGAGTTAGCAACTTCGAAAGGTAAAGTAAAGTCAGTTAGCGTTATACCTTCTAGCCAACAATCTCAAGTGAGTGCTAGCCTTCCAGCTACATTCAAAGTCAGTGCACTCGCGCTGGCATCGCTTATGACATTCTTACCCACTCAAGTTATGGCACAGGATGTTACTGCTAACACATTAAATGTAACAGGAACATCGACATTTACTGGTGAAGCCACATTTAATAGCACAGTGGTTGCAAATTCGTTAACTGTTAATGGAAAAGCTGTTGCGACTAATGATCAAATTACAAAACTAGAAACAAACATTGCTCAAAAAGCAGAACAATCTGATTTGAATACATTATCGGGAACTGTTGATGGATTAAAAACGAGTAAAGCAGAAAAATCTGAGCTAGATAAATTATCGGGAACCGTTGATGGATTAAAAACAAGTAAAGCAAACCAATCTGATCTGGATACATTATCAGGAACAGTTAATGGATTAAAAACAACTAAAGCAGAAAAATCTGAGCTAGATACTTTAACGGGAACTGTTGAGGGGTTAAAAACGAGTAAAGCTGATAAGAGTAATTTCGATGAGTTAAAGAAATTAGTCGATAAGCTAGGTTTAGCAACAGGTACAGAATATTCTGGTATTAAATATTTTAGAGCGAAATCAACGTTAGCTGATGCAGAAGCTAATGGAGAAAATGCGATTGCAATTGGTCCAAACGCCAAAGCAAGTAGTAGCAAATCTGTTGCAATTGGTATGAAAGCAAAAACTAGAGCTGCGGATGGTGTGGCTTTAGGGGAATCTGCAATTGTAACAGAAGATGCATTAAATGGTATCGCTATTGGTAGTGGTGCGGGGGCGGGTTCTCGTAGTGCAGCAGACGGTGCAGAGCTGGTTTATGATGGAATCGATAAATATGTAGTAGGCGATGGTAAAAGCTCTATTGCAATCGGTGATAAAGCTCGTGCTCGTGGTAATTCTAATATTGCTCTAGGTAAAGGTGCCACAACTTATAATAATGATGCAGACAGTGCTTTCACATCTGATAGTGTTGCTATTGGTACAGAAGCTAAAACAGTCGCAAGTAGCGATGCAGTTGCGCTTGGTCATAAAGCGAAAGTGCATGCTAAAGCCGATTCTGCACTTGCACTTGGTCATGAATCCAAAGCATTAGCGAAAAATACGGTGGCTCTTGGTAAATCTGCGAAAGCTGACGGTGAGGCATCGTTTGCGGCAGGTTTAAATGCAGAGACTATGTCTGCAAACTCTATTGCATTGGGGACAGATAGTAAAGCGCAACAAGGTAGCACAATTGCATTAGGTCATGGTGCAAAAGCATTACCATCAAAAACAATTTCTATTGGTATTAATGCAGGTTTGAACCAAGCAACAGACGAAGCGTTGACTAAGCATTCTCATATTAACATTGGTGAAAATGCAGGTATGAATGTATCTGGTCAATATAATATTGGAATTGGTGCTAATGCTGGTGTGGGTGTTGTTGGTAAAGGAAACGTTGCTTTAGGTCAAGAAGCTGGTCAAAACCTTACAAATAATGTTGAAACTGTAGCATATAACGTTTCTATCGGTGGTTATGCAAATAAATTTGATACAGCGAGTGCAATTCAAGGCTCAACAGCGGTGGGTGGCTTTACAAAGGCATTGAGTGATGCAACCGCAGTTGGTTATAAAGCAACCGCAGAGGGTAATAAAGCCTTAGCGATCGGTCATGTAGCTAAAGTTACTGGGGATCAAGGGGTTGCAGTTGGTTTCGGTGCACAATCAGATGCTAATAATGTCGCGTTAGGTGCAAGTTCTGTTGCGATGACGAATAAACAAAAAGGATATATTACGGGGACAGAGTCGAGTTCAGTTGTGTCTGTTGGTAATAATACGTTATTACGTCGTATTGTAAATGTTGCAGATGGTGCAGAAGATCACGATGCAGTTACTGTTGCACAGCTTAAAAGAGCGTCTTTAGATGTTGCAGAGAAATTGCAAAAGCAATTTGATGCAATTCAACCAAGTACGCCAGCAACAGGAATTACATATGATGCAGCTACTCAAACGACAGCTGGTGCAGCTGCGAGTATTACACTAAAAGAGAATACACGTATTGCCAATGTAGCGAATGCTGAAAAAGATACTGATGCAGTAAACTATAAACAAGTTAAAGATTATGTAGATGCATCTAAATTACACTATTTTTCTGCAAATGATAAAGGTATAGGAAGAGGTAATTACCATAACAATAGTGCTCTTGGTGAGATGGCATTAGCGATTGGTTTTGATGTATTGGCAAATTCAGATCGTAGTATGGCAATTGGTAATCACACGACAGGTTATGGCGAGGGGTCAATTTCAATCGGTACTAAGTATATTGGTAGTAATGATCTAGATGATGGAGAGAAACGCGAAGCTAGAACTACAGTTAATGATACCCTTCAAAATCATAAGTATGGTCTTGCAATTGGTGCAGGAGCATCGGTAGAAGGAAATAATTCTATTGCAATTGGTAGCTTAGCTTCAACGTCTAACAAAATTACTGGAAAAGGCAATGTCGATAGAGCGATTGCAATGGGATATAGAGCTGTTTCATCAGCTGAAAAAGCGAATGCGATTGGTGATCGTGCTCTTGCTAACTCAGTAAAAGGTAATGCAATGGGTAGTCAGGCTGTATCTGGTGCTGAGTCTTCAAATGCATTTGGTACTAAAGCGCGTGCTGAAGGAGTCAATGCTATCGCATTTGGTACACATCAAACTGTAACAGGTAACAATTCAGGTAGTATTGGTTACGCAGGTACTGAAGAAGCAACGACAGCAGCGAAGAAAATTAAAACTGTTGTTTCGGGTACAGGGACTTATTCATTAGGTAATACTAATGGTGCGGTGACGGCTAATGAAAGTGGTATTTTTGGTAATAAAAACATTGTCAATATTTTAGAAAATGCAAGAGTGATGGGTAATGAGAACGCGGTTGGCGATATTATTGTTGAACCATCACCGACGAACTTAGATGCCGTTCCACCAAAAAATAACCTCAAAGATATTTATGTGACGGGTTATAAAAACCGAATTAGTAGCAATAAAAAAATCGCTAAAGATTTGACAGGGTTATTTGTGTATGGTCACGATAACAAGATCGCGGACATTGATGATCCAGATTCTAAATTAGAGTTAGAAATCACCAATTCTTCTGTAATTGGTGCAAGCAATACATTGAATACGAGTGGAACAGGTTTCTTTGTATTAGGTAATAACGTTAATGCAACATTAGCTAACTCCGTTTATTTAGGTTCAAATTCAGCATATGTTGTAAAAGGTAATTCAACTGCTGGAAACGAAGCTTATGCAACGCTTGCAGATGGTTCAAATAAATCTGGATATAATTTCGCGGGTAGTACAGCACCTGCTGGTGTAGTGACTGTAGGCGATGTTAATAAAGAACGTCGTGTACAAAATGTAGCGGCAGGTTTAGTGACTGAGCATAGTACTGATGCGATCAATGGTAGCCAATTATTTGCCTTAACACGTCCATTACGTTTTGCGGGTGATAACTCTACATTAACGAATGTTGATGAAGGTAAGCCAAATGGCGATGCGTTGGTTATCTCACGTAGTTCAAATCAAGGCGTTAAAATTATTGGTGGTGAAACTGTAGATACGAATCTGACAACGACTGCAGATAAGAATATTGGTGTGATTTCTAATGGCACGAATACTTTAGAAGTTAGACTAGCTAAAAACCTAACGAATTTAACTCAAGCAACGTTTGGTGCAGATGGTGATAAGACTGTCATCAATAAAGATGGGATCACAGTGATTAATAATAACAAACCAAATGTGAGCTTAACTGATGCTGGATTAAACAATGGTGGTAATAAAATTACCCATGTAGCTGAAGGTGAAGCAGAAACAGATGCGGTTAATGTTAAACAGTTAAATAAACTTAGAGAAGATGGTTTTGGGTTAGAAGCTGAATCAGGTGGTACTATCAAGAAACCTATTGGTCAAACTATTAAGGTGACTGGTGATAAAAATGTTAACACTAAGATTTTAAAAGATAATGCAGATAAAGCAGATTCTTTAGAAATTAGCTTAGCGAATAACATTACATTAGGCACAGAACCAAAAGACACAACAGCTGGCGAAGCTGGTAAATTGACATTGAAAGATGACAAAGGGACTGATCGCGCAGTGCTTGATGGTGCTAAAGGTTCATTGACTTTAACAAGTGATAAACCTGATCCAACTGTACCAGGTACTGCAGCAGGCGCAGATGCGGTAACTGCAGAAATTAAAGTTCAAAGAGGCAAGGCTGATGTAGAAAATGAGCCAGCTGGTAACGATCTGACTAAGATGAAAACGCGTATTACTTATGGCATTCCTGGTGTCGCTGATGTGGAAGAAGTCGCGACATTAAATGATGGTTTAAGATTTGGTGCGAATACAGGCAATACGCTGAAAGCGAAGTTAAATACTCAAGTTGATGTAAAAGGCGCTGAGGCGAACAAAACCTGGGATGGTTTTGATGCGGGTCATAATATCATGACACAAATCAACGGTAGCACTATTACAGTCGCATTAGCCAAAGCCCTATCAGGTTTAACCAGCACAACATTTGGTAATCCTACTGGTGATCCAAAAGATGGTGCTGTGATTGATAAAGATGGTTTAATCATTACTGAAGGGGACAAAACCGTTAAGCTAACGCAAGATGGGTTAGATAACGGTGGTAACCAAATTAAAAATGTGGCGAGCGGTTTAACAAAAGATGATGGTACTGCAACGGATCTTGCTAATGCCGTGGGTACAAATGGCGTCAACGTTAATGATTTAAGAAATATCTTTAAGGGTAATGATGATCAAGGCGCACCAAATGCTACGGGTGGATTTGGTTTAAAAGATAAAGCAGGTAATATTTTTAAACAAAACCTTGGTGAAACGGCAGCAGTAATTGGTGATGCGAATGTTAATACAAAAGTAGTTGACTTTACTGATCCTAAAACAAACGTAAAATCTAAAGCCTTAGAAGTGAGCTTAGCAAATCAATTGACGTTAGGAAAAGGTCCAGAAGGCGCGGCAACTACAGGCGAAGCGGGTAAAGTTACCTTGAAAGATAATAAAGGTGTGGATCGTGTTGTTGTTGATGGTGGTGAAGGTGCTATTTCGTTAACAGGTGAGCCAGCACAAGCAGGTTCTGATGCACCAACAGCGAAAATCAAAGTTGCAGAAGGTGCAGCCGGTTTAGCAGAAACATCTGATGATCCGAATAAACCAAATCAAAATAAGAAAACACGTATTACTTATGAGATTACTACTCCAACAGGTAAAGTTACTGAAGAGCTAGCAACCTTAAACGATGGTTTAAAATTCGGTGCGAATGCTGGCGAGGTACATGATGCCAAACTTAACACACGTGTTGATGTAAAAGGGGCGGTAGCCAATACTGTTTGGGCAAACTTTGATATGGGTCAAAATATTATGACACAAATCAATGGTAATACCATTACTATCGCGTTAGCCAAAGCCTTAGCTGGATTGGACAGTGCAACATTTGGTAATCCTACAGGCGATCCAAAAGATGGTGCGGTCATTAATAAAGATGGCTTAACTATCACGCAAGGTGATAAAACAGTTAAAGTAACCGAAAACGGTTTAGATAACGGTGGTAACCAAATTGTTAATGTAGACACAGGTCTAAAAGACAATAAGGGTAATACAGTTAAGTTAAAAGAAGCAGACGGTGATGTACTGAAAAATGGTGTGAATGTTGGTGATTTAAAAAATGCGATTACTGATATTACTTCTGCGACAAACGGTGGCTTTGGCTTGAAAGATAAAGCTGGCGTTGAGTTTAAACAAGATTTAGGCACTACTGCGCAAATTACTGGCGATAAAAATATCAATACGAAAGTTATTGATGTGACTGGTGGTAAAGCATTAGAAGTCAGCCTCGCGGATGAAATCTCATTAGGTAAAGCTGGAGCTGATGGAGTGGATGGTAAGCTTGGTGTAGCGGGTAAAGATGGTGCAAGCGTTGTCTTAAACGGTAAAGATGGTTCAATTGGTTTAACTGGTCCGAAAGGTGCTGATGGAAAATCAGTATCAACCGATATTAGCGTGAAAGACGGCAAAGCCGGCGTTGATGGCACAAACGGTGCAGACGGTACAACCAAAACACGTATTGTCTATACCTTAAAAGACAAAGACGGTAATCCGATTCAAGACGCGACGGGTAAACCTATCGAAGAAGAAGTTGCTACCTTAAATGATGGCATGAAGTTCGTGGGTAATGATGGTAAAGAAGTTATCCGTAAATTGAATGAAACCTTAGGTATTAAAGGTGGATTAGATGCTAAAACAGTTGCAGACAATACGAAAGTGTCTTCTGGCAATTTAGGGGTGAAAACCAATGCTGAAGGGACTGGTTTAGAAATCGTGATGAAAGAACGTCCAACGTTCTCTGGTCTAGTCCTCAATGGTAAAGACGAGCAAGATGTTGCGATTAAATTCGAGAAAAATGGCAAAGGAGGGATGTCTCTTGCTGCAGTGACAGATAAAGATGGAAACACAACGGGCTTAACCATCAAGAATAAAGACGGTAACCCAGGTGTTACCTTCAATCAAGATGGTCGTATTACCAATGTCAAAGATGGTACGGATCCAAGTGATGCTGTCAATGTCAGCCAGTTAGAAAAAGGTATTGCAAAAGCAACGACTAAAGTCGCACAAGGTAAAAACATTACTGTGACACCTACAACGAATACAGATGGTAGTACAACCTATACTGTCGCCACAGAAAATGATGTGGATTTCAACTCTGTTAAAGTAGGTGACATTAACATCACGACTGAGGGTATCAGTGCAGGTGGTAAGAAAGTGACAAATGTTGCTGATGGCGATATCTCACCTTCTAGCAAAGATGCTGTAAATGGTGGTCAATTACATGTTGTGAAAGAGATTGCTGAAGCAGGTTGGCATTTAACTGCAAATGGTGAAGATTCATCGAATGTGAAACCAAAACATATTGTGGATTTAAACAATACGGATGGTAACATCGTTCTGACCAAAACAGCTAAAGACGACAAACACAATGTCACCTTTGGTTTATCTGACAACATTAATGTGAAAGAAGCGGTTGTTGTTGGTGAGAAAGGTAAAGATGGCGTACCAGCTGAAGGTGCGGTTGTCATTAGTGCGAAAGATGGTGCAGATGGTAAAGATGGTATCAGTATCGTCGGTAAAGATGGTAAAGATGCGGTTGCTATCAGTGGTAAAGATGGTATCGGTACAATCGGGCTAACTGGTCCAGCGGGTGCAGATGGCAAAAATGCCAATGCGACAATCAGTGTAAAAGACGGCGAGAAGGGCTTGTTTGAAAATGATGGTAAAGATGGCAATAGCAAAACACGTATTGTCTATAAAAAACCAGATGGCAAAGAAGAACAACTTGCTACAATGAATGATGGTTTAATCTTTGGTGCTGATAGTGGTACGGATCATAACGCCAAACTCGGCTCAAAAGTTGAGATTAAAGGTGATGATACAAATATCACAACAGAGGTGGCAGATAGCACGATTCGTGTGAAACTGAACGATAACATCAATGTGAAAGGCGTAACGGTTAAGGAAAAATTCTTGGTTGAAAAAGGCGCGACAATTAACATGGGTAACAACGTAGTTGACGGTGTGGCTGATGGTCAAGTAAGCGCAACAAGTAAACAAGCCGTAAATGGTAGCCAGTTGTATCGTGTTCAACAACAAGTGGACAACAACACGATGGCGATTAACAAACTGGGTAATCAGCTCAACAAAGTTGACAAAGATCTTCGTGCGGGTGTAGCTGGAGCAACAGCAGTTGCCTTCTTACAACGTCCAAATGAAGCCGGTAAGAGCATCGTGTCATTAGGTGTGGGTCATTATAAGAGTGAATCTGCTGTAGCAGTGGGTTATGCAAGAAACTCTGATAATAACAAGATCTCAATTAAACTTGGTGGTGGTGTGAATACCCGTGGTGATGTGAACCTCGGTGGTAGTATCGGTTACCAATGGTAATCCTGCCTTAAGTGTATAATTAAAAAGGGTATTGATTCGTCAATACCCTTTCTTTTTTTAGCTAAAAATAAAACGGCAAGAAAAGCCGTTTTATTTTATGTCTATGTTGTATTATTTGCGAGGTAGTTGAATTTGAGGTTCTTGGCTTGGACGATAAAGCACTAAAATATGACCAATTGTTTGTACTGCAGAAGCACGGCTTTCACGTACGATTGCATCAATAATCAATTGCTTCACTTCGCGATCTGCTCCTGCAATTTTGACTTTAATTAATTCGTGATGTTCTAAGGCATTGTCAATTTCTGCTAAGACGCCTTCTGTTAACCCATTGTTACCAATCATTACGACGGGATTGAGATGATGGGCGAGACCTTTTAAAAATTGTTTTTGTTTGGTAGATAATGTAATCGACATAATTTATCCTAATCAAAGAGAAAAAAGTGCGGTCATCTTCGCCAAAATTATTGCATAATGACCTGCGTAATTGCGCAATTCTAACCGCAAATGGCATTCAGAGAAAGCAATTTGATTCAATACAGGTAAATTACTATGCACAACATGGATTTTTATTCGTCTTTTTTATTTTCGATGAGCGTGACTCTGCCGACAGTGTTAATGTTATTGCTAGGTGTCTTGCTACAAAAACGGCGGATCGTGGATGATAAGTTTACTGGGCAAGCAACAAAAATTATTTTCAATATTACCTTACCCATCTTATTGTTTTTAAATATTACCAATAATCCCGTGGATTTTCGTCGTCAATTGCTCCTGATTACTGCGAGTTTTACAGGGACTTTGTTACTTTTTATTATCGCGGAATGGGTTGCCGCGAAGTATATTGTAGAAAAACAAGAACGAGGTACTTTTGTACAAAGTGTATACCGTGGTAATCATGGGATTCTAGGATTAGCGCTGTGTATTAATGCGTATGGGGAAGCAGGGTTAGCTCCAGCCTCTATTTATGCGGCAGCCACGATTTTCTTATTTAACGTATTGGGCGTGATTACATTAAATCGAGCGTTTTCAGATGGACGTGTCAGCATGTTGGGCATGTTGAAAAATGTGTTCAAGAACCCTTTAATTATTGCAATCGTGTTAGGTTATGTTGTAAATGGTATTGAGTTAACTTTTCCTAAAACATTACAAACAACTGGTAATTATTTAGCCAGTATGACCTTACCACTGGCACTGATTTGTGCGGGAGCCAGTGTGAAATTTAAAGGCATTGGCAGCGTTTCTCGTACGGTGCTCTGGGGGAGTACAGCACGTATTGTTATTGCCCCTATTTTTATGGTGGGTATAGGGAAACTTTTCGGTTTATCAGGGATGAATATGGGGATCTTGTTTCTGATGGCTGCCACTCCGATGGCGACAATTGCATATGCGATGGTGCGTGGCATGGGAGGCGAAGGGACCAGTGCAGCCAATATTATTGCGTTAACCACATTAGGTGCGATTGTCTCTTCTTCATTAGGCTTGTTAATTTTAACGCAGCTTGGCTGGATATAACGTACACTCATATGGACGTAAAAAGAGGCAGTTTCCCTGCCTCTGAACTTGTGTTTAATTAGACCGCACTTTGATGGTGACGGAGACCTGATCGCCAGTGTTGAGTGTGTGGCTAATTCGTCCTGTTTCGATACAAACCATGGTTTTGTAGCCTGTCTTGCTCATATTACTGGTTGATTTATGCCAAGGATTCCACAATACCACATCAGAAGCTTGGTGATGGGTTAGCAAAATTTGACGTGCCAATGCCTGATCGATCAGCGTTGTTTCAGGATGTTGAATCGGATAAATACAATCTACATTTTCGCTAATCACACGAGGTGATGGAACTTGTTCTACTTGTTTTGTGATATTGCTGAGGCAGGTTGTTGGTAAACCCCGTATTTCAATTTTCTCGATCTCTCCCACACGAAAGTAACTATGTAAGGCTACTTGGGCTGGCTCTGTACCATAATGTTGGAAAGTTAGTTGACAATGTTGGTTAAATACGATTTCAAGTTTCGCTTCAATCATGTGATCATCGTCAAACAAACTGAAAACTAGCCGCACTTCCTCTTGAGTAAGTTGGTAATCGGTTAAATGCCATAAGCGGATCCGTGCCGTACCGTGGGCAGGGACGTTTACTGCACCAAACCAAGGGTAACAAATAGGTATACCACCTCGGATAGCTTGCCCTAATTGAAAGGGCTCTACTTCGCTTAACCAAATAACATCTTGTTGAGCAGAAGTAGGAGTCCAACTGAGTAATTGAGCCCCTTGTAGCGAGATTAGGGCTGAGCCAACAGGGTGTTGAAGTGCGATAACAGGAATTTGGTTATAGTGATATAAGCACAAGGTTGGTGCTAGTTGCTTGATGAGTTGGGGAGAAATTGAATGTTGCATAAAACCTCATGATACTGTTCTTTTATTCAGTATATTATTTAGCGTAGAGGGAAAATCTGCTACACTAAGACACAATGTAAAAATGAATTTGAAAAATAATGGCGAATATTGAACAAATAATCAAGGTCTTTTCTGAACAAGGTGCGCTGAGCAAGCATATTCATGGTTTTCGTCCACGTGCAGAGCAAATTGAGATGGCAAGTGCGGTAGCAAAAGCGATTAAACAGCGAAAAGCGTTAGTCATCGAAGCGGGCACTGGCACGGGAAAAACCTTTGCTTATCTCGCGCCTGCATTATTCGCAAATAAAAAGACCATTATTTCAACAGGTTCAAAAAATCTACAAGACCAATTATTCAAACGAGATTTACCCGCGATTAAAAATGCCTTGGCTTATACGGGAAAAATTGCATTATTAAAGGGGCGAGCAAATTATTTGTGTTTAGAGCGGCTAGATCAATTAATCGCACAAGGCGTATTAGGCGATCGTTCTGTTCTGGCAGATTTAGCGAAAGTTCGACAATGGAATAATGCGACCAAAACAGGCGATCTCACGGAATGTGTTGAATTAGCAGAGGACAGTCCGATTTTGCCTCAATTAACCAGTACCGCAGACAGTTGCTTAGGGACAGATTGTCCTAATTATGCAGACTGTTATGTTGCCGCTGCACGCAAGCGAGCGCTGAATGCAGATTTAGTGGTTGTGAATCATCATTTGTTTTTTGCCGATCTCGCGGTCAAAGAAACCGGTTTCGGTGAACTGATTCCACAAGCAGAAGTAATTGTGTTCGATGAAGCACACCAATTGCCAGATATCGCCAGCCAGTATTTCGGGCAATCGCTCACCTCTCGCCAATTATTTGATCTGTGTAAAGACATCAATATTGTATATCGCACAGAAATAAAAGATATGGCACAACTCGGCACAGCATCTGATCATTTATTAAAAACCATACAGGATTTTCGTTTGGTACTAGGTGAAGGTAATGTACGTGGAAATTGGCGTGAGGGATTGGCACAAGCGGCTATCAAAGCACGTTTTGAGCATCTGCAAGACAAAATTGAATTTGTGTCAGAAGTCGTGAAGTTGGCATTAGGTCGCTCGCAAACATTAGATAGTATTTTTGAACGCCTTGAAGCTGTAAAAATACAAGTAAAACGCTTGAGGGAAACAGCGATTACGGGCTATTGCTATTGGTATGAAGCAGTGGGGCGACAGTTCGCTTTGCATATCACACCGCTTACCGTTGCAGACAAATTCAGTGAAGAAATGCAAAAGCGTGAAAGTACATGGATTTTTACTTCAGCGACGCTTGAAGTGGGAGGAACCTTTACACATTTTTGTCAACGTTTAGGGATTACTGATGCTACTCAAAAAATTCTACCCAGCCCTTTTAATTATCCTGAACAATCATTATTGTGTGTACCGCGTTATTTACCGAGTAGCAATCAATCCCATACTCTAGAACAGCTTGGCAATATGCTATTACCCGTGATTGAAGCAAACCAAGGACGCTGTTTCGTATTATGTACTTCTTACGTCATGATGCGAGGTCTAGCAGAATTTTTTCGAGAACATAGCCAATTGTGTGTTTTACTACAGGGAGAGACCGCAAAAACAAAATTGCTCGATCAGTTTATTTCAGAGCCGCATGCGGTCTTAGTTGCGACATCGAGCTTTTGGGAAGGGATTGATGTGCGAGGTGATGCCTTGTCTCTGGTGATTATTGATAAATTACCTTTTACTGCGCCAGATGAGCCGTTGTTAAAAGCCCGTATTGAAGATTGTCGTTTACAAGGCGGTGATCCTTTTAATGATATTCAGATTCCTGAAGCCGTCATCAGCCTAAAACAAGGGGTCGGGCGATTAATTCGTGATGTGACGGATCGTGGTGTGGTGATGATTTGTGACAGCCGTTTAGTGATGCGTAGCTACGGCGCCACATTTTTAAAAAGTTTACCCAATTCAAAACGTACCCGAGATCTCAACAAAGTGGTACAATTTTTGACAGCAATTCAAGATGGACAACAAGATGAATAATGTAACGTTATTAGCATTAGATACGTCAACTGAAGCCTGTTCAGTGGCGCTACTACATAAAGGTGAAAAAACCGTATTAGAAGAATTAGCACAACGTACACATACGAAGCGAATTTTACCTATGATCGATCAGATCTTAGCGCAATCTGGTCTGAGTTTAAAACAAGTCGATGGCTTAGTGTTTGGGCGCGGACCAGGCAGTTTTACAGGCGTGCGGGTTGGGGCTGGGATTGCTCAAGGACTGGCATTAGGAGCTGAATTACCTGTTATCCCGATTTCAAATTTAGCCGCAATGGCTCAGGCAGCTTACGAACAGCTTGGTACAGAACAGGTTTTAACAGCGATTGATGCTCGTATGAATGAAGTCTATTTTGCTCAATGGAAAGCGCAAAAAGTGTTTGGTACATTGGGCGAGGGGATAGTGTGGCAAGAAGTGATTGAAGAGCAAGTGGCAAGCCCTGCTTCTGTTGTAGCACAATTGTCGTCTATGACAGGCACATGGCATACGGTCGGAACAGGTTGGTCAGCTTATTCTGAGTTAACCGCTTTAGCAGAAGATAAAACAACGGACATTTTATTGCCTTCAGCACAATATATGTTGTCTTTAGCCCTACCGCTATGGCAACAAAAACACGTCATCACTGCATTAGAGATTGAACCGATTTATTTACGCAATGAAGTCACATGGAAAAAATTACCTGGTCGTGAATAACGCACGAAATATAAACTGGAGGTACAGCATGAAAAAACTCACCGCACTTTTTCTGTCTTTTTTGTTAAGTGGCTGTATTATGGCACCGAAAGGGCTAGAGCGTGATGAGTTGACGCTACAGCAACTCGATACCATCACAAAACAGGACTATGCTTGTCAATGTAAATCGGCACGTTTAGGGGGAAAAATATTATCTGCCACGGCATTAAAAGGACAAATGAAACTTGAAGTATTAAGTTTACCGCTAGTTTCCTTATCGGCGAAACCGATGCTTGAGGCGGAAACGAATGGGCGTTTTATTGTGTATCTTGAAGGGTTTCTTGATCCAGAACGCTTAAAAGCACAATTTATTACTGTAAAAGGAATATTAAAAGGGCAGGAAATAGGCAAAATTGATCACGTTGAGTACCCTTATCCCGTGATAGAAGCTGCGCATTATAAAGTGTGGAAATTAGTCGAAGAATACTACTATGATCCAGAAGAAATAGCGGATTGGCGCGAAAGTCGTCGTAAAGGATGGGGTTATCCATTTTGGCGACCTGAACCGCGATTACGCTATGTTTTATATTAAATGGCATAAATAAGCGCATTGATGTAAGTTAATTGGTTCGACCAGTCATGAAATTTCTTATTTCGTACACAAGCGACAATGCGTTATAATTTACACTTATTTTTGTTGAAAAAAATAAGGATATAACATGGAAAAACCTTGGTTTAAGAATTACCCTGACAGTTTACCCAGGGAGTTAGATACCTCAAAATATGACTCTCTTCTTGATATGTTTGATAATGCTGTTCGTCAGCATCCTGACCGTGCCGCATATATTAATATGGGACAGGTGTTAACCTTCCGTAAGTTAGAAGAACGCAGTCGTGCGTTTGCTGCGTATTTACAAAATGAATTAAAACTTAAACGAGGTGATCGTGTCGCGCTCATGATGCCGAACTTACTGCAATATCCTATTGCTTTGTTTGGTGTATTAAGAGCGGGTATGGTTGTAGTGAATGTGAATCCACTTTATACACCACGGGAATTAGAACACCAACTTAAAGACAGTGGTGCAAGTGCCATTGTTGTGGTCTCAAATTTTGCGTCTACGTTAGAAAAGGTGGTTTTTAATACCGATGTAAAACATGTCATTTTAACTCGAATGGGCGATCAGCTTTCTTTCGGTAAGCGGACATTAGTTAACTTTGTCGTAAAATACATTAAAAAATTAGTCCCGAAATATAAGTTACCTAATGCCGTGACTTTCCGTGAAGTATTGAGTATTGGGAAACATCGCCAATATGTTCGCCCTCAAGTTGAGCGTAAAGATTTAGCATTCTTGCAATATACAGGTGGAACAACAGGGGTTGCGAAAGGCGCCATGCTTTCACATGGCAATATTATCGTCAATTTATTCCAAGCTAATTGGATTGCTGAGCCATTTGTTGGCGATCGTGGTAAAGAACGCAAAGCAATCATTGCGTTACCGCTTTACCATGTATTTGCGCTGACAGTAAACTGTTTATTATTCATTGAGTTAGGGATCACAGGCGTATTGATTACTAATCCTCGTGATATTGATGGTTTTGTAAAAGAATTGAAAAAACATCGTTTTGTAGCAATTACAGGGGTAAATACGTTATTTAATGCCTTGTTGAATAACGAAAATTTCAAAGAAGTGGATTTTTCTGCCTTGAAATTATCTGTTGGTGGCGGGATGTCTATTCAACAATCTGTGGCAACACGATGGCATGAAACCACAGGATGTAACATCATTGAAGGGTACGGGATGACTGAATGCTCACCTCTCATTGCAGCTTGCCCAATTAATATGGTGAAACACAATGGCAGTATTGGTGTGCCTGTGCCGAATACTGATGTTCGTATTGTCAAAGAAGATGGGTATGAAGCCGCACTAGGTGAACCAGGCGAATTATGGGTAAAAGGCGATCAAGTGATGCAAGGCTATTGGCAACGACCAGAAGCAACAGCAGAAGTATTGAAAGATGGTTGGATGGCAACTGGGGACATTGTTATCATGGATAAAGATTACTATCTTCGTATCGTTGATCGTAAAAAAGACATGATTTTAGTGTCAGGATTTAATGTTTATCCAAATGAAATTGAAGATGTTGTTATGCTCAATTATAAGGTCTCAGAAGTCGTGGCGATTGGTGTGCCACATGAAGTCTCAGGTGAAACCATTAAAATTTTTGTGGTGAAAAAAGATGAAAGTTTAACCCGAGATGAATTACGCAAGCATTGTCGACAATATCTGACAGGATATAAAATTCCAAAAGAGATTGAATTTCGTGACGAGTTACCAAAAAGCAATGTAGGTAAGATTTTGCGTCGTGTATTACGTGACGAGGAGCTGGCAAAACGTCCAGTGGCTTAATTTCCATTCATTTCATTTTATTGGGGGCGAGAAAGCCCCCAATTTGTCGTATTAAGATGAACATTCAATTAAAAGAAATTACAAATAAACCGCACTTTACTGTCATCAACACCAATTCGGGATTGGCTAAAGTTTGTTATTTAGCACAGCAAAAATCGGTTGTAGCATTAGATACTGAATTTATTCGTGTACGCACATTGTATCCTAAGCTAGGTTTGATCCAACTCTATGATGGTGATCAATTGAGTTTAATCGATCCGCTACCTATTCAGGATTTTTCACCTTTTATCGCGTTACTTGCAAATAAGGCAGTCCTAAAAGTATTGCATGCGAGCAGTGAGGATTTAGAAGTTTTTTTACATCATTTTGGACAAGCTCCTTTGCCGATGTGTGATACACAAATTATGGCGAGTTTTTTAAATTTTCCAAATTCAACAGGCTTAGCTACATTAATTCAACATTATTTTCAAATAGAAATTGATAAGGGAGCCTCCCGTACGGATTGGTTAGCGCGTCCTTTATCGGAAAAACAACTTGTTTATGCAGCGGCAGATGTTTGGTATTTGCTGCCTCTTTATCATCAAATGCAACAGGCATTGGCTAAAACACCTTGGCAACGTGCGGTAGAAAATGATTGTGAATTGTTATTAGCGAAAAGAGAGCAAGCTAAATCACCAGACACGGCTTATTTGACAATTCCAAATGCTTGGCGTTTAAATTCAGAGCAGTTAATGCGTTTGAAAGTCATTGCAAAATGGCGACAAGAAGAGGCAATGAAACGGGATTTAGCCCTGAACTTTGTGGTTCGCTCGGAGCATTTGTGGCAGGTTGCTAAATATAATCCTAAGCATACTTCTGAATTATTGGAGCTTGGGTTAACCACACAGGAAGTTCGCATTCATGGTAAAAAAATTCTGCACCTGCTTTTACAAACTAAAAAATGCGATCCAATAGACTACCCAATGCCGATTGTTCGTATTGCGGATGATCCTCGTTATAAAAAAGTACTTAAAGCGCTGCAACAAAAATTAAAAGTGATTGCACCTCAAACATTGGCGCTTGAGGTAATTGCGAGTAAACGAAGTTTGGAAAGTTTGATTAAGTGGGTTTGGTTAGATCAGGAGGCAGAAGACAAGTTACCCGATTTGATGATTGGCTGGCGACGACAATTTGGTCTAGCATTATTGCCAGTCCTCAAAGGAGAGGCATAGTTTTCAAATTTTGTAAAAAATAAACCACACTTTTAAACGTAAAAGTGCGGTTTTTTATGTAAAGATGAAAATTATTGTGTTGCTTGAATTGCGGTGAGCGCAATGGTGTAAACAATATCATCAACCAAGGCACCACGAGATAAGTCGTTTACTGGTTTACGCATACCTTGTAACATTGGTCCAATCGAAACAAGATCTGCTGAACGTTGTACCGCTTTATAAGTTGTGTTACCTGTATTCAGATCTGGGAAGATAAATACAGTCGCTTTACCTGCAACCGGGGAATTTGGTGCTTTAGAACGAGCCACATCTTCCATCACAGCCGCATCGTATTGTAATGGACCATCAATGATTAAATCTGGACGTTTTTCTTGGGCAAGACGGGTTGCTTCTTTCACTTTTTCTACATCGGCACCACTTCCTGATGTACCTGTTGAATAAGAGATCATCGCAACTTTAGGATCAATACCAAATGCTTTTGCGGAGTCAGCCGATTGAATTGCAATTTCAGCTAATTGTTCTGCGGTTGGATCCGGATTTACTGCACAGTCACCGTAAACTAACACTTGATCTGGCAACAACATAAAGAAGATAGAAGAAACAATTGAGTTGCCTGGTGCTGTTTTGATAATTTGCATTGGAGGGCGAATTGTATTGGCTGTAGTATGGACTGCACCTGATACTAAACCATCTACCTCATTTGCTTCTAGCATCATCGTACCTAGCACAACGTTATCTTCTAATTGTTCACGTGCGGAATCTTCAGTCATACCTTTGTTTTTACGTAATTCCACTAAGCGAGCAACATAATTTTCACGCACTGTTGCAGGATCAATGATAGTAATGCCTTTGCCTAATTGTACACCTTGTGCTTCCGCAACACGCATCACTGCTTCTGGGCTCGCTAAAAGCACACATTCTGCAATACCGCGTTCAGCACAAAGTGAGGCGGCTTTGACTGTACGAGGCTCATCACCTTCAGGTAACACAATACGCTTTTGTGCTTGACGCGCGAGTTCAGTTAATTGGAAACGAAATGCAGGTGGAGATAAGCGACGTAAGCGAGAAGAAGCCGTTGCAAGTGAATCAATAAATTCACTATCAATGAGATCACTGATGTAATGTTTGATTTTCTCAATACGATCTTTATCATCAACTGGAACTTCTAAATTAAAGCTTTGTAGAGCAAGAGCAGTCTGCCATGTGTTTCCTTCAACACGGAATACAGGTAAGCCCGTACTTTCAATCGCGTGTTGACACAATTTTTTGATCTGGTTATCAATTTTATAACCACCAGTTAAAAGTACACCTGCAATTTCCACACCATTACTTGCGGCTAAAGCAGCAGCAACAATCACATCTGGACGGTCTGCTGAAGTGACCAATAAACTCCCCACACGGAAATGTTCAACCATGTTCGTTAAGTTACGTGCACAGAACGTAATACCACGAATACGGCGCTCATTAATTGCACCCTCATGAATAATGGCTGCCCCTAGGTGTTTTGCTAAGTCAATCGTACGAGTCGCAATTAAGTCTGCACTCCAAGGAATACAAGCGAGAATTTTAATTGGGCTTTTATCAAATAGTTGATAAATCTCAGAGACTTGATTTTGCGTGTGTTGGAATGAATCAAAAATTTCAGCTAAATCTGGGCGTGTACGACCTGATTCATCAATTGGTGCGTTAAATTTATTGATTACGACACCTAATAAGTTAGGATTATTTTTTCCGCCAAATAGGGATGCAGCCGCCTTAATACGTTCTTTTAATTCAGCAGGCGTCTCAGTCGCGGGCGCCGCAACTAAAATAATTTCGGCATCTAGAGCCTGTGCAATTTCATAGTTGATACTATTCGCATAAGAATGTTTACGTGTTGGAATTAAGCCTTCAACGACAACAATCTCGTTACTTTTTGCAAGTTGTTGATGATTTTCAACAATTTTCTCTAGCACTACATCAGATTGATTTTGACCGATTAATGATTCTGCAACGCTGAGCATGAAAGGTTCAGCGGTTTCAATCGTGGTACTGGTACGAATAATAGAGGTAGTACGATCGATAGTATCTTCACCAGAGTTGGGTTGTGAGATAGGTTTCATGAAACCCACTTTTGCGCCTTTTTGCTCAAGAGCGTGAGTTAAGCCTAAGCTTACACTTGTTAAACCAACGCCAGCGCTAATTGGAATAAGGATAATTGTACGGGACATAATAAACCTTAATTTTGTTGATTATTGATATAAAAAGAAACTGCCGATAAATCGGCAGTTCGTTGATTTTTTAGATACAAAGACGAGCTGTATCTTGTGCAATAACAAGTTCTTCGTTAGTTGGAATAACCATTGCAACAGGAGTATTATCCGCAGTAATCACACCTTCATGACCAAAACGTGCGGCTTTATTTTTCTCTGTATCAATTTGGTATCCAAAGAGTTTTAAGTGGTTTAAAGTTAATTCACGCACTAAAGAGGAGTTTTCGCCAATGCCACCTGTAAAGACAATGGCATCTAAACGCTCGCCAATGACTGCCATATAAGAACCGATATATTTTGCTAAACGATAGCAGAAAACATCTAATGCACGTTTTGCTGGGGCTTCTTTATCGTAGTTATCTTCTGAATAACGGCAATCGCTAGTGACTTCAGTTAAACCGAGTAAACCTGATTTTTTAGTTAATAACGTATTAATTTCTGCTACAGAAAGACCCAAATTATCATGTAGATAGAATACGATCGCAGGATCAATATCTCCTGAGCGTGTTCCCATGACTAATCCTTCTAATGGTGTTAATCCCATAGACGTATCAATACATTCACCGTGACGAACCGCTGCAACTGAAGCACCGTTACCTAAGTGACAAGTGATGACATTAATTTTATTGGCTGGTATATTTAAGCGTTCTGCTGCTTGTTGGCTTACAAAGAAGTGGCTGGTACCGTGAGCACCATAACGGCGTACGCCATGTTCTTTATAAAGTGAATAAGGAAGGGCATATAAATAGGCTTCCTCTGGCATGGTTTGGTGGAATGCTGTATCAAAAACTGCCACATTTTTCTCTTTTAAATGTGGGAACATTTTAAACGCTTCTTCAATACCAATTAAATGTGCAGGGTTATGCAATGGCGCAAATTGAACGGCGTCTTGGATACCTTTTACTACTTCATCGGTAATTACAACAGAAGATGTAAATTTCTCGCCACCATGAACGATACGGTGACCAATTGCAACGATATCTTCTTTTAATGATGGGTCTAATGGGAAAATATGGTTCACAATAAAGTTAAGTGCTTCACTATGTGCAGCACCTGCACCTAAATCAGCATTACCTTTTTCACCGTGTAATTTCCATTTAATGCGAGCATCATCTAAATGAAAAGCTTCTGCTAAGCCTGACAATTTTTCATCACCAGTTTGCGGGTCTAAAATCGAAAATTTTAATGAAGAACTACCACAGTTTAAGATTAGGACTAATTTTTGAGACATAAGAGACCTATAATTTGATTTTAAGTTAAAAAATTTATTCGCTTGATAATTGAGCGAATAGACAGATGGAAATCTGATGACTATAGGATACACCTTTCATCCTATAAAATAAATTCACAAAAAGCCAAAAATTAGACATTTATCAAAAAAATTATCAAATTTTAAACAGATTTAACAAACAAGCAGCAATAGTAAAATAGGATAGCGAAATTGAGCTGAATATTTGAACAAACTATGGTATGTTTGATCAACTATTCTGTCAAAAAGGTACGATATCACTACGTATGAGTTTTTTCGTTTTTTTAAAAAAAGGTCAGCATTATTTGAAGAGTTGGCCATTGGAAAGTAAGCTAGGTATGATTTTTCCCGAAAATCGAGTCATTAAAGCCACGCTTTTTGCACAAAAGTTTATGCCCTTTTTAGCAGTCTTTGCGATCACGTGGCAGCAGTTTTATGCAAAATCCGATATGGCAGCATTCGCCATTGCGATTTTGACGGCGATTTTTGCGTTATGTCTTCCTTTACAGGGGTTATATTGGCTGGGTAAACGTGCCGTTACCCCGTTGTCGCCACAAAGTGCACATTGGTTTTATGAAATTTGTGAGCGATTGAAGCAAGTTAATGAATCCCTTCCCGTGATGAATGTGCAGCCAACCTACCAGCATTTAGCCGATGTGCTGACAAAAGCACAGCGCCGATTAGATAAGGCATTTTGGCAAGAGCTATAGCGATCATAAAAGGATAGGTTGTCACATGATGGTATCCTACTTTTTATTTTTTATTTTTGTTCAACTTTCTTGAATTTTGTACTACGCAAACGTTTTCTTTTTTTGTAGAATAGCGCAGGCAAAATTCGAGCATTTTTTAGAGATATGCCCATGATTGATTATATTATCATCGCCATAATTGTATTTTCGATTATTATCAGTCTATTACGTGGATTTATACGAGAAGTGATGTCATTGGTGAGTTGGGTTGTTGCCTTTATGGTGGCAAGCCACTTTTATCCTTACTTGGCACAGTATTTAACACAAATTGAGTCACTTTATATTCGTAATGGAACAGCAATAGCGATTTTATTTATTGCAACATTACTCGTTGGAGCAATCGTCAATTACATTTTGGGCACGTTAGTAGATAAAACGGGGCTAACAGGCACTGACCGTGTGCTTGGCGCGTGTTTTGGTCTGTTACGCGGTGCGCTTATTGTAGCTGCATTGTTATTCTTTATGGATACCTTTACAAATTTCAGTCAAAGTGTTTGGTGGAAAGAATCAAAGTTAATCCCCCACTTTGCCTTTATTGTTGAATGGTTTTTTCAGCAATTACAAGCAAGTTCTAGTTTTATAAATTCAACTTTAAATAAATAATAGAGGATAAACACGAATGTGTGGTATTGTAGGTATTGTTAGTCAAAGCCCAGTTAATCAATTAATTTATGATGCATTAACATTATTACAACATCGCGGACAAGATGCAGCAGGCATCGTGACAGTCGACGACGAAAATCGATTCCGTTTACGAAAAGCCAATGGGCTAGTAAGTGATGTATTCGAGCAAGTTCATATGCTACGTTTACAAGGCAATGCTGGAATTGGCCATGTTCGTTATCCTACTGCGGGCAGTTCTAGTGTCTCTGAAGCACAACCTTTCTATGTTAATTCACCTTATGGTTTAACTTTGGTGCATAATGGTAATTTAACCAATTCTGCCGAGTTAAAAGAAAAACTATTTAGACTTGCACGTCGCCATGTTAATACAAATTCCGATTCAGAATTATTACTGAACATCTTAGCGAACCACCTTGATAAATTTGAAAAGTATCAATTGGAACCTGAAGACATTTTTACAGCAATTAAACAAACACATAAAGCTATCCGTGGTGCTTATGCTTGTGTAGCGATGATTATTGGGCATGGTATGGTAGCATTTCGTGATCCTAATGGTATTCGTCCGCTCGTTTTAGGTAAACGTGAGGAACAAGGTAAAACAGATTATATGTTTGCTTCTGAAAGCATCGCACTTGATACGGTAGGCTTTGAATTTGTTCGTGATGTACAGCCGGGTGAAGCCATTTATGTGACATTTGATGGTAGATTGTATTCAGAGCAATGTGCTGAAAATCCAAAATTGACGCCTTGTATTTTTGAGTATGTTTATTTTGCACGCCCAGACTCTTGTATCGATGGTGTATCAGTCTACGCAGCACGTGTGCATATGGGGCAGCGTTTAGGTGAGAAAATTGCACGTGAATGGTCTGATGTAGATGATATTGATGTTGTGATTCCGGTACCTGAAACCTCAAATGATATTGCGTTACGCATTGCTCGTGTACTCAATAAACCTTATCGTCAAGGCTTCGTCAAAAACCGCTATGTTGGTCGTACGTTCATTATGCCAGGTCAAGCACAACGTGTCAGTTCGGTACGCCGTAAACTTAATACTATTGCGTCAGAGTTTAAAGATAAGAATGTGCTACTTGTTGATGATTCGATTGTTCGTGGTACGACATCGGAACAAATTATTGAAATGGCGAGAGCTGCGGGTGCGAAGAAAATTTATTTTGCGTCAGCCGCACCAGAAATTCGTTATCCGAATGTGTATGGCATTGATATGCCAACAAAGCATGAATTAATTGCTTATGGACGAGATGTTGATGAAATTGCGAAATTAATTGGTGTAGATAAATTAATTTTCCAAGATCTTGATGCATTAACGGGTTCGGTTCAACAAGAAAATCCTGCAATTAAAGAATTTGACTGTTCCGTCTTTACAGGATGCTATGTAACGGGTGACATTACACCAGAGTATCTTGAAAATATTGCACAACAACGTAGTGATAGCGCGAAGAAAAAGCGTGAAAAGGATGCAACGAATCTTGAAATGCACAATGAAAAATAAGTGAGGTATGAAATAAAAAAGAAAGCGAGCGAGTTAACTCGCTTTCTTTTTTAGTGTTCTTCCTCACATTTTCTATCGGTTAAATAGCCACTTTGACCTGTTTTAATGTGATTTAATACATTTGTATTAATGCGATAAATATAAAAATCTTCTCCTTCTTTTTTAATGCTTTCCGATAAAATAATCGTGTCTTCATATTTTGATAAAACGTAATACATTTTTCGGTTAAATTCGACCATGTCAAAAGTATGAGTGAACTGAGGTCTAAAGTAACCAATGACAAATGCAAATAAAACAAAGAAAAGATAAATTAAAATGGCTAAATAAAATTTATATTGATGAACGTATTTCAGAATAATGTCTTTGCTGAAATAGCGAATATATTTTTCAATATAATGTTTTATGATGAACGTAAAGCTGATAAATAAAACCAGGTAGCTAATTAAAATTAAGTGATTTAGATTTCCAGTCAACAGAAAACCGATTATCAGTAGAGGAAGCCACATGATAAAGCTCAGGCTTGAGGCTCTTAATCGATTTAAGTTGTTATAAGATAAGAATGGCTTTAGTTTTCTAATAGTATAAATTGTGAGGAAAGAAATACTCGCAAGCAGGAGAGTGACTGACATGACATAACCAATACTGCGCGCGATATTACTTACATGAATATCTACATACCACCATGGATAACCATAAAAATAAGATTGTCCCCATCCATAAGAATAAGCGATAGACCAGCTTAAAATAACAAGAAATGCCATTGAAATAGATGAGAAAATAAGATCACTGATATTTTTTAACATCAATTTCCCTATTGATAGTGAAAAATTAAATTTTATTTTAAATAAAAAATAAACTGGTCTAATCACCACCTGTTTTTAGGTTGTTATTGTCCAATAAATCAGCAATTGAATAATTTCAGTGCTTTTTGTTATGTTATTTCACTCAAATGGCGGGCTATCGTCAATCCATTTGCATGTTGGTGTATCCGCGTGATACACAGATAGTCATGAAAACGCATAGATAGCGCTTTTTACTAGAACGAGAACTTAAAAACATATGAGTAAGAAAGCAATACTGTCTCCTCATGAATCTGTGATAAAATGAGATAATTTTGAGAAGAGATAACTCACAATGACAAATGAAAAGAAACGTTTAATTATTGGTATCTCCGGCGCATCAGGCGCAATATATGCTATTCGACTACTTGAAGCACTGAAAGAGGTGGCGCACATTGAAACCCATTTAATTATCAGCAATGCAGCTAAGCAAACCATTGCAGCAGAAACAGATTACAGCATTCAAGATGTCAAGGCACTGGCAGATGTGAATTATGATGTGCGTGATATTGGTGCAGCAATTTCATCAGGATCTTACCGCACTTTAGGAATGATTATTTTGCCTTGCTCGATTAAGACCTTGTCAGGCATTGCACATAGCTATACTGATGATTTAATCACCCGTGCGGCAGATGTCTGTTTAAAAGAACGCAAACCTTTGGTGTTATGTGTGCGTGAAACACCATTGCATTTAGGCCATTTACGTTTAATGACCCAAGCGGCTGAAATCGGTGCACAAATTACACCATTGATGCCTGCATTTTATCATCAACCACAGTCAGTACAGGAGATTGTAGATCAAAGCGTCAATCGTTTATGTGATCAATTTGAGATTCAATTAGCACAGGATTTGTTTCAGCGTTGGCGTGGGGATATTCGATAAATCCATAAAAAATGCCTGTATTAAACAGGCAATTTTATTTCCCGAATCGACATGGTCATCCCATCAATCATTAGCAGTCTACCACACAAATTTTTGCCGATAGTTAACCGCACTTTAATCGCTTCTAAGGCTTGAATGGTGCCTACTATGCCTACAATTGGCGCAAGCACGCCTGCTTCTACACAGCTTAATATATTTTCACCAAATAATTGGCTTAGATGATGATAAGTCGGTGTATTTTCTTCGTAAGTGAATACGGTGACTTGACCTTCCATTCGAATTGCTGCGCCCGATACTAATGGCACTTTGGCTTGTTGGCAACAACGATCAAGTTGATTGCGAATATCCACATTGTCCGTACAGTCTAATACCACATCAAAGTGCGGTATTATTTCTGCCAGTTTGTGTTCAGATAGTTTTTCATTTATCGTGTCGATTTGAATATGTGGATTTAAACGTTGTAAAGATAGGCGAGCAGATTCCACTTTGGGCATGCCTAAACGGCTGTCATCGTGAAGCACTTGACGCTGTAAATTAGAAAGTGACACGGTATCAAAATCTAACAAGGTTAAATGACCAACGCCCGCTGTCACTAAATATTGGCTTGCAGCACAACCTAAACCGCCCAAGCCAACAATTAACATTTTGCTGGCTTTTAAGCGTTCTTGACCGTCAAAATCCACTGCTTTGAGAATCAATTGACGGTTATAACGCAATTCCTCTTGATAACTTAATTCTGTCATATTAGCGGATCACATGATTAAAAGGCTCGATAGTGACTGTTTCGCCTGCTTCTACATTGCCACGTTCACGTTCTAACACGATAAAGCAGTTACTTTTCACAAATGAGCTGAATAAATGTGAGCCTTGGAACCCTACGGGTTGTACTTCGATTTGTCCATTGCTATTCACTTGATAATAGCCACGTTGGAAATCTAAACGACCTGGCGCTTTTTTCATTTTCGTCGCGGCAATGGCAGAAAAACGTTGTGGCGCTTTCCATTGACTATAACCACTGAGCTTGGCGATAACAGGTTGGACTAATTGATAAAAGGTGGCTAATGCAGACACAGGGTTGCCTGGTAAACCGCAGAACCACGCATTTTCTAGTTTACCAAAGGCAAATGGCTTGCCCGGTTTCATAGCAATTTTCCAGAAATTGATTTGTCCTACTTTTTCTAAAACAGTTTTGGTAAAGTCGGCTTCACCTACAGAAACACCGCCGCTAGTAATCACAAGATCTGCTTGTCGTTGTGCGTTAATAAAGGCGTTTTCGAATGCCTGTTCATCATCAGGTAAAATGCCAAAGTCTAGAACATCGCAATTAAGTTTTTCTAACATGAGTTTTACGCTGAAACGGTTAGTATCGTAAATTTGTCCAGCTTGAAGCGATTGACCAACTGGAACGAGTTCGTCTCCTGTTGAGAGAATCGCGACTTTTAAACGAGGGAAAACGTTGACGCGTTCAATGCCAAGAGAGGCTAAAAGAGGCAAAGAGACCGCATTTAAGAGCGAGCCCTGTGGTAAAACAATGTCACCCGCTTTGACATCATCTCCAATTTTTCGAATATTTTGATCCAGCTTTATACGATCTGCCACGAAAGTTACGCTACCATCTTCATTTAAAACAGTTTCTTCTTGCATAATTACAGCATCAGCCCCTTCTGGAATCATTGCTCCCGTCATAATACGTACTGCGCTCATGGCTGGCCAGGCTTGTGTGAAAGGGTTACCTGCAAAGGATTTACCTGCTACGGCTAAAGTGGGAGATTGAGCTAAATCAGCTAAACGAACTGCATACCCGTCCATTGCTGAATTATCAAACGATGGGACATTAATTGGCGAAATAATGTTTTCGGCACAAATACGATTTGCAGCTTGTGCTAACGGACATGATTCAAGGTGTTGTAAAGAAGGTGTAGGCAACGCCTCAAGCATTTGGCTTAGTGCTTGTTCAAGAGGTAGCATAGTTTGAATCCTTTTTGTTCATATTAGAGTACGGGCTATTTTATACTAAAAACGTTTCATCCCCTATACCGTTTTATTTCTCATTTTATTATTAAGTCAGAGTTTGCTAGAATGTGCCGATTATTTATCAGGAGTGTTAAATGAACAAGATTTCACCAGAGGCAGAGAAAGTCCGTCACGCATTATTAAGTAAAGGGATTGAGACTCCAATGATTTCCCTTGAGCAAGATAAAGATGCTCGTCGAGCTGGGATTGAACATCATATGCGTGAAGTGATGAAACTGATTGGTTTAGATTTACGTGATGATAGCTTAGAAGAAACGCCAGTCCGTTTGGCGAAAATGTTTGTAGACGAAATTTTTAGTGGATTGGATTATGCCAATTTCCCTAAAATTACCAATATTGAAAACCGTATGAAAGTGAGCGAAATGGTGTTGGTTAATGATGTGACATTGACCAGTACATGTGAACATCATTTCGTCACGATCGATGGGATGGTATCGGTTGCGTATTATCCTAAAAAATGGGTTATTGGTCTTTCAAAAATCAATCGGATTGTATCGTTCTTTGCGCAACGTCCTCAGGTGCAAGAGCGTTTAACGGAACAGATTTTATTGGCATTCCAAACGATTTTAGAAACTGAGGATGTGGCAGTGTATGTAAAAGCCACCCATTTCTGCGTGAAATGTCGTGGAATTAAAGACACCAATAGCTATACAGTGACTTCTGCGTTTGGTGGCGTGTTTTTAGACGATCGTGAAACACGCAAAGAATTTTTAACGTTGATTAATAAGTAGTTTAAGAAATTTTAAAAAATCGACCGCACTTTTGAACAGAAAGCCCCTTAAAGAACTTAAGGGGCTTTGTTATGTGTTTATAACCATTGTTGCTGTAATTGCCCAATGATTTGTGGGTTTTCTAAGGTAGAAATATCTTGCGTGATCAGTTCATTTTTTGCAATAGATCGTAATAAGCGTCGCATAATTTTACCTGAACGCGTTTTTGGTAAATTATCCGCAAAACGAATATCTTCGGGGCGTGCAATTTTACCAATTTCATTTGATACCCAGGCTTTAAGTTCTTCTGCTAGTTGGCGCGCCTCATCACCTTCTGGACGGATATCGTTTAAAACCACAAATGCTACCACAGCTTCCCCTTTGATTTCGTCTGGTTTACCGACTACTGCTGCTTCTGCCACTTTTGGATTAGCAACTAAAGCAGATTCGATTTCCATCGTACCAAGGCGATGACCAGAAACATTTAATACATCATCGGTACGCCCTAAAATCCAGAAATAGCCGTCTTTATCGCGGTGAGCGTTATCACCTGCAATATAGTATTTGCCACCATATTCTGGAGGGAAGTAAGTGGATTTGTAACGTTCAGGATCGTTCCAGATAGTACGCAACATTGATGGGAATGGACGTTTAATCACTAATGCGCCGCCTTGTTCCACATCACATTTTTGCCCTTTCTCATCGAGTACATCCGCCATAATGCCTGGTAATGGAAGGGTACAAGAGCCTGGTTTTGTTGCAATAATGCCCGGCATTGGGGCAAGCATAATGGAGCCTGTTTCGGTTTGCCACCAAGTATCCACGATGGGACAGCGACTTTTACCGACTACTTCATAGAACCACATCCACGCAGATGGGTTAATCGGTTCGCCCACGCTGCCAAGTAAGCGTAATGTAGATAAATCATATTTATTCGGAATATGATCGCCTAAACGTGTTAAGGAGCGGATTAATGTGGGGGAGGTGTAAAATACATTCACTTTGTGACGTTGTATCATACGCCAAATGCGACCTGGGTCAGGGTAACTTGGGACGCCTTCAAACATCAGTTGTGTTGCACCATTGGCAAGCGGTCCATAACAGACGTAAGAGTGACCTGTAATCCAGCCTACATCAGCAGTACACCAGAAAATATCATTCGGTTTATTGTCAAACACATTACGGAAAGAATTAAGTGCGCCTAATAAATAGCCCCCAGTACTATGTACAATGCCTTTGGGTTTGCCTGTTGAACCAGAAGTATACAGAATGAATAGTGGATCTTCGGCATTCATCCATTCTGGTTCACAAAATGCAGGTTGGTTGGCTGTCAATTCATCCCACCATAAATCACGCCCTTTTTTCCAAGGTGTATCGATATTTACTCGGTGGAAAACAACTACGTTTTCAACGGTTTTACAGCCCATTTCCAAAGTTTCGTCGACAGTGGCTTTCAACGGAATGATTTTCCCACCACGCAAGCCACCGTTAGCGGTGATGACTAATGTTGCCTCTGCATCCTCAATGCGATCGCGCAGGGCGCTTGCAGAAAAACCACCAAAAACGACAGAGTGAACCGCCCCAATTCTTGCACAAGCTTGCATTGCAATGACGGATTCCACGATCATTGGCAGATAAATGATGACACGATCTCCTTTTTTGATGCCTAATTGGCGTAATGCATTGGCAAAGCGACAAACACGATTATGCAATTTGGCATAAGTATAAAGTTGAACCTGACCAAAATCTGATTCAAAAATAATGGCTGTTTTTTCGGATTTGTCGGGGAGATGGCGATCAAGACAGTTATAGGAAACATTTAATGTGCCATCAGAAAACCATTTATAAAATGGGGCATTGCTGTCATCAAAAATATTCATGAACGGCTTTTTCCACGTGATGAGTTCACGGGCAAGATCACTCCAATAAGTTAAGTAATCTTTATCTGCAAATTCCCACAGCTCTTGATAAGTTTCTAAGCCTGAAATATTGGCTTGACGACGAAATTCATCTGTTGGTTTGAAAATACGATTTTCTTTTAACATTGAATTGTGCGGCATAGATCCTCCGGCATCGTGTTTGAATAATTTGTGGAGTCGTTTCAATGTAAAATATGTTTATTAAATGTTCAATGGTTGTTAATGAAATGTTATTGCGTGAGATCACATTTTTTGAAAAAAACTGAGCAAATAGCAGAAAAACGGCTACCTTTTCACATTATTGATTTGTTTGCAATAAAAGGTGCAGTTTAGTAGTTCAGTATGGTATGAATATTCGATATAATCATTAGCTCAAATAATACCAAGTGAAATAGGAATACTTATAATGAAAATTATCTCTTTTAATATTAATGGATTGCGTGCCCGACCTCACCAGTTAGAAGCGATTATTGAGAAATATCAGCCAGATATTTTAGGGTTGCAAGAGATTAAAGTCGCAGATGAGGTTTTTCCTTATGAATTAGTTGAACACTTGGGTTATCACGTTTTTCATCATGGTCAAAAAGGACATTATGGCGTCGCACTTTTAACGAAACAGGCGCCAAAAGCAGTACGTAAAGGCTTTCCAACGGATGCGGAAGATGCTCAGAAGCGTATTATTATGGCAGATTTTGAAACGGATTTTGGTTTATTGACCGTGATTAACGGCTATTTCCCGCAGGGAGAAAGTCGTCAACATGAAACCAAATTTCCAGCTAAAGAAAAATTTTATGCCGATTTACAACAGTATTTAGAAAAGGACCACAATGCCGCGAATCCTATTATTATTATGGGAGATATGAATATCAGTCCAACTGACTTAGATATTGGAATTGGCGATGAAAATCGTAAACGTTGGCTACGCACAGGAAAATGTTCTTTCTTACCAGAAGAAAGAGAATGGATGAATCGTTTATATGGTTATGGTATGGTCGATACTTTCCGTCATCTAAATCCAGATGTAAACGATAAATTCTCGTGGTTTGATTACCGTTCAAAAGGGTTCGATGATAATCGTGGTTTACGCATTGACCATATTATTGCTAATCAGAGTTTAGTAGCACGTTGTATAGATACTGGGATTGCATTAGATATTCGTGCAATGGATAAGCCTTCTGATCATGCACCGGTTTGGGCTGTATTTAAATAAGGTTAGGGTAATCCCATGACATTAGAACAAAGCTGGCAACATTATCGCTCATTAGTGAATGGTAAACTTGCCATCTTTTCTGTGAATCTTGATATTTTAACAAAATTTCCCTCGGAAACCAGTCACAAGATTATCCAACTTCAATTTGCATACGAGGTGATGGATGATAGCGAATTACCTGCACATCAGGTTTACCAAACATTGATGACACATATTTTAAAAGTATCAACACAGCTTAGCGCCTTAGCCAATACCTTATATGCAGGATATGTTTTTTCAGCAGGTAAGGCACAACTTTATTTTTATTGTGGCGATCTTGAACCTTGTCTAGATGTGCTACATCAATTTGACTATATTGAACACATTGAGAGTCAAGACGATCCACACTGGGATATTTACTTTGATTTTTTATTGCCTTCTCCATTAGAAATGAAAATAAATGCGACAGAAGAGGTATTAGCTTTATTAAGTCAAAATGGTCGTGATCTTTCAGATACTTATGTTATTGAACATACTTTTTATTTTGATGATGAAGAGAATATGTTTCGTTTTATGGAACAGGTAAATATTCAGAACATTGATTTTGTTTCTCTGCAATATAGTAATGTACCAATTCCTCTTGAAGAGGAAGAGGAGGAAAAGTATCTTGTCAAATTAGCGCAGGATATGCGTTTAGATAATGCAGATATTTTTCAAGTCGTTGAAGAATGCGAAGAACTTGCCAATCAATTTGGTGGCGAATACAGTGGTTGGGAATGTGATGCTATAAATGATAAAGAACAACTGAATTAATGAAATGAGATATTATGGAAGAAATTAAAACTATTATTAGGGATAGGCTAGGTTTAGCAATAACTGATATCGTTAATGTCATGTTTTTGGGCGGAATGACAAACAAAAATTATCTTGTTACGACACAACAAGAGCAGTATGTTGTCAGAATCCCTGGTGCAATGACAGAAAGCCTGATTGTTCGAGATCATGAAGCCATCAATAGTGTTGCGATGGCAAAAGCAGGGTTTAACGTAGAAACCTGTTTTTTAGACCCAGAATCAGGGATTAAAATTACTAAATATTTGTCAGATAGCACCACGCTAAATCATGAGACAATTAAGGACACTTTTCATTTAATTCAAGTAGCACACAAACTACGTGCACTTCATCAAAGTCATTCAAAGCTAGCCAACCGTTTTGATGTGTTTGGTGAGTTTGATAAATATCTTGCTCTCTTAAAAGATAAGTCACGCTTTTATCATTGTCATGAACGTATCCCTGAATTGCTGGATTTTTTTCAATTTGTGAATAATTATTTGTCAGATCACGCTGTGACAATGGTAGCGTGTCATAATGATTTAGTTCCTGAAAATATTCTTTTAAAAAAGCAAGATATTTATTTTATTGATTGGGAATATTCAGGTATGAATGATCCCATGTTTGATCTTGCGGCCTTTTTCTTAGAAGCAAGACTAAATGATGAGCAAAAAAAGACTTTTTTACTGCATTATTTTCAAGATGAACCGATTTCTACCGTCATGCTAACAAAAATTCAATTTTATCAATTTACACAAGATGTGTTGTGGTTTGTCTGGACGTTAGTCAAAGAAGAAAATAATGAATTTTTTGATGACTACGGTCAGCGGCGCCTCGAAAGAGCGATTTCATTTATGAGTGAATGGAAGCAAGCTTAAGGATATACGATGAACAAATATAAAGGCTATTTAGCAGGGATTTTTTCGGGGTTATTATGGGGTATTGCAGGGATTTTGTATGAAATTTTAAATACTACTTATCCTTTTACCACATCACTTGCAATAGTGTTATGTTTATTATTTATCATTGAAAGCACAGCCTTTATTTTTTGTGGCATTTCACACTATAAATTAAAAAGTTTATCGACCATTAAGTTCAAGAATAAAGGTACCATACTAGGTGTTTTGGCGGGCATTATTGGTGGACCGATTGGTATGCTGTGTTATCTACAAGCAATTCAATATATTGGTGTAGGCTATGCTGCACCAATTTCATCAGTCTATCCTGTATTTGGCGCTATTTTAGCAGTTTTATTCTTAAAAGATTCGATGACCAAAACAGGTGTAATTGGTTTGTCTCTTGCAATCGGCTGTACTATTTTATTAGGTATTGATGCAAACAATGCACAATTTTCTGTATTGGGAATCGCGTTAGCTGTTGTCTGTGCGCTCAGTTGGGGCAGTGAAATTGTAATTTCTTCTTATGTCATGCAGTCGATTCCTTCCTCTGTTGCTTATTTTTTGAGACAACTCGGTTCTAGTATTGGGTATTTGATATTACTTTTGTCATTCGATGTCGCCTTTTTGGATTTTTTACCTTCATTTAAAAATACGCACTTTTTGACTTTGATTATTTTTATTATCTTTTCATCCATGATGTCTTATTTTTTATACTACAGAGCAATTTATTTGATCAAACCTATTCGTGCAATGATGTTGAATATTACATACGGATTTTGGATTATTTTGATTGGGTTGGTTGTTAATGATACTGATGTGAATTTTGCCACGATGTTATTAGTACTAGGTGTGATTTTAGGGGCAGGATTGACATTAAAAGAACATAAGGAAAGGCTATGAATGCAATTATACTTGCCGCTGGGTTAGGCAGTCGTTTTAAAGAAATTACACAAAAAACTCATAAAGCGCTCTTACCCATTGATAATACTCCTAATATTGAACGAACTATTCAATATTTAAAACAAGCGAATATAAATGAGATTTATATTGTAACAGGACATTTGTCAGAGCAGTTTGATTACTTAGCAGAACAATATGGCTGCCATCTTTTATATAATGCTAAATACCGTGAATATAATAGTATTTATTCCTTTTTTACTGCAAAAGATTATTTTTCGGATAGTTTTGTGATCGATTCTGATGTAGTGTTATTTAAGAATATTTTTTTGACAAAACCAGAGAAAAGTTGCTATTTTGTTGTTCAAAGGCCAGAGAGTGAAGATAAAGAATGGGTGCCAATTTTAACGGCTGAAGGAAAAGTAGAAAAAATAGAAGTTACAAATAAGCACTTGCCGAGTTTATTAGGTGTTTCTTTTTGGGCAGATGAAGATTGCCGTAAGATAAAATCTGTGCTCCCTCACTATCTTGATCACAATACGTTAAGTCAGTCGAGTTTGTATTGGGATAATATTCCTATGAAGCAAATGAAAGAATTGGATGTCATGACAAAAGAAGTGGCATTATCTGATGGATATGAAATGGACAATGTAATTCAATACGAATTTATTTTGAAAAGCTTAGCAGGAAATTAATATGAGACAAATCACGCTCAGAGAACATCAATTGATTACTTTAGATATTCTCAAGTATTTTGATCAAATTTGTTCGGAACATCAGATTAAATATTCACTCGGTGGTGGAACGCTTATTGGTGCAGTTCGTCATCAAGGCTTTATCCCTTGGGATGACGATATTGATGTGTACATGTGTCGGGATGAATATGCACGATTTGTTCAAGTTTGGTCTGCACAGCAGCATACACGATATATATTATCCCCTGCTGAAGATATTCATAGTGCGATTCCTGGAGAAATGTCGAAGATTTTTGATAATAAAACACAAATTGTCGATACCAAGGGGAGAGTATCTGGTATTTTTATTGATATTTTTATTTGGGATGGCGTTCCTCACCAACCAGATATCATTTATCAAGTGATGAAAAAGCATCGACGGGTTAAATTGCGTTTTTCTTCGTGCCGTAAAAGATGGTATCGGGCAAAAGAAAATTCATTGACTCATATGCTTTTTTCTAATTTATCTCATTATTTATTTAATAAGATGATGGCAAATTTGAAGACATTTCAAGATAAATATCCAATAGAGAAAACAGATTATATTGGATTAGTCTTATCGGACTACGGTGGGTGGCAAAAATCTTATATGCCAAAAGCGTATTTTAATGATGTCGTTTATTTGGACTTTGAAGGGTATAAGTTACCAGTTATGAATGGGTATCATGAGCATCTCACGATGTATTATGGCGACTACATGACACTCCCCCCACTAGAACAACAAAAACCTCATCACACGCTTGAAGCTTATATCTTGGAAGAATAATGAAAGGACAGATTAATCTGTCCTTTGTCTTATAAATAAGAGATAAATGAAGCTATTTCGGGGGATTTTTTTTCTCTTTCTGTTTTTTCTGCGGCTGTGCCTAACATAAGCAGTGCGATCACTTTTTCACTGTTTTGGCAATGAAATACCGTACGTAGTGCTGTGCCATTTACCCATTTCCCTGTTATCCAAACATTAGCAAAGCCTTGCGCATTAGCAGCCAGTTGTATGGCATAAGCTGCACAACCTGCTGTAAGCATTTGTTCCCACCCTGGTATTTTGGCATTGCTGTCATTAATACTTGAAATGACAGCGATGACCATCGGAGCACGTTGTGCCAGATTTTCTGCTTTTTTCAGTTTTTCTTCTCCTAAAGCAAACTCGTGTACTGTTTGCTTTAATAATGTTTCAAATTTTGCAAAAGCCTCCCCCTCGATGACGACAAATCGATAAGGGTGTAAACGGCCATGATCGGGAACATTGAGGGCAGCTTGAAAAATCAATTGTAGCTGCTCTTTATTTGGAGCGGGGAAAGTTAATTTTTTTTCCGAGCGACGTGTGGTTAATAACTGTAATGCATCCATGAAGTTTCTCCTTATCATTAATGTGCGGTCGATTTAGCATATTTGGGAAGAGACGTTTATTGTCAGTAAAGTTTATGGTATTTTAGCGCAACTTCTTTTTCGGTTCTAATCATGATGAGGTGTTATGCAATTAATTATGCGTTTTTTGACATATTGTTGGCGTGTTCTCAATTTTATTCGTGATGTAGTCATGAATATTGTATTTTTGGTTTTTGTGCTGTTATTTGCAGCATTAGTAGGGATTTTTACGAATCTTAATAAAACACACAATGTAATCTTAACAGGCGATCAAGGGGCATTGCTCTTGAATTTGGATGGATATTTAGCAGATAACCGAGAAGAAACGATGTCTTGGCAGAGTGCATTAAAAGAATTAAATAACCAACATATTCCAAGACAGATTTCGACTTTTGATGTGGTCTATACTGTTGAACAGGCTGCAAAGGATGAACGTATCCGTGGTCTTGTTTTAGATCTAAATTTCTTTGAAGGGGCGGATTTACCTGCACTCGAATATGTTGGACAAGCGATTAATACATTTAAAACATCGAATAAACCCGTTATTGCATTTGCGGACAGCTTGAGCCAGTCACAATATTTATTAGCCAGTTATGCGGATGAAATTTATATTAACCCGATTGGTCATGTTGATATAACTGGGTTACGTCAAGAAAGTTTATATTTTAAGTCGCTGCTAGATAAACTTGATACTACTGCTCATGTTTTCCGTGTTGGAACGTATAAATCCGCTGTTGAGCCTTTTTTACGTGATGATATGTCTCCAGAAGCAAAAGCGGATTTAGCACAATGGTTGGGGCAGATGTGGAGCAATTATAAACAAACTGTTGCACGGAATCGTCAGATTGATAGCCATGCTGTGTTACCTGATGCAAAGACCTATATTCAGGCACTTCGAGAATTAAAAGGTAATCAAACAGCTTATAGCCAACAACGTGGTCTCGTAACAGGTTTGGCAACCAGTTTAGACATGGAAAATAAACTCATTGAATGGTTTGGTGAAGATGAAGAAGGAAATGCAAAGTTAGTCGAGTTCGATCAATATTTGTCAGTCTTACCCGATCGTTTAGTGAAAGAAGGGGCACATAAGATTGCGGTTGTGAATGTAGAAGGCGCAATTATTGATGGGGAAAGTGATGAACATGAAGTGGGTGGGGATACTATTGCTCGTTTATTGCGTCAGGCATATTATGATGATGCGATAAAAGCCGTAGTATTACGTGTAAACAGTCCTGGTGGTAGTGCCTTTGCTGCTGAGATTATTCGTCAAGAAATCAAACAATTACAAAACATTGGTAAACCTGTGGTAGTTTCTATGGGGGCGATGGCAGCTTCGGGAGGCTATTGGATTTCAAGCCCAGCAGATTATATTGTCGCAGATAAAAATACGATCACAGGTTCTATTGGTATTTTCGCCTTGTTTCCAACGTTCGAGAAAACCATTCAAAAAGTCGGGATTTTTGCTGATGGCGTATCAACTTCTCCATTGAGTGATATCTCTGGGCTAAGTGGGATATCCACTGAATTAAATGATGTTTTCCAACTGGAAATTGAGCATGGCTACGATAAGTTTTTATCGATTGTTAGCGAAGGGCGTGGCTTAAGCAAAGCTGAGGTAGATAAGGTTGCACAAGGTAAAATTTGGTTAGGAGAAGAAGCGCTGAAATATCAGTTAGTAGACGAGATAGGGGCGTTCGATATTGCGGTGGCAAAAGCAGCAGAGTTAGTCAATCAGTCATTACAAGAGTCAGAGAAAATTACTGATTTCGCTGTTGAATGGTTGGTTGAAACGGATGAAAATTTGTTGAATAGTGTACTACGTGATATCAAACATAATATGCAACTTTTGGTGAAGCAAACCTTGTCTGAAACAGTCGGAATGCCGCTTGAGTATCATCATGTCACCCAGCAATTCGGATTATTAAATAAAATGAATGATCCGAAAGGACAATATTTATATTGTTTAACTTGTAGTGTTATAAAATAAGATTCGTTAGAATGTGCAAACCATTCAATATTATATTTTGGTAGTTTGCTTATTTTTTATAATTTGTGGGAGAATAAGAATGAATAAATTAAAGCAACTTGTTTCTATTGCTTTTGTAGGATTAGCCGTAGCGACAGCTACAGAAGCGAGTGTTCGAGCTGAAATGAACCAAATGAAAAGCGTTGTCGCGACATTAACAAATGCGAAGGATGTTACTGCGTTCCAACAATCAGCCAAAACATTACGTGAATTAGCACTCCAATCAAGCGAGAAAAGACCTTCTAGTATTGATAACGATGTTGATTTTAAAGGCTATCAAGAAGGTATGAAAGAGTTTATTGGCGTTATTGATGAAGCAAATAAACTCGCACAAGAGGGTAAATTAGAGGCGGCAAAAGTAACCGCGAAGAGATTATTCGATATCCGTAATGAGTACCATAAAAAATATAAATAAGGTACTCTTTTAATTAGAAAACAGCCTGTTCATCTTAACAGGCTGTTTTTTCATAATATTTCCATTAAAATGGACCGCACTTTAATCTATCACTTCCGCCTTGTTTGGCTTAATTGCCAATAAATTACAACTAAGCTTGTTGATCACATGTTCTGCTGTATTACCTAAAAAGGCAGCGGAAAGTCCTGTTCGTCCAATCGTACCTAATACCACGAGTTCAGCTTCCAGTTCTTTTGCTACTTGAGGAATGACTTCTTCTGGAAAGCCTTCACGTACATGAGTATGATCGTCATCAATACCAAACTGCTGACGCAATGCTTTCATATTTAATAAATATTGGTTGCGAACATTTTTCTCATATTCACCACTATTAAATTCAGGTAAATCAATTGCCATGTTAATTGGCGTAGGAGGATAGGCGGTGACTAAATGGACATTTCCTCGTTCAAGGTTATCAGCCAGATCAATTCCAAGAGAAACAAGCTGCTGATTAAAGATGTTGTGGTTTTTTTCTTCGTCATCAGCAACATTCACTGCGATTAAAATTCGGCGTTGATGTTTCCAATCACCATCTCTAACCATGAGTAATGGTGTAGGGCATTTACGCAAAAGTTGCCAATCCATTGGAGTAAAAATCAATGATGTGATACTTTCTTCTTCTTTTGTATATTTTACTACTAAATCGTATTGGTTCTGCTCCACTTCGTATGCAATTGCTTCTGCTTCGTTACTGTGCCATACGACAACCGCATGAAATTCAATATTGGGATCAGCATATTTTTCTAAATAGGGTTGAATAGCTAGGGTTCGTTGTGCAATAACACCTTGGTGCATTTCTTCTCGTTCCTCAGAGGAAAGTAATGCTGACATTTCATAAGACAGCTCATAAACTGATAGAAAAACGGTGATATGGACTTTTTGTTCACTTTTTTGTTCTTTAGCCAAGCGGACAGCACGCGCTAAGGCATATTGCTTTTCATTTTCAGGGTTTAAAACGACAAGTATATTATTGAACTTCATCACAACCTCCATTACTGATTGGGTTGTGTATAGCATAGAAAAGATTTAACGAAATGACAAGGTAAGATTTGAAAAAGGGCATCTAGTGCAACATAGCATTGCACTAGTGTTTTTTAAATGCCCATACGGATATTGGTTTTAGTTGTACCAGATAATTCAATCAACGCAACCATATCATTAATCGTAATATATTTACCCTGTACAGAGAGGATACCCATTTTTTGTAAACGACCCAATAAACGACTAATCGTTTCAACCGTTAATCCAAGATAATTACCAATATCACCACGAGTCATGGTAAGGCGAAACTCACGAGCTGAGAATCCGCGTGCCGAGTAGCGTCTTGAGAGATTATAAATAAACGCAGCTAAACGCTCTTCAGCGTTCATTTTGGAGAGCAATAAAATCATTTCTTGATCGTTTTTAATTTCATTACTCATTAAACGCATGATTTGTTGGCGTAACTTCGGCATTTTGCCAGATAGATCATCTAAAATATCAAATGGGATTTCACATACCATTGAGGTTTCTAATGCTTGTGCAAAACTAGGATGCTGCATATTCATGATCGCATCAAAACCGACTAAATCCCCAGGTAGCTGGAAAGAGGTAATTTGTTCTTCACCTGTTTCACTAATTGTGTAAGTTTTGATTGTGCCAGAACGAATTGCGTAAAGAGAAGTGAGTTGGTCGCCCGCTTTAAATAATACCTGTGATTTTTGTATTGGTTTTTTACGTTCGATGATATTATCAAGCTGATCGAGCTCTTGTTCGTTTAACGTAAAAGGAATACAGAGCTGGCTGATACTACAATCTTGACAATGAATTGCACATCCGCCGGATTGCACTTTACGCCCAATTTTAGTGTCCATAGATAAAACCTTAATTAACACAATAAAATAATATAAACTTGATCTATCTCAAATAATATCATCAAATGTTAAAATTAAGAAGTACTAAATATCAGCAAGAGAGAGAAAAATGGCTGCAGAAAAATTAACCAAAAAACGCTTAATTCAAATTGTGATTATGCTGTGTATTTTGCTAGTTTTGTTTTTTTACCGCACTTATACACACGTGTAATTTTTATAAGGGCAATCAGGATTTTTTTGATGACAAAAAGGCACGTAATAACGTGCCTTTGAGGATGAAAAATAGGTGTTATTTTGTTGGTGTAACGAGGTTACCGAGATCTTTATCGATCAAGAATAACCCTTTACCATCCTCACCGAGTAAGTGTAATTTGTCTAAAATACCGCTAAAAAGTTTTTCTTCTTCATGCTGTTCTGCAACATACCATTGTAAGAAATTGAAAGCGGAGTAATCTTTTTCTTCAAAAGTTTTGCCAACTAATTCATTAATCTTTTGTGTGATTAATTTTTCATGCTTATAGGTAATTTCAAGTACATCTTTAAGTGATGAATATTGATGTGCTGGAGCAGCAATTTCCCCAATAACAGCGAGCGCACCTGTTTCATTTAGGTAGGTAAATAATTTACGCATATGCTGCATTTCTTCTGTGGCATGGGCTGCAAGGAATTTGGCTGTCCCATTAAACCCATTTTGTTCACACCACGCGCTCATTTGTAAATATAAATTAGAAGAATAGAATTCTAAGTTCATTTGTTCATTTAATAAATTAATGACATTTTGCGATAACATATTTTTTCTCCTACCTTATAATGTCGCTAAATCACGGTCGATGAAATAAAGAGAACGACCATCTTCGCCTAACAAATTAAATTTATCGATAATGCTATTGAATAACATTTCTTCTTCGTGTTGTTCTGCAACATACCATTGTAGGAAATTGAATGTAGAATAATCTTTATGGGCAAACGTGACTTCTACCAATTCATTAATTTTTGATGTCACTAACTTTTCATGTTCTAGTGTTGTTTCAAAAATTTCTTTTAATGTTTTATAGTCATTTTTAGGTGCATCAATTTTACCTAATAATGGCATACCGCTAGTTTCACTCACGTAATTGAACAATTTTTGCATATGTTGCATTTCTTCATCAGCATGACGTAAAAGAAATGCAGCTGCCCCTTCATACCCGTGATGTGCACACCATGCACTCATCTGTAAGTAAACATTTGAAGAATAAAATTCTAAATTAATTTGTTCGTTTAGCTTTTCAGCAATTGCTTTGCTTAGCATAACTCGCCCCTTTCTGCTGATATGTTAAAAAATAATGAATAATAGATTGTTATTTAATCTATATAATGTTGGTCATTGTATAGCTGTTATTGAGAATTAGCAAGCAATTTTTATTTGATTTTAAATGTAAATAATTAATTTATAAGGAAAATTTAACAAAAACCATTCTCATTTGGAAAATGTAATTGAAATGAATTATCAATCGTTATCGTAAACAACGATTAACAACTTTAAAACAATTTGGTGCAGCTATATACATTTCGACTAAAATTCATTTAATGATTGAATCATCTTTAATTTTGATGTAATTTATTTATTACATTTTTTGTAAAAATAAATTTACACTTCAGTTTTGATATAATGAATTTAAGGATAGAAAAATGAATAAAGATAGTATTCATAACGTGAATATTGTAAGTGAAAAAGTACTTATTACCCCACGAGAACTCAAAGAAAAACTCCCACTATTATCTCCACTTCGTGTACAAATAGAGCAGTCACGTCGTGATATTGCCAATATTATTCATAAACGCGATCCTCGTTTATTAGTTGTCATTGGACCTTGTTCCATTCATGATCCAGTTGCCGCGTTAGAGTATGCTACTCGTCTAAAAGCTCTTTCTGATGAATTGCAAGAGCAATTGTACATTGTTATGCGTGTTTATTTTGAAAAACCAAGAACGACAGTGGGTTGGAAAGGTTTAATTAACGATCCTAAAATAGATGGGTCATTTGATGTGGAAAATGGTTTACATATTGCAAGGGCTTTGTTGTTACAATTAGCTGAAATGGGCTTGCCACTCGCGACAGAAGCGTTGGACCCGATTACACCGCAATATATGGCGGATTTATTTAGTTGGTCAGCGATTGGGGCAAGAACAACAGAATCACAAACACACCGAGAAATGTCATCTGGTTTGTCGATGGCAGTCGGGTTTAAAAATGGAACAGATGGCAGCTTGTCGACAGCGATTAATGCAATGAAAGCGGCATCAATGGGACATAGTTTTATTGGTATCAATCAACAAGGGCAAGTCAACTTATTACATACTGCGGGTAATCCAGATGGGCATGTCATTTTACGTGGTGGGAAAACACCGAATTATGAAGCAGAATATATCGCACAATGTGAGCAAGAGTTAGACAAAGCTGGGTTGGAAAAAAGCATTATGATTGATTGCAGCCATGGTAACTCGAATAAAGATTATCGCCTTCAGCCTAAAGTGGCAAAAAATGCAGTTCAACAGATTGTTGATGGTAATACGTCAATCATTGGTCTCATGTTAGAAAGCAATTTACATGCAGGTAATCAAAGTGCGGAACAACTTGTGAGTGAAATGCGATATGGTGTATCGATTACTGACGCTTGCATCGATTGGGAAACAACCGATATGCTGTTACGTCATATGGCATCAGCATTACGAGATAAGAAAAAGGGATAACGCGTGGATGCACTGAAAGAATTAAGGGCTCAAATCGATCACGTGGATCGTGAATTATTGCAATTATTAGCAACTCGGCTTGATTTAGTTAAACAAGTGGGGGAGGTCAAACATAAACATGGCTTGCCTATTTATGTGCCTGAACGCGAAGCCGAGATGTTAAAACATAGACGTGAGGAAGCAGAAGCCTTAGGCATATCTGCTGATTTAATCGAAGATGTATTGCGGCGTGTTATGCGAGAGTCTTATACACGAGAGAATCAGTTCGGTTTTAAAACGGTTAACCCCGCGATAAGAAAAATTGTTATTGTGGGAGGACGAGGAAAATTAGGGAGTTTGTTCGCTCGTTATTTTATGTTATCAGGCTATAAAGTTGAGGTATTAGAACAAGAAGATTGGCAATGTGCGGCAAATATTTTGAAAGAAACTGATGTGGTCATTGTCTCTGTGCCTATTGCGAAAACCGTTGAAACGATCACACGTTTACAACCTTTTTTAACGGAAAATATGTTGTTAGCGGATTTGACTTCAGTAAAACGTGCGCCTTTAACGGCAATGCTGAATGTGCACAATGGGGCAGTTGTAGGACTACATCCTATGTTTGGTCCTGATATTGCAAGCATGGCCAAACAAGTTATTGTTCGCTGTGATGGTCGTTTTTCAGAACGTTATCAATGGCTCATTGAACAAATGCAAATGTGGGGCGCAATTTGTTATTCGGTTGATGCAGATGAGCACGATCACAGCATGACTTACGTACAAGCACTACGCCATTTTTCGACGTTTGCTAACGGATTACACCTTTCAAAGCAGCCTGTGGAGTTAGCCCGTTTGTTAGCGCTTTCTTCTCCCATTTATCGTTTAGAATTAGCGATGATTGGGCGTTTATTTGCTCAAGATGCAGAGCTATATGCAGATATCATTATGGATAAGCCTGAAAATTTAGCGGTGATTGAAAGTCTTAAACAGAGCTATGAAGAAAGTTTAGCTTTTTTTAAACAAGATAATAAACAAGGGTTTATTGACAGTTTTAATCAAGTTAAACAATGGTTTGGTGAGTATTCGCAGCAATTTCTTAAAGAAAGTCGACAACTTTTACAACAGGCAAATGACTATAGGCAAAGATAAGAGCAGAAAAAGACGGTTTAGTATGTTAAACCGTCTTTTTTATTTTTTGCATCAAATCGTTATAGGATTAACCTAACAAAGTGTATAATAAATAATATTATTGCCAAGGACATGAGAACGATGAGCCAGTTTTTTTATATTCACCCAGAAAATCCACAAGTGCGGTTAATTAATCAAGCAGTTGACATTTTACGTGATGGTGGTGTGATTGTTTATCCGACAGATTCAGGATACGCGTTAGGTTGTATGATTGGGAACAAGCACGCTATGGATCGCATTGTACAAATTCGTCAGTTACCAGAAGGGCATAATTTTACATTAGTGTGTAGCGATCTTTCTGAATTATCCACGTATTCGTTAGTGACGAATAGTGCTTATCGTTTAATAAAAAATAATACACCTGGACGTTATACTTTTATTTTAACTGCCACGAAAGAATTACCACGACGTTTAATGACGTCAAAGCGGAAGACAATTGGTATTCGTGTGCCTGATAATCAGATTGCACTCGATTTATTAAAAGCATTAGGTGAGCCAATTTTGTCTTGTTCACTCATGTTACCAGGCGAAGAGCATGTCACTCAGTCTGATCCAGAAGAAATCCGTGAACGTTTAGAACGTCATGTAGAGTTAATTATTCATGGTGGTTATCTTGGACAAGATCCCACAACTGTCGTTGATTTAACTGAAGCAACGCCAGTCATTGTACGCGAGGGCAGTGGTGATATTACACCTTTTGTCTAGTGTATGTTGTTTTAGAAATAGACGCTTGTGAAAGCGACAAATTAGAGGAAATATGAAGTTTACGAAGACAAATTCTCGTCAAAATCAGCCGCACGTTGAAAAGCCTGCCACAAGAAATAAGGCGAATCCCAAAATGGTTTCTCATTCCAATCGTAAAGGCACGGAAAAGGTTAAACCACTTAGTGTTGAAAAATTGACTACACTAAGTTCATCTGCTTCATCTGCGCCAAAAGTAAATGTAGTGGGTGAAAAACTACAAAAAGTGTTGGCGAGAGCAGGACAAGGTTCACGTCGTGAAATTGAAACAATGATTGCTGAAAATCGTGTGAGTGTTGACGGTAAAATTGCGACGCTTGGCGACCGAGTGAATGTGCATGCGGGACTAAAGATCCGTATTGATGGACATATTATTAATTTAAAACCCGCACAAAAAGAAGTATGCCGTATTTTGATGTATTACAAACCCGAAGGGGAGTTATGTACTCGCCACGATCCAGAAGGGCGAGCAACCGTTTTTGATCGTTTACCGCGTTTAACTGGGGCTCGTTGGATTGCTGTCGGGCGTTTAGATATTAATACATCAGGGCTACTTTTGTTTACAACAGATGGTGAGTTAGCGAATCGCTTAATGCACCCAAGTCGAGAAGTAGAACGTGAGTATTCTGTGCGTGTTTTTGGACAGGTTGACGATGCGATGTTACATCGCTTGAAAAAAGGGGTGCAATTAGAAGACGGTCCTGCGAATTTTAAAGAAATTAAATTTGCGGGGGGAGTTGGGATGAACCAATGGTTTGATGTGACCTTGATGGAAGGACGAAATCGAGAAGTTCGTCGTTTGTGGGAATCGCAGGGGGTTCAAGTCAGTCGCTTGATTCGTACTCGTTATGGCAATATTTCATTGATGAAATCGTTACCTCGAGGCGGTTGGCAAGAAATGGATTTGACCAATGTGAATTATCTAAGGGAGCTAGTTGGGCTGCCACCAGAGGTGGAAACGAAACTGGACGTGACACAGCCTCGTCGCCGTGCGAAAACAGGTAAAATTCGCAAAGCGGTGAAGCGTTATTCTGAATTAAGTAAGCGTTATAAAAAATAGTTTTTCTTCTGTGTAAGTGCGGCGAGGATTAGTGTATGAAAATACAACAATTACGTTATATTGTTGAAATTGTTAATCAAAATTTAAATGTGACGGAAGCAGCGAATGCGCTCTTTACTTCTCAACCCGGTATTAGTAAACAAGTACGATTATTGGAAGATGAATTGGGGTTAGAAATTTTTGAACGCAATGGAAAACATATTAAATCACTGACACCAGCTGGGCAGAAAATTGTTGCTATCGCGCGTGAGTTATTGGTTAAAACACAGAGTATTAAAGCGGTTGCCAATGAATTTACTCAACCTAATCATGGGGTATTACGTATTGCGACAACTAATACACAAGCACGTTATGTGTTACCGCCAGTAATAGAACGCTTTTGTAAAAAATATCCTGATGTGAGTTTGCATATTCATCAAGGATCTCCAACACAAATTTATGATGCTTTATTATCTGGAGAAGTGGATATTGCGATCACAACTGAAGCACAATATTTATTTGATGATGTGGTACTCTTACCTTGTTATATGTGGAATCGTTCTATTATTGTTAAACAAAATCATCCTTTAGCACAATGCAAACAGCTAACTATTGAAGAACTAGGTAAATATCCATTAGTAACTTATACATTTGGTTTTACTGGCGTGTCCGATTTAGATTACGCATTTAATAGTGCTGGTATTTTACCCAATATTGTGTTTACTGCGACAGATGCTGATGTCATTAAAACGTATGTGCGTTTAGGTTTGGGGGTCGGGATTATGGCATCCATGGCACATACTAATGCAGACAATGATTTGCTTGCATTGAATGCTGAACATTTATTTGCACCAAGTACAGTACAAATTGCTTTCAAACATAGTACGTTCTTACGTACTTATATGTATGATTTTATGCAATATTTTTCTCCACACTTAACGCGTGATCTTGTCGAAAAAGCAGAACGTCTACGTGATAATAATGCGATTAAAAAATTGTTTGAAGGAGTGGAGTTAGCCGTTCGATGACGCTCAGAATAAGAAGAACACGATAGTAGTAAAAAATCTCATTGCGTAAAGCAACGCCCATCGTTTTGAAACGGTGGGCGTATTGTATTTAGGTAGGGCTATTATTTTGTGACAGTTATTTTTCCTTCACTTGCTGAGTAAGATTTAATGCTACGATCGTACATACTTTCAGCATAAACTGGCGGTATGTGGAATGTTCCTACATTTATGGCTTTGAGTTGGTATTTTAAAGTCTGTAATGTTCCTTCCACACTACTATAATTAAGGATACGATCTTCGCGTATTTCAGTGTGTTGTGGTGACCAACTGTCATTCGACCCACTTTCTACTTCAGCTTGCCAGATGACTTCGAAGCCAGCTGGGTAGAGATCCGTAATAATGACATCACTTAAATAGTCAGTTGTTGAACGCACGTTAATCGTGACATAAATCCTGTCACCTAGTTTCACTGAACCCAGTTTATTTCCCTCTTTATCCGTATAAGTGCGGTGTATTTCTAAACCATTTGTATAAGCTTTATCTGGGGCTTTTTCTGGATAGCCTTCTTGATTTAATACATACCAAGCAGGTTGAGTACCTTTATTTACAAAGGTTACATCCGCAGTCTCTTTATTCAAATCAACAAAACGGAATAGTGAATTATGTTGACTGACGTCTTGCCCATTTTGTTGAATTTGTAAGCTTGACAACGCGGCTTGATGTTGTTGAGCATAAGCATCAAGTGCAAGCAGTACCATCGCAGAGGATAGCGTATTATAGCGTTGTTGATTAAGATCTTGAGTGATGCGTGTCAACGCGTTATCGCCGACGTGAGTGAGACGTGTTGGGAAATAACGCGCAATGACATACAACATCGTGCTGTCTTGGATCAACGGGTCACTATAATCTCGGTACAACCATTGTTCTGGACGAGGGGTACTAAGCTGTTTAACACTATACTCAATGAGCTGATTAGCTTCATTTTCTTGTTTGAGCCTGTGATAGGCAGCAGCTAACCAGGCAGCAAGTGTATCAGATTGCCAATCTTGTGCGCTAAAATTCTGTTCTAGTTGAGTTCGAATAGTCATCAAGGCATTAGATGGCACTTGACCTAATCGTGTTAATAAATAGGCAGAATAAGCACGTTGACGTAATTCACTGATACTATCACCTTCTTGTGGCATGCTTTGTGCCTCTAGTGCGCTGATTGTAGTATTAAACAATCCATCTTGACCAAACCAAGCTTGTGGCAAAGTAATATTTCGTTGTTGTGCTTCAATTAAGAAATGCGCAACATAGGCGGTCAGGAAGAGGTCCCCTTGTTCAATATTATTCCAAACACCGTAGTAGCCTTCTTCAGTTTGACGATTTGGCAGTAAAGTAAAGACTTTTTCTAATGCTTGGCGAATGGTTTGCTCTGAGCTTTGTGTTAAGCTGTTTGTTGTATTTGTCAGTGCTTTTAATAATGGTTGATAAGCAGGGTTATTAGCAAATAATAATGTTGGTATTGCTGCACTGATCATTTGCTCTGTACAGTAATTATCATACTGGGTCAGATATGCAGAGACACCTTGTGCTAAAACCAGTGGTGCAGGGGAGAATAACGCAGATTGCTGGCGATATTGTGGGAACAATATCATTGGTAATTTACTCTCAACATGTTTACCCGCATCAACCTTACCCAACTGTGTCACAAATTGTTTTGGCATAATTGGGCGTACAGAAAGGTTGACATGACGAACTACTTGTACCATTTGTTGTTGATTGTTCTTATAAGACGCCGTGAAACGGATCGAACTTGCGCCTAATTGTTCCGTAGCGTTAATTGCAAAATGCACAATGCCTTCTGACATTGGTGCAATCTCAATCGTTTTTTCAGTTTCACCCACCAAGCTAAGTTGAGGAGCGACGCTGACATTTAAGCTCACTTTCTGGGTTTTATCTGTATTATTTGCGATGGTAACACTCACATCAGATTGATCCCCTGGCGTTAAAGTAAGCGGAACAGTGGGGGACAGGACCAGATCATTACGTACAGTTGTAGCGGTTTCAGCATGACCAACTTGGTTACCCGTTTGACTGACTGCAATCGCCATGACTTTTAATTTACCATTAAATGCTTCTGGAACTTGGTAGGTGACTGTTTTTTCGCCTTCTACTTCGATGATGTTAGACCAATAAGCAACAGGTTTATCCGTTTTACGCTTGAATGGGTTCGTATTAGCCATCGCCATTTTCATCGCGATGTCCATCTCCATATCGGTATCTCCCCCAGTTTGTGCGAACTGCATCACTTTACTAAATTCAGGTAAAATCAAATCAAGAATTTGGGAGGTTTGTACTTGTAACGCATTTTTCGGGAAGAAGAATGTTAATGGGTCATTGAACTTATAATTGGCGACTTGTAAAATCCCTTCATTGACTGCAAAGATGATCGCTTTACTTGGTTTATTACTTTGCAGTTTAAATTCAATCACTTCGCCTGATTTCACGTGTTTTGGTGCAGTTAAGCTCAAGTCTAAACGACGATTATCAACATTCACTGTAAATGGTGCAATGCCATAACTTAACGGGCTAGTGAAAATATCATTTGAGTGGATATCGCGAGAGAATTGCACGTTAATATAGCCATTTCCTTCAAAGTTAGCTGGCAGAGTAATCCGTTGTACAGAAGTGTTCGTCGTTGCTTTGAACCATTTATGTGCATAGACGCGATCACGTTCAATCGTAATTAAGCCGCTACCAGTATATGGTGCTTGAATTGCGATTTCAATTTCCTCATTAGGTTGGAATTGCTTTTTATTTAAACGTAATTTCAACTCCGTATTTTTATCCATTGCAACCATGAGATTTTTATTCCCGATCACCGTATAGTGAATACGGTTCACTTCTTGATCGTATTCGTTGCTTAATACTAAAACGAAATCCCCACTTTTTTCTGTATTGAGGTCAAAATTTAAGCCACTTTGTGCAAGTTGAATAGAACGCTGTTCAATTTCATTTTCGATCAGCTTTGATTCATATTTATAAGCACCAGAAGCCTGTTGAGTTAACACCGAAACATATTTTCGTTCAAACAATGTGGCCTTCAAGTTGTCTACTGCCACTTGTTGTAACGTTGGATTGACAGCAATTAAGTGAATATTGGATGGAATCTGAGGTTTCAAATAAGCCAAATCAACCTCGCTTCGATAACCTACGAGCCATGGCTGAGCAGACACCATGACTGATTTGACTGTCGATACAGCGCGACCACTGTCATTTTCAAACCCATCAGCAGTAAAGAATAGCATTTGTGCTGTATTTTCGGCATATTGGCTGAGATCAATTGGAAAAGTGGCTTTTCCTTCCTTATCAGTTATTTGCTCACTTAAGCTTGTTTCATATAAAATGGCGGATTTATTCCGTTGGTTATCGAAAAATTGATAATGTTCGTATTGACTAAATTTTGGTAACACAGGATATAGCGCGAGCTCAGCATTAACTCGACGATGTTGAGCGGGGGTACCAAACAGGTTTGATAACTGTACTGTAGCAACTAAATCTTGTGGCGCAATCCATCCTTCGATGACGGGTTGATTAAAAGTAGTATGAATTTTTAAACTATCAGGTTGAAACTCTTGAACTTGGAACGTCATAGAGCCCACTTCTTTTTGATTAGTCTTTTCACCTACTAATAACTGCGCAAACCATTCTCCTGTTTCCGCATTTTCAGGTAACGTAAAACTGACAGAATTGAAACCGCTCTTATCTAATCGAATGGTTTGTTTAAGCATCGTTCTTTCACTGGGTGACGTGATGATGAATTGGAGAGGCACATTATTTAATGCAACTTTCCAATCTTGTGATTTCGTAATCATCCCAGTATGGATTGTTTCGTTTGGACGATAGATACCGCGATCATTGAATAAATAGGATTTTAAGCTAGCCATGTCTTGATCCGCATAAATGCCCCCCACATCAAAACGTGAGTAATCAAGACTGCGATCAAATTTATCAATAGGTAAGAAAGACAATTGGTCTTCTATTGATACAATGTACATGACAGGAGCGAGTTCTTGTTTAAAATGATCTAATGATGAAAAATGAACAACGCCGTTTTCATCAGAAAAATCAGTTTTGATAATCGAACCATTGCGGCTAATGACTGATACGGAGGCACCTTCAACAGCTTCGCCTGTACTAATCGATTGAACGAAGACCATTTGTGAACCATCTATGGCTTTTTTCGCAATAATACCTAAATCAGTTAGAACAACTAAACGGTAATCACTAAATTGGTTGTTCGCATCGTTACGCCAGTCTTCGTATTGTGAAGTATCACGTAAGTGATTTTGTGCAGTGTTGGTTTCTCCACTGACTTTTAACCAATAGACACCCGTTGGTTTACTACGTTGTTTCATGATTGTCGTTAAATCAATGCCAAAATAATTGGGTTCTTGTGGTCTTTTATTGTTGATTTTATAGGTTTTTGTTGTGAAATCGGCAATGTGATCAATTTTCAATTCGCCTAAATTAGGATGTTGAAAATCACCTTGATTAAGTGAAATTAAATGGCGTAATTGTTCTTCTTGAATACGACCGACTTCTAATTTAATTTCATCAAAGTTACGAGCACTAATCGTAACTTTTTTATCACCTACAGAGGACAGTATCGACCCTTTACCTACAAAACTAACATGTTTTGGATATTCTGGTGCACAAATTAAATCGCCTAAAGGTGTTTTAAATTGGTAACCCCCTAGGGCAGAAATTTTGTTATCAACATAGAGATAGAGACAACGTTTTGCTGGAATCGCTAATTTAAAACTTTGTCCATTGGCATAAGCCGTTTCGGTAGGTAAGCGTGTTAATGTGACTTGACGTGCTTTATCGACAACCTCCTGTGTAATCTGGCTGTAGCGCCAATACGTTGAATTGTCAGGTGCAAATTCAGGTAGCAGATAGGCTGAAACATGTTTTTCCACCTCACTACCTTTGACCAAATGAGTAAAATTTAAGTGTAAGATTTGTTCTGCCTCATGTTTTTCATTTTGCGCAATTAAAATACCTGTTGAAAAACCAAGGCTAAATTTTGTGGGAACTTTGACATCCGCGACAAGCTCATTTTCTAGAGGATTTTGTCCTAAAAGTGCGGTTAGATTTTTAGTAATTTTTGTCTCAATATATTGGTTATCACTTTGTGCAAGATTAACACTATCTGACTGGATCCATGCAGCCGTATCGTTGTTTGCATAGCGGACTTTGAAATGAAGCGGTGAAATAATATGTTGTGTGCCGTCGCTATTTTTACGCACTAAATTCACTTGAATCGCGTTTTCAAATTTTTGACGATCAACAGGATGAGTAAAGGATACTCCAATAATCGCATGGCGAATATGAGCTTGACTAGGATCTTGATAGAACTGTTGTTCAGTTATTTCAGCACGAAAAGTGGGAGTCGTAATTGTTTGGACATTTTGTAAAGCTTTGACATAAGTATGCTGCGGATTAAGTATTTTGGGATCAATTTTAATTTGATAGGTTTGCCCAGCTGGCCAATCTTGTTCAGGTTTGAAGGAAAGTGTTGTGTCGGTGTGCCAGAACCATTTTCCTTTTAATGCAGGTTCAAGCGTAATACCTTGAGTCACTTCTTGATTAACCGCACTGATGGGTGCAGCTGGACCAGAAAAAGAAATGACTAATGGGTAAACTTCTTTTGGTGTTTCTGAATAGTTGGTTACTTCAATTGGATTGAGCTCAAAGCTAATGGCATTGGCATCTTCTTTTTTTTCCTCCCAACAACCAGAGAGCGTAAAAATCATGGTGAGTAAGCTGAAGAGAGAGACGAAAGATCGTATTTTCATAACGGGATCCTCACTTAGAGAGTAGACCATTTGATTTTACCTGAAATGTCTTGATTTGAGCAATCTTTGAACATTATTTTTTATACAAAATAAAAGGTTACCTTTTAAATTAACAGGTGAGTTTTCAAGTGAAATATGATAAAAATAGAAGAATCATTTAACCGATCAAGGAAAAGAACATGTCATTACAAAATATTATTGAAACCGCTTTTGAGAAACGCGCAGAAATTACGCCAAAAACAGTAGACGCACAAACACGAGCAGCAATTGAAGAAGTCATCGAAGGATTAGACAGTGGAAAATACCGTGTTGCAGAAAAAATAGATGGCGAATGGGTAACACATCAATGGTTGAAAAAAGCGGTGTTATTATCTTTCCGTATTAATGACAATGAAGTGATTGCAGGGGCAGAAACCAATTATTACGATAAAGTTGCAATGAAATTTGCAGACTATGATACGGCACGTTTCCAACAGGAAGGGTTCCGTGTTGTGCCACCAGCGGCAGTGCGTAAAGGTGCATACATTGCTAAAAACACCGTATTAATGCCATCTTATGTGAATATCGGTGCCCGGGTTGATGAAGGGACAATGGTTGATACGTGGGCAACTGTCGGTTCTTGTGCACAAATTGGTAAAAATGTGCATTTATCAGGCGGTGTTGGTATTGGTGGTGTGTTAGAGCCATTACAAGCCAATCCAACAATTATCGAAGACAACTGTTTTATCGGTGCGCGTTCTGAAATCGTAGAAGGCGTGATCGTTGAAGAAGGTTCTGTGATCTCAATGGGCGTGTTTATCGGTCAATCTACCAAAATTTACGATCGTGAAACGGGTGAAATTACTTATGGTCGTGTTCCAGCGGGTTCTGTTGTTGTTTCTGGTAGTCTTCCGTCTAAATGTGGTAAATACAGCTTATACTGTGCAGTCATTGTGAAAAAAGTCGATGAAAAAACACGTGGTAAAGTGGGCATCAACGAATTATTACGCAGCATTGATGAATAAGATTACTCAGTTATCTTAGAAATTTATGGAAAAAAGACCGCACTGTAATTTAAAGTGCGGTCTTTTTTATTTCAGTTTTATTTTTTCTTTGCGAGCATTGTGACAAATTTCATTTTTATGCGATTGCCATTTTCATCGGTTTTGTGTAATTCGCCCATTTCTTCATTGTATTTAATCAATTCCCAATCCTGATAATATTGTTTCAATTCACCTTCTTTAAAAGTAAACGAAAAAGGTATCGGACAAGGCACATCGTCTGTGCTCATTGCTGCGACGATTAAATTGTAGCCACCAGCATTAGTGTGATTTTGCATATTCTCAATAATTTGTGGAATACGTTCACGATTTAAGAACATAAAGACAACAGTTGACAGAATGAAATCGTAATTTTCTTGAATATTTGCCGAATTAATATCATAAATTGCACTCTTAATTGACAGGTTTTCTTTTTGAGCCGTGTCAGTTAAGAATTGAATGCTATTTTCATTATGATCCCAAGAAGTCACATCATAACCAAGTAAACTTAAAAATAGAGAATTACGACCTTGACCACAGCCTAAATCAAGCACTTTGCAAGGATTTAAAATTTCGACCGCACTTTTGACTTCCGAGTGAGTAGGGGTCATATTGTATTTTTTACTGAAGTAATCTTCTTTTTTACAATGAAATTCAAGATAACATTCTAAGTCATCAGAAAGTGGCTCAACTTTATGCCAAAGCTGAGGTTCAACGAGAGGAATTTCACTGTCTGGCGTAAAAATATGCTCACTGACAACATCACCATCTTCAGTTAGCAGATAAAACTTCAACTGCCCCTTGAGCACAGTGAGTTTTCCCCAAGTGCCTACTTTAGTATTATGCTTTTCTTGAAACATTTGCGGTAAGGAGGTTGCTGTCCAAACTGGCATTTTTTTATAACAAATTAGTTCATTTTTCATAATTTACCCTTTACTATTTTTAATAGTTGACTCAAAAAGTAGGATAATGAAAAAGTTTCAGAAAAGCAATGCATTGGAGAAAAATGCACCTTTATAGGTAGGCTGTTTTTAACCCTATGAAAAATAATTTTAAATATTATTTGCTTTAATTAGAGCAACGTGTTCTAATGCTTGCTGCTAGACCCGTCTTTATATAAGTTAGTTAGTACAGTTCTTCCTCATTTACAAGCGTTATTTGTTACTTGAAAAGCACTTTTACTTCTCTCTATTTAAGTAACAGTTATTAGCACTACGCTTGTTTCAAGCATGATATTTTAAATTTCAATTTATAAGAGGAAGACAATATGTCTAAATTAAATGGCACAGTAAAATGGTTCAATTCTGATAAAGGCTTTGGTTTCATTACTCCAGCAGATGGTGGTAAAGATTTATTCGTTCACTTTTCTGGTATCGTCGGTTCTAACTATAGAACTTTAAATGAAGGTGATCGTGTTGAGTATAGCGTACAAGACTCTCAACGTGGTCCAGCTGCAATTGATGTTAAAGTACTTTAATCGATTGAGCATCTGTAGATAAAAAATCCCCTAAGAGTGCTTAGGGGATTTTTTAATTCTTATTTTGATGGGCTATAAAGTGCATCTAAAATCTCATCCAATTCAAAAGGTGAACTCAGAACCGTTGTATCGCCACCATCATCATATACCCACAAAGAATCGGCAGAAGTATTTGAAAGCTTAATTTTCATTTCTTCGCCAGCATCTAAGGTTAAATAATTAATTGCTGTTGGGTTATCATCAATATAAGCAGAGTAGACATTAAATGTATGGCTGTTTTTTGTATCATTTTTTAAACTAATTAAGATATTGAAATCGAGCTCATTGATAAATTCATTTTCAACAAAGTTACGGATATTTTTAGCTAACTTCGCTGTGGTTCTGACATTTAATTGACGATTTTTGTAGCTATAGATACTGACGTCATTTTTAAATTCTGATTCATTTTTTAATTTCCCTATATCAATTGGGATTTCAAAACTTGCAAAGGTATTAAATTGTTTAGAAAAACATTCTTTGTACGTTGCTTTAGTAAAAACTGTTGGGATTTTTTTCTGTATTTTAACTAGATCTTCTGATGGTTTTCTTGAGTCCTCGTGACTATGACAAGATGTGATTTGGACATTTAACGTTGCATGTTCGGTTTTCATTGCGTCGTTCAAGAGAGAGTTGAGAGAGACATTTTTTTCGATCTCAGTTTTACAAGCCGTTAAAACGAATATAGTGCATGTTAATAAAAATAGCTTTTTCATCTCGTTTCTCCTATATCATATAGAATCAGCCCACTTGCTCTAGTTAGAGCAGTCATTGCTTTAATCGACATTCATATCATTGATATAAATAAAAGCATATTTTGATTGTACATAAATTCAACAAAAATAACACCTAGATAAAATGAAAAATGTGATCTTAGTTTATATTTAATCGAAAGAGTAAATAAATCACAGAATAACTTTCTCTATTTACGCTAGAATCGTTCTAAAATAGGCTATATAATTTCGAATAAGTTTTTTCAGTTAGATTATAGGAGTAAAAGATGTTTGCAGATTGGAAAAGTGATGTATCACATGTAAAAAAATCATTTGGCGCATTAGGACAAAAATACCCCAAAATGTTACAGGCTTATAGCGCATTAAATACAGCGGCTGGAGAAAATAATGTTTTAGATGCAAAGACACGTGAACTGATTGCGTTAGCGGTGGCTGTGACAACACGCTGTGAAAGTTGTATCGGTGTACATGCAGCTGAGGCTGTAAAAGCTGGAGCAACGGAGGAAGAAGTTGCTGCGGCACTTGCTACAGCTATCGCTCTTAATGCAGGTGCTGCATACACGTATTCATTACGTGCACTTGAAGCATTTAATGAACAAAAATAAAGAATTAATTGGGGTAAATAGAGAAGTTATCGTCAAAATACAGGATGAGATTGTCAGAAAAATAAAGAGAAGGTAAAAACAGAAACAAAAAGCGGGGAAGATTCCCCGCTTTTTTTACAACTAGTTATTATTCAACAACAAGTGTACGGCAAGTATTGGTACCACTTGCTAATATTTCATCACCTTGAGTTAATAAGACTAGATCGCCAGAAACTAAGAAGCCTTTTTCTTTTAATAATTGAATTGCAGCTGCAGCACCTTTTGAATTACGGCTAACCTCATCAAAGTAAATCGGTGTCACACCACGATATAATGCACAAAGATTTAATGCACTTTGATTACGTGATAACGCGAAAATTGGCAAACCAGAACTAATGCGTGACATTAACAGCGCAGTACGACCAGTATGTGTCATTGCAATAATCGCAGCAACACCTTTCATATGGTTAGCCGCATACATTGCGGATAAAGCAACAGACTCTTCAATTGTATCAAACTGCACATCCATACGGTGACGAGAAACATTAATACTAGGCATTTTTTCTGCACCTAAACATACTTTAGCCATGGTTGAAACTGTCTCGGCTGGATATTGACCCGCAGCTGTTTCAGCAGAAAGCATCACTGCATCAGTACCATCTAACACTGCATTTGCAACGTCCATGACTTCTGCACGAGTAGGCATTGGGTTGCTGATCATGGATTCCATCATTTGTGTTGCAGTAATAACAACACGATTTAATTGGCGTGCACGACGAATTAATTTTTTCTGTACACCAACAAGTTCAGGGTCACCGATTTCAACGCCTAGGTCACCACGTGCAACCATAATTACATCAGATGCTAAAATAATATCATCCATTGCTTCTGTTGTTGCTACTGTTTCTGCACGTTCAACTTTCGCAACAATTTTGGCATTTAAACCTGCTGCTTGGGCTAATTCACGTGCATAGTTTAAGTCAGCACTTGAACGAGGGAATGAAACTGCTAAATAATCCACTCCAATTTTTGCAGCCAATAAAATATCATTTTTGTCTTTCTCAGTTAACGCATCAGCTGATAAACCACCACCTAATTTATTGATACCTTTATTGTTTGATAAAGGTCCTCCAACAGTCACTTCAGTGAATACTTTTGCACCTTCTGTTGCTAATACTTTTAACTGAACACGACCATCGTCCAATAATAGAATATCTCCAGGCACTACATCTTGTGGTAAGGTTTTATAGTCTAGACCTACGCCTTCTTGTGTGCCTTCTCCTTTAGGTAATTCTGCGTCAAGAACAAATTTATCACCAATATTTAAGAAAATTTTGCCATCTTTAAATGTTGAAACACGAATTTTAGGACCTTGTAAGTCCCCTAAAATTGCAACTGTTTTACCAAGTTTTTTTGCAATTTCACGTACTTTTTCAGCGCGACCGATATGGTCTTCTGGTGTGCCATGAGAAAAGTTCATACGTACAACGTTAGCACCTGCCATGATAATTTTCTCAAGATTATTACCACGTTCTGTTGATGGACCCATTGTACATACGATCTTTGTTCTTCTTAATCTTCTAGACATTACCTGCTCCGTAAATAAATAAGTTGTAAAATACCGTTTCTTGCTTTCTTAATGTCATTCAAGGTTGCAAGAAAAAACTGGGCATATTATACGCTGAAAATAAAATTAGATCGAGATCACAAATTCGAAATTCCCCGTTTTAGTTAAGGGTATGTGATGGTTTTTTTAACAATTAAAAAGCCGAACGTAAAAAAAACTTGTTTTATATTTTAAAACTTTATATGATAGCGCTGCTTTTCACGATGCGACTATAGCTCAGTTGGTTAGAGCACCACCTTGACATGGTGGGGGTCACTGGTTCGAGTCCAGCTAGTCGCACCATTTTCCAATCCCTTGTCTTACGACGAGGGATTTTTTATTGCGTTTTAATAAACTAACTATTTGATTTTATTAAATCTTATCTTTCGCTTTCTTATTTTCTCTTACGTTCCCGTACGTTTACAACCGCTAAATTTAGTTATACACTTAGCTATACGGTGACATATTTCAAAAAATTCGTATAGCTAAAATCATCAGAACCCTTGCTACTTAAGGCTTTGTTCATAATTATTTTTGTTTTTAGTTATATAACATTGTTCACCTGAAATTAAAACGTATAACTAAAAATAGGCTATCCCAATGGCTCGTATAACTAAACCACTTACCAACACAGAAGTAGATAGAGCAAAAGCCAAAGATAAAGATTACACCTTAGCTGACGGAAAAGGGCTATACCTCCTTGTAAAGTTTAGCGGTTCGAAATTGTGGCGATTTAGCTACTATAAACCTTTCACAGAACCTAAAAAACGTGCTTTATTAGGTATAGGCAAATACCCTGATATTTCTTTGGCTCAAGCAAGAAAGCAACGTGATGAATATCTTGCTTTGCTTGCTCAAAATATCGATCCACAAATCCACCGCCAACAAATCGCCCTTGAAGAACAGCAGAAACTAGCTAACACCTTTTATAGTGTGGCAGAAAGATGGAAAGCTAAACGAGCATTAGAAGTTGAACAGCTAACAATGGAAAAAAACTGGTTACGCTTAGAAAAACATATTTTTAGCAAGCTAGGCAATATTCCTATCACGGCAATCACACCTACTTTATTGATTGAGAGTGTGAAACATTTAGATAAAGAGGGGAAAGGCGTATTATCACTTTATGCGGTTACCATCGAGCCGATTGATGAAGTTTTAAGAGACGGTTTACCTGTTCACGATTTAAAACCTACCATTACAGCAAATCATAGATGGAGAGATGTTGGCTCAACAAAATAGACGGATAAAACAACATGATGAGTTTGGGCTAACTGATCAAGTTCCAATGCGTGTTGTGCTGTAATTGCGAGGGGTTTTTCTACTACAACATGTTTTCCGGCAAGAATAGCATTTTTGGCTAATGTATAGTGTGTTTGATTAGGCGTAGTAATAATCACCAGATCAATATCTGGTGTTAATAATGCGTTAAAATCATGCACAACCTCAACATAAGGATAAATGGTTTTTGCAACCTCAGTTGTTCTTTCAAATACTTTTTTAATCTGAAAATGAGGATCAAGATCGAGAAAGGGGGCATGAAATGTTTTTGCTGACATACCAAAGCCGGCAATCCCTACATTAATTATTTTTTTCATTATTTCAATTTCTCTAATTGAGCAAACAGGACATCGTCTGGTTTAGCGTGAATTTTATTCATTCTTAACATGAGGAAAACTGCTGCAATGGTCAAACTGACGACGAAGCCTATCCAAAAGCCTTCCGCACCTAGGGCTGGCATGAGCAAATTGGTACGAGCTAATGTATAACCAATCGGCATACCCACTCCCCAATAACAAAATAGTGTAATGTATAGGATAGCTTTAGTATCTTTGTAGCCGCGTAAAGCGCCTCCTGCCACAACTTGTACGGTATCTGAGAATTGATACAGTGCAGCTAATAGCAATAATGTACTAGCCATTGCGATGACTTGAACATCTTTTACGAAGATTTGTGCGATCTCAACACGAAAAATGACCGTAATTGCAGCAGTGATAAAGGCAATGGATAAACCAACAATTAGGGCAGAATAACAGACTTTTTTCGCTTTATCTGTTTCACCTTCCCCCAAACGTTGACCAACTAAAATCGTAGTCGCCATCCCTAATGACATCGGCAACATAAATAAGAATGAGCTCGTATTGAGTGCAATTTGATGGCTAGCAACAATATTTGTCCCTAATGGGGATAGCAGCAGTGCGGTTAAGGCAAATAAAGCGACTTCACAAAATAAGGCAACTGCGATAGGAAAACCTAAGTTTAGTAATTTTTTCAGCGTCGCCACGTTAGGCTTTTCAATAAGGTTTTCGAAGACATTGAGATCGCGTTGATTACGTGCATGTTTACAATAAGCAATCATAAGAATACACATAAACCAATTGACAATTGCAGTGGCGATACCACATCCTACTGCACCTAAAGCAGGTGCACCGAGCTTGCCATAAATAAAAATATAGTTAAGAGGAATATTTAAGATTAAACCAAGAAAAGTAATCACCATTGCTGGTTTTGTTTTTGCAATTCCATCATTTAAACAGCGGAAATTGATCATTAAGAGATAAGCAGGCAGCCCCCAGAGCATCGTGTGCAAATAACCAATCGTGATATCTTTAAGGTGTGCCTCGACCTGCATATAATCAAAGACATAATAACTATAATAGATAAGTAAACCTAATGGTAGGCAACTAAATAAAATGATCCAAATGCCTTGGCGTACTTGATGGGCAATGTGATGGCGTTTTCCCGAACCGTTCAAGTAAGAAATCGTTGGGGGAAGGGCTAATAATAAACCATGTCCAAAAAGTACTAATGGAAACCAAATTGATGCACCAACTGAAATTGCTGCCATATCTGCTGAACTGACACGTCCTGCCATAATCGTATCCACTAAGCCCATCGAGTTTTGAGCAATTTGTGCCATCAATATAGGAAGGGCAATGAGAATTAATTTTTTAGCTTCCGTTTTGTACGCATTAAGATCTATAAATTTCATAAAAATTCCGAGTTTGTTATAATAATAAAATAGTTAGTTTAAATAGAGAGAAGAAGATGTTTACAGGTATTGTTCAGGGAACAGCAATGGTTGTTTCTATTCAAGACAAGGCTAATTTTAGAACACAGATTGTGAAAATGCCACAAGAAATGCTGAAAGGATTAGAAATTGGTGCTTCCGTTGCGAATAATGGCGTTTGTTTGACCGTTACAGAAATAAATCAAGATTTAGTGAGTTTCGATTTAATGGCTGAAACATTACGCATTACCAATTTAGGTTCGTTATCTGTTGGGGATTACGTTAATATTGAACGAGCGATGCAAATGGGCAGTGAAATTGGTGGACATCTTTTATCTGGTCATGTCTATTGTACTGCAGAAGTAAAACAGATTGTTTTATCAGAAAATAATTACCAAATTTGGTTTGAACTGCCCAATCTTGAGGTCATGAAATATATTTTAACCAAAGGTTTTATTGCAATAGATGGGATTAGTTTGACGATTGGTGAAGTGAAAGAACAACAATTTTGTGTCAATCTTATTCCTGAAACATTAACCCGTACATTGATTGGAAAACGTGCCATAGGTGATAAAGTTAATATCGAGATAGATCCCCAAACACAAGCAATTGTGGATACGGTTGAGCGTTACTTAGCTGGCAGAAAAGGGGAGTGAGTTTTTTTATATTCGATAAAGAAAGTGCGGTTGAAATATTATCAATTTCAACCGCACTTTTGGTTTAATTTAAGTAGTGAAATACTTTGATGACTTTTTTGACACCAGACACATTACGTGCCACATCTGCGGCTGCATCCGCTTGGGCTTGTGTCACATTCCCCATCAAAAAGACTTCCCCATTTTCTGTAATGACCTTAATATCCGTAGATTTAACACGCGAATCCACTAACATTTTAGATTTGATTTCTGTAGTGGTTAAGCCATCTTTGGTAATTTGTCCAAAACTAATTTTAGGTTGGATACGAATTTGGTTGTAAACATCATTTACCCCTTCAACCCCTTTAGTAAGACTAGTTGCAACTTCAGCAAGATTACCATTTGGTGCTTGACCAATAAGGAGAACACGTCCGCTATAAGACACTATATTGATGCGTGCTTCTGTTTTGACTTGCTCATCTTTATGAATTGCAATACGTACTTTTTCTTCAAGTGTCTCGTCATCGACTTGTGTTCCGACAGTTCTTGGATCCGTCGCCACTTTTGTTGCCACAGCAGCTGTGCCCGCAATTGTTGCAGCAACACAACCTTGTAATAATATTGTGGCACCTAAAATGAAAGAAAGTTTTTTCAATGTATTCATATTCATATGAATTCTCCTTAGTCATGTATAACGAAACCAGATTTAGTGTTGTTTAAATTCTGCCTGTTGTCAAGTTATCAGTGAGAGAATAAGCTGTAATCAATGAGCTCACAAATGAGATTCACAATCAAGCAATGGTTTTCAATAATGCGACTTTCTTTCACTGCAGGAACCGATATTTCTAAGTCATTTTCAGTTAAAAAACCTTGAATATGATCATTTCCTGCTCCAGTAAGGACAACGACCTGAATCCCTTTATTGACAGCACTGTTAATCACATTGGTAATTAAGTCTTCATTTTGGGGGAGGGGAGAAAAAGCGACTAGAATGTCCCCAGGTTGTGCCACAGCATTAAATTGGCGCTGAAATAGAGTCTCTGTGCTGTTATCAAGCATTGTTGCTGCATGGATTGCACTATCCAAACTCAGCAAGACAGAGGGAAAACTAGGGCGAGATAATTCATAACGATTGAGCAAATTCGCGACTAAAAGCTGAGCATTAATATAGGAGCGCCCCTGTCCACAGGCAATCACTTTATTGCCCCCCAGTAAACAATTGACGAGGCATTGCGTCGCTTGGGCAATATGTTCAGGCAATAGGCTTGAAGCAGAAATTTGAGTTTGAATACTCTCTGTATATAAATCTTTAACTTTTTCTAACATAGTCATTCATCAAGAAAATTTTTAATCCATTCAATATCTAATTCCGTTTTCCCGAAAGCGATCAGGTCAAAGCGACAGTCCGTATCTTCTAAGCTTCGATCTTGTTGAGCCAACCAGAGTGTTGCGGCGTTAAGCCATTTTTGTTGTTTATGCCAATCTACACTATCAATTGCAGAGCCAAAGCCCGTATTGCGTCGTTGTCTCACCTCAATAAAGACAACAGTATCTTGATCTAACATGATTAAATCAAGTTCCCCACATTTAAACGTTTGATTAGACGCGATAAATTTCAGACCTTTAGATTCTAAAAAGAGGCGAGCTTGGGATTCAAATCTCGCCCCTTGTTGACGTTTGATTGAAAACATCTTAGTTCAATGAAATGATTCCGCCATTTTGATATTGGAACCACGTCATATCTCGTTCAATGTTACAATTTGAACCCGCACTCAATTTCCCAGTTAACCCATCAATATCATAACCTGGCAGTTGACGTAATTCATTAAAGTGGTTGATAAGCAACCAAGCATCGGCTCCCATTGCATAAAGACGCATGAGTGAAAAATCGCCTTTTGTCAATTTCTCAATTTTTTTATACTGAGCAGACGTGACATCTTTAAAGAATGGAATATCACTGAATTGTAACCCATCCATGAGCAAACGATACTCAGGTCCATTATTGGCAGAATTACTACGTGAACTCGCATAGAGTTTCAATTGTTTTCCACTATTATCGATATTTGTTTTGATCTCTGCTAATTGATCGCTCATGGCAACGATATAAATTCCTTGTTCTTGTTGATTACTCGTTTCTAAGCTATAGAGAATATCTGCGGCGAGAGTGTAGAATTTGATATTGGCATCGGTTGCAGCTAATTGTTGCCAACGAACATTAAAGGCTGAGGCGGTTCGACGACCAAGATCATTTTGTGGCACGAACACAAATGGATTACGGATACCATCTTGCCACATTTTATTGGCAGCTGATTCTGCTTCATCCTCAGGTGAAAGTCCGTAATAGCAGAGTTGCCCTATAGTGCGTTCATTTGAAGTAGAGTTTAACGTCAATACATCAAGCCCTTGTACTGTACTAGGATTTGCTAAAATTGTATCGACATTTTGTTTTAAAAGTGGACCGACGACAGTTTTGATGCCTGCTTGTTTTACTTGCTCAAGAATTGCATCTACAGGCGTGGTCATTGTGTCAAATACTTGTACTTGTGTACCTATATTATTTTTAGCTGCATCAAATCCAGCTTTGATTGTATTGCCAATCAGTTGTGCATTACCACTTAACGGTAATAAGAGTGCCACTTGTGAAAAGTTAGTTTGTTGGAAATTGAATAATCCTTGTAGCTCTGTTGGAAAGAGATAAGCAGCGGAATGTGTTGAATAAGAAGACTTCCACTGTTGAATCGCTTGACTTAATTGTGCAGGATTATTGAGATTTTCATTATATGTACGGGTTAAGGCTAACCATCCCCCCAATGCCGCATCGCCTGCTGCAGAGGTGTTGTTGATGATTCCTCTGTTTGCGTTGCGCAATAAGGTCCAAGTGCGGTCAATATTAGCCTGTTTTCGTGGGATATCGGATAAATAATGATCCATTTTGATTCTTGCTTTCACTGCTTCTATTACATCATAGCGATTCTCAGCAATTCGAGCAGCAATATCATAATAGCGAGCTGTTTGAGCGGCACTTAATTGTGCAAGATTGATCAAATTCAATTGATTCTCTGCCAGGGTATTTTGTTGTTTTACTGCAGAAATTTGTGCATCAAGAATAGATTTGTCAATTAATTGCTCATCAGTTAAATCCTTTAACTCAGCGAGTAATGCTTGTGCTTGTGGCAATTTATTTTCCGTAATCAAGACGCGAGCAGCTAAGAGTTTATAAGTCTGTTGCTCTTGTGGATTTTGCATTTGATAAACTTTATTCATGTAGAAGTCAGAGCTGGCATTGGCATCACTTTTTAGCATGTTTGTTGAGCCGCTATCAAATAATGTCGTACAACTTGCGAGGAAAAGAGTGAAGAAAAAAGGCATTAATCGATTTTTTAAATTAATGTGTTGTAATAGAATAGTCATGATTACTCCGTTTGTTAACAACAATGAAACGATCTTACTTATCTCACTGATTAAAAGCAAATAAAAGAAGTCTCAAATGAATAATTTAACAGGAATTTTATATATTGTCGCCACGCCAATAGGGAATTTACAAGATATTACACAGCGTGCTTTAACGATTCTCTCGCAAGTTGATTTGGTAGCAGCAGAAGACACTCGACGCAGTGGATTGTTGCTGAGCCACTATGGCATTAAAAAACCTTTCTTTGCCTTACATGATCATAACGAACAACAAAAAGCGCGACTTTTAGTCGAAAAATTACAGCAAGGTACAACGATTGCACTCATTTCTGATGCAGGAACACCATTAATTAGTGATCCTGGTTTTCATCTCGTTCGTCAATGTCGTCAAGCTGGTATCCAGGTCGTTCCTTTACCAGGCGCTTGTGCAGCGATTACGGCACTTTGTGCTTCGGGGATCGCATCAGACCGCTTTTGTTTTGAAGGTTTTTTACCTGCGAAAAGCAAAGCAAGATGTGACAAATTACAAGATCTTGCTCAAGAAACGCGCACATTAATCTTTTATGAATCTACCCACCGCATTTTAGATACGTTAAGCGATATAGAAAAAATCTTTGGAGCGGAGCGCTATGTTGTGTTAGCCCGAGAAATGACAAAAACTTGGGAAACAATTATTGGCGATACGGTGACAAATTTACATCAATGGCTACAGCAAGAGGCTAATAGAACAAAAGGTGAGATGGTATTAATTATTGAAGGACAAGTTCTAACACAAGCAGATGAAATTGATCCTCAGGCAATTAAAGCATTGAAATTAATTAGCCAAGAATTACCACTAAAAAAAGCAGCATCAATAGTGGCCGAAATTTATCATTATAAAAAGAACTTTTTGTATCAATATGCGCTCGAGCATTTAGATTAAGTTTTCGCTATAAAAATGATTATATTTCATGAAATATAATCATTTTTTTATTAAATTAAATAAATTAAATTTATTATAAATTGTTTGTCTTTCATTCTTATTTTTGATTATAATCGCGACCCTGATTTTTTTGTGGGTATTTCAAATCCCTTTCTAATTTTTCAATAACTTGTTACTTTTTCTAATATAAATCAGATATGATGAATCAATTAAAACGTAGAACGCAAAATAAGGGTTATGCACTCTACTTTCTTTTGAGTATATTCTTTTGTGTTGGGGTATGGGGGTATCATGAATATCATCTTTCTTTTACTGATGCAGTATATAGCAGCATTAAGCTGATTGTCATTAATGGGGATATTCATGTTCCAAATTGGCAAGTGGAATTAGCACGTTTTGCTTTACCATTATTTACTATTGTTGCTGTAATTAAATTATTTCTACAAATTATTGGGCAAAAACTCACTTTTTTAACGCTTAAATTATGCCCTGCTCGTATGGTTATGATTGGTACAACACGATCAGCCGTTATTTCAAGTATTTTTATAAATTATCCTGGAAAAAAGTTATTTGTTGATATTTCTTTAGAGGGCATTCCTTACTACGATGAATTACCAAATCAAAATTATCGATTATTACATTTTCCTGAGATCGCTTTTAGTGATTTAAAAAGTTTAAATTTAAAATCAGCAGATGTGATTTATCTTGTTGCTCAACGCGACGAAATGAATATTGCATTAGCAAAATCGATTATCCCATTTTTCAGTCGACGCGATAGAAAACCGCGGCTCTTAATTAATATGACCAACCAATTGATGTTACGTATTGCCAGTCAAGAGCGACTTTTCCAACAATATCGCTCTCAACATGGTGAAATTATTTGGGGGAATGCAATTCATAGTGCCGCACGGTTACTTTTGCAATTACGTCCACCCCTTCCTTATAGTTCATTACTATCAAATGGTGTATTGCATATTGGTATTGTGGGTTATGGGCGTTTAACACCTCAATTAGTATTAAACATTATGCGTAATTGCGTGTATTTGAATATAAGTGAGATTCATTTAAGTATTTTTAGTCAATCTGCCGAACAATATGAGCAATTTTTACAAGAAAATCCTGTTTTATTAAAAGAAAATCAAAATAAGCATATTTATGGGGGAGGGGTTTTACCTGTATATGTTAGATATTATTCTTGTCGAGAAACACATATTTCCCCCGCATTATTGGCTGATGTGATGATGCAGTATGGGCATTTTAATCACATTTATATTGTGGATGAAAATGATTATGTTGTTTTTGAAACGCTGTATAAAGTCAGTCAAGGGTTGACTGCACTTCAGGTAAAATCAAGTTTGACTGCTTGTTTTGCGGGAAAAGCACTCAATGATATTGAAAAATTGAATGATGCAATTCAGAAAAATAGTATAGAGAATCAGGATATTTATTATTTTTCGATTATTCAAAGTAACATAAATTACCCTTATGAACGCTCTCATGATGTCTTGTCACTAAGTATTCATACGGCTTATCAAACAATCCATAGTCGACAGTTTCCTTCAATTAAGTCGGTGGAGTTTGGCCCTAAATTTGCACATGCTTTTTTGGAAAATATTGAATCCGCAAATAGGCATTGGCGTGAGTCTTTAGCTGAGGGATTTCGTCATTCTAGCCGCTGTGCAGCGGATCATCTCTTTATTAAATTAAGAGAATTGGGTTTTGAGCTAGTTTATCAGAAAGAGAGTCGCTTCGATGAATTGTTGATAGCTGAACTGAATTGTGCAATTCAGCAATATTTAGTGCAGTTATTGAAATTGGAACATCAACGTTTTTATCAAGAACGTTTGACAGATGGGTGGTTATATGCCGAAAAAAATGATGAAAAACGCCAGTTAAATAGCAGTCTCACACCATTTGATAGGCTTCCAGAACAAGAAAAACACAAAGATGAAAGCATGATCCGCTTAATTCCCTTTATTTTAGCACAACCAATGGTTCGTCAACATTATCACTTAGTGAAGTTAACTGAATAAATAGTCTTGTTTCGTGTTTTACTACAGTTCCGATATGTAGTGATTATTTATGTGACTTAATAGGATATATTTATATAAGGAAATTTAATCATGACTCAATTATTTATTAGCCATTCGAGTGTAGATAATGCTGAAGCGATTGCTTTATATAATTGGTTGAGTGAATTGGGCTGGTCGCTGTTTCTTGATCTAGATCCCAATAATGGTATTCAAGTTGGAGAAAAGTGGCGAAAAAAACTAAATAATTCTATCAATGAATGTGAAGGCATGATCTTACTTATTTCCGATAGTTGGCTAAGTTCATCACATTGTTTATTTGAATACCAAATGGCAGAGGTACTAAACAAGCCGATTTTTCCTTTAATTATCAAGTCACCAACTCAATACTGTATCCCTTATGCTATTTTAGATAAATGGAATATTGGTAATTTAGAAATCGGTCATCCTAAAGTCAGTATTCCCATATTATTACCTTCAGGACAATCCTGTATGGTATCGTTTAGTCAAATAGGATTAAATAGTTTAAAGCGAGGTCTCACTTATGCAGGTCTCCATTCTGATTTTTTCCAATGGCCACCTTTATCACAATATAGTGATCCACCGAGTCCTTATAAAGGACTGAAACCGCTTGAATTTGAAGATGCGGGTCTGTTATTTGGACGAGATGGAGCAATTAAAGCGTTAATGTCGGAATTACAGCGTCTACGTGATACCACCAATATTCGCTTCATTGCTATACAAGGCGCATCTGGTTCAGGTAAGTCTTCTTTCTTACGTGCAGGGATATTGCCTCGTTTGGCCCGTTTACAACAAGATTTTATCGTTTTGCCTTTGATACGCCCGAATCAATCCGTATTAAACGGTGAAAAAGGCTTGATTGAAGCATTGATGCTTTTTTGTAATAGCTTAAAAATGCAATCTACAAGACAAGCTATTTCAGCAATGGTAATGAAAAAAGAGGGGTATAAAGAGCTAAAAGCGTTACTTGTTTCTGCGGTGAAACAAACTCGAACAGGACTAGAGTTTCAACAAGCGTCACATCTGCCTACACTTGTGATCACAATTGACCAAGCTGAGGAGCTTTTCACTTCTTATAATGCAGAAACTAACTTGTTTTTAGAATTGTTAGCTGAGCTTATCACTTGTCATGAACTTGATGTCATGGTGTTATCGACTATTCGTACTGATGCCTATTCTTCATTACAAATTGCAGAAAAGCTTGAAGGTATTAACCAGTTTCCTTTCTCTTTACCGCCTATTGCGAGAGGCGCTTATCAACAAATTATAGAGGGACCTGCAAAGTTATTAGAAAAAACGCAAAAGCCACTTTGGATTGATCCTCAATTAACTGATCGCTTATTAAAAGACTTGGAACAAGATGGTGGAAAGGATGCGTTACCATTGCTTGCCTTTACTTTAGAACGTTTATATTTAGATTATGGTAATAATGGAAAATTAGAATTAAAAGAATATTTAATTTTCCAAGATGAAAATACACAGCAACATTCAGGTTTAGGTGGATTACAAGGTGCTGTTTCGATTGCGATTGACGAGGCATTAACTAATGCACAACAAGATCCTCGCTTGCCTAAATCAAATAAAGGACGCCTAGCGTTATTACGTCGTGCCTTTATTCCATATTTAGCTAGCATTGATGTTAAAACACACCAGCCATACCGTAAAGTTGCTCATTATGTTGATTTTCCTGAGGATGTTCGTCCACTTATTGATAGTTTAGTGGAAAGTCGCTTATTAACAAAAGACTATAATGTACAGTTTTTAGATAAGAAGGGACGGCATCATAATGAACAAGGTATTACGGTTGAATTTGCTCATGAGAGCATTTTACGTCAATGGCGATTGTTATCAGATTGGTTAAAAGAAGATATTGCCGATTTATTTTTGCTTGAAATGTTACAAGCAGAAACCACCGTTTGGCTACGTACACAAAAACAGGCAGAGTGGTTACGGTTACGTGGTTGTCGTTTACAAGACATGGCACGTTTAGAAGAAGGAAAATTCAAAGCCTATATTACACCAATACAGCGAGAGTACTTGAATAGTTGTCGAGAACAAGAATTATTACAAGAAATTAATGAGTTGAAAAAAGCGAAAAAACTGGTAGAAGAACGTTCTATTGCCTTAAAGCGAGTGCTATGAATCACCAGAATTAAGAAATAAAAATAAATAGGAATTTTGTTGTAATTTACGAAATTAAACGGGTCTTGTATTCGGAACAATAACGGGATAAAATGGAATTAATGAAACAGCATAAGGAGAATAAAATGGGACGAGTTTCATTTTTATCTGATGTGCCTGAAGAGGCGATCTATGAATTGAATCAGCGTATCATAGAAGCAAATTATGGTGATGCGAAACGGTTGGCTGATTGGTTTAAAGAACAAGGCTATAAAACATCAAAGACGGCTATGCACCGTTATATCAAGGAATTAAAAGCAATTAATGGACATAATGGCGTGTCAGGCTCATTTAAGCTTTATGCAAGTCTAACCGCTTGCGATAGCAATCTCGATTTACTATATAAAGAGCTTGGGCGGTTGGAATATCGTAAGCAAGAAATTCTAAACCGTATTCGGGAAATATCGGAACAATAAAAATGATGGGACTAGCAAGTCCCTTTTTTTATTGGCTTGAAATCAGAAAGTGGTGAATTGCGAAAAAATGAAGGTAAAAGCAGAAAATGAACCGCCAAAATTAAGAAATTGGGCAGTTCATTTAAATGTGTTTAAAGCCTGTTTAAATTCTAAAAGTCACGATAACTGCGAACAACTTGTCCGATAACTAAAAGTTTGTTTGCTTCATCTCTAGACAGCACAATTGGTGTATATGTTGGGTTATCGCTAATTAATGCAATGCCATCATATGTTACTTGAACTTTTTTAGCTAAAATATATCCACTATGATTGAATATAAAGATCTTGCCTTCTTTAAGTATCGTCTTAGATCTATCAACAACAACCTCTTCACCATCATTAAGTGTTGGTTTCATACTTTCACCACTAATCAAGAAAAGAGCACAATTTTCTGCTTTTAAACCGCGCTGGATTAACCAAGAGCGCTCTATCTTAGTCATTCTTCTTGGTATGTAGCCTGTATTTTCTGCGCCATATCCAGCTGATATTAAGACGTTTCTGCAATCTTCAATGAACTCAAACCCATCATCTGTCGTGTATTCAGCTGTGTTTTCAAAGATTGCTTGTTTATTGGTTGTTGAATTTATATGGTTAATACCTAACGCAGCTAGTGTTTCTGGGGGCAGACTTGAAATATGGTATTCCAAACCACCGCCTTTAACTCCTTTAGCATCTCTAGATATCCAACCTTGATTTTTAGCCTTTCTTGTAATGTTGGTAGCGTGTGAAGGTAAACCATCTAATCCTTCAAGTTCTTTGGCACTATACCACTCTTTTGATGATTTCATAAATTTCCCTTCTTAATCAAAAATGATTTAAAAAAATTTATATGATTAAGTTTAAATAAATCAATAAGTTACAAAATAAAATCAAAGATTCTGTAAATTTTTATCAAATCATCTATTGATTTAAAAAGGATTTCATAATATATTTCAAATCATAGATGATTAAGTACATCTTAGCGTAGTCGATTAACTAATCTTTAAGGATTGCACAAAATGACAGAAAAGAAAAGAAATAATGATATGCATCGTGCAGATATTCGCGCTGAATTGATTAAGAAAGGGATTTCATTGGCTCAATTAGGGATTAAAAACGGATTGGCAAAAACTACTCTACGAAATGCCTTTGATAAACGCTATCCACGCGGTGAACAGATTATTGCAGAGGCACTTGGTAAACATCCACGTGAAATCTGGCCAAGTCGTTATCAAGACTAAGGATGGTTCAAATGAAACTATGGTTTAGTGCGAAAGAGCTTGCTGGAATTGGTGGATTATCCATTCACCCAAGCAATATTAATCGATTAGCAAAGCAGCAAAACTGGGTTTCACAACCTAAGAAAGGGGTTAAAGGTGGTGGCTTGGAATATGCACTTTCATCTTTACCAAAAAACGTTCAAGACGAGATTAAATTCCGTTTTGCCAAATCACTTTCATCTGAAGAGCTACCTACTCAAGAACAAACCACCGCAGAACGTTATTTATCTGCTGCAATTTGGCAACCGTTCGACAAAGCAAACAACGTTCAAAAAAGCAAAGCCAAGAAAAAATATCTCGCTGTTGTTGCGGTGCAAAATTTTGTTGATTCAAAAACACCACTGATGGAGGCGTTGGAGCTTGTGGCGAAAGCACAAGACATCTCTGTGGGCTCGTTAAAAAATTGGTACTACAAAGTGCGTGATTTTGAACAATCCGACTGGCTTGCGGTGTTGCTTAAACGAACGGGCAAAACAGCAAAAGAAAAAGCGGATTTTGATATTGAAGCGTGGGATTACTTCCTTGCGGATTATTTACGCCTTGAACGCCCAACAATTGCTGCTTGTTATGAACGTTTAACTCGTGCTGCTAAAGAAATGGGTTGGACTATTCCAAGCCGTCAAACCGTTCAACGCAAAGTGGAAAACGAAGTGCCTTATGAAGTCATTGTATTAAAACGTTATGGCGAAAACGCACTTACCAAACTAGTGCCTGCATTACAGCGTTCTGTTGCTGATATTCAAGCAATGGAATGGATTAACGGTGACGGCTATCTACATAACGTATTTGTGAAATGGAAAAACGGCGAAATTGTCCGCCCGAAAACGTGGTTCTGGCAAGATATTCGCACTCGCAAAATTCTAGGTTATCGCTGTGATGTCAGTGAAAACACAGACAGCATCCGCTACTCACTAATGGATGTGATTTACAAATACGGTATTCCACGCCACGTGACTATTGATAACACCCGTGCAGCAGCAAATAAATGGATGACTGGCGGAGTACCTAAATCTATGGCCACCGAGATTTATCACCTGATCTTAATGGTGATGGTTCAATAAGTCCTAATGAGTGGCTTAAAGACTGCCCTTGCTTTGATGTTTGGGAATGGCTCGATAGTGAGCAAGTGATTAATTATGAACATTTTTTAGGATGAATAATGAAATTAAAAGAACTTATCACTAACGACAACGGTCGCCTTTCAACCACTGCTTTTATTCAATTTTTTGGTGCGCTACTTATGGCAATTATCCTTGCTTATTCAGTGTACTTAGCACTAACGAATGACCCAGGTGTAACGGGAATGCAACGATTAGCGGTGCTTTCGGCATCTATTCAACAACAAGAGGACTATCAAATGCCTGAAATTTTGCGAAAACTGTTAGCAAAACTCGGTGTAGATGTCGCAGAAAATTCAGAAGTTTCTGATGAACAACTGCAATCTGCGTTATCTACACTCGAAAAATTGCAATCAGATAAAACTGCTGATGAGCAGGTGGCAACCTTAAGTGCGAAAAGTACAGATGTTGATTTAAGCAAGTATGTGCCGAAAGCCACTTACGATGCAACAGTGCAACAGTTAGCTGTGCTTTCTGCAAAAACCAATGAAACGGAAGTGGACCAAGTTATCGAAAAAGCACGTAACGAAGGGCGTGCGCTAGAAGCGGAAGTGGATTACTTGAAAGGCTTTGGCAAACAGCAAGGTGTTGCCGCACTTTCCGCAATGCTGTCGCAACGCCCACAAATTGCGGTGCTTTCAGCACAACAAACCCAAACCACAAATGTTGAAAAACAAGAATCAGGCGTAGCAGTGTTATCTGCTGCAGATAAAGAGGCTGCGAAATTGCTTGGTATTTCTGAAGCAGATTACGCAAAAGAATTGGAGACTAAATAATGGCAAATGTAACCCCAGAACTCGTCAAAGCGCTTTTTGTGGGCTTTGGTAAAAACTTTAAAGACGGTTTAGCAAAAGCGCCAAGTCAATACAGCAAGATTGCTACAGTCGTTAAATCGACTACGGCAAGCAATACCTATGCGTGGCTCGGTCAAATGCCAGGGCTTAAAGAATGGGTGGGTGATCGTGCGATTACTGCAATCCAGTCACATGGCTACTCTATTGAGAATAAAAGTTTTGCTAATGCGGTAGAAATCAAACGCACCGATATTGAAGATGACAATGTTGGTGTTTATAGCCCTCTTATTGAAGAGCTTGGACGTTCGGCAGGTGAACTACCTGATGAATTGGTGTTTGGTGCATTAAAAGCAGGTTTCAAAACTGCGTGTTATGACAAGCAATATTTCTTTGATACAGACCACCCTGTTGGTGCAAATGTGGATGGTACAAGTCCGCAGTCTGTGAGCAATATCACTGATGATAGCACTTCAACCACTGAAGATGATTCTTGGTATTTACTTGACTGCTCTCGCTCGCTTAAACCAATTATTTTCCAAGAGCGCAAGCCAGCGACACCTGCATCAATTACAGATGACAGTGCGGAAAAAGTCTTTACTAAAGACGTTTATACCTATGGTGTAGATGCCCGTGCTAACGTGGGTTATGGCTTCTGGCAAATGGCCCACGCAGGGAAATGTAAGTTAACTGCGGAAAACCTTTGGAAAGCAATTAAAGCTATGCGTGCGGTGAAAGGTGATGGTGGTCGTCGCTTAGGTATTAAACCAACGCATTTAGTCGTACCTCCGCAGTTAGAAGAAGCAGCAGTTAAGTTGTTAGAGCGTGAATTCCGTGTTGAAGACGGAGCTTCGGTCGATAACGAGTTTAAAGGTCGTTTAGAGCTTATCGTTGCTGACTATCTGTAATTTAGAAAGTGCGGTGTGTTTAACCGCACTTTAAATCACAGTTAAAACAGATTTAAACGGAGAAAAAATGCGATGTCTGAAATTCAAAATCAAACGCTGTATCAAGTTGTTGTGTTCAACAAAACTGATAAAGATGGTTATCGACGTGCTGGTTTTAGTTTACTCAAAGGCTCTAACCTACTTACGAATGTTACGCAAGCTCAAATTGAGCAATTCAAAGCTGATGCACGCTTGGTATTTGGTTCTCAAACCCCGATGCCGATTGAGTCAATTAAAGAAGCTGAACAACGGTTGTTATCCGAAATCCTTACAAATAATCCGTCGCCACACCAACGCGTTACTCGTTTTGATATTACTTTTGCGGATGATATTCAAGAAAATGCACCAAAACTTGCTAAAAACACACGTTTTTCAGCATTAACCGAATATGCCAATGCTATTAATGCACTATCAGATGAGTTCGCTGAACAAATCGCAGAGATTAATGAGTTTGTTGATTTATTAGTAGATAACCCATTCACTCAACTTGTCGATTTTATGGTTGAGTTTATTGAGAATACATTTGAATCTATTAATTCAGTTGTGACAGACGTTGGGGATATTAAAACAAAAGCAGAATCAATGAAAAATCGTATGATGAATTTAATCCGTGCGCCTAGTTTACTCGGGAAAGAATTACAAGGGCTTGTGCAATTCAAAAAATATAAAGGAATTAGCCCGAAACAAGGATTAAATCAGCGTGCGATTACAACAAACGTCATTCATAACACGATTTCTGAAGCAACAAAATCCAAAACAGAAATGCCGAAAGCGATGTTTGATGCAATCGTCAATGCAAAACGCAACAACATCAATGCAACGGATATTTTAAAACGTAATGCAACTGGATTACATCAACAAGAAATTGCCCAAGCCTTAATGACAAAAGCACAATTTAGCTGTGCACGTTTAATCATTTCAACACTTGCGGTTGAATATGCAAAATCAGTGACCGAAGCATTAACGGATTCATTGAGTAGTGAAGTGCAAACAATTGAGTCAAAGGCAGACATTAAAGCATTAATTGGTGAAATTGATTCACAACTTGAACAAGCAATTTTAGACAATGCAGATGCGGAAAACTGGCGGAGTTATCAAGCATTAGAACAATTCAGACTTGCAGTGATTAGCGATTTACGCACACGTGGTGAACAGCTTGCAAATATTAAATCTGTGCACTTATCCCCATCATTGCGAGCGTGACTGTATTTATCCTTTATACCCACAGGAAAACGCCTGGCGTGTATTTATTTATACCACATCGAAAGCTATGCGACGTGCAAGCTGTTTAGATGATGTAACACAAGAGTTGGTGATGTTTGAACGCTCAAAAGTTGAATGCTTTTTAAAGCGTTTTTGTTACTCACATTTAGAAATGATTTTTATCTACCAAGAGGAATGATATGTACGCATTAGATAATGATTCTGGCGTTCAAACAATGCCAGAAGTAAAGTCAAAACAGTTTAATCACAATGAGCCACGTTGGTTTACTGAAGGTGGTAATGGCGTTGCACCAAGCTACCCAGGTGCAGATTGGTTTAATATTGTGCAAGCTGAGTTACTTGGGGTGTTAAAGGCGGGGGGAATTAATCCTGACAAGGCTAATTTGAATCAGTTGACATTGGCTATTCAGCAGGTTGTGCAAAACAAGGTGAATACTGCGATAAGCGGAAAAGCAAATACTCAACATAATCATGCGATGAGTGATATTTCTGGGTTATCTAATGCACTAGGCGCAAAAGCACCTTTAATTTCACCAGCATTAACGGGGACGCCAACGGCACCAACCGCAAATCAATCAACAAATAATACACAAATTGCGACAACGGCGTTTGTGAAAGCGGCTATTGCTGCGTTGGTGGGTTCGGCTCCAGCAGCACTAGATACTTTACAAGAGTTAGCCAACGCACTGGGGCAAGATGCGAATTTTAGAAACACTATCATTAATCAAATTGCAGGGAAAGCGAATGCAAGTCATACGCATACTTATAGTCAGATTAGTGATTTTGAGCAGGGGGTTTTAGCTTATATAAATCAAGGTTTTACACAGAGCTTTAATGAAAATGGTTGGTGTAAATTACCCAATGGATTGATTTTACAATGGGGTAAAGTTAGCAGTGGTGGCTCTAGTGAGGGACGTGAATATCAAGTCAATATGCCTATATCGGCTAAAATTTTAAGTGTTGTAGCGATGCCTATCGTTTCTTCTGTTTCTATTGAATTTGACTGGTGGCTGCAGATAACAAGATATGAGAAAGGGCGATTTTATTATATGAAGCAATGCTCTTACACTGGAACTGATAAGAGTGGAGGGTTCTTTTGGCATTCAATTTGTTTACCTGAATAGGAGTTAAGAATGAGAGTTTTATACAAAGATGGGTTTTATATCGAAGGTATTCATCATCAGATCCCCTCTGATGCGATTGAGATAGATGAATCATACTATTATGAATTATTAAATAAGCAAAGTCAGGGTGAAATCATCATGGCTAATATGAATGGATATCCCGTTTGCGTAGAAGAAAAACCGACTGAGCACCACGAATGGGATGGTGATGGTCAAAAATGGACTATTTCATCAGAGAAACAAACAGAAATTAAACAACTTCAGCAAGAACAAATGCGTGAAAAGATTAACGCACTACGTGATGAAAAAATCAACGGTGGTGTTTATGTGCCAGAGCTTAACAAATGGTTTGATTCTGATGCACGGGCAGAACGCAGTTTAAATAGTGTTAAATCAACTTTTGATCTACTTGGTGAGATTGAAATCGACTGGACTTGTGCTGATAACACGCAAATCAAGCTTAACAAAGCAAATCTGATTTTAGTTTGGAAGGCTCTTTTGCACGCACAGCAACAAAATCATGCGAATGCACTACATCATAAAGCAGAAATGATGAAAGCCGAAAACCCATTGGATTACGATTATTCGAGCGGCTGGACTGAGGTTTATGGTGGCTAAAATCTATTTAGCTTTATATAAAGGCAACGCTACGTCAAAAATAGAACGCTTTCAAGATAATCTTATCCGATTTTTCACGAAGGGCATCTATTCTCACTGTGAACTTGTTGTTCACAAACAAGAATGTTGGGAGCGTTATGATTATCGTGATGTATATGAGTGCTATACAAGCTCGCCGAGAGATGGAGGAGTACGCTGTAAAGGAATTAATGTGAAAGATGGTAAATGGGATCTAATTCAGCTTGATAGCATCACAGAAGAACAAGTGAAAGCATATTTTGAGAAAACCAAAGGTGCTAAATATGACTGGCGAGGAGTACTTGGCTTAGTATTGGGTTTTTGTGAGAAGAAAAGTAAATTCTTCTGTTCAGAGTGGTGTTACAACGTTATTTTTAATAGTACAGAAGGTTGGCGGTTTAACCCAAATCAACTGGCCGTCATATTACGAACTAAGGGGGGGGGAAATAAAATGTAGTAACGCTGTTTAAATGCTATTTAAATTGTTAATATGAACCACCAAAAAAGCGAAATTTAAACATATTTTGTTTTTCGCAATTCTGGTGGTTTATTTTCGCAATTTTTGTGGCGTGCAATAGCGAGTAAAAACAAGCCTTTTATTTTCTTTTGGATTGTTAACTGTGTCTATTGGGGTAGGTTTGTTTGCTTTTGAAAAGAAGCAAGAAGCAGTACAACAGACATTAAAATATCAAATGGAACTCGAAAAATCTCAAGCTTTATTAAAAGAAATCGAAACAGAAATTCGTTTTCTTAACTTTGATGTGCGCGATGTATTGGATCAATATGTTCCGACAACGAAACAAACGGTGATCTATGAACAAATTGAAAAGTTAAGGTTGCACTTAGAAAAAAATGCGTCATCAAAGGAATTAAGACAAATTGCAATTGCTTATACGAATCAAGGTAATCATGCTAGAGAAATTGGGAATGTTGATAAAGCAAACTTCTATTACCAACGTGCATTTGAAGAATTTCAACATTTAATGTGTAAAGCACCAAATAATACGGAGGCTTTGCAAGATTTAAGTACGGCCTATGAGAATTTAGGCTATCTCGCTGAAATTCAACAAGATTTTAAGAGTGCTGAAGAAAAGTATCAAGTTGCCTTTAAAATAAGACAAAGGTTATTGAATGACAATCCAAAGAATTTTGATGTACAACGAGGACTAAGTGTTGTCTATAAAAAATTAGGTAATGTCAGTTATCTTAATCATCAACCTAAACAAGCTCTGGCTTACTATAATAATGCGTTGAAAATTGATAAAGCACTTTATGAGTATCAGCCTAATAATTACTATGTTCAAAGAGAGTTAGGACTTTCATATGATAATTTAGGTAACCTGATGGAAACTCAGCATCAATATATTCAGGCATTTTCTTATTATCAACAAGAACTCGCCGTTGTAGAACATTTGGTTGATAAATATCCAAATAACCAGAGAGCTTTGCAAGATCTTGGGATAGTTTACAAGAACCTTGGTAATGTTAAATTTGCTGAAAATAATCAAAAAGAGGCGTTATTTTATTATAAAAAAATGTTAGAAATTGATAAAAAACAGATAACACAAGATCCCGATAATTTACAAATTCAACATGATTTGGCATTGTCTTATGGAAAACTCAGTAAAATTTATCAAAAACAAGAACAATTAGATAAAGCCTTAATGTACCAACATGAAGCGCTTTTAATTTTTCGTAAGCTTGATACTAAGTATCCGAATCACCGTAAAAATAAGCGTAACTTAGGTGTTGCCTATTCTAAACTAGGTAACATTGTTTTCCAGCAGAAGAAATTTGAACAAGCTGCCGAACATTATCGACAAGCGTTTAAAATTTTTAATCAGCTTGCAGAAGATAGTCCAACAAATCAACAAGTTCAGCGTTTTTTAGGCATCTTATATTATAAATTAGGTGCAATTGAAGTGGCTAAAAGTGAGTTTTTAGATGCAAGTTATCATTATCAATCTGGATTCATGATTCTCTATACCTTGTATTTAAATTCGCCAGAAAATCCGACAATACAAGCTGATTTATCCCATAGTTATGAGGAGTTAGGTGATCTTGCTCGCTTACAGAAGAATGAGGCACAAGCACATTATTATTACCAACAGGCATTGAAGCTCGACGAAAGCTTATTAATAAAACAATCTGAAAATTCTTATTTATTACAAAAAATTAAAACATTGCAGCAAAAGTTAAAAAAGGAATAAGTCACACAGGCTAAGCGCTTGTTTTAATTCAATTACTGATGAGTAAGAGCGGTCAGTTTTTAAAACGTTTTGAGTTTAACTCTAACAGGCATTGAAGATTCTCTTCCTTGATCATCGATCACTGAAACGTAGTAATTACCTGCAGTTTTAGGATGCCAAAGCAAAGGCCGATTGGGTTTTGTTTCGCCAATAAACGTATTATTAACAAACCAAAATAATGTATTGACATTGGCAGCAACAGTCGCAGAGAAGGTTATGCTATCTTTTTCAACTTGTGGATTGATGTAGTAATCTCGATTGGCAAGTGGTGAGCGAATGATTGGATTGTTTTCATGTAAATATTGTAGTGCTTGATTTTGTTGTTCATAAGGGCAGGCAGGGTTGACAATTGGAGATTTTTTCATAATTCCCGCTTGGGCAAACAGTTGTTGAAAGTCACTCGACCACATTTCATATATTTTTTGTTCAGTTTTTTCATGGGAATAAGGTTGACAAGCTAGCATATCGGTATTTTTTAAGACAGTAAACGCTTGGTGCAGTTGGCTCACCATAATAGGTGAAGTCCCTGGAATAAACCATGTTTTAACTTGTTGTGGGCAATATTGATTCGGTAAGTTACCATCAGCTTGACAAACTAAAACTTCTTTGAGATTGGCATTATCAGTGACAATGTCACGCATGTTGGGTTCACTTGCTATTAGACTATCTGCAAGCTGAAGAAAGAGTGGGGCAGCGAGGTTACGTCCAATTAAATGCGGATTGCTTTTATTATTAAAGTTACCAAGCCATACAATTAATGTGTAATGACCAAAATAACCAGCTGTCCATGCATCACGTAAACCATTTGACGTACCTGTTTTCCAGTAAAGTGGTAAAGGGCTGAGAATTGCTTTATTTTGTCTATCTGGTCGACTATTTTGCCGTAAAATATCGTGAATCATGACCGCACTTTCTTTACTGAGCAGTGATTTAGGTGCGGGTAATGTGGCATTTTTCAACATTTTAAGAGGCGACCAATTGCCTTGGTTAGCAAGCATGGCATACAAACTTGCCAGTTGTTGAACATTTAGTTCTGCGCCTCCTAATACTAAAGAAAGTCCGTAATGCGATTTAGGTTGAGGGAAAGTGATATCGGCGTGTTTTAACCAGTCATATAAATCAGGAGAAAGTTTGCTTGCCACTTCAATCGCTGGAATATTACGGCTTTGTAATAAAGCTTGAGTGACACTCACAGGACCTAAAAAGTTACCTTCATAATTTTCTGGTTGATATTCACCAAATGTTGTAGGTAAATCTTTTAAGATTGTTCGGCTATGCGCAAGTCCTTGGTCAAAAGCTAATGCATAGATAAACGGTTTTAGGGTTGAGCCATAGGAACGTTTGGTCAATGTGCCATTAATTTGTCCAGAAAGTGAAGAATTGAAATAATTGCCTGACCCGACTAATGCCTTGATTTCCATCGTATTATTGTCCACAAGTAAAACCGACGCATTATGAATCCCTAATTGATATTGTTGTGATAAGTAACGTTGGGTAATACGTTCAATTAAGCGTTGTTGCTTACTGTTTAATGTGCTGATAAGCGTGTTTTTAGTCGGGTATTGCTGTAATAGCTGATCCACAAAGTGCGGCGCAAAAAAAGGCAGTTTTTCTAAAGGGCGTAGCGCATAGTTAAGTTGAAAATCAGTTTGCCATTTTACGTCATCAGGATGGGTCAGAAGCCAACGTTGATAAAGGCGATTGCGAGTATTAAATAAGGAAGAATTTAATTGGTGATTATTTTGACGAATATAGCCGTTAGGGTTTTTAGGTAAAATAGCCAATGTCATGGCTTCAGCTAAGTTAATTTGCGTATTGTGTTTATTGAAATAGATAAGGCTAGCAGTTCCTGCCCCTTCGACGTTACGTCCATAAGGAGCAAAGTTAAAGTATGCTTCTAAGATCTCTTTTTTTGAATAACGTATTTCCAACTGAATGGCGCGTAAAATTTGCTCAATTTTTCCAGATAATGTTCTACTGTCAATATGCCAGAGCACTCGAGCGAGCTGCATAGTGATCGTTGAACCACCTTGTGGTGAGTTTTTTAAGATATAGGTTTGCCATGCTCCCCGTATTAAGCCATAAGGATTGATTCCTAAGTGCCAATAAAACCATTCATCTTCCTGAAATAAAACGGCATCAATTAGTTTTGGGGAAATCTCTTCAATAGGAGTCCATAGGCGATATTTTTCATCTTTTGCTGTTGTTAAACGCAAAAGATTGTGCTGTTCATCATAAACTGCAGTGGAGTAAGGAAAATGATCTTTTAAGGAGGGATAAGGGAGTAATCGAGTCACCAAAATGCAAAGAGCACAAAAAAGTGCGGTAAGAATCACAGCAGAAATGCCAGTTTTACGGGAAAGCTTCATCATCAAGTGACCTAAAAAATTCCCCTTATCGTAAAATAAGGGGAATTATCTGTATATTTCTATTTTAAATTAGAAGTTCGCATTACGTGGTGCTCGTGGGAATGGGATAACATCACGAATGTTTTGCACTCCAGTCACATAAACGATTAAACGTTCAAACCCAAGACCAAAACCAGAATGCGGTACAGTACCATAACGACGTAAATCGCGGTACCACCAGTAATCTTCAGGGTTTAACCCCATTTCGAACATACGTTTGTCTAGCACGTCTAAACGTTCTTCACGTTGAGAACCACCAATAATTTCGCCAATACCTGGCGCTAATACATCCATTGCTGCAACCGTTTTACCATCATCGTTTAAGCGCATATAGAATGCTTTGATGTCTTTTGGATAGTTTTTTACCACTACTGGTGATTTAAAATGTTCTTCAGCAAGATAGCGTTCGTGTTCAGAAGAAAGGTCAATCCCCCAAGATACTGGGAACTCAAATTGTTTGCCTGATTGTAATAATACTTCAATCGCGTCAGTATAATCAATTTGTGCAAAATCTGAGTTAATAAAGTTTTCTAAACGAGTAATGACATCTTTATCAACGTGCTTTTCAAAGAATTTTAAATCATCTTTGCGTTCTGCAAGTACAGCACGGAACACATATTTCAACATATCTTCCGCTAATTTTGCGTTATCTGCTAAAGTAGCAAATGCAACTTCAGGTTCAATCATCCAGAACTCAGCAAGGTGGCGAGTTGTGTTTGAGTTTTCGGCACGGAATGTTGGACCAAATGTATAGATTTTGCTTAATGCACAGGCATAAGTTTCGCCGTTTAATTGACCTGATACGGTTAAGAATGATTCTTTACCAAAGAAATCTTGTGAAAAATCGACCGCACCTTTGTCATCTCGAGGTAGATTTTCTAAATCAAGGGTTGAAACGCGGAACATTTCACCCGCACCTTCGGTATCTGATGCTGTGATTAATGGCGTTGCAACCCAGTAGAAACCTTGTTCGTGGAAGAAGCGATGAATTGCTTGTGCTAAACAGTGGCGCACACGTGCAACCGCACCGATGATATTTGTGCGTGGACGTAAGTGCGCAACTTCACGTAAATACTCAATAGAGTGGCGTTTTGCCGCCATTGGATAAGTTTCTGGATCTTCAACCCAACCAGTTACTTCGACTTTCTCTGCTTGTAATTCAACAGCTTGACCTTCTGCTGGCGATTCAACTACGGTACCAGTTACAACAACGGAACAACCTGTTGTTAAACGTAGTACTTCTGATTCATAATTTTCAATATCATTATTAACAATCGCTTGGATTGGATCGAAGCAAGAACCATCATAAATGGCTAAAAAAGAAAGCCCAGCTTTTGAATCACGACGAGTACGAATCCAACCACGGACCGTCACGTTTTCGCCGATGGCGATCTTACCCTGTAATACATCAACAATAGATGCAATTTTAGTCATACAAAAAACCTCAGTTTTCAACAAAATTTTGCAAATAAATAAACCGATATAGTTTACCTTAACTTAGGAAAATTGCCAAAATGTATTAAACGTTTTGTTTTTGTGAAATAGAACTCATTATTGAATTAAAGGACTTGTTTTTATCGACGTAACTGGTATAAGTAAAAAATTTATTATTTCTTATTCTTATTAGAACCTCAGTATTCAGTGAAGCTAATCGACCTCTTTTTTCAAAGAGGGGGAATAAGTGAAGAGCGTATTGAACCTCATATATATTGGGTATGGATCATGCCAAAGATTAGAAAAGAAGATAAATTACCGTTACGTTTAAAACAGCTTGGACGTATTTACCGTTTAATTGAACAATTTGAAGAAATTTCTCGCATTGATCTCTCAAAATTGTCGCGTTTAGCACCAGCGACTATTACCTCTTTAACTCGAGAGCTCATTCAAGAAAAATTAATTGTTGAAAGGGCAGTGCAAAATACAGAAAGTCGCGGGCGTCCTGCAATTGGTTTGTGCGTGTCACCATTTTATTGGCAATCGTTATGTGCGACCTTAGTTGAAAACCAGTTCGAAATTATTTTAAGTGAACTAGATGGTGGTACTATTAAACACAGTATTTACCCACTGACACCAGAAGAATTGAAGAATCTTGATGTGGTTTTGGTGAAGTATGTTCAACAGTTTTTAAATGAAACTCAAAACAAGCTAAATCATTTAATTACCTTTTCTGTTGCTGTAGGAGGGGAATTTGATGAGGCGAGTCGTTTAATCAAACTGGGGGAAACACCTTTAAATCTTGATTTAAAGGCACTATTTACTCCTTACTTCAACGTACCAGTATTGATAACCGAATACTTTAAAACCTGGCTACTTGCTGAATCAACCCTAGGCAGCGTGATTAATTGTGATAATGTTTTATTTTTGCAATTAGATGATGTGATTAATTTTAATGTTCTAACGAAAGGTGAATTACTATCACAAAAAAATCAGGCGAGAAGCCAGATTCATAAAATGATTGTACCAAGGTTGAATGGATTACAAGAGAAGATTAGTTGTCATTTAAATGAAATGGAACAGTATCAATTAAAAAATCAAGTTACACATAAAGCGATCTATCCTTTAATTGATCACTATTTCCCACATAATGCCTTACCAAATAATGCGGAGAAAATTGCTTTTTTGTGTGAGGCTGCAAATCAGGGGGATAAAAAGGCAGAACGTATTTTATTTCATGTTGCTGATAGTTTGGCTTATATTTTAATGAATCTAGTGGATATTTTTTCTCCACAGAAAATTATGTTAAGCGCCAGTTTCTTATTAGCAAAAGACTTGTTTTTAAATCGGGTTAATCAGCAATTACGAGAAAACTTGGGTAAGACCAATTCTAAAGTAGAAGTGATTACGGGAAAATATGATTGGAATACACCTGTTGTAGCTGCGTCTGCGATTAAACAGAGTATTTATGATGGGAGTTTACTCGGATATTTTATTAAAGATTAATAGAATATTATTTTTAATAAATTAGCACTGTTTTACCTTTAGCGTGAGCAGTGCGTTTTTATTTATTTTTGAATTGATCGTATTAATTCAAAAAAAGTTGTGTTATCTCAATTTTTCTACGACAGATTTCCTTTAAGATCGCGAATAGGTTGAGATAAAGGGGATACGCAATGAGTAGTTTTTTTGTAACAGGTACGGACACAAATGTGGGAAAAACTGTAGCAAGTCGAGCAATAATACAGGCATTACAAAATAAAAATATTCAAATCGTAGGTTATAAACCCATTGCACTTAGCCGAGAAGATGAACTTTATCCCGACACAGAATGTCACGATATATTGAATAATGATTATGCGTCAGAGGATAATATGGATGTGTTGACGTTAATCAAATCGACACAAATGGATGTCACATATCAAGAAATCAACAGCTATACTTTTAAACAAACAATACCTACTTTTTGTCATGATAGAAATGACGTTCATATAGAAAAAATTAATGTGGACTTAGCCCGTTTGAATAAAAAATATCAATCGGTATTAGTTGAGGGTACATGTGGTTGGTTAACACCACTGAATCGTCATTCTTATTTTGCGGACTGGGTAAAAGAACATAATATGCCTGTTGTACTTGTCGTTGGCATTAAAGAAGGATGTATTAACCATGCTTTATTAACTGAAGAGGCGATTAAACAGAAAGGTTTACCGTTATTAGGATGGATTGCAAATAGGATTAACCCTTGTTTAGGGCATTATGCTGAAATTATTGATTTTTTGAAAACAAAGATTGATGCACCATTGCTTGGGCAAATTCCTTATTTATATAAACCTGAAGAACAAGAATTAGGGCATTATATTACTAACTTAGACAGACTGACTTATATGGAAACTGTGCTGTGATATGTATTGAGTAAATAAAAGCGTTTTGTTTTAGATACTAACAAAACGCTTTTATTTTGTTCTATACTGATTTAGCTTTCATTTTTGGCTTTTTTACTTTTTCGCCATTGCCAAAGTAAGAAAATAGCGAGTACACCAAGAATAATATAAATAAGAGTTTGTCCTTGATGGATTTGATGATGTAATTTATCTAAATTTTTTGCTCCAAAAAAGCCCAAATAGATCCAAATTGGAACAGAAATAATGGCTGCAAAAAAATCAATCAGAAGAAAGCGAGTATAAGTAACGCGTCTTGTAATTCCGGATACCATATAGATGACGGCTCTGAGACCTGGTAAAAATCTGGCAGTAAATAATACTCGATTACCGTATTTCTCAAATTTATCACGAACTGCGCGCAATCTTTTAAGTGTAATTAATTTACGCATTAATTTGAAACGAAGGATTTTTGCGCCATAAATACGACCTAACCAATACATGGTAGAGTCGCCCGCCAGTACACCAAACATACTAACAATCAACATAATATGTACATTGATATCATCTGGATAGAGCCCCGCGATCACCCCCCCAGAAACAAGAGTAATATCTTCTGGGATAGGTAATCCAAAACCACAGAGGATTAAGACAAATAGTACAGCAAAGTAACCATAGTCAGAAAAAAAGGAGATAAGAAGATCCATTTATTACGCCACTTAGTTAACATGATGATTTTTTATAAAAATGACCCTCATTTTACCTTGTTTTTTTCATAAAGTCGCTAAAAAACTCAGCAAAATTAAAGTAAATTTCTGATTAATATTTGATTTGTCAATATAAATCAAATATAATCCAGCCTCTCAAAGTAAGCCTTTGAGCTAATTTGTGGAAAATCGTTGGGTCGCCTGCGGTTTTATCTTATTTAATTCTAATTATGAGAATAGTAACAATGTTTAAATTTAATGCCGAAGTTCGTCAAGCGCAAGGTAAGGGTGCGAGCCGCCGCCTGCGCCACAATGGTCAAATCCCAGCTATCGTTTATGGTGGGAATGAAGCGCCTGTTTCAATCATTTTAAATCACGATGATTTAAACAACGCACAAGTTCATGATGCATTTTATACAGATGTCATTACTTTAGTGATCGATGGTAAAGAGGTTGCAGTTAAAGCTCAAGCAATGCAACGTCACCCATTTAAACCAAAATTAGTACATATTGATTTTAAAAGAGTATAATCAAGGTTTTAAAAGCCTTTAGCCTCTTTTTATTTCCGAAAATACATTGGATTTTTCACTAAAAATAGTGAACAAAATCAATTTTCTATAAAATGGTTTCGGAAATAATTTGTGACACAAATGCTCATCTTTTTAGTTAAGATGAGCATTTTTATTTTATGGGTTTCATGGGCTTGTCTTTTCTGATATATATTTGTGTTGTTTTTGAAGAAGAGTGGCCAAGTTGTTTTCTTGCTAACTCATCATCAACTTTTAATGAAATATCTGTAGCTGTTTTAGCTCTTAAATCTCTCATTTGAACAACGGCAATCTCATCAGCTAATTCAGGATATTTTTCCATTGCAGCTTTACGTGTTTCTTTGAAATAATCTGTAAGTGATCTCCTTTCTAGTTTTCGTCCCCATTTATTTACAAATAACCATTGTTTCTCTTCGGTAATTCTTCGTCTAATAATCTCACTCAGCTTCCCGATAATCTCGAATCTGATTTTCTTTCCCGTCTTTTGTTGTGTAATATGCAATAGACCATCGTAAATATGAGAGCTATGGATCTTCACAACATCAATGGGGCGCTGTCCTAGTAAATATGCAACATCAATAATATCCTTCATATCATCAGAAGCACACTCATATATTTTATCGAGAATGTAATCTTCAACATAAATATCTCTATATTGAACTTTATACTTTTTAACTCCCGTAGATGGACTGATTAAATTTGTATACCCCCATTCTCTAGCTGTATTCCAGATATGATTAAACAACCCGATTTCGATATTTGCTGTCGGTTTTACATCCTTTCTCCATTCAAGATATTCTCTTATATGGATTGGCTCTATATCTTCAAGTGGAATAGGGGGGTCGCCAAAAAATTGGGTTAACTTACGTATTGCTTGGATATTTGAATTGCGGGTATTTCTGGCCTTTTTGGTCGGTACAACTTCATTTTCATAGCGTGAGAGAACCTCAATAAATAAAATCTTATTACTTATTTGATTCTGCTGTACGTTTAGTTTTGCCGCTTCTAATACAGCTAGCTTTTTATCTTTCCCAAGAGGTTTTTCTTTTTTATCAGCCATTGTGTAATAGTAATACATTACTTTTGTTCCATTGGCTTTCTTTCTCACTCTACAAACTAGCCCTTGAGGTAATCCTTGATATTCTTTTTTCTAGGTCGTCCCATATCAACCTCCTTGATTTAATACATTAGATCTCCATACTACTCTTGCTTTTTGTTCGCTAGCAACACTCGATTTGCGTGCTTTCTTGTTTGAATAGTCACGTCTAACAATAGGGTGCTTTGTGTTTCCATTAGGTGGAATAAATGCTATCCCAAGTTGATTGAGTCTTTGTATTTGTCTTTTAGGTTGTGAATAACCTGTAATATGCGAAATTTCTAAAGGGCTAAGGAACTCATCATAAATATTAATTTCCATAAATCCTCCTATAAATAAAAAACCGCACAAAAGTGCGGTCGGTTTTCTTATGCTGCTTGCTGTAATTCAAATATTTTTGCGAGTTTTGTCAGCCCTTTTGCTGTTATTAATACACGCTCACAAACTTTTTCTGTGCCATCATCACGCATTGCTACATGGATTTTATGTTCAAGTAATAGCTGTTGTAGTTTATCTTGGTAAGCAATCCAATTAGAGTTACCAGGTCGTTTATAGATCCACTTTTGTGATGATAGGAAATCAAACAGAAATTTTGGTTTTACACCTAAGTGTTTAGCAGAATCAGTAATACACATTGATCCTTCAGTTTTAGTAGCTATGCGATCGAAAGCTGCCACAGTCGGTTTCATTTCTTCGACTTTATGCTCTAATACCAGAACTTTTTCAGTATAATTATCTAGCAATCCACGTAAGGTTCGTGGGTCATTGAGCATTTGCATTGGATCAAGTGGTTGTCGGATTTGATTTTCTAATTCTTGCCAACGATCAACAAGTCGAGCGGTAAACTCAGGACAAAGTTGAGCAACAACAATAATTGAATCTCGCTTACCTTGTTCGCCAGAAAATATATATTCTAGGCTTGGACGCCCTTTTGTTGGCTTTTCCTCAATTTGAGGTAAAGTTATAACTCCTTTGTCCGCGAGGGTTTCAATAGTTCTTCTCACATTATCGTGGCGAACATCTACAAGCTCCGCAATTTCACGACTGCTCATAGTTAAATTTTCATTGTTTAATGTAATTAATGTGTTCATATAAAAATTCCTATTATTTTGCATTAGAAATGTGGTGGTCAATTTGAGAGACGAGATCTAAAGCTGCCCAGAGCGTACCAGTAATAACTTGTTGAGATGATGCAAATCCACACGAGAGATCGTTTCCATCATTCAAAACAATTTGGATAAGTGATTTGGCTTGTTCGGTAAGTTTGTTGATTTCGTCTATCGTGTCGATGGATAGACTTCTAAAGGAATTGATATTTGACATATTTTTGTACCTCGATTTTTAGTAGTATCGCCATTTAGTAGGTGGCGGGCTTCAACTACCGAATCGAGTCGGCGGAGCTTATTTCCACAAGGGTATTGTATTAGGCTCTCTAGACCCGCCATAACTGGCAATACCTAAAATTCAGGTACAAAAAAACCGCATTTCTGTCGGGTGCGGATAGCCGCTCGATTTAGTAGTGCGGTTATCTTAATCCGTTGTGAGCGGGTTTGTCAAATAATTAGTTTTTATTAGGAAAAAGACCTTTAATAATGGAAATAAAGGCTGCCAATATGTTTATGGTGCAAGCGGTTGTAAAAATAGCAAGAGCGGTATCGTTAAGTGGTTTTTTATCATGCGGGCTGAGAAAGTAAGCCAAGAATAAAAACGCCCAAAAGGAAATGGTGTATGCTGCAAAATCGTAGGCTTTATTAGCATATTTTTCTCTCATTTCACGAGTTGATTTAAGGTTTTCAATTTCCTCAAGTAATTTTTGCTCTTGAGGAGCTCGTTTATAATCCTGTTGTTCATCTTCTATGATCGGGTGCGATCTTAGTGTTTCATGGCTAGAAATCTCACGGGTAGAAAAACCAGTCTTGATTTTGTTTAGTTCATTCTCAGACATTAAACTTTCCCATTTTTAAGATCTTCATCAGAAATTATAGTTTCCGTTTTCCCCATCTTCCAAGCAGTTCCTTGAGCATGAGTCATATTAGATAACTCAATCGCTGAGAATCGACCATAGACGTCTAGAACTCTACCTATTAAGTCAAGAGAGTATAGATCATCTGGTCTTACTACAGGAATATATCCAAGAGCATCTGTAGCAAGTAATGTAATTGGATGGTAACCAAAGCCTTTAAATTCGTGATATACGTCGCGAACAACTGGACCATAATCCCATCTTTCTATTGGATCACTAAATAGCTTTACATTATTTAATTTTAAGCTCCAAGATTGAGCGTAAAAAATTAATTTTTGTAATTTCATTGGACTTACATCAAAAATACCTCTGGCACGAGCCATTTCAATCACAGTATTTGCGATTGCTTTTGCAGAATAAGCCATAAAATTTCCTTAAATAAACAGTTCAAGGTACAAAAAATGCCTTAACAATCAATAGTTTCCTACCAATCAATAAGGCTTCCTAGTTTATCAAGAGTTTTGACAACTATAAATATAGTATAACAAAAGTTAACTTTTCTAAATACGTTGTGTTATTTTTTGATGAAAAAGTTGACGGTTATTGTCAAATAAAAGCTATCACTCAGTTTCAGGCGGTTGTGGAAGTGGTTGCCAATGAGTTACTGAAGATAGATGGTAAGTAAGAAGATACATAAAGAAAACATCATCTTGCTAGACGATAAATCATGACGTTTTTAAACCAAAACATAGTTATTCCTCAATTTCTTCAACTTCGAAAATATCTGCGCTCACTTCGTCAGCATGGAAGTCTATTAATTTAATTCCGATATATTCGCCATAACGAAAACCCTCTAATTTATTCCAAATGTAGTCGTTCATCATTTCAATACCAGGCGGTATCCATAAGCGACTTTCTGCATAATGAATATCAACAGTAGCTTCTTTCAAAGCAAATTGAATATGCTCAATAAGTGGATCACTTGGATCGGGTGAGCCAGCCCAAAAGGTCGACATTTCAACAATTCTTTCTTTAACTTTCGGAAAGTCAAAATCTATCTCAAATACTGCGTAAATCTCAATAGATTCAAATGTTTTTGTGCTAACTTTAAATTTTTTCTTGCCTGTAAATTCCATGTTTATTTCCCTTTTTCTGGCACAAAAAAACACGCTATTGCGTGCTGTTGAGTATTTAAGTTTTACTTGATAACTGAATTAATTCTGTGGATAGTCAACAACAGGTAAAATGTTGACAGCAGGCTGTGCAGTTAACGGTTCATCTTCAATATTCAAACGCCCACCTAATGTTGCATAACCCACAATATCTCGCCAATGGTCAACCTCGTGCGAATTTCCATTTACAATCCGCACAATCTTTGTAGCTATCATCGTAAGTGCGTAATATTGCGATGAGTCCATATTATTTCTACCGCTATTAATAACGTTCATCAGCTCTTTAAAATCCATTGCGCCTTCATGAAAATCACCGTGCGTTGTTTTTCTTTCGTCTAACACTTCTTTAATCATTCTTCTTTTCCTTTGTTTAAATCATTCCGATTAATAAACTCTCTGCGTTCTTCGTTGAGAGTGTGGATTTTCTTTTCGTGAAATGCGATCTCTTTATCGATTGCATCTAAATCACGCTTGTTTAATTCTGCTATTTCGCTTTCGGGGTGAATCATAAAATTAATATTCTCCTTAAATAAAAAACCGCACGATAAAGTGCGGTCGGTTTCTGGGGAGTTTTAACGTAAGTAGTGAACTAGTTTATTTTCTGTATGATTTTGTAGATGTGGGTTAGAAAAAATAAAGTCTTCAATCTCTTTTTTCCATGCCTTGTTTTTCATTTGCACTAGATTTTTCATAATGATTTTCTCTGAACTTTGTGCAAGATTGTAACTAGCAACACCGAGATTAAATGCTGTTTTATAGTTTCTGTGGCTTTCAAGTTCTGAAAACAAATCCATCATTTTTTCCCACTCGAATGTAGATTCATTTAATTTAGCTATTGCTTTTGCGACAACATAAAATGCTTCTTCATCAAGTAAAATTCCACGTGGTTTTGGTTCAGGTAAAGCAAGTTGTTGTGGTTGAACTTCATATTTCCCTGTTTTTCTGATTTGGGGTAGGACCTCTTCAAATACCCACGTTTCAAATGGTTCGGCTTGCGCCTCGTATTTCTTCGTTTTATTGTTTTTATACGGGACGATATAGGCAAACCCTAGACCATTTTGAAGTGGTAAGTTGAGCGTTGCAGCCATGCAAGCCGCATTGAGGATTGTCATTGGTTCGGCATCTTTAAGAAGTGCATCGCTATTCACAATCTGAAGAACGCTAGTTGAGAATGTTGCAGCATTTTTATTAAGTAATTCTTGGATTTTTTGTTTAACTGCAGGCTTTTCGAAAAAATCTTTTACACTCGGTAATTTATTTTGCCGTGTTGTGACTTGTGCCATTTTATAACTCCTCATCCTTATAATATTTGTCTTTAACAACAATTTTTCTGATGTAATCATCTCTAATCTTGAGATAATCAGCTCCACTTCCTATTGCTAGCCAGAAGTTGTCATCACTGGATAGTTCTTCTGTTAAGTAACGAAATTCGCAAGTGTTGCCAAGTTTTACTTGTTCTTTAAAGTGTTCTAATTGACGCTCAATTAACACGTCATCTTCATACATTGCATCAATTAGTGCTGCATCTCTCATATCAACAGCTCTTGCTAATTGCGAGTCTGTCATTTTCATCATCTAAACCCCATTAAATGTAAAATTCCCTAGCTGGCTTACAGGATGCATTTAAAAACTCATCTCTGCTTTTCTGTCTAAGTTTTATTGCTGTTTCGCATAAATCTTTGTTAGCAAAATTGCGTTTCCAGCCTGTTTTGTTCTCTTGATTTTTCCCAATGTGTTCAATAACAACAAATCAATAAGGCTATATTTGATTAACTTGTGATGTGTAGATTTTTAAAGAGCAGTGATGTATCTCGTTTTGTTGTGTTTATAATACATTATGTATTTATTATGTCAATACAATATGTATTATATTTTTGCATAAAAAATACATAGTGTATTTATTTGTTTGATTTCAAAAGAAAAATATTTTTAAAATTTTTTGATTAATTGCTGAATTTGTGAGCTATGTCACAAAAAAAGAGAGGGGAATGGGAATTTTAGGTAAAGAAAAAACCCCTGCGCGAGGGGCTTTGTAATTGAAATGGGTATTAGTGCTGCCAAGTGTAACGTACTTTTAAATGATTAAGCTGATCATAGCGTAATTTTTTATAGTGCTGTAACTGTCCGACAATAATACCCTCGGCAATGCCGATTTCTTCAGCAGCAGCTCGGATATGCTGCTCGGTAACAGCTACTTTTTGAATTAGATTCCGCCATATAGGTCGAGGAATTAAATACTTTTGGGCAAAATCATTCGCTTCAGTCTCTTCATCAGCAAGAACTGTCTTACTATTAAATTCCAAATGTAGTGTTTTTTTGCCGTGCAATAAAATATGTCCTGCTTCATGAAAGAAAGTAAACCATAAATGATCGTTCGTTTTATAGCGCAAACTCAACTGAATTATAGCTTTATCCGATGACAGCCAACGAGTTGCTCCACTAATCCCTGTGTTAGGAAAGCAAGGTACAAATACAACAGCTACACCAACACTTGCACAAATATTGATGAGTTCAGGTATGAAATGACTTGGTTCTGTTTCTTTAGTGAGCGCTTTAATTTTTTCTAGCGCTTGCTTAAAACCTGACTCTGAGTAAGGCTGACATATTATTTCACTCGCCTTAATCTCCCCCGCTCTTAACCAAGCAGAGCTACTGTGCTGACAGATTGTAGTGCGCTTATCTTGCCGGTATTGAACACCAATTTGTCCCCAAACAGTTTCGTAATCAGCAGGACTTGCCACGCCAAAGAAACGCAGCAAAGTATCAACTTTACTTGAAATATCAGTGTGTTTTTGGGTAAAACCTAATTTTTGCAGAATATAATTTGGGAACTGTTTTACCCATTCTGCATGTCGTTCTAGCTCTTTTTTATCTGCAATACGAGCTAGTGCCTCTTGATATAGAGTTTCCAAGTTTAGCCAATAACGCGCAGGCTTACCCAACACTCGCTCGAGCGCAATTGCTGTTTCAGGTGTAATCGGAGATTTGCCATTGATAATATTGCTAATGTGCTTGGTAGAAATGCCGGTTTTATTGCTGAGTTCTTTTTGGCTTATTTCTAAACCATCTAGCTCAAATTCCAACACTTCACCAGGCAGAACTGCATAGTCAGGGTAGTATTGATTTTCGCTCATCTTTGTGTCTCTCTAATGTGTATCTGTTATTGATAAGATCCGAATAGATGTAACTTTTGACCAATCTAGCCCACCTGCATCAAGGGTCGGCAACGGATTATGATTTGCTTCAAACAAGACTCTATAGGGGTGTTGTGCATCTATGCTTATTTGCCCCTTGCGGTCACCTAAAAGTTCGTGGCAACGATAAGGCTTGCTGTATGGTGGAAAAAATGTCTGCAAACTTGGCGCTGCCCTAAGTGCGGTCATTGCGAGCTTAATCTTTTTTCCGCAGACTGTTCCGTATCTCTTTAAAATGTAGATTTCAGAGTTTAATTCCTTTTCTAATTTTCGAGATTTGAAAATTATATCCATATTTATTTACCTAGTAGGTTATCATTTTTTTTATAAATGGCAATTGTTTTATTGTAAATTTCTAAAATATCAACCTATTCAACATACAAATCTTGCATTTTTTGAATATATTAATCACAAAGCACAGACCACCAGAAGACTTTGCTATCAACCATCAAGATGTTATGGTTCAAGATCAACAAATCTAGATTTTTTTAAAATACCCGCAACATAATACACTAGCTCAACCTCATCTATAGCTAGATTAAATGGTTTATGATCGTTGTTAATACTTGAGAATCTATATTCACCATCTTTCTGGTAATCAAGGATCTTAATCATATTTTTACCATCTTTTGTACGAATGAAAACATCATCACCGTTACTAAAAGGGGATTGAGGCTCAACTAGAACAAATTCGCCACTATGTATTCTCGGTTCCATGCTTGAGCCTTTTACGCGTAAACAAAATGCTTTTGGATCAGTAGTGAAAATATCTATATAGCCAATGTGAACTTCTTCAATGTCAACGCTTCCGTCTGTTCCCATCGTTGCTTCTCCAATGACCTTAACTAATCCTTTTTTTGGCATTCCTATAAACTCTATGTCTTCTATCGTTCCATCTGAATTGAGAATAACCTGATCAGCCCCAGTAGCATTAAGCATTTTAGCTACTTCTATAAAGTTAGGAGATCTGCGTCCTGTTAACCAGTGTCCAACTGCACCCTGTGTTCTTTCTATCGCCTCAGCAATATCTTCTTGCTTGAGATTCTTCTCGGACATTCGATCTCTAACAAACTCATTCCACTGCTTTTTCATAGAGCCAATACCTCTCTTTATAAATTTAACAAATTATTACACTTTGTATTATTTATTCAAAATACATTTGGTATTTTTATGTTGAATATTTAAAATACGTAATGTATTATTGGATTGATATTTATAAGGAGTTTTTTATGAACAAAATTTATGAGTATAGAAAAGCGACAAATTTAACTCAGGGAGAATTTGCTCAACAAATAAACCTTACACAAGGTGCGTTAGGGCATTACGAATCAGGAAGAAGAACGCCAGATTTGAAAACAGCAAGAAAGATCGTTTTTGCACTAAATAAAAATGGCGTTGCTTGCTCTCTTGATGATGTTTTCCCTGTTCAAAACTAACTTATCAACAAACTAAAAAACAATCTTCAAGAAAAGGAATTATTTTTCATGAATAGCAAAGAAATACAGAGATTGTTACACCGAGATTGTAAAAACAGCTCTGGTGGTATCACATCACTGGCTTAGCCTTAGCTATAATTATTATAGCTAATTACATCATAAAAGAAATATCTATTAAGAATAATAATTATCAAAATTTTTATTTTTAATGAAGTAGGGTTAATGAATAAAATAATTCGATAAAGGTCCATCCGAGAAGAAATAACACTAAACTAGTGCATCACTATAAAATTTATCATTAGAACAGCTAGTATTCAGATACTATTTGCAGAAAATACAATAAAAAGCTCACTGTTTTATTGTAACTATTTTGCTAAAAAAGCATTTAAAGCGGCTATATTCTGTTGTGCATCTTGAACGCCCAAATCATACATCGCTTGGATTTTAGCAGGATCTTTTTCAATTCGTTTAATTGGTAATGTTTTTGATGGACGGATAACAAAAATTTCATTGTGTTCACTTAACTTAATAATCTGTTCAACAGTATCATTGTAATTTTTGTAACGGTGTGACAATTTTTCTACTAATTTAGGATAACGACGGTAAAAAGTGTTAAATACCCAAGATGGTGTAGGTTTTTTGCGATAATCCAATGGGCGAGTCAGTACGACAATGATTTTATCATAGCCTAATTCTTGACATTTTTTTAGTGGAATACTTTCTGCTATTCCGCCATCTAAATATTTTTTCCCATTTACTTCGACAATTTTTGAAACAAAAGGCATCGCAGAGGTTGCTCTTAAAACTTCCATTTGTTCGAATACATTACCCAATTTAATGTATTCAGCTTCACCTGTTTCGATATTTGTTAATGTAGCGTAACAATCTGTTTTTGAAGCGAGAAAGGTATCGATATCAAAGGGGTCTAATGTAAAAGGCACTTCATAAAACGCAAAATCTTTATTCACGATATTTCCAGTACGGAGTAGGCTTTGTAATCCCATATAGCGTTTATCATTGAGATATTTTAAATTGTAACGAAGTGCGCGACCGCGTTGTTTGGCTGGAAAGTTTACGCCAAATAATACGCCAGCAGATACTGCAATAATACCGTCGACATGAATTTTTTCATCAAGGAAAACATCTAGTACGCCCGCTGTAAACATTGCGCGCATTGCGCCACCTTCTAATACTAAACCAACTTTCATTTTTTTCTCCTTAATGGGTAAAACGTTAGAAACCCAAACCGCACATTGTATATGTTCTTCGACCTCAAGCATTTTTGAAAAGAGGGAAGTGATTTTCTACTTACTGCTGATAGAAATCTGCTCTATAATAACGCGTTTGTAATCGAATAAAAACCAGTTAAAGATGATGAAAATTGCATTAGGTATTCAATATAACGGGAAGCAATATTTTGGGTGGCAGCGACAAGAACGTGTTGCAAGTGTACAGCAAGAATTAGAACAAGCAATTTCTTTTGTTGCAAATGAAACTTGTCAAATTTTTTGTGCAGGTCGTACGGATTCAGGGGTACATGCCACGGGGCAAGTCATTCATTTTGAAACGAATGCAAACCGTCCTGAAAAAGCATGGAGTTTTGGCGTGAATGCGAATTTGCCCGATGATATTTCGGTGAGTTGGGCGAAAATTGTAGAAGATGATTTTCATGCGCGTTTCAGTGCTACTGCCCGTCGCTATCGCTATATTTTATATTGCAATAAATTACGTTCAGCGATTTTACCTGAAGGCATTACACATTGTCATTTAGCCCTTGAGCACCAATTAATGCATCAGGCTGGTCAGGCACTTTTAGGTGAACATGACTTTTCTTCTTTTCGTGCAGCACAATGTCAATCAAATACGCCATTCCGCCATGTTCATCATTTACAGGTCATTCGTCGTGGCGAATATATTATTATTGATATTCAAGCGAATGCGTTCGTGCATCATATGGTACGCAATATTGTCGGTAGTTTGATTGAAGTTGGGGCGGGAAATCAGCCAGTAGAGTGGATGAGTTGGTTGTTGGCACAAAAAGACCGCACTTTAGCCGCACCAACAGCAAAAGCAGAGGGGCTTTATTTAGTTAATGTGGTGTATCCTGAACGGTTTGCTATTCCTCAAAATGCCTTAGGACCGTTGTTCATAGAAGATAAATTATGGTAGCCAGATCAGACCTTTATTTCTGGCATATTTGCTCAAATTATGGTGTAATACATTCAATTTTTCGTTAAATAAAAAGGTTTAAAATGAGCTGGATTGATCGAATTTTTAGTAAAAATACGACTTCGACAGGGTCTCGTAAGTCTAATGTACCTGAGGGCGTTTGGACCAAATGTACTTCTTGTGAACAAGTGTTGTATCGTGATGAATTAAAGCGTCATTTAGAAGTGTGTCCAAAATGCGGTCATCATATGCGCATTGATGCAAGAGAACGTCTGTTAGCCTTATTGGATAAAGATAGTGTCCATGAACTAGCCGCAGATCTAGAGCCTAAAGATATTCTTAAATTTAAAGACTTAAAGAAATATAAAGACCGTATCTCTGCTGCTCAAAAAGAGACAGGTGAGAAAGATGCTCTTATCGTGATGCAAGGCACACTTTATGGCATGCCTATTGTGGCGGCAGCCTCAAACTTTAGCTTTATGGGCGGCTCGATGGGGTCTGTTGTTGGCTCAAAATTTGTACAAGCTGCAGAAAAAGCTCTTGAGCTAAACTGTCCATTTGTGTGTTTCTCAGCAAGTGGTGGCGCACGTATGCAAGAAGCATTATTTTCGTTAATGCAAATGGCAAAAACCAGTGCGGTATTAGCCAAAATGCGTGAAAAAGGCGTACCCTTTATTTCAGTCTTGACAGATCCTACATTGGGAGGGGTTTCTGCTAGTTTCGCAATGCTTGGCGATATTAATATTGCTGAACCAAAAGCATTGATTGGTTTTGCAGGTCCTCGTGTGATTGAGCAAACAGTGCGTGAAAAATTACCAGAAGGTTTCCAGCGCAGTGAGTTCTTATTAGAAAAAGGGGCTATTGATATGATTGTGAAACGTGGTGATATGCGCCATACCTTAGCAAGTATATTAAGCAAATTAAGCAATAAACCATCACCGTTTGTTGAACCTGAATTATTGGTTGAAGACACTCAAGAAACAAATGCATAATTCAAACACGTTATTAACAGCCACTTCGCCACTCGCGCAGTGGCTTTCTTATTTAGAAAACAGCCATTTTAAAGCCATTGATTTGGGGCTAGATCGCATTAAATCCGTCGCAGATGCATTAGATTTATTAACACCAGCGCCTTTTGTGATTACTGTTGGCGGTACAAATGGCAAAGGTACAACTTGTCGCTTGCTTGAAACAATTTTGTTGAATGCTGGCTATCGTGTCGGTGTATATTCTTCACCGCATTTAATTCGTTATAACGAGCGTGTACGTATCCAAAATCAGGAATTATCTGATGAGGCTCACACTGCTTCTTTCGCTTTTATTGAAGCACATAAAACGCAATCACTCACTTATTTTGAGTTCAGTACCTTGTCTGCGTTGCATTTATTCAAGCAAGCGAAATTAGACGTGGTGATCCTAGAAGTCGGGCTGGGTGGGCGTTTAGATGCAACCAATATTGTGGATAGTGATGTCGCGGTGATTAGCAGTATCGATATTGATCACGTTGATTTCTTAGGGTCAGATCGAGAACAAATTGGCTTTGAGAAAGCAGGTATTTTTAGAGCTCATAAGCCTGCTATTATTGGTGAGCCAAATATTCCTCAAAAATTGATGAATCACGCAACATCACTTGAATGTAAAACGGCTTGTCGTGATCTTGATTGGACATTTGTAGCGAATGAAAACGGCTGGGATTGGGTTGGGCAAAAAATGCGGTTGGAAAATTTACCGATTTGCCAAATTCCACTTGCAAATGCTGCAACAGCGCTTGCGACAATTGAACAGTTGCCTTTTTCTGTTTCAGAAGCAACAATTCGTCAATCATTACAAGAAGTTGAATTGACAGGGCGTTTTCAAACCTTAAAACCCGAGGCGTTAACTCGCTTTGCACAACAATGTAATGAAGATTTGCTTGAGTTTCCACGTATTATCATTGATGTTGGACATAACCCACATGCTGCCAATTATTTGACGGGAAAATTGACCGCACTTAAAGCCCAAGTACGTGGCAGAATTATTGCAGTATGTGGCATGTTAAAAGACAAAGATGTGCAAGGCGTACTGACGCCTTTATTACCTGTTATTGATGTGTGGCATTGTGTGACATTAACGGGTTATCGAGGGCAGACTGGAGACGCGTTATTGTTGACGTTACAACATTTAGCCCAATCAAATGGGCATGTTCTCGTTGCCGATCGTGATGACAGTGTTGAGTTTGGTGTGAAACATGCCATTAAACAAGCTAATTCAGAGGATGTTGTGTTGGTCTTTGGCTCTTTTCATACTGTTGGCGAACTTTTATCATTGCTTTAACGTATTTAATTTCTACTTATCATCGCCCTATTTTCCTCGTAGTGCGAATAAAATAGGGTGAAAACCTAAGCTTATATCATTATTATGCAACCAATTTCTATCGTTTATCAACATACTGATTTTGTGATTATTGATAAGCCTTGTGGCGTCAGTGTTCACAAGGATAATAATGAGACAGGTCTCACCCAGGTTGTTGCAGCACAACTTGGTGTACCACAAGTGTGGTTAGTACATCGTCTTGATAAAGTGACTTCGGGTTTGTTAATTTTGGCGTTAAATCAAGATGCGGCGAAAACTTTGGCATTACTTTTTGCGGAGCATCAGATTAAAAAAACGTATTTAGCCTTTTCCACGCATAAACCTAAGAAAAAACAAGGTTTGGTGGTAGGGGATATGGTGAAAACTCGCGGTGGAGCATGGAAACTGTGCCCGACAAAAGAAAATCCAGCCATTACGCGCTTTTATTCGCTGAGTTGTGAACCTAATTTACGTTTATTTATTTTGATGCCACAAACAGGGAAAACACATCAATTACGTGTAGCCATGAAAAGCTTAGGTAGCCCAATTTTAGGGGATACGCGCTATGGTTCAAACACTGTAAACGTTGACCGCACTTATCTGCATGCTTATCGCTTACAGTTTACTTATCAAACTCAAGAGATTGATATTCGCTGTCTGCCAAGTGGTGAGTGGTTTCACACAATTGCGCTTGAATCCTTGCTAGCAAATTATGAGTCCACGCAAACATCAACATGCTTTTAACGCATCGTCATAGGATATTCCATTGGGTATGTTTTACGTTAAGACAGATTTAAATGCCCTTCTTAGATCAATTGTTTTGGATAGTGAGATAAATTCATCCAAAAACAAGGAGATGAAAACATAAAAAACACGAATAAAGGCGTGATTTTTTAATCAGTTAATATTATCATTAATCGTATTTTTTACAGCATAATTGAATTTTTAGAGGACAGGTATGCAAAACCTAGAACAAATTACCGCACAGGCGTTGGAAGCTATTACCAAAGCGGAAGATGGTAAGGCATTAGATGCCATTCGAGTTGAATATTTTGGTAAAAAGGGTCCATTTACTGCATTAATGCAAGGTTTACGTGACGTCTCACCAGAAGAACGTCCAGCAGTGGGACAAAAAATTAATGATGCGAAACAAATTGCACAAAACGCATTAAATGAGAAAAAAGCACATCTTGAAGCAGCAGAGTTAAATGCACAATTAGCAAAAGAAAAAATTGATGTTTCATTACCAGGACGTAAAGTCGAAACAGGAGGCTTACATCCTGTGACGATTACGATTGACCGTGTGACCAACTTCTTTTCTGAGTTAGGTTTTTCTGTGGAAAGTGGTCCTGAAATTGAAAGCGACTATTACAATTTCGATGCATTAAACATTCCAAAACATCACCCAGCACGTGCGGATCACGATACATTCTGGTTTAACCCTGAATTGTTATTACGTACCCAAACTTCTGGTGTACAAATTCGTACCATGGAAAAAATGCAGCCGCCAATTCGTATTATGGCACCAGGTCGTGTTTATCGTAATGACTATGACCAAACACATACTCCAATGTTCCACCAAATCGAATTATTATATGTTGATAAAAAAGCAAACTTTACGGAGTTAAAAGGCTTGCTTCATGATTTCTTACGTGCTTTCTTCGAAGAAGATTTACAAGTACGTTTCCGCCCATCTTATTTCCCCTTCACTGAGCCATCAGCTGAAGTTGACGTAATGGGGAAAAACGGTAAATGGTTGGAAGTGTTAGGGTGTGGCATGGTGCACCCAAATGTCTTGCGTAATGTCGGTATTGATCCAAACGAATATTCAGGCTTCGCAGTAGGGATGGGAGTAGAGCGCTTAACTATGCTACGTTACAATGTCACAGATCTGCGTTCATTCTTTGAAAATGATTTACGCTTCTTAAAACAATTTAAGTAATTCGATTATAGATTTAATGAACTTGTTGAACAGGTTCTGACAAAATTAAGGTAGAAATAATGAAATTTAGTGAATTATGGGTGCGCGAATGGGTAAATCCCGCGATTAGCACCGAACAATTATGTGACCAAATCACAATGTTAGGGTTAGAGGTCGATGGGGTTGAAAAGGTTGCGGGCGATTTTACTGGCGTAGTGGTTGGGGAAGTGGTTGAGTGTGCTCAACACCCTGATGCAGATAAATTACGTGTCACCAAAATTAACGTCGGTGGTGAACGTTTATTAGATATTGTTTGTGGTGCCCCAAACTGCCGTCAAGGCTTAAAAGTGGCATGTGCAATAGATGGTGCAGTATTACCAGGTGATTTTAAAATCAAGAAAACCAAATTACGTGGTCAACCGTCAGAAGGTATGCTTTGCTCATTCAGTGAATTAGGCATAGATGTTGAATCAAGCGGTATCATTGAATTACCACAAGATGCGCCAATCGGTACAAATTTACGTGACTATTTAAAACTTGACGACAACGCAGTTGAAATTAGCTTAACGCCAAACCGTGCAGACTGCTTAAGTATGGCGGGTATCGCACGTGAAGTGGGCGTAGTGAACAAACTTGCTGTAACTGAACCGCACTTTGAAGCAGTAAAAGCAACAATTGCAGACAAAGTTGAGATTCAATTACAAGCCCCTGAAGCTTGCCCACGCTATTTATTACGTGTGGTGAAAAATGTGAATGTTAAAGCACAATCACCAATCTGGATGCAAGAAAAATTGCGCCGTTGTGGTATCCGTTCAATTGATCCTGTGGTTGATATTACCAACTATATTTTATTAGAGCTTGGTCAACCAATGCACGCTTTTGATGCAGCGAAAGTTGTGCAGCCAGTACAAGTGCGTATGGCGAAAGAAGGCGAAGAGTTAGTGCTATTAGACGGCTCAACAGCGAAATTAAAAGAAAATACCTTATTAATTGCTGACCAAAATGGTCCATTAGCGATGGCAGGGATTTTTGGCGGTGAAGCCAGTGGTGTGAATGCTGAAACGAAAGACGTGATTTTAGAAGCGGCATTCTTTGCACCATTAGCGATTGCAGGTCGTGCAAGACAATACGGTTTACATACGGATTCTTCTCACCGTTTTGAACGTGGTGTGGACTTTGAATTACAACACAAAGCAATGGAAAGAGCGACCGCACTTTTAGTTGATATTTGTGGTGGTGAAGCGGGTGAAATTTGCGAAGTGAAAAGCGATGAATTTTTACCGAAATTAAACAAAGTGAAATTACGTCGTGAAAAATTAGATGCGTTACTTGGTCATCCTATTGAAACTGAAACTGCCACTGAAATCTTCCAACGTTTAGGTCTAGAAGTGAGCTACGCAGATGAGGTTTGGACAGTGACCTCAGCAAGCTGGCGTTTTGATATTGAAATTGAAGAAGATTTAATTGAAGAAGTCGCGCGTATTTATGGCTATAACAGCATTCCAAACCATGCACCGTTAGCACATTTACGTATGCGTCAACACAAAGAAGCGGATTTAGATTTAGCGCGTATTAAGACTGCACTTGTGGACGCTGATTATCAAGAAGCCATTACTTATAGCTTCGTTGATCCAAAAGTACAAGGTCTATTACACCCGCAACAAGAAGCGTTTGTGTTACCCAACCCAATTTCTGTAGAAATGTCCGCAATGCGTTTGTCATTGTTAAGCGGTTTATTAGGTGCGGTGCAATACAACCAAAACCGTCAACAAACACGTATTCGTCTATTTGAAACGGGTTTACGCTTTGTGCCTGATAGCAATGCCGAATTTGGTGTTCGTCAAGAATTTGTCTTGTCTGCAGTGATTACTGGTGCGAAAAAATCTGAACATTGGACTGGAAAATCAGAAAGTGTTGATTTCTTTGATCTCAAAGGGGATTTAGAAAGCATTTTATCCTTAACAAAAGCTGGTAATTTGGTTAAATTTGTAGCAAAATCATATCCAGCGCTCCATCCTGGTCAATCGGCAGCCATTATGTTGAATAATGAAGAAATTGGTTTTATTGGCACTGTTCATCCAAATGTAGCGAAACAGCTTGGGTTAAATAGTAAAGCAATCGTTTTTGAAATATTGTGGAATGCGATTGCAACGCGTAATGTGGTTCAAGCTAAAGAAATTTCTCGTTTTCCTGCCAACCGACGTGATTTAGCTCTTGTTGTTGCGGATACCGTAGCGGCAAGTGATATTCTTGACGTATGTCGAGAGGTAGCGGGTGATAAACTAACTCAAGTCAATTTATTTGATGTATACCAAGGTACAGGGGTTGCTGAAGGACACAAAAGTTTAGCAATTAGCTTGATTATTCAAGACAATGAAAAAACCCTTGAGGAAGATGATATCAACGCTGTGGTTTCTGTTGTGTTATCTGAGTTAAAACAACGTTTTAATGCTTATTTGAGAGATTAAATTATGACATTGACCAAAGTAGAACTAGCAGACAACTTAATCGAGAAATTTAATTTGAATAAACGTGATGCGAAGGAATTGGTTGAAAACTTTTTTGAAGAAATTCGCGTTGCTTTAGAGATGGGAGATGATGTTAAACTCTCTGGTTTTGGTAATTTTGAACTACGTGATAAAGCATCTCGTCCAGGCAGAAATCCCAAAACAGGTGAAAGTGTTCCTGTTTCGGCTCGTCGAGTTGTTGCTTTCAAACCTGGTCAGAAGCTCCGTGCAAGAGTCGAAAGAGCAAAAGTGAAAAGTTAATTTCTAAATTCAGTTAGTTATTAAGCTATCCACGGGAAACCTTGGATAGCTTTAATTTTTAATAAGAGCAAAAAATGAAAAATTGTTTAAAAGCATTGGTGATCTTGAGTTGTGCTGTCTTGCTTTCCGCTTGTAGTAGTTCAACTCAATCAGGTTCGCAGTCTATTCATTATCAAGGGCAATTAACTGACCCCATTATGGTGATCACATTACTCAGTGAACAACAACGAGAATGGGCAGGCACACCTTATCGCTTAGGTGGGCAGAGTAGAAAAGGGATTGATTGTTCTGGTTTTGTACAGAAAACTTTTTTAGAACGTTTTAATATTGCGTTACCTCGTATGACCTCACAACAAGCCAAACAAGGTAAATTTATCGAGAAAACGGATATTCAAACAGGGGATTTGGTGTTTTTCAAAACAGGAAGAGGTCCAAATGGCTACCATGTTGGAATTTATGTCAAAGATAATTTATTCTTGCATGCCTCGACAAAAGGTGGCGTGATTTACTCATCGCTCAATAGCCCTTATTGGTCAAAGAAATATTGGCAAGCCAGACGGATTTAACATGAATCTGTCGTGTTCCTTAATAACCACAGTTGAAATTCAGGTGTATTAAGGGACGGCTTATAATTCACCGACTAATTCATCAATAGCTTTGGAAAGTAACGTACGATCATGTCGATAAGTGACATCATTTGCTTGTAATGGGCGAGCCATCACATTGATATTCAGTTTTTCGCAAAAATCGACCGCATTTGTCGAAACAATTACGCCGTCTATAATAGTTTGTCCCACTGTATCGTGAATCCAATTAATTCTATCAGCTAAGGTCAATGTCGCAGCAGGACTATGTTCCACCCCCAAATTATCAATAAAAATCTTTTTTGCCTGGCTTTGCTGTAAAGTTTGAATGATCTCGGGAAGTAAAATCGGGGGTAGAATGCTGGTGAGAAAACTGCCAGGTCCAAACAAAATTACATCTGCCTCTTTCAAGGCATTCACTGCTTCGGGGGTTGCAGGGACAAGAGGAACAAGAAAAATAGATTTAGGTAACTCTGTCAGATTATCAATGCTAACTTCACCAACAATGCTTGCACCAGATTGCAAAACAGCGGCAAGATGAACAGGACTTTCTGACATAGGGATAATATGTGATTTTACATGTAATAAATCTCGAACTAAATTCACGGCTTCAATAGGGCGAATATTCATATTTTCTAGTGCTTTGAGCATTAAATTGCCTAAATTATGCCCCGCTAGCTCGCCATGACCAGAAAAACGATATTCAAATAAAGCGGATGCCGTACTTGGTTCGGTAATAATTTGATTTAAGCAATTACGTAAATCTCCCCACGCAATTCCACCGTGATTTAGACGGATTCGACCGGTTGAGCCGCCATTGTCAGTGGTAGTCACAATACCTGTTAAGCGTTCTTTCATAAAGCTCAATGCCGACATTAAACGACCTAAACCGTGCCCACCACCAATGGCGACAATACGCTGTATGCTATCTAGATGTTCATATTGATGACGTGTTAATTCTGGCATGTTATTTCCCTTTTGTGTCTATTTAATACAGACCTATGACAGACTATAAAGTTCGTTTATACACCATTTGGGGTAGTGCATAATTACGCTATATAATTATTTATATAATTGATTTTAAAGAATTTTTCTATTTTATGCGCTAGATCATATTATTTGTTTGCAATCGTTTGAATATATCTTTTACAATACCAAATAACAATTTGATTCACTTATTATCGCATAACTCCGAGCTTACTAACCTACGTTTTTTTAAATATGGTTGTAATGCCAATAGCAGAAGAGGCTATTCAGGGATACGCTGGAAACGGTTTATCCTCTCATGTTTTAGAAAGGTGTAAAATGCAATCTATTCCAATTAAGCAAGTTGAGCATCATCGTTTAGTCGATGCCTTCCAACGTCAGTATTATTACTTACGTCTGTCAATTACAGATGTATGTAATTTCCGATGTAATTATTGCCTGCCTAATGGTTATCAACCTGAAGCTAATAAGCCAAGTTTTCTGACTCGCGATGAAATTCATCGCGTTGTCAACAGTTTTGCTGCCATGGGGACTGAAAAAGTACGGATTACGGGGGGAGAACCTACTTTACGTAAAGACTTTTTACCTATTGTAGAAACCCTTGCGCAAATAGAGGGAATTAGCCAAATTGCATTAACAACAAATGGTTTTCGCATGGCAAAAGAGGTTGCTGCTTGGAAAGATGCTGGTGTGACTTCAATTAATGTCAGTATTGATAGTCTTGATCCAAGAATGTTCCATCGTATCACTGGTGTGGACAAGTTTGATGACGTCATGCGTGGCATTGAGCGTGCTTTTGAGGTTGGTTATCGAAAAATTAAAGTCAATTCGGTGTTAATGAAAGATTTAAACGATACCGATTTTACGAGTTTCTTAGCTTGGATTAAAGACAAACCCATTCAAATGCGTTTCATTGAATTAATGCAAACCGGTGAAATGGATAGTTTCTTCCAAAAACATCATTTATCAGGTCAAGTACTTGCAGATAAATTGTTGAATGCAGGTTGGATGTTGCAATCTAAAGGTGTATTAGATGGTCCAGCAAAAGTCTTTAGACACCCAGATTATGTGGGCGAAATCGGCTTAATTATGCCTTATGAAAAACACTTTTGTGCAAGTTGCAACCGTTTGAGAGTGTCTGCAAAAGGCAAATTACACCTTTGTTTATTTGGTGAAGAAGGGATCGACCTACGCGATTTATTACAATCAGACGATCAACAACTTCAATTACAAGCGCGTATTTATTCAGCTTTACAAGGCAAACGTGAACATCACTTCCTGCATCATGGTGACAGTGGTGTGCGTGCAAATTTAGCAAGTATCGGCGGTTAAAATTTTCAGAAATTTAACCGCACTTTCATCAATTATCTAACTTTTAATGAGAATTTATGAGTACATTTACCCATATTAACAGCCAGGGCGAAGCCAATATGGTGGATGTTTCTGCCAAACAGGATACAGTAAGAGAAGCAAGAGCAGAAGCATTCGTGACAATGTCACTAGAAACCTTGTCAATGATTATGTCAGGTCAACATCATAAAGGTGATGTGTTTGCAACGGCGCGTATCGCGGGGATTCAAGCAGCAAAACGGACTTGGGAATTAATTCCATTATGCCACCCCTTATTATTATCAAAAGTTGAAGTCAGCCTGACGCCAATTGTAGAGCACAATCAGGTTCGTATTGAAAGTTTGTGCAAATTAAGTGGCAAAACAGGCGTAGAAATGGAAGCTTTGACGGCGGCAAGTGTTGCCGCATTGACCATTTATGATATGTGCAAAGCTGTACAAAAAGATATTGTCATCGAGCAAGTTCGCTTATTAGAAAAGAGCGGTGGAAAATCAGGTCATTTTATTGCGAAATAAGGAAATACAATGCTAAAAATCTTATTTTTTGCACAAACGAGAGAAATAATTGGGGTTGATGGTGTGGAATTACCTGCGACCTTTGAAACCGCGGAGCAAGTTCGCCAACATCTCATCGAAAAAGGCGATCGCTGGGCATTAGCGTTAGAAAAAGGCAAATTACTGGTCGCAATTAACCAATCTTTAATGCCGTTAGAAAGCTCGGTTAAATCAGGGGATGAAATCGCATTTTTCCCACCGGTGACTGGGGGCTAAATGAACGATATTCAAATTACCGTTCAAGAACAGCCGTTTGATCAAAATGTGGTCTATCATTGGTTATCTGAACAAAATTCAGTAGGTGCAACAGTCATTTTTGTGGGTAAAGTACGTGATTTGAATCTAGGTGATGAAGTATCTAGCCTTTATCTTGAACATTATCCAGCCATGACTGAAAAAGCATTAAAGGAAATTGTGGCACAAGCGAAAGCACGTTGGGATATTCAACGGGTTTCAGTGATTCACCGTGTAGGGTTATTGCAAACTGGCGATGAAATCGTGTTAGTCGGTGTCAGTTCTGCTCATCGTGGTGATGCTTACCAAGCCAACGAATTTATTATGGATTTTTTGAAAAGCAAAGCGCCATTTTGGAAAAAAGAACAGACTAACAAAGGTGAGCGTTGGATTGAAAGCCGTGATAGCGACCAAGAAGCGTTGGAACGTTGGTAACACGAGATAAAAATAGAAAAGTTCTCAAAAAAATAACCGCACATTTCAGGTGCGGTTATTTATGATCGTGAGAAAATTATAGTACTTTAACAATGCTTTCACATAAGTAACGGATATTATCTTCAGTGATACCTGCTACGTTGATACGACCTGAACGCACTGCATAAATTGCAAATTCGTCTTTTAAACGGTCCATTTGTTCTGGGTTTAAACCACAGAATGAGAACATCCCATTTTGGTTGATGATAAAGCTGAAATCACGATCTGCACCAAATTCTTTTAACAATTCAACAAATTGGCTACGCATCGCTTTAATACGATCACGCATTTCTGCCAATTCATCAACCCATTCTTGGCGAAGTTGAGCATCTTTTAACACCATAGACACTGTGGTTGCACCGTGAGAAGCGGGATTTGAATACAATGTACGGATGATCGTTTTTACTTGTGTTAATGCCGTTGCCGCAATTTCTTCTGTTGCTGCCACTAAAGTGAATGCACCAACACGCTCATTATATAAACCGAAGTTTTTCGAATAAGAGCTTGCGACTAATAATTCTTTGTGGTTTTTCGCAAAAGTACGTAGACCGAAGGCATCTTCTTCTAAGCCATTTGCAAACCCTTGGTATGCAAAGTCAAATAAGGGTAACCAACCTTTTTCTGCTGACATTTCCGCTAGTTTTTCCCATTGTGCCGGGGTTGGGTCAATACCTGTCGGGTTATGGCAGCATCCATGGAAAAGCACTACATCGCCTTCTCCTGCATTACTCAGATCGGCAATCAAATTATCCCAATCTAATCGTTTATTTTCTGCATCGTAATAACGGTATTCACGAATTGTCATTCCAACCGCATTGAAAATCGCATTATGATTTGGCCAAGTTGGTGTACTAATCCAAACATTTTGTGATTTAGTTTGGCGTTTAATAAACTCTGCCGCAATACGTAGTGCGCCAGTTCCACCTAAACTTTGTGCTGTTTTAGCTCGACCAAGTTTAACCACATCAGAATCGGCACCAAATAGCAATTCTTTTGTGCGCGCATTAAATTCTGCCACACCATCAATGGCTAAATAATTTTTAGTCATTTCAAGATCAAAGAGGCGCTTTTCAGCCGCTTTCACTGCACGCATAATTGGGGTGTTACCTTTGGTATCTTTATATACGCCAATACCAAGATTGATTTTATTATCGCGTGTTTCAGCTTTAAATGATTCACCTAAACCTAGAATGGGATCGGCAGGCGCCGCGGTAATATTTTCAAACATAATTAAAATCCTTAATGTTGTGTTGAGTAATGATGAGCTAGTTATACTGCACTAAACAAATATTGGCAAGCTCAGTTTAAGGGAATTTAAAAATTAATTCAATTATTTAGATAATGTTTTAAAAATATGGCAATAAATTGAATTATTTTAGTTTTCCTACCGCCCAATTTAAACCAGATTGATAATCCTCTGGTAGCTCTTTACGTAATTTTTCAAGTAGCGAAATTAACACGTGCTTATCTGGGTGCGTTAAATTGATATGCCCCACTTTACGACCAGGGCGAACTTCTTTGCCATACCAATGTAATTGGCTAAAGGGGGTATTCAACCAATTCACATTATGTTCAGTGCCGATTAAATTCACCATTACACTCGGTGCAATTGGCGCTAATTCTGGTGTTGGTAAATCTAATAACGCACGTAAATGCAACTCAAATTGGCTAATAGCACAGCCCAATTGTGTCCAGTGACCGCTGTTATGTACACGTGGCGCTAGTTCATTAATTAATAATTGATCACCCACAACAAAACATTCCATCGCCATTACACCAACATAATCTAGCTTATGCATAATTTTACCTAACATCGCTTCAGCTTGTGCTTGCTGCTGTGCTTGTTGAGGGAAATTGGTATCAACGACGCTGTAACGTAAAATGCCGTTTTGTTGTAAATTGTGCGTGACAGGATAAAAACGTGTTTCGCCATTTCTAAAACGTGCGCCCACGATAGACACTTCGTAATCGAATGGAATAAATTTTTCAGCGATGGTTTCGCCATATAAATCTTGTGTAATGACTTGGGTATTGGTTTGATCAACAATCCATTGACCACGACCGTCATAACCACCCATTCGACGTTTTACAACTACTTTTTCCCCCACATTTGTAAAAACCTGTTGCCATTGATTTTCTTCTTTTAATAAGCACCAAGGTGAGGTCGGCAAGGCTAATTCATCAAGCAATGATTTTTGTGATAATCGATCAGCTAAACGACCAAAAACAGTTTGGTTCACAAATTTATCATGATTACCTAACATTTCAGTTAAGGGTGTTTTTTCCCAACGCTCAATTTCTGCGGTAATAATACTTTCACTTGGCAAATCAAATAACTGCGCGTCAAAGGCAAGTGGATTGACCTCAATATCTAACGGTGCCCCTGCATAACGTAACATACGTCCTAATTGACCATTGCCTAATACATAAATTGGAGGATATAAAGCACTTTTTTGCATATCAAAAAACCATCTTAAAAGAAATAAAAAACAGACAGGGCGAACATTTGTCCGCCCTAAACTTATGATGCAATACGTGGATCTGGATTGTCTAATACCATGTTAGTTTGCGCTTCTCTAAATTGTGTTAAGCGCGCTAAAAGCGACGGGTCAAATGCTGCTAAAATTTGGGCAGCCAATAATCCTGCGTTTGCTGCGCCAGCGGGACCAATCGCTAATGTACCAACAGGAATACCCTTTGGCATCTGTACAATAGAGTAGAGGCTGTCCACACCACTTAACATTGAACTTTTTACTGGCACGCCCAACACTGGCACCAAGGTTTTTGCCGCAATCATACCAGGTAAATGAGCCGCCCCCCCTGCACCCGCGATAATGACTTTATAGCCTTTTTCGACCGCACTTTCAGCAAAGCGAAAGAGTTTGTCTGGTGTACGATGTGCAGACACCACTTCGACATGATAAGGAACTTGCAATTCATCAAGAATTTGAGTGGCTTCTTGCATTGTTGCCCAGTCACTTTTTGAGCCCATTACAATGGCAATTTGAGGTGTGCTATTTAACATGTGATTCCCTAATTTTATTCAATAATTAAAACCTGCGTAGAATAGCACACAATAACCAATAAGCAAACGATTGCGAATGGATTGCTATGGAAAATACAATTGCAACTTTGCTTAGAAAATCATATCCTAAACACATTTTTGAACCTTAGATAAGAGTAGGTTTTGATATGCAAGCTAAAGCAAAATATAGAAAAGATTATAAAACGCCAGATTTTACTGTCACCGATATTTTCCTTGACTTCCAATTAGATCCCAAAAGAACAATTGTTACCGCAATTAGCCAATATCAACGTCTGAATACGGACGCAACGAAACTACGTTTAGATGGGCACAGTTTTCAATTTTCTACGATTAAAGTAAACGGTAAAGACTTTAAACAATTTGTTCAAGATGGTGAAAGCTTGACATTAGATTTGAGTTATCTCAATGAGCATCACATCGAGCTTGAGATTGTGACTATTTTATCTCCTGAAAAAAATACATCATTACAAGGGTTATATCAATCAGGTGAGGGCATGTGTACACAATGTGAGGCAGAAGGTTTTCGTCAAATTACGTATATGCTCGACCGCCCAGATGTACTTGCACGCTATACCACCAAAATTACAGCAGAAAAAAGCAAATATCCTTATTTATTATCAAATGGTAACCGCATTGCGAGCGGTGATTTGCCAGATGGTCGCCATTGGGTTGAATGGAATGATCCCTTCCCGAAACCAAGCTATTTATTTGCATTAGTGGCAGGGGATTTTGATCTCTTACAAGACACCTTTGTCACGAAAAGCGGGCGTGAAGTTGCACTCGAACTTTATGTTGACCGTGGCAATTTAGATCGTGCGGATTGGGCAATGCAAAGCTTAAAACGCGCAATGAAATGGGACGAAGAGCGCTTTGGTTTAGAATACGATTTAGATATTTATATGATCGTGGCAGTTGATTTCTTCAATATGGGGGCAATGGAAAACAAAGGGTTAAATATTTTTAACTCAAAATTCGTACTTGCCAACCCACAAACAGCCACCGATGACGATTATTTAGCGGTTGAAAGTGTGATTGCACACGAATATTTCCATAACTGGACAGGTAACCGTATCACTTGTCGTGACTGGTTCCAACTCAGTTTAAAAGAGGGATTAACGGTTTTCCGCGATCAAGAATTTACCTCTGATTTATGGTCACGTTCAGGCAAGCGTATCGAAGATGTGCGTTTATTGCGTACTGCGCAATTTGCTGAAGATGCAAGCCCAATGTCCCACCCAATTCGCCCTGAAAAAGTTATTGAAATGAATAACTTCTATACAATGACAGTCTATGAAAAAGGGGCGGAAGTCATTCGTATGATGCATATGTTATTAGGCGAAGACGGTTTCCAAAAAGGTATGCGCCTTTATGTTACAGAACAAGACGGGAAAGCGGCTACTTGTGAAGACTTTGTTTCTGCGATGGAACGTGCATCAGGCATTGATTTAACGCAGTTCCGTCATTGGTATAGCCAATCTGGTACGCCAGAATTAACGATTTCTGATCGCTATGATGAGCAAAGTGCGGTCTATTCTTTACAAGTTTCACAAATGACATCGCCAACAGCAGATCAAATGGAAAAAGTGAACTTACACATTCCATTAAAAATTGCCTTATATGACAAATTCGGCACGCCGTTCGCATTAGAAAATGAGGGCGAGGTGGTTAATCCCGTTTTAGATGTGAAACAAGCAGAGCAGACTTTCACCTTTACCAATATTAAGAGCAAGCCAGTGCCAGCATTGCTTTGTGATTTTTCTGCACCTGTGAAGTTAAATTATGAATACAGCACTGCGCAATTAGTGACATTACTTCGTCACGCTGAAAATCACTTTGTTCGTTGGGACGTGGCACAAATGCTTTATGCGATGGAGTTACGTCGTAACTTAACGCGTTACCAACAAGGCAAAACACTGGAGTTTTCAGCGGAAGTCTTAGCCGAGTTGTATCAAGTATTAGACAATTATCAACAAAACCCAGAACTCACTTCGTTAATTCTCACATTACCGAAAGTCACTGAATTTGCAGAGCTATTCAAAACTATCGACCCAGAAGGCATTACATTAGTGCGTGATTTTATGGTGCGTACCATTGCCGAAAGCCTCAAACAAACGTTATTGAAAGTGTATAACGACATTCGTTTAGATGAATATCGTGTAACAGCTGAAGATATTGCATTGCGTGGCTTGCGTAATCTGTGTGTGAGTTACTTAGCTTATACCACTGTCGGCAACAATGTTGTGAACAAGCATTATAGTTATGCGAACAATATGACGGACACGCTTGCGGCATTAAGTGCAGCAACCAAAGCACAATTGCCTTGTCGTGACACCTTATTAGCAGACTTTGAAAGCAAATGGCAGCACGATGGTTTAGTGATGGATAAATGGTTTGCGTTACAAGCAACCCGCCCAGATGAAGATGTGTTGTTAAATGTAATGAAGTTAATGGATCACCCAAGTTTCAACTTCAACAACCCGAACCGTTTACGTGCATTAGTCGGCAGTTTTGCTAATCAAAACCTCAAAGCGTTTCACGCGATTGATGGCTCTGGTTACCGTTTCTTGACGGATATCCTTATTCGTTTAAATGAAAGCAATCCACAGGTGGCTTCTCGTTTAATTGAACCATTAATTCGCTTCTCCCGTTATGACGGTCAACGCCAAACCTTGATGAAACGAGGCTTAGAGCGTATAAGCGAGCTAGAAAATGTTTCTCGTGATTTATATGAGAAAATTGAAAAAGCCTTGCAATAATTCATAGCAATAAAAGTGCGGTTAAAAAGTAAACATTTTGACCGCACTTTTTTATTAGTGATTTCCACTTAATTCACTCAAAATAATCGTATTTTTTCATTACTTTTTATCCCGAAAAGCGTATAATTCCGCGCGTATTCACAGTTAAACTATCCAGAGAGATAAACGAGTATGTATTCATTAGTCCGCAAGGCACTCTTTTCCCTTGATGCTGAAAAAGCACACAATCTTACTATTCAAACCTTAAAAGTAATTGGCAAATCGCCTTTAAATCCTATTTTAAAAACGATTTTAGCTTGTCCAGCAGGTTCTCCAAAAACAGTAATGGGGCTACAATTTAAAAATCCGATTGGCTTAGCTGCAGGTGCAGATAAAAATGGCGAAGCGATTGACGGTTTTGGTGCAATGGGCTTTGGCTTTATTGAGGTTGGTACAGTGACCCCATTGGCGCAAGACGGTAACCCGAAACCACGCCAGTTCCGTTTGCCCGAAGCAGAGGGCATTATTAATCGTAACGGTTTCAATAATTACGGTATTGATTATTTGATTGAAAATGTCAAACAAGCAAAATACGACGGTATCTTAGGCATTAATATTGGTAAAAATACCTTTACCAGTGTAGAAAACGGCAAAGCGGATTACATTTTCTGTTTAAATAAAGCCTATAATTACGCTGATTACATCACAATCAACATTTCTTCTCCAAACTCACCAGGTTTACGTCAATTACAATATGGCGATGCGTTAGACGATTTATTACAAGGTGTAAAAGAAAGACAGCAAATTTTAACCCAGCAATATAATAAATATGTGCCAATTGCAGTGAAAATTGCCCCAGATTTAACAGAAGCAGAGTTGGTGCAAATTGCCGATACGCTACAACGTCACAAAATGGACGGCGTGATTGCAACTAATACGACCATTTCACGTGATACGGTGAACGGTCTTAAAAATGCAGAACAACAAGGTGGTTTAAGTGGTAAACCATTACAGCATAAAAGTACGGAAATTATCGCGCGTTTACACCAAGAACTAAAAGATAACATTCCAATTATTGGCAGTGGCGGCATTGACGGTGTGGAAAATGCCAAAGAAAAAATCAATGCGGGCGCAGAATTATTACAACTTTATTCAGGTTTGATTTATCACGGTCCAAACTTAATTAAACAATTAGTTGAAGCCATCAAATAATTCGCCATAGTTATTCATAAAGTGCGGAAAATTTCTCAAAAAATGACCGCACTTTTTATTTAGGAACAAAAAATGACAACAATTTATGACTTGCATTGCCACAGTACAGCCTCTGATGGTGTTTTATCGCCGACAGAAGTGGTAAGCAGAGCGGTTGAAAAAGGCGTTAATGTTTTGGCACTTACGGATCACGATACCGTTTCAGGCATTGCTGAAGCAAAACAAGCTGCGAGCCAACAAGGCATTCAATTAATCACTGGCGTAGAGATTTCAACAAATTGGGAAAATCGTGCCATCCATATCGTTGGCTTAGGTTTTGATGAAAATTGTGAAAAAATGACCGCACTTTTACACCAACAAGCAGAATTACGTCATCAAAGAGCGGTGAAAATAGGTGAGAAACTGGCGAAAGTCGGTGTACTGAATGCCTTTGACGAAGCGAAAAAACTCGCCACAGGTGAAGTAACACGTGCCCATTATGCGCGTTTATTAGTGCAAATTGGCAAAGTGGCCAATGAAAATCAGGCATTTAAGAAATATCTATCGCAAGGTAAATCGTGCTATGTGAAAGCACAATGGTGTGATATTCCAACGGCAATTGAAACTATTCATCAAGCAGGGGGATTCACGGTATTAGCGCATCCCTTACGCTATACAATGACAACAAAATGGGTGAAAAAACTGATCGCAGATTTTAAACAATGGGGTGGTGATGGTCTTGAAGTATCTGGCTGTGGACAAACTAAAGATCAACGCTTGCTATTAGCTAAATGGGCAAAGGAAAATGAATTATTAAGCTCGGTAGGGTCAGATTTCCACTTTCCTTGTGGATGGATTGAGCTAGGTCAATCCCTTGCCTTACCAGAAGGCTGTGAGCCAGTTTGGTTACACCTTTAACCATAATGTGATGTATCAATTGTTATTTTCTGTTTCACAAAGTCCTAATCCTTGAATGAAAGTGATAAAGGCTTTTGTTTTTGCAGGCAAATGCCGACGATGTGGATAAACCAGATGTATATCTAATTTTTGCTGATGATATTCTGGTAAGATCTCAACTAACTCACCAGTACGCAATGCTTGGTCTACAAAAAAACGTGGCGTATTGATAATCCCTAACCCCGATTTAGCGAGTTCTGCTAACGTTAAGCCATTATTGCAGACTAATTTTGAGCGCATTTTTAAGCGCTGTATATGTTTACCATCGTGAAACTCCCAATAAATTTGGTTCCCTGCCGCCTTGTACAAAAGACAATCATGATGTTGAAGTGCCTCTGGTGAAGTTGGGGTTCCATGTTTAGCCAAATACGCAGGTGACGCGACCAAGAGAGTAGAAACAGACGCAATACGTTTCGCGACGAGAGAGCTGTCTTGGAGAGCACCAATTCTTAACGCAATATCATAGCCTTCTGCAACCAAATCGACGAGGCGATCATTAAATTCAATTTCCATATGTAAATTGGGATGCGTCTGAATAAATTGTGACAGATTAGGCGTAATAAAAAGTAAACCAAAATCACGAGGAACGGAAACAGTTAGTGTTCCTTGTAATGATGTGGATAAATTACTGATACTGGATTCCGCATCTTCTAATTCAACTAAAATCGGTTTGCAATGTTGATAATAGAGGAGTCCCGCTTCTGTTGGGGAAATTTTTCTAGTTGTACGTTGTAATAAACGTGTTTTGAGTTGTTCTTCTAACTGCGAAACTAATTTACTTGCCATCGCAACCGATATATTTTGTTGTGCGGCTGCTTGTGTAAAGCTCTGAGTTTCAACCACTTTACAGAAAACCGAAATCGCATTGAGTTTATCCATTTATAGACCTTTTTAAAAAAAAGAGTTGACCTTATCGCAGATAGTTAGCAATATAGCCACTATTTTATATAAATTTGAGTAAATTGGGTAATAGAATGAGTAAATCCTTGGTGATTGTCGAGTCGCCTGCAAAAGCAAAGACGATAAATAAATATCTGGGTAATGATTATGTGGTCAAATCCAGTGTTGGTCACATTCGTGATCTACCAACAGTCGGCACAAGTTCAGGTGAAAAAGCAAAACCGACCTCAACCAAAGGATTAAGCTTAGAAGAAAAAGCCAGAATTAAAGAAGAAAAAGAGCGTAATGCCTTAGTAAAACGGATGGGCATTGATCCTTATCACCAATGGAAAGCCAATTATCAAATTTTACCAGGTAAAGAAAAAGTTGTTTCAGAACTCAAATCACTTGCTAAAAAATCAGATCATATTTATCTTGCAACCGATTTGGATAGAGAGGGAGAAGCAATTGCGTGGCATTTACGTGAAGTGATTGGTGGCGATGATTCACGTTTCAGCCGTGTGGTATTTAATGAAATTACCAAAAATGCAATTAAACAAGCCTTTGATAATCCCGAACAGCTGAATTTAGATCGCGTCAATGCACAGCAAACACGCCGTTTCCTAGACCGTGTTGTGGGCTTTATGGTGTCGCCATTATTATGGAAAAAAGTGGCTCGTGGTTTATCTGCAGGTCGAGTACAATCTGTTGCGGTTAAATTGCTTGTAGAGCGTGAGCGCGAAATTAAAGCCTTCCAACCAGAAGAATATTGGGAAGTCGATGTTCTTACTCAAACTCAAACAAAAGACGATCTTCGCTTAGAAGTAACCCAATTTAAAGGTAAAAAATTCGATCCTAAAAATGAAAAAGACGCCCAAAGTGCGGTCGATTTCTTACAAAAATCGGATTATATCGTTTCAGAATTAGAAACCAAGCCAACAAGCTCTAAACCAAAAGCACCTTTTATTACCTCAACGTTACAACAAACGGCAAGTACGCGTTTAGGCTTTGGTGTGAAAAAGACAATGATGTTGGCACAACGCTTATATGAAGCGGGTTACATCACTTATATGCGTACAGATTCAACCAATTTAAGCCAAGATGCCTTAAATATGGTACGTGGTTATATTGAATCACATTATGGCAACCAATATTTACCCGCAAAACCGAATTTCTACTCAAGTAAAGATAATGCCCAAGAAGCGCACGAAGCAATTCGTCCTTCTGATGTGAATACATCGGCAGACAGCTTGGTGGGTATGGAAAAAGATGCCATTCGCTTGTATGACTTAATTTGGTGCCAATTTGTGGCTTGTCAAATGCCAGCGGCACAATATGACAGCACAACCTTAACTGTCAAAGCGGGCGATTATGAGTTAAAAGCGAAAGGGCGTATTTTACGTTTTGATGGTTGGACAAAAGTGTTGCCAGCAATGAGCAAAAGTGCTGAAGACCAAGTATTACCAAATGTGTCTGTGAACGATAAACTTAACTTAAAAGATGTGTTACCTGAACAGCATTTCACTAAACCGCCTGCACGTTTTAGTGAAGCAGCATTAGTTAAAGAATTGGAAAAGCGTGGCATTGGTCGTCCATCTACTTATGCAGCGATTATTTCAACCATTCAAGAGCGTGGTTATGTGCGTGTAGAAAATCGCCGTTTTTATGCTGAAAAAATGGGGGAGATTGTTACTGATCGCCTCAACCAATCATTCGCAGATTTAATGAGTTATGATTTTACTGCGAATATGGAAGATATTTTAGACCAAATTGCAAATGGTCAGAAAAACTGGAAAACGGAATTAAATCAGTTCTTTAAGGATTTCTCTGAAAAACTCACGCAAGCAGAATTAGATGAGCTTGAAGGTGGAATGAAACCCAATAGCCTTGTTCCAACAGATATGGATTGCCCAACTTGTGGTCGCAAAATGGCAATTCGCACTGCAAGTACTGGCGTATTCTTAGGCTGTTCTGGCTATGCATTGCCACCAAAAGAACGTTGTAAAACAACAGTCAATCTGATCCCCGAAGTTGAATTATTAAACGTATTAGATGAATCTTCTGAGACAAAAGCCCTAATGGAGCGTAAACGTTGTCCAAAATGTAGCACAGCAATGGACAGTTATGTGATTGATCCACAACGTAAAATCCATATTTGTGGGAATAACCCAAATTGTGATGGTTATGTATTAGAGCAGGGAAGTTTCAAAATTAAAGGCTATGACGGTCCAATTGTAGAATGTGATAAATGCGGTGCAGATATGCATTTAAAACTTGGTCGTTTTGGTAAATATATGGGCTGCACAAGCTGTGATAACACCCGTAAAATTCTAAAAAGTGGGGAAGTTGCGCCACCAAAAGAAGAACCAACTCATTTCCCTGAATTAAAATGTGAAAAATCAGATGCTTATTTTGTGTTACGTGATGGCGCAAGTGGCGTGTTTATGTCAGCACACAACTTCCCGAAATCACGTGAAACACGCGCACCTAAAGTGGCTGAGTTAGCATTATATCGTGATCGTTTACCGGAAAAATTACGTTATTTAGCAGATGCGCCACAGCAAGACCCTGAGGGCAATGAAGCGATTGTGCGTTTTAGTCGTAAAGAAAAACGCCAATATGTCACCTCGGAAAAGAATGGAAAAGCGACTAAGTGGATTGTCGATTATCTTGATAACCAATGGGTTGAAAGAAAAAAATAAGTTTCGCAAATAAAAAAGGCTAGAGTAATTTCTAGCCTTTTCTTTTTTGAATCAATGTTTACTCTGTTTTATCGCCTTTATTTAATAAGAATAAGGCAACCGCACCTAATGCAGAATAAGCCAAAAATTTTGAGCTTAATAGTTTTTTGCTCAAAAGAGACACCGCAAGAGAGCGAACAACAGGTTGATTTAATGAAGATGCGATTTGTGAAACCGAGTCTGCGAGAAAAGACGAATTATCTGCTTTAGGTTTTTTGCCTAATCCGTAAAGTTTCATACGCAATGCATCTCCCTTCATAATTAATAATTCTTTTTCTTCATCAAGTTCTGTTTTCATAAAAGCTCCGTATCACTAGGTTCTTTCTTGGCTTGACTGCCTAAAGCACCTTTCAGTGCTTGAATATCATTTTTCACTTCAGCCAGGGTAGTCACCATAAAATTACGTTGTTTTGTTACGGTATTACGCATTACCAGTAATAAAATCAAAATAATTAAAAAAGCACCCGCACTTATACCAAAGAAAACAAGGTGTTTAATTTCTGGTGCAATAACACTATTTAAGCCAAACAATAAACTTATAAAAGAAATTAATAATAAAATTAAGATCAAGAATAATGCTGTAAACAAGGTTACAAGAAAATTCTTTTGTTCAACAAGCTCAATTCTCGCCATTTCTAAACGAACGTGAATCAGCTCTAATGAGGTTAGGGTAATGTTTTTAACTTTCTGTAAAATTTGCATTTATCGTCCTAAATTGTAAGAAAAGGCTACATACTGTAGCCTTTTACAACGGTAAAGACTTATCTCTTAGAGATTAAGACACCTAACAATAAACCAATCACTCCAGCAACACCAATCGCTTTATAAGGATTGTCTTGCACTAATTCATCAGTTTGCTTGATAACTTCTTTCGTTCCCGCTACAGCATCCTCTTTTAATGAACCGAATTGTTTCTGTAATTTAGAAACTCGTGAATCAAGACTCGATTTAAGTTTTTTGAGTTCATCCGCACCTGCTTTTGATTTTTCATCAAAAAGCTCTTCCGCATTGTCTAAAATATCACGGATTTCACTTAATAACTCATCACGTTTCTTATCGAATTCTTTACTCATTTATAGATACCTCCATTAATTTTTAAGGAATGATCTAGCCTGAAAAATAAGCTAGACATAACCATAGTAAACTGATCTAGATCAAAATGTCAAATTAATGGAGTGAAAAATACGCTAAAATAATCCCTATTTTTAAATAATTTAGCTTATTTTTGCTGAAATAACGGCAATAAACCCCCATAAAAAAACAGGCTATATATCAGCTAATTTTTAGGCTATATTAGAAGCCGTATTATTGTTTATATAGGAACTCAAATGAATTGTTTTCAGCGCATTATCACTGCACTTATCACCTTCTTTATACTGCCTTTTGCTGCCATAAAAAGTTTATTCATCGATAAAGAACCTTCATTTTTGATGAGATTAAGTTCTGTTTTTCTCACTTTCTTTTTTATAATGCCTTGTCTTATCGTGCGTATTCTATTTGGAGACGAAACAGCTTCAGATAAAGAAAATTTTCGCCAATGGCTAAAAGCTATTTATCGTTTTGAAAACTTAGCAGACGAAATTATAAGTAAATTAGGGGATCAGGCGAGTTGGAAACCAGAAGAATTGCTCAATTTTGCTTTATCAGAACATTTGCCGAATGATGCAGAACTCTTTTTTATTGATTGGCGTGATAGTGAGGAATTTATCTGGCGCGTTGGTAAAATTGCAGAGTTTCATTACATAGAAGACATCGAATGGACGCAAAAAAATTTAGAAGAAGATTTACCAGAAGCTCTGATGAAAATCGCCTATGAATATTTTCAGACACAAGGCGTGCTTTTATACAATGCAGAAACCAATGGTGATTCTTACTGTTTAATTGCGATTTTAGAAAATCAAAAAGAGGTGTTTGAATCTGCATCGCAAGAATGGGGGATTTTGGTCAGAGAAGCGAATCAACCATTCTAAAAAAGCAAGATTGATAAATTTAAAGAAAAACCATCTTTGTACTCATACAAAGGTGGTTTTTTATTCACATCCAGATGACACTGTCACAAATCCTAAAGCTATTTCATAAAATTTCATTTTTAAAATCTGACCTATAATGAGCCATTTTATTTCTCAGATTTCACGTAGCGTTACCAATATATTTTTCTTATAAGCCTTTCATATTTTTTATGGGAAAGCATTTAATTTCTTTCCATATAAAACAATAAAACAGAAGCCAGCTAAATTAAGTTTAGCTACATTAGCTTTTCTTAAAATTATATTCCCAAATACCAATTCATACAGAGGGTGGTTTACCTATGCAATAACAATGTCACACAAGTATTTAATTTAACATAATATACATTATGCGAAATTAGTTATCAGGTTAGTGAGAGCTACGGAGTAAGTAAATCACAGACTTATGCACAAGTCACATTTACTAGTTAACCAAGACTCAATCAGCTATTCGTTAAGCCTTGTCACAGATATTTTCATGTACTTATACCCTGATAAATTCAAAATGTAAGCTAAAGTTAAATATAGATTTGCTTTTTAAGGGTTAAAAGAAAATAAAAAAGCCGTAACGTTTCTTTCGTTACAGCTTTATTTATATTGATTGCGCTACGTAAAATCTAAGATGTTATGTGAATGAATGTATTGGATTATTTTCCTAGCGTTATCACTGTTTATGCCAATAATTTTGCACCATATTCATAAACTTTCTGTAATAACTCCAAATTCTCTGGATGGTTTTGATTCTCTTCAATTAGACGCTGCAAACTTTGTTCAAATTCGACCGCACTTTGATCGAGTTTCTTATGGCGGTATTTTTGCCATTTGATTTGCTCTGCACGTGTTAATGTACCGAAATAATGTCTTGCTCGATAATGAAATAATAATTCAGGGATACGTTTATCTTTGAATGCTAAACCATGATCAGCAAGTTTATCTGCTGGTAAGGTTCTCAAAATCGCCATATTGTTTTTATCGCTAAAGTCAAAGAATCCACTATACAATTCAGTTTCTACATTTAAACTCGGTTCAAACACCTTATCTTCATTGGTAAAAATATCTGTGACAATGTCACGAATATTGGCGGAGTTTTTTAAACGTTGTAGATTTTGCAAGCAGAATGCTCTATCAATTCCTAAGCGTTGCGCATTCTCTGGTAATAACACTTTAGCAGGCGCCAAAATTGGACATTTATTGATGTGAACCAGTTTTAATGGAACAGGCAAAATTCCTTTCTCTAAAAGTTCTGTTTTGGGCGTGTATAAATTCTGACGTAATTCATCCGCACTTTTTGTCAATAAATTATCGAGATTGGCTGACAAGTCACAAACAATCACGGCATTTTTATTTGTAGGATGCCATACTATTGGCGCAACCCAAGCGGTATTGCCACGATAATTGCCCAACATCCCTGACACATGGACTAAAGGCGTCATATTTGTCACATCAATTAAGTTTTCAATTTCTTTTTTTCCACGATTTTCAAAGAAGAACTGAAAGAGTTTTGGTTGTTTTTCTTTGATCAGTTTTGCCATTGCAATCGTTGCATAAACATCCGCCATGGCATCGTGCGCATTACTATGCTCTATGCCGTTTGCTTGCGTTAATTTTTCCAGGCGAAATGATGGCATGCCGTCCTCATCATAAGCCCAATTAATGCCATCAGGACGAAGTGCATAACAAGCACGTACAAGATCTAACAAATCCCAACGCGAATTGCCGTTTTTCCAACTGTATTCATAAGGGTCAATAAAATTACGGTAAAACGTATAACGGGTCATTTCATCGTCATAACGAATATTGTTAAATCCCATTACACAAGTATTTGGCTGGCTAAATTCTTTCAAAATTCGCTCAGCAAATTCGGGTTCAGCAATCCCCTTTTCATTACATTCTTGTGGTGTAATACCCGTCACTAAAACAGCTTCTGGCGCAGGCAAATAATCGTTAGTTTGTTTGCAATACAACATCACTGGTTCACCAATAATATTGAAGTCAATGTCAGTGCGAATACCGGCAAATTGGGCGGGACGATCAGAAGCTGGATTAACTCCAAAACTTTCATAATCGTAAATAAAAAAGCTGAAATCACCTGTTGTGGACATAGGAAAACTCGATTGAAAATAAAAGCGATTTTAACACAACAGAGAAAATTGAGAAAAAAGAAACCGCACTTTTGTGCGGCTCTTATCATAAATTTGAGGGTTAATTGATGATTTTATCTAAATAGAATAAGCAGAAAATAGCTGAAATGCCAATAGCTACCCCTACTCCATTGATTTTGCTTATTTTTTCTTTAAACACTAACGCACCAGTAATTGTCCCTAAACAAATTACACCGATATTCATTCCCGCAAAAACTAATGTTGGATTTTCGCTGAAACTTTGGTGCGCTTTAATATAGAACAGAATATTCATAAAGTTTAAACCGCCGAGAATAATTCCGCCCACAAAGCTTGGCACTGTAAACACTTCACGTTTAAGCAATAAATAACCAAACATCACACAAGCCGCTAACACAAAAGAAATAAATAACGTTGCTGGGAATGCGCCGCCACTTTTCGCGACTTGTTTAAATAGAATATCAATAATGCCGTAACCAAACCAAACTAAAATAAGTCCGATCATACCTTTGACATTGTTCTCTGTATCTGTCGGTTTATTTAATAAACAGAACAACGCCACGAATGCCAAAATAATGCCAATTAAACGAGCTTGGCTTAATTGTTCACCAAAAATTAAAAAGGCAGCAACGATAGGCAAAAATAACGATAAGCGTTGGGCTGCATCGGAACGAACAATGCCCGCAAACTCAACTGCTTTCGACATAATGATAAACACCGTCGGCAATAAAATACCCAATGCAAAAAACACGGGCGCATTTTCACTTTGCACCACAAACTCGGTGAAACCTAATCCTTTAAAATCAGGTTTGAGTAAGAAATAAGACAACCCAAGAGCCACAATGTAATTGAATGCGATGGCTTGTTGTATAACAATATTTTTTTGACGCGCAACTTTCAGTAAAACTGAAACCGCGACACTACACAGAACAGCAATAATAAGATTGTGCATTTTTACTTCCTTTAAAAAATGTTAAGAGGGGCTGATTATAATCTTTTCCCTCAGAGAGGGAAATCATATATCCACGCGATTTCAAACAAAAGTGCGGTCAAAACTTTTAATATTTTGACCGCACTTTTTCTTGTTTTTAACTACGCTGTTGCACCAAATCCGCGCAAACCAACCACGTGAACGTGTTCTTGGTTGCCAGCAATTTTACGCACCAGTTTATAGGTTGTGCCTTTTTCTGGGCTGATATTTTCAGGTGCGGCGATAAGTAATTGCATATCTAAACGCTCACACAATTCAAACAAGGTTGAAATGGATTTCGCATCTAAACGTGCCGCTTCGTCTAAGAATAATAAGCGACAAGGCACAATATCTTTACCACGAATACGGCGAGATTCCTCTTCCCAACTTTGTACCACCATTAGCAAGATTGACATACCTGTACCGATCGCTTCACCCGTTGATAATGCGCCACTTTCTGCACGCAACCAACCATCTGCACCACGATACACTTCCACTTCAAGATCGAGATAATTACGATAATCAAGCAATTCTTCACCAATGGTTTGTGCTGTACGTTGTCCCATATCAATATGCGGATTCAAACGTTGATAAAGTTTCGCAATGGCTTCTGAGAAGGTCATTCGATTATCCGTGAAGAGATCTTGATAGTCTTCTTGTGTACCTGATAACGCATCCAGCAACATTGCATGGGTATCACGAATATTTACCACTAAGCGCACCGATTTCACCTGACCAAAGGCAATATTTTGTAAGCCCTGATTCAACATACGAATACGGTTTTGTTCACGTTGAATGGTCTTACGCATAATGTTCGCCACACTTTCAGAACTGATCGCCAATTTTTGCTCACGGCGTGTCAATTCATCAGTTAAGCGAGACAACTCAATTTCCATTTGCTCAATTGCATCAATTGGATCATCTGTTTTAATAATGTCTTGGCGAATACGCTCGCGTAAATGTTGATACACGGCAATAAAGAAACGGACTTTATTTTCTGGCTTACGGTTATCTTCTGATAAGCGTAGGCTATCGCGTAAGTATTCATTGTCAGCCACTGCGGTACGTAATGCACCCAATGCTTTATCCGACATTGAACGCAATTCATCCGCAGATAAATAAGCAAACTCACGACGATTTAAACGTTTTTCAACATCGCTACCTCGAGATAAACGCATCACCACACACCAGCTCACTTTTGCAGCAACCACTAATTCACGCTGTGTTTTGTAGTCACGCTCTGCTTTACGAATGCGTGCAGCTAAGTCATTTGCCTCACTTTCAATTAAAGTTAATTGTTTTTCTACTTGTGAACGGCGAGTACGGCTCGTTGATAATAATTGATGTAATTCATCGCGGCGTTGTTTTGCACGCTCCTCTGCACCTTCATCGGCTCTCACACCTAACTCACCGACCTCTTGCAACAACTCTTGTAACATTTGATTTTTGTTGTTGAATGACGTTTGTAGCTCAATATAAACGCGGTTGTAATTACTATATTGCACTTGTTTTTGGCGTAACTGCTCACGTTGAAGTTCACGCTGCTGCTGCATTTCTTCTAATCGTGCACGTAATTGTTCGTTTAATTCTGAAGTTTCAGATTGAACACGTTCTTCATAAGCAAAATGCGGTTTACGCTGTACTACATCAGCCAACGCAAATAAGCGTTGTTGAACTTGTTTTTGTTGAGAAATGGCTTGCTCATAATCCGCTTTTAAGCGTTCATAATTTTCTGGATCGCTTTGTAAAGTATTCGCAATCGGTTCTAATTGTGACAACGTCGCGCCGTATTGACGAATAAATAACTCATCTTGCTCTGCAATATCTAATTGCTCACGACATTCTTCAATACGATCAATTAAACTTTCATCAGCAAGCAAGGCTAACTGAGGCAGAATTTTATTCAACAGCTGCATTTTCTCTTTTGCACTGTCTAATTGCAGACGTAATTGCTGTTCAGTTGTGCTGAAATTATTTAATTCACGCTCAATTTCATTACGCTGCTGACTAATTTCCGCTATTAATTCTTCTGGGTTTGGCTGGAAAGCTAATGCAAGATGTAGACCTACAAATTGACCGAAATGTTCGTGTAGACGCTGACATTTTTGTACATCAAATGCACGTTGTGCGTACTGCTCTGCCACTTCATCGCGTTGAACTTGTAATTCTTCTAAATATTTCTCACGTGCGGCACGTCCAAATAATGGAATTTCAGGGAATTTTGAATAACGTAATTCACGTTCAGACACTTGTACAACCACACCGTGCGCAAGTTCTTGTGCAGACAGCACACTGTCATCAAATGCCGCTGGGTCACCTTCAATTAAATAGAGATCATCTGGGCAATCTTCTAACTGTTCTAATTGTGCTTTGACAGTTTCTAAATCACGCACCACAATCGCGTGGCGTGCTGGGCCATAAAGTGCAGAGAAATAAGGCGCATCTTCAATTGGCACATCATCATAAAGTTCTGAAAGCAACACACCGCCAAAACGTTCAGCCAGCACATTCAAACGTGCATCTTCTGAACCATCTGGTTGGCTTAAACGTGAAACTTGCGCTTCTAACTGTTGGCGTTTTTGTTCTAATTGATCACGTTCAATAGTCAATTCACGCTCTTTTACCAATTGTGCTTGCATAAAATTCATCACATCTTGGCCATCTGCAAACTCCTGTCCGCTTTGCTCTTGTAAGCGTTCAAGTGCAGATTGTGCAGTCAACCAAGCTGGTGCTTTTTGTGCATTTTCGTTATAAAGTGCGGTCAATTGTTCGCGTTTTTGGCGTAATGTTGAGCGTTGCTCCACTTGTTCGGACAACTCTGCACTCACATCTTCCAATAACGCTTCTTGTTCCGCGTGATATTCTTCTAACTCGTCTGCAGTCGCTAAATCTAAGTTTGCACGTTGATTAAACTCTTTTAATAAACGCACCGCACTTTGTTGTTGCGCATAACGTTGTTCAAGTTCGTGTAACTTAGCTCGCAATTGTGGAGTTTGTTGGGCTTGTACTTTTTGACTTGGATATTCACGTAACAATTCTTTTGCTTGCTCAAATGCAGCCGAACGAGGAATTTCTCCCGCCACTTTACATACAAGCTGATAGGCTTTGTCGAATTGTGTTTTTGCTGCCTCAGAAATTGACATTTTATTTTCAAGTTCAAGCACTTGTTCCGTCAAACTTTCTGCATGCGCTTCAAATTCCTCGTGATACGCATCAATATTTTTGACACTTAAATCTGCTAAACCACATAAGGTTTTTGCTTTTTCAAGTGCTGCAATCGCTTGTTGATATTGCAATGCACGAGTTTGTTGCGCATCTAATGCTTGTTGATAATCCGCTAATTGCGCACGAATTTGATCCACTTCGTGCTCAGTTTGTTCAACTTGTACTTGGGCTTCTTCTAAATGCTCATTTGCGGTTTCAACAACGATTTTTTGTTCTTCTAAACGCTCGACAATTTCCGCAACATCTTCTTGATAACGTGAGATTTTTTCTTGATGACGTAACGCATTAAGCACCAAATTCAAGTGATCAACTGCACTTTGGTGATCCACTTCCAATGTTTTTTCATTTTCGGTGAGCTCTGCCAATTCACGACTTAACTCAACTAAACGTTGTTGAGAAAAACGTTGTTCTGCTTTGGCTTTATACCAATCTTGGCGAAAACGCACCGCACTTTCGATATTGCCACGACGTTCATTGGCATTACGCATATAGTCTGAAGCCACATAATTGGTGGTTTCAGTAATTAAATGTTTGAATAAATCACGATCAGATTGCGTCACTTTGATCGCTTCTAAAGTCATACGGTTTTCACGCAATGCGCTTTCCATATCTTGGAATGCTTTACGCACGCCTAAGTTTTCCGGCAATAAATAGTCACGTAAAGAACGGGTAATTGCACTTGAAATACCACCGTAAAGAGAAGCCTCAATCAATTTATAGAATTTACTACGATCAGAAGAGGAACGCAGGCGTTTAGGAATAATCCCCAAATCAAACATCATTCCGTGATAATCCGTAATCGAATGATATTGCTTAAATTGTGCGCCCGCCTGCTCCATTTTGTCTTTTAATTCATTTAATGAAAGCACGCGAGCTTGGCGTTCACCGACAATTTCAGTAAAAACAGTCGTTGGATTTTCAGATAAGGCTAAACCTTGAATGGAGAACGTTTTGATATCAACTTTTTTGTCACGCCCTGCCACTTGTTGTAGTCTTGCACCCACGATAACACGTTGATTACGCGAGTTGATCGTATCTAATGCCGCATAACACACACCTGGACGTAATTTACCGTGCAACCCTTTATCACGTGAACCGCTAGTTGCGCCTGCTTCGGTGGTGTTACGGAAATGTAATAACGTCAAATCAGGAATCAATGCAGTCACAAAGCCTGCCATTGTGGTCGATTTCCCCGCACCATTCCCCCCAGAAAGCGTTGTCACTAATTCATCTAAATCAAAAGTACGTGCAAAAAAACCGTTCCAATTAATTAAGGTTAATGAACGGAATTTACCACGCGGCACATGGTGAGCTTGGTTAAAGGCAGTTTGAGGAACAACAGATTCTGCTTGTTCGATGTTTTCAAGGGCTAATTCTTCAGACATTCTCTTTATTCCTCATCATCTAATTCATCTTCAATTTCTTCATTTTCGACCGCACTTTCTGCGTTAGCTTGGCGTTCTAATGCTAAAGAGTCTGGTGTTGCTGCTTCCCCGTCACGAATTAAGCGTAATTGCGCTTCTCGTGGGTCATCGCCTGAACGCACTTCTGCACCAAAACGGAAGACCGATTCTGAAATCGTAAATTTACCGCTATTTTGCTCACCAACCGTATGAATCATACCTAAACGACGTAAACGGCTTAATGCAGCACGCACTTTTTCTGCTAATTTTTGTTTATCTAAGTCAGAACCCGAAGAACGTTGATTGACCGCTTTTAAGAGTTTGTTTTCATCGGCCAAATTTAATAATTCATCATACACTTCTTGGGTGCTGAAAATGCCTTGCTGGGCCAAACGCTCAGGGCTTAAATAGAGATAACACAGCACTTTACCTACTAACATTTCAAGCTCAGTCAGCACAGAACGCGCGATCAGTGTCGTTGCTTTTGGACGTAAATAGAAGAAACCTTCTGGCGCACGAATCAGCTCCACATTATAACGACGGTAAAACGTATCCAGTTCACCTTGGAAATCCATTAAAAATGCGTGATTGTCTAATTGATCAAGACTAATGTGTCTGCCTGAACGCAATTGGCTATCCACAGCAGGAAAGAGTGGATTGGCAATCGCCGCTGCCAATTTAGTTGGAATAAGATCTTGAAGATTGTCTGTCATGGTTTGTTCTCTATTGATAAAATTTCGCTAAAACTTACCGCACTTATTTATACTCATCAATTGGATGAGCCTGCACTTCCGCACCACGTTGGTTGATGGGCTCCCAATGCGGATAAACACCACTTAAATCATCTTTTGCCAAACCTAAACGGACGGCTTGATCAACGATAATTCGTGCTACATCGAAATGTTTTGTGACAGGGTAATGTTCTAATTGTTCTTTTAACACTAAACTTAAATTAATTGGGCGGTTATGCTCTCGATAATCAATTAATAAGCCTTGCATATGTTCCACGATTTGATCGTGTAAATCCGCCAGAGATTCATATTGCAATGCTTCTGGCAATTCACCTAAGGCATCTTCCTCGCGCAATGCTAATTCTTCATCACGTAAATCCACTAAGCGCTCTGCTTGCGCCGTCCATAAAAACCAAGGCTGATCAAAATAGTGATGAATAGAATTACGTAGGCGTTGTGAAAACACGCGGTTTTTATCCATATCAATTGCGGTACGAATAAATTTATGCACGTGGCGATCGTAGCCAATCCATAAATCAATCGCTTGCTGACCCCAACTGATAATACGGTCAAGTTTTGATTGTAAATCGGTAATTAATTGTTCCACAAAATACAAATTTTCCTGACCGATCACACAATCTTGAATACGTAATAATTGCGCTTGTAATTTGTCCCCTGCCGCATTTAACGTGTCTTGTAATTCACGTAGATTGCCTGATGTTTCATCTAATAAACGTTCACAGCTTGCAATCGCGGCTTGCCAATCTTTTGTCAATAATTCAGCAATTTCTTCTTTGATACTGTGCTGATTTTCATCCATCACACGTTGAGATAAATCGATACTGTCAAAAATCTCTGCCACAGAATATTTTAAGGGGGCGAATACATTACGGCGCCAGTGATGTTCATCGCCACCTTCTTCTGCCGCTTCGGATGCACGTTGAATTTCATCTGCCACAATTGAAAGTTGAACAGATAAACGCAAGGCAGAAAATTCACGCTGGCGAATGTAATAATCCGACACGCCCACCCCTAATGGTGTTAAGCGATAAATCGATAACCCTTCGGTAAACTCACTACTAAAACGGTTTAAAAAACGCTGTTTCACCAGCTCATTGATCGCATTGTTGGCACGGGTAGAAATGGTTTCAGAGGACTGCTCAAAGGCACTCGAAATATGGCGAAAAATATCGACTAAATCAGCCTCTAACATCTCACCATCAAGACGTTCATTATTATGAATCGCAATGGCTAACAAAAAAGCTAAACGTTCAGTCGATAAATTCAAAGAAAACTCACGCTCTCTTGCCCAAGAAACCAACTCGGGAATGGTTTGTGATGTTTCAAGCATTAAAAAGTCTCACAACGGGGATAAATTACGCAAAAAAATTGGAATGATTATACAGGATTTTGTCTATTCTAACAGTGAAGAAACTCACAAAAAATCGACCGTAACCTCCTGCCTTAACGAATTTTTATTGGAAAAATCCTGATTAAGCCTTACTATACGCAGACTTTAACGAATGACGAATAAAGAGAATGACAGAAACAACTCAACAAGATAAAAAACAAACTTACAATTTTAATAAGTTACAAAAACGCTTACGCCGCAATGTTGGCAATGCCATTGCGGATTTCAATATGATTGAAGATGGCGACAAAGTAATGGTTTGCCTTTCTGGCGGAAAAGACAGCTATACTTTATTGGATATTTTATTAAATTTACGTTTAAATGCCCCAATCCATTTCGATATTGTGGCGGTTAACTTAGATCAAAAACAACCGGGTTTCCCTGAGCATATTTTACCTGAATATTTAGCAAGCATTGGTGTTGATTATAAAATCGTTGAAGAAAACACTTATGGTATCGTGAAAGAAAAAATTCCAGAAGGCAAAACCACCTGTTCACTTTGTTCACGTTTAAGACGGGGCATTTTATACCGCACGGCAACGGAATTAGGGGCAACTAAAATCGCGTTAGGTCATCACCGTGACGATATGTTAGAAACCTTATTCTTAAATATGTTCTATGGCGGTAAATTAAAAAGTATGCCTCCTAAATTAATTAGCGATGACGGAAAACAAATTGTGATTCGCCCACTCGCCTATTGTAAAGAAAAAGATATTGAAAAATATGCTACGGCAAAACAGTTCCCAATTATTCCTTGTAACCTTTGTGGCTCGCAGCCGAATTTACAACGCCAAGTGGTCAAAGACATGCTACAAACATGGGATCGCCAATATCCAGGGCGTATTGAAACCATGTTTAGTGCCATGCAAAATATTGTGCCTTCTCATTTATGTGACACAACTCTGTTTAATTTTAAAGACATCAAGCGCGGTCAAATTTTAGAGAATATTGAAGGCGATATCGCATTTGATAAACCAGACTTTTCGGCACCTGTCGTGTTTGATGAAGAAGAACAACACTTCTCAGAAAATGAACTGATCCAAATTAAACACGTTCAATAACAGGATATTGTGTAAGAATAAAGCGATTAAAACGACAAAATAAACAAGAACATCAACAAGAAGGAAAAAATATGACTCAACAAGCAATTTTTGCAGGTGGCTGTTTCTGGTGCGTCGAAGCTGTCTTCAATCAAATTAAAGGTGTGGAAAAAGCCATCTCAGGTTACATTAATGGCACGACTGAACACCCAACTTATAAAGAAGTCTGCACAGGCGAAACAGGCCACGCAGAAGCGGTGAAAGTCGAATTTGATGAATCAGTAATTAACTATGAAAAATTATTAGAAATTTTCTTTTCTATTCATAATCCGACCCAGTTAAACCGTCAAGGTGAAGATATTGGTACCCAATATCGTAGTGGCGTTTACTATTTAACTGAGGAACAAAAAGCCCTTGCGGAACAAAAAATTGCAGAATTACAACCGCACTTTGCTGAGAAAATTGTGACGGAAGTGGTTCCCGAAAAAACGTTCTACTCTGCAGAGGAATACCATCAAGGCTGACCCCATCCCAAATTCTGTGTAAACACCCATTTCAACTTAACGGCGCTCGTCTAAGCGAGCACCAAAATCAATCATAAATCGATTCATCGCCAGTTTCCAGTTTTGAATCGGCATTGTCCATTTTTTTGAGGCATCTTTCATCGCAAGCCAAATCACTTTGAATACGGAATCATCCGTTGGAAACACATTGCGTTTCTTAATTACTCGACGAATCATACTATTAAGCGATCCCACTGCATTCGTCGTATATATCGCTTTGCGGATATCGTTGAGATAATCAAAAAAGGTCGCAATATTTGCCCAGTTATCCTCCCAACATTTCGCTACAAGCGGGTATTTTGCCTGCCATTTTTGCGAAAGTGCGGTGAGATTTTCGCGTGCTTGAGCCTCCGTTGGGCCTTGATAAACGAGCTTTAAATCTGCCGTCACCGCTTTGTAATCTTTCCACGAGATATATTTCAAACTGTTACGCACTAAATGCACAATGCAAAGCTGAATCTTTGTTTGTGGATAAACCGCATTGATGGCTTCTGGAAAGCCTTTTAAACCGTCCACACAAGCAATAAAAATATCTTTCAATCCACGATTTTGTAATTCAGAGAGCACATTAGCCCAGAACTTCGCCCCTTCATTCTCCGCAATCCAAAGCCCTAAAAGCTCTTTATGCTCTTCCATATTGACACCTAATGCCACAAACACGGATTTGTTGATAATTCGTCCATCTTGACGTACTTTTACCACGATGCAATCCAAGTAAACATTCGGGTAAATCGCATCAAGTGCGCGATTTTGCCATGCCATTACGCGTTCTTTCACCGAATCTGTAACACGAGAAATCAGGCTTGTTGACACATCCGCATCATAGAGCTCTTTGAACATTTCAACGATTTCTTGATTGCTTAAGCCCTTCGCATATAAAGCAATAATCTGTTCATCCATCCCAGTAACGCGGGTTTGATTTTTCTTGATAAGTTGTGGCTCAAAGCTGCCATCGCGGTCACGAGGGGTGTCAATTTCTATCTCAACTTCATCACAGATGACCGTCTTGGATGTGTAGCCATTACGTGTATTTTTGCCTTTTCTGGGCTGATGCTTTTCATAGCCAAGGTAGTCGGTCAGCTCACCATTTAACGCTGCTTCAACAGTGATTTTTTTGAGTATTCGTGAAAACTGATTAAGGTCTTCTGGGGTTTTTAGGGTTTTGGCAAATTCCGCTGCCAAGGCGTGAAGTTGTTTTTCGTTCATAATAAAATACCTGTGTCTAGATGTATTATCTCAGAAACAGGTATTTACACAAATTATGGGAGAGGCTCTCAAGGCTACCTATTACAAAACCCACAAAACACCTATTGTAACCTTGTTGCAACTCCTAAATTCTTAAAAGCCAAAGTCAAATTTGAAGAAATCTGGAAATAATTTTTCACAAACCTACCCTTTCAATAAAAACGTCGTCTTAAGATAAGCAAGGTGACGTTTCTTTTTCTTTTATTATATTTAATATTTTAAATAGATAAAACCATTTGTGTTCATTTTATATGACTAACATAACTGCTAATCTACTAATCTACTAATCTACTAATCTACTTCAACCCCATAAAAAATCTCTTTCCTTTTATCTAAAAAATAGTTATTCTTAGGATGAAGAATAAACAAATGAAGCTAACTTTAGAGGAGTATTTTTATGAAATTTGGTAACCCAAAACTAGGCGCTATGATAATTAGCACTGCTTTTTTATCTGGTAATGTATTTGCAGATGGTGTGAACATTACTGATAATAATCCAACACTTAAAGCTGATCCTAATGGAGGGATTGCAATAGGGCAAAATGCTACAGCTCACAAACCAGTAGGCTTATCAAAGTTATTGGGGCTTACTGAAGCAGGAATTGCTATTGGTAAAAATGCTAATGCAAATGCTCATGGAATACATATTGGTAGTTCTAAAACCCAAAGAACAACTGTTAAAACTGGTGCTATTGTAGTAGGTAGTGAATCATATACAGATGGTTTAGGTTCAACTGTAATCGGTACAAACTCTAAAATTGATGGAATAGCTGAAACAGGCAGTCAGCGCGGTGCTGCTGCTGTAATTTCAGGAGCATATAATACTATCAAAGCAGATGATAAGAGTAAAAAAACAGATGGTCTTGCAACTATTATCAATGGAATTGGGAATAAGATTGAACATTCAAATGGTGTCATTATCTCTGGGGCAGGTAATAAAGTTGTAGGTTCTTATAAAGAATCTAAAGTTTCCATTATTAGTGGTGCTTCTGCAAATGACTTCATTAAAGAAGAACTTGGATCTATTAGTATAAACGGTGGTGGTAATACCGTAGAGTATGCTTTATTGTCTAGCGTCAATGGTGTACAAAATAAATTAACAGGTAAAAATAGTAAGTTTAGTGAAAAAAACCAAATTAATGGTTATAAAAATAGTGTAGATGAAGCTAATAATACAATAGTGAATGGTTCAAATAATACGATAGAAAAAGGTAAAAACAGCCTTATTTTTGGAGATAACCATAAAGTTATAGGTAATACACAAGAACAAAATGCCAACAATATTATTATTGGGTATAATGACAAAGAAAAAACTTATGAGAACATCAAAAATGTAGTTCTAATGGGAAGTAATATTACTGTTAAAGCGAATACACAGAATACTACAGCTTTAGGTACTGACACAGTAGTAAATACAGACAATGGAGTCGCCTTAGGTTCTCACTCCGTAGCAGATCGTGTATCCGTGGTGAATGCTACTTCAACTCAAAACCCAATTTATTCACCTAAAGATACTACAGATGAAGATCAAAAAGCTGTAAAAAATACTGTAAAGGGCTCATTAGCAGCTGTTTCTGTAGGGAACATAAATGCAACTAGACAGATTATTAATGTAGCAGCTGGTTCAGCTGATTCTGATGCGGTAAACGTGGCTCAATTAAAAGCCGCTGTAAATCAAGGTAATAATCGTATAAATTCATTAAAAGTTGTAATAGATAAACATGATGGTATTATTACTGCCCATGAAACTGCGATTCAAACCCATGAAAATGCAATCAGAGAGCATAAAGGGGTATTAGATACCCATGAAACTGCGATTCAAACCCATGAAAATGCAATCAGAGAGCATAAAGGAGTATTAGATACGCATGAAACTGCAATCAGAGAGCATAAAGGAGTATTAGATACGCATGAAACTGCAATTCAAACCCATGAAAATGCAATCAGAGAGCATAAAGGAGTATTAGATACGCATGAAACTGCAATCAGAGAGCATAAAGGAGTATTAGATACGCATGAAACTGCAATTCAAACCCATGAAAATGCAATCAGAGAGCATAAAGGAGTATTAGATACGCATGAAACTGCAATCAGAGAGCATAAAGGAGTATTAGATACGCATGAAACTGCAATCAGAGAGCATAAAGGGGTATTAGATACCCATGAAACTGCGATTCAAACCCATGAAAATGCAATCAGAGAGCATAAAGGAGTATTAGATACGCATGAAACTGCAATCAGAGAGCATAAAGGAGTATTAGATATCCATAAGAGTGAATTACGTATTCATGAAAAATCAATTCTTGAAAACCGTGCTAACATTGACATTCTTGATAAACGCGTAGATTATTTACACACTGAGCTTAAGAACGGTCTTGCAACACAAGCAGCCTTAAATGGTTTATTCCAACCATATAGCGTGGGTAAATTTAACATGAGTGTGGCTGTGGGTGGTTACCGTGATCGTACTGCGCTTGCTGTTGGTATGGGCTATCGCTTTAACGAAAAAGTAGCAGCAAAAGCAGGTATGTCTACTAGCACAAGTGGTGGCGGTATGGCGTACAATGTGGGTGTAAACTTTGAGTTTTAATTTTACCCCTACTCTATTTTAAGAGATAAAAAGAGCTACGGTTAACGTGGCTCTTTTTTTATTGGAATAGGATCAAACAATTTATTGTGTCGTTTTATCGCAAGACATGGTGAATAGAATATCGAGATTGACGTGAGCACTTGTGAGAAGTGGGGATAATGAAAGCTATCTTAACTGAATAAGATAGCTTTTAGGATGATGGCTAATATTTCTTGGTGTATAGATATAGGGTGGAGTTTTTAAAAATTCATCCTTTAATTTTTAAAGCAAGCCGAAATATTAGCCTTTGATTCACCGTTAAAGAGAAATTTAATTTTTAGATACTTAGTTAGAACTCGTAGTTGACCCCCATGTTGTAAGATAAGGCGGAACCGTCAAAGCTTGAAGAAATTCCCGCTTTTGCGGCGACATTTTTGTTAAAGCGGAAGCCTGCTCCAACTGCAAGGGCATTGTGTGACTTATAGCCACCTAATGCAGCACTCACATTCATTTTACCGATGTTATATGGTTGGAATAAACCATTTAACGCGGATTGGGTTGCTAAACCATTTTTCACTGATTTATTTAAATCAGATAGTTGTTGGTTTATTGTTTGAATAGCTTTTTGGTTATAAGCAATTTTATTGTTATTCTCAATTACATATTTATTATATGTATCAATCTCCGCTTTATTTGCTGCAATTGCTTCTTTATTACCTGCTATTAATTTTTTGTTATCATTAATATCTTTTTTATTTAAAGATATTAATTTAGTAACATCACTTAAATCTTTTTTAATTTCATCCTTACTATCTGTAGTTGCCTTCTTATTCATTCTTGCACTATATAATGCGTTATTTACATCTTCATTAAGAATATCCAATAAATAATAATGTGCAGTATCTAAACCATCGCCAGATTTTGACCAATAATCAAGCTCATCATGAGCAAAAGCATAACCAAGGGTTTTCTGAATAGCCAACTTATCTGAGTCACTTAACTTATCCCATACACTTTCCCAGATTACTTGTTCTATTATTTCCTCTGCTTCTTGACGAGGTAGTATAATGTCTTTTTTTTGATCTTTCTTCTTATATGTCACCTTTTGCACAGGTCTTTTAGGCGGTACGGGTCCCATACTTCTACCGTTTTGCTCTTGCTCTTTCCTAATTGACTCTAGTATTTTAGCGCTCTCTTCTTTAACTTTTTTCCTAGCATCCTCAAGAATGCTAGCTACATTACCAGGCTCATAGCTTTCCTTCTGTTTATTTTCTGCCTTTTCTAGTAAGGTTAATTCCTTCGCATCATTTTTTTGCTGGGTTACCGTAGCCTCTGTAGAAAGTTCTTTTTTCTCATCTGCTAATGCAACATTACTTGCCACACAAAGTGACACTGCCAATCCTACGGCAATTTTCGATAAATTCATTAAGTTTTTCTCCTTGGTTTACTTATACGGCTTTTATTTATCCAATTAATCCTTTATATATTTAATTGAACGATATCCTATGTACCAACTAAATACGTAGCAAATTTTATCTATTTTTAGTGGGAGTACAATATTTTTTTTCGTTTTTTGTTTTAAATGAATAAATATAAATCCATTATAGTTTAAAAATAAAACTTATGTTTAATAATAAATCAGATATTGGTGATAATTAATCTATTTAATAAATTAAATAAGTGATCATTAATCCATTAATTTTTATTAATAATTATTTAAATACAATCAATTATTGAGATCTATTAAAATAATAAAATCACTCAATGTTATTAATAAATCAATTTATTATTTCAATATAGACATAATTCGTTTAATTTTTAATTAATTATTTTAATTGATTTGATTTTAAATTGGTGAAAAATTAATTATTATATTTTTTATTCTTATCCGATAATTTTTACTCTTTTGTGGTTGTGTTGTGATTGTTTATTTATTTTTTGAGAAAAACTCGAGGTTTTAGGGCGAGAATTGCGTTGAATACAGGCTTGGGTTAAACAGTGAGTGTGGTGATGAAGAAAAAACGCTGTATGTTTTGGGATATAAAACGGGCGGTATTTTGTTTTTTAGAGGAGGAAGTGTTTATATCTTTGAGCGTTTGTTGCGGGGAAATAAAAAAGGACACCACAATGGCGTCCTCATTTATCTTTACGCTAAGCGTAAATTAAAGTGCTGATTTTGCTTTTTCAACTAAGGCTGCGAATGCGACTTTGTCGAATACGGCAATATCTGCCAAGATCTTACGGTCAATTTCTACTGACGCTTTTTTCAAGCCGTTGATGAATTTGCTGTAAGATAAACCATTTTGACGCGCTGCAGCGTTGATACGTGCAATCCATAATTGACGGAATTGACGTTTACGTTGACGACGGTCGCGGTACGCATATTGACCAGCTTTAATTACCGCTTGGAACGCTACACGATAAACGCGTGAACGTGCACCATAATAACCTTTAGCCGCCTTAAGTACTTTCTTATGGCGTGCTCTTGCAATAACACCACGTTTTACACGAGCCATGATTAAATCTCCTCTTGTCTATTATTCTAAAAATTTCACTAATCGTACGACAGTACTTAACACGCGACTTAGGCGTATGGTAAGCACGCTACTACTAAAACTTGGTCAGCTTTCGCAACCATGGATTTATGACGTAAATGACGTTTACGCTTAGTTGTCTTTTTAGTCAAAATGTGACGTAAGTGAGATTGTTTACGTTTAAAACCGCCTGAAGCTGTTTTTTTGAAACGCTTCGCTGCACCACGTACTGTTTTAATTTTAGGCATTGTTAAATAACTCCGCATTGTTTTGTTAAACACTGATAATCAGGCGAATACCTTGCGATATTACTTGTTTAGCACTGATTATTTCTTCGATGATGGTCGCGAATATTCTACGACCTGTTGACCCATTTATCAGGCTGCGTAGTGTGCCTGATTCATTTTGGGGTTTTTCAGAAAGAAAAACAGACGAATTTTATAGAACTCGCCTGCTTTTGGCAAATGCTTTTTGCCATTATTGCCTGAAATTATTTCTTTTTCGGGGCGAGGACCATAACGGCTTGGCGTCCTTCGAGTTTGCCCGGTGCCGATTCGACCACAGAAATGTCCGCGAGGTCGTTTTTCACGCGTTCTAAGACCTCTAAACCGATGTCTTGGTGTGCCATTTCGCGCCCGCGAAAACGCACGGTAATTTTTGCTTTGTCGCCTTCTTCTAAGAAACGCATGAGGCTGCGTAATTTAACTTGGTAGTCCCCTTCGTCGGTTCCCGGACGGAATTTAATTTCCTTCACTTGTACGACTTTTTGTTTTTTCTTTTGTTCTTTTGCCGCTTTTCCTTTTTCATACAGGAATTTACCGTAATTCATAATGCGGCACACGGGCGGCTCTGCATTTGGACTAATCTCAACAAGATCTAATTCAGCGTGTTCTGCCATTTCTAACGCTTGTTGAATTGATACAATACCAGCTTGTTCGCCATCTTGATCAATCAAACGAACTTCTTTTACTCGAATTTCATCATTAATACGATTCGGACGATTCGCAACGGGTGCTTTTTTTACGGTTTTAATAGTCTTATTCCTCTATTGGTTTATCTTGCGCGCTTCTGCTTAGCAGAAAACGATGATTTTGCGTTCAAAAATGAACAAAAACGGACCAGATTCTACTGGATTTTAGCGACTTATGCAATACGTAACATCTTATCCCGCTTCGAAAAACCGAAAAAAGCTGGGAATAAAGGGGGAATGTTCGCCTGACGGGCATTTACGCTTTTGTGAGTTGTCTTCACTGTGCATCGGATGAAATAGCGATGTTAACAAGCCGATAAAAAAATGCGGTCAATATGACCGCATTTTTGACTAACTATGAAAGTTAAAACGACTCTTCGCCTAACAATTTCAGTTCACGAGCACGAACTTGTTTTTTCAGAATCTCTAAAAACTCTTCAATGGTGAATGTGCCGAGGTCGGTACCTTTACGGGTACGCACTGCCACTTTGCCCGCTTCGATTTCTTTATCGCCACACACTAGCATATATGGCACGCGACGTAAGGTGTGTTCGCGGATTTTGAAACCGATTTTTTCGTTACGTAAATCGGATTTCACGCGTAACCCTGCGTCAGATAAAGTTTTTACCACTTTTTGCACATATTCCGATTGTGAATCGGTAATGTTCATCACCACCGCTTGTGTTGGGGCTAACCACGCAGGGAAGAAACCTGCGTATTCTTCAGTGATAATACCGATGAAACGCTCGATAGAACCTAAAATTGCGCGGTGAATCATGACTGGTGTACAGCGATCGTTATCTTCTGCCACATAAGACGCGTTTAAGCGACCCGGTAAGGCAAAGTCTAACTGAATGGTACCACACTGCCATTCACGATCTAAACAGTCACGTAATGCGAACTCAATTTTCGGGCCATAGAATGCGCCTTCACCTTCTTGAATTTCATATTCCAGACCGTTGTGGCGTAATGCGTTTGCTAAACCTTCTTCTGCACGATCCCACATGTCATCTGCACCAATACGTTTTTCTGGGCGAGTTGACAATTTCACTTGGATATTTTGGAAACCAAATGTGCTGTAAATGTCGTAAACCATCTTGATACAAGAAGTGACTTCGCTTTCGATTTGATCTTCTGTACAGAAAATGTGTGCGTCATCTTGGGTGAACCCACGAACACGCATTAAGCCGTGTAATGAACCTGATGGTTCGTTACGGTGACAAGAACCAAATTCCGCCATACGAATTGGTAAATCACGATACGATTTCAAACCTTGGTTAAAGATTTGTACGTGACCTGGGCAGTTCATCGGTTTGATCGCATATTCACGGTTTTCTGATTGTGTCGTGAACATTAAATCACCGTAGTTTTGCCAGTGACCTGTTTTTTCCCAAAGTACGCGATCCATCATAAATGGACCTTTCACTTCTTGGTAATCGTATTCTTTTAATTTGGTACGCACAAACGTTTCAAGTTCACGGAAAATTGTCCAACCGTCATTGTGCCAGAACACCATACCCGGCGCTTCTTCTTGCATATGATATAAATCTAATGCTTTACCAATTTTACGGTGGTCACGTTTTGCTGCTTCTTCTAAACGGGTTAAATATTCGCTTAATTGTTTTTTATCTGCCCACGCCGTACCATAGATACGTTGTAACATTTTATTTTTACTGTCACCACGCCAGTATGCACCTGCCACTTTCATTAATTTGAAGTGATGGCAGAAACGCATATTGGGTACGTGTGGACCACGACACATATCGATATATTCTTGGTGATGATAAAGTGCTGGAGTGTCACAACGGTCGATGTTTTCATCTAAAATTGCCATTTTGTATGGCTCGCCACGTTGTTCAAAGGTATCGCGAGCTTCTTGCCAGCTCACCACTTTTTTCACTACATCATAATTGGTTTTCGCCAGCTCAAGCATACGTTTTTCTAACGCATCTAAGTCTTCTTGCGTTAAAGAGCGGTCTAAATCCACGTCATAATAAAAACCGTTGTCGATTGTTGGACCAATAGCCATTTTCACATCGGGGAATAATTGCTTAATTGCGTGACCCAATAAATGCGCACAAGAGTGACGAATAATTTCTAAACCGTCTTCATCTTTTGCGGTAATAATCTCTAAGCTGCTGTCATTGGTAATCATGTCACACGCGTCTTTACGCTCGCCATTGACACGCCCAGCAATACAGGCTTTTGCAAGACCCGCACCAATGCTAGCTGCAACATCCATCACAGAAACAGGTTGTTCAAACTGACGCTGTGAGCCGTCAGGTAAAGTAATAATCGGCATAATGTTTCCTTTACAGTGGTAACCCATACGAGAGGTTACTTGTTTTAATGAAAAATTTAAAAAACAAACCGCACTTTAGGCTCATTCCTACTCTGAATAAGACAAAAGTGCGGTCGAAAATTTTAACACATTTCAGTTTGCTTGGCGATTTAGATTTGAGCAAATCAAACAAAGATTGCAGGCAATCCCACATTTTTTATGATTTAACGATAATTTTCGTTCACATTTATACCAACTCGTTATAAATTAAAACCCGAAGTTCTTTTGTCTATCCTATCTGTTTATTTTAGTATAATCCTATGATGATTTAGTGAGAGGCTATTTTCACGACGAGGAGGCGCAATGAAATTAACCACAACATTCTCTTTACTGGCAACAAGCTTATTTGTCCTCAACACGGCACAGGCTGCCAATAAAACCTTTATTAACTGCGTGAGCCGTGCGCCGAGCAGTTTTAGCCCTGCCTTGGTGATGGAGGGAATTTCCTATAATGCCAGTTCGCAACAAGTCTACAATCGCCTCGTTGAGTTTAAACGTGGCTCAACGGATATTGAACCCGCTCTTGCAGAAAGCTGGCAAATTAGTGATGATGGTTTAACTTACACATTTCATTTACGCAAAGGCGTGAAATTCCACAGCACGAAAGAATACAAACCGAGCCGTGAATTTAATGCCGATGATGTGATGTTCTCTTTCCATCGCCAATTGGATAAAGATCACCCTTATCATGCAGTATCCAAAGGCACTTATCCTTACTTCAATGCGATGAAGTTTCCAAAACTGTTGAAATCCGTTGAAAAAGCGGATGATTACACCGTTAAAATCACCTTAAACAAACCAGATGCCACATTTTTAGCCAGTTTAGGAATGGATTTTATTTCGATCTACTCTGCTGAATATGCGGATAAGATGATGAAAGCGGGTACGCCTGAAAAAGTGGATACTACACCGATTGGCACAGGACCTTTTATTTTTGCAGGCTATCAACTTGAACAAAAAATTCGTTTCTTGGCTAATCCAGATTATTGGAAACCGAAAGCAGATATTGAACGTTTAATTTTTGATATTGTGCCAGATGCAGGAACGCGTTATGCCAAATTACAATCAGGGGCTTGCGATATGATTGATTTCCCGAACATTGCGGATTTGGCAAAAATGAAAGCAGACCCGAAAGTGCAATTAATGTCAAAAGAAGGCTTAAATATCGCTTATATTGCCTTTAACACCGAAAAAGCACCATTTGATAACGTGAAAGTACGTCAAGCATTAAACTATGCCACAGATAAACAAGCGATTATTGATGTGGTGTATCAAGGGGCTGGCGTGATGGCGAAAAATGTGTTGCCGCCAACGATTTGGAGCTATAACGATGCTGTGCAAGACTATCCTTTTGATATTGAAAAAGCAAAACAACTTTTAACCGAAGCAGGTTATCCAAACGGGTTTGAGACAGAAATTTGGGTACAACCTGTGGTGCGGGCATCGAATCCGAACCCACGACGTATGGCAGAAGTCATTCAAAATGACTGGGCAAAAGCAGGCGTTAAAGCCAAACTGGTCAGTTACGAATGGGGTGACTACATTAAACGCACTAAAGCAGGCGAACTCACCGCAGGCACATACGGTTGGTCAGGCGATAATGGCGATCCTGATAACTTCTTATCGCCATTATTAGGCAGTGAAAATATTGGCAACAGTAACTATGCACGCTGGAGCAATCCTGAATTTGATGCGTTATTAAATAAAGCGATTAGCTTATCTAGCCAAGCAGAACGTGCAGAGCTATACAAAAAAGCCCAAGTAATTGCTAAAGAACAAGCACCTTGGATCACTGTCGCCCACTCTATCACCAACACTGCACTCAGCCCACGCGTAAAAGACTATAAACAAAGCCCATTTGGTTATAGCTACTTCTACGGCACTAAGCTGGAAGATTAAAAACGTTTGTAAAAAACACCGCACTTTAGGAATGAAGTGCGGTGTTTTTTTATGTCATAATATAAAAAAGTGGGGAGTGCCCCACTTTTTTATCTGTTTTCACGACTTAGTCCATTTCTGCCATTAAGCTGGCATTTCCACCTGCGGCAGTGGTATTAATACTGACGGATTTTTCATGCACTAATGGGAAGAGCGATAAGGCTAAGGATAAATCATCCACATAAGTCAAAATTGCCCCCTTACGTTCTGCATGTTGCATTTTTTGTTGAACGGAAATTGGGTCAAGGACAATCATTTGGCTGACGTCTTCTCGATGGCTTAATTCATCAACGACTACATAATGTGCAAGGCGTTTTTCATAGACCGCGAGCTGAGAATATTTACTGATCACGGCTTTTGCCCCTACACCTGCTACTGCAATTAAGGCTTTCATTTGTTCAAGTAGTGGACCGTCCCCGATCGCAATAAGACCACGTGATTCAAAACAGAGATAGTTGTCCTCCCCTGTAATTCCTTTCATGTGAAATACGTTGCCTAAAGGAGAATGTTCTTCAACGAAACGGAGAGTCTCTAGCAGTTCATCTTGTTGCGGTTTATCAAAAATAGAACGCACTTTTGACGCCAGTTCAGATAAGTCTGGTTTTTCGTTTTTCTCTACACCATTAAGCTGCCAGTGTGGTGTGTGAGTTAAACGTTGTAAATAAAGTGGACCGCCTGCTTTTGGTCCTGTGCCTGACAATCCCATTCCTCCAAACGGCTGCACACCGACGACCGCGCCAACAGTATTGCGGTTAACATATAGGTTTCCTGCATGAATAGTGTTTAACCATTGAGAAATGGTTTCATCAATACGACTATGAATCCCACTCGTTAACCCAAAGCCTGTAGAATTAATGTCTGCCATGACCTGATCAAGATCTTTCGCATCAAAACGAATGACGTGTAGCACCGGTCCAAACACTTCGTGTTTCAAATGACGAATACTGTCAATTTCAAACAGGGTTGGCGGTACAAAAATGCCTTTTTCTGCCACATCTGGCGCAATCTGAACTTGGTATTTATCTTTTGCAATAATACTCATTTCGTCGATATGTTTTAATAAACGCGCTTGGGCGGTTTCATCAATCACGGGACCAATATCTGTTGTTAAGGATTGTGGATTTCCGACTTTTAGTTCTGCCATGGCACCTTTTAACATGGCTAACATATTTGGCGCGACATCTTTCTGTACATAAAGCACACGTAATGCAGAACAGCGCTGACCTGCTGAGTCAAAAGCAGAATTGAGAACATCTAACACGACTTGTTCTGCTAAAGCGGAACTGTCCACGATCATGGCATTTTGTCCGCCTGTTTCTGCAATCAGTGGCACCACTTTATCTTGTTTGGCGAGATTTTTATTGATTCGTTTTGCTGTTTCCGTTGAACCAGTGAAAATAACGCCATCAACACGTTGATCAGACACCAATTTTTCACCAATCACTTTCCCCTCACCACATAAGCATTGTAATACGCCAACGGGGAGACCTGCTTGCTGGAATAATTTGACTGCAAAATGCGCCATTAACGAGGTTTGTTCTGCCGGTTTTGCGATCACGACATTTCCCGTTACCAATGCAGAAGAGACTTCACCGATGAAAATCGCAAGTGGGAAGTTCCAAGGGCTAATTGCCACGATAATACCACGTGGTGTTGCTTCTGCGGCTAAGTTGCATGCTTCTTTGGCATAATAACGACAAAAATCTACCGCTTCGCGTACTTCAGCAATCGCATTATTTAAGGTTTTTCCTGCTTCGCGTACGGCTAAGTCAAATAGCTGTGGCATATGTTGTTCCATCAAATCAGCCATTTTTTCTAAGATTTCTGACCGCACTTGTACTGGTGTATTTGCCCAATGTGTTTGACATTGCGCGGCAACCGTAAAGGCATGTTCTACATCTGCTTCTGTCGCATCAAAAACTTGTCCGACTTGCATACTGCGGTCAGCGGGATTAAAGACTTGACGCGCATTGCCAGATGGTGCTGAATGTGCATCGGTTAATGGATAAGCGCAATATTGTGTTTGACGTTGTTCATTCAGTGCCTCTTGCAGTTGTTGGAGCTTCACTGCATCGGTTAAGTCATATCCCATTGAGTTGAGTCGATTTTCGTTAAAAATGTGACGCGGTAATGGTGTTTTCGGGTGCATTGTTCCTTCTGTGACTTTCGCTTTCTGTACAGGATCCACAATTAAATCTTCAATTGGCATGCTGTCATCAACAATATGATTCACAAAAGAACTGTTTGCACCATTTTCTAACAAACGACGGACTAAATAAGCTAACAGGGTTTTATAAGAACCCACTGGCGCATAAATACGACATTGGACATTCAGGTTATCTTTACCCACAACTTGATCATAAAGGGTTTCCCCCATCCCGTGTAAACATTGGAACTCAAACTGTTTACCTTGTGCTAAGTAGTACACGGTTGCAAGTGATTGTGCATTATGAGTAGCAAATTGTGGATAGATCACATCTTGTGCCGATAATAATTTTTTAGCACAAGCCACATAAGAGACATCAGTATGTACTTTACGTGAGAAAACAGGATACCCCTCTGCCCCATCGGTTTGCGCGCGTTTTACTTCACTATCCCAATACGCCCCTTTCACTAAACGTACCATGATTTTACGTTGGTGTTTACGCGCTTGTTCAATGAGGTAATCAATCGCAAAATAACAACGTTTTTGGTAAGCCTGTACCACTAATCCAATACCGTTGAAATTCGCTAAATCAGGGTCTGCTAATAAGCGATCAAGTAAGTCAAAGGAAATTTCTAAACGATCAGCTTCTTCCGCATCAATATTTAAGCCGATATCATATTGTTTGGCTAATAAAAAGAGTTGTTTTACACGCGGATACAGCTCATCGATCACACGTTGGTGCTGAGATAAGCTATAACGCGGATGAATCGCAGATAATTTAATGGAGACACCTGAGGAAGCATACACGCCTAGCCCCTGAGAACGTTGCCCTACAGCATGGATAGAATTAACATAATCTTGGTAATAACGTTCTGCATCTTCTGCGGTCAACGCAGCTTCGCCGAGCATATCATAACTATAACGGAAACCTTGTTGGAAACGTTTTTCACCGTTTTTAATGGCTTGTTCAATGGTTTCGCCCGTCACGAATTGTTTACCAAGTAAACGCATCGCGACTTCCACGCCCTTGCGAATTAAAGGCTCTCCGCCTTTTGCGATTAGTTTAGTTAAACTCGCAGAAAGTTGTTGATCACGATGTGAAGAAACGAGTTTACCCGTGATTAATAAGCCCCATGCGGCGGCATTCACAAATAAAGACGGGCTTTGCCCGATGTGAGAACGCCAGTTGCCTTTTGAGATTTTGTCACGAATTAATTTATCTGCCGTTCTTTTATCTGGAATACGCAATAGGGCTTCCGCTAAACACATTAGAGCAACACCTTCATGACTAGAAAGCGAAAATTCGTGCATTAAAGCATCGACTCCACTGGCTTGCTGGCGAGAGTTACGGACGTTTTCGACGAGTTTTCTAGCGAGTTGTTGGATTTTAGGGTGGAGGTCGGAAGAGATTTCAGCATCAGAAAAAAGCGTGTGCATTAATTCTGTTTCATTTGTACGGTAATGTTGACTGAGTTGTTCTCGAATGGATGTTAGTTTGGGTAAGAGTTGATAAGTCATGATGTTTTCTCACAAAGTAAAATAAATAAGTAACACGAAAAAGCGGTATCCGAAGACACCGCCCTTTCTCATTATTTTTGTGCGTGATAAGCCGCTTCTGCTTGTTCAAAACTCGAAACGACTTTGCTTGTTGGTGCTGGTGTGATTAATGAAACCACTACAATCGCAACAGCTGCACTGATAAAGCCTGGAATCATCTCATAAATACCACTGTTTGGTACTAAATCATTCCAGAACACAACCATTAACGCACCAGTTAACATTCCTGCCATTGCACCAGCCATGTTCATGCGTTTCCAGAATAATGAGAAGATCACCACTGGACCAAATGCACAACCAAAGCCCGCCCAAGCATAAGAAACTAACCCTAGTACTTTACTGTTTGGATCTTGTGCTAAATAAATTGCCAATACCGCAATCACTAACACCATGATACGTCCTAACCAAACAAGTTCTGCTTGTGATGCGTTTGGTCTAATCATACCTTTATAGAAATCTTCTGTGATTGCACTTGAGCAAATTAATAATTGGCAACTTAATGTACTCATTACTGCCGCTAAAATGGCTGACAGTAAAATACCCGCAATCCATGGATTGAATAATAGTTTGGCTAATTCAATAAAGACCTGTTCATGATTAGCATTAACAGTCCCTGCCGCTTGTGGATTAGCAAAGAAATACGCTTGACCAAAGAAGCCTACACCAACGGCACCAAATAAACAGATAATCATCCACATGATACTAATGCGGCGCGCATTCACTAATGATTTGGCATCTTTCGCACTCATAAAACGCGCTAAGATGTGCGGCTGACCAAAATAACCTAACCCCCAAGCAGATAAGCTTAATAAACCAATCAAACTGGTCCCCGTAAAGAGATCAGTAAAGTCACGTTGTGCAGCTTCGCCTGCTTGAACAATGACGGTATGTGTGCTTTCAAATCCGCCTAGGTGGATTAAGACGAAAATAGGGGTGAGGAATAAAGCAAACAACATTAAAGAAGCCTGTACAGTATCAGTCCAACTTACTGCTAAGAAACCACCGATGAAAGTATATGCAATAGTGGCTAATGCACCATACCAAAGCGCAGTTTCATAAGGAATTTCAAATAAGTTTTCGAAAAGACGTGCGCCTGCTACCACGCCAGAGGCGCAATAGATTGCAAAGAAAAAGAGGATAATCGTGGCTGATACAATTTTAAGAATTTTTGTGTCATCATTGAAACGATGCTGGAAATATTCAGGTAACGTGAGTGCATTTTGATTAAATTCAGTATAAACACGTAATCTTCCCGCCACAAACAACCAGTTTAAATAGGCACCAACTGTTAAACCGATTGCAATCCAGCCTTCCACTAAGCCTGCTGCATATACGGCACCAGGTAAGCCCATTAAAAGCCAACCTGACATATCCGATGCCCCAGCCGATAAGCCAGTCACAAAACTACCTAGACGTCGTCCACCTAAAATGTAGTCAGATAAGTTATTGGTGTAACGGTAAGCAATAAAGCCAATTAATAGCATACCAAGAATATAAATTGTAAATGTGACGATTGTTGGGTTATATCCAAACATAGCGGTTTCTCCTGAGACATGAGAGGAATAAGTTCGAATAAAAATTACACCATTTTAACAAAAGTACAACAATTGAATTTCAATTTTATAACCAAGATCACATTTTAACCACACTTGGAGTAAGGCGTTATGTTAAGAAGAAAAAACACATTAAATTTGACATTAAAAATAAAAGAAGTTTGATATCTATCACAGTAATTTTTTCTTAATCTTTTACACTAAGAAAGTGAGGTCATCAGTATAGGAGGCGCTATGTGGAAACATGTATCTCAAGTATTAGCCGATCAGTTTGGGGCATACTATTCGATTAAGCATAAAGAAAAAATCCATACTGGCGAAATGCATGAGGCATGGATTATTGATGATGGTATCCAGCCTGTTTTTGTTAAAGTTAATGACAAAACGTTTCGTTCAATGTTTCGCGCAGAAGCAGATCAACTCCATCTCCTTGCTAAAACCAATACAATAAACGTACCAACCGCTTATACCGTAGGTTGTTCACATTCACATAGTTTTTTACTACTCGAAGCCCTTCCGCTTAATAAAGATAACAGCACTGAAGCGATGGCAACATTTGGTCAGCAGTTGGCACAATTACATTTGATTAAAGGTTCAGAAAATTACGGTCTAGATTTTGATACTTGGCTTGGTCCAGAATATCAACCAAATGAATGGCATGATAATTGGGCAAAATTTTTTAGTGAACAGCGAATTGGTTGGCAATTACAGTTATGCCGTGAAAAACACATAAATTTTGGTGACATTGATGCTATTGTACAGAAAGTGGCAGAGTCGCTGGCAAAACACAAACCTCAACCTGCATTATTGCACGGAAATTTATGGATAGAAAATTGTGCAACAGTCAACAATGAGATTGTCACCTATGACCCTGCTTGTTATTGGGGAGATAGAGAGTGTGATTTAGCATTTACGGAGTTATTTGAACCATTCCCAAGCCAATTTTATGAAAATTATGACCGCACTTATCCAATCGATGTGGGTTATCAAGACCGAAAACCGCTGTATCAACTCTATTATTTACTTAATTTTAGTCACCGTTTTCATAAACATTACGTCGAATTAACTAAAAAATTCATTCAGGATTTACTCAATAAGTAGTACATAAAAAAACAAAAGGCTCTTTATCAAAGAGCCTTTTTTGTAAGGTGAAATAATCTGATTATTTTCTATAAAGTGGTGCTGGACCTGTTGTTCCCGCTTCCATACCGTGTTCACCTTGTTTTAATATGGTACCTGATGCAGTAATTTCTACACGACGGTTAGGACGTAAACAATCTTTTAATTCTGCCCCATGTACGCCATCACAGGCTTTCACTTGATGCGCTTTACCATAACCTACCGCATGAATATTTGCATTCACACCTTGTGCAATTAAACGTGCTTTAACGCGATCTGCACGACGTTGAGAAAGTTTTAAGTTATACGCCTCTGAACCTAAGCGGTCAGTATAACCTGCGACTTTCACCTCTTTTGCACCAGATGCTTTTAATTGGGTTGCAACACTATCAACCACTTCTTGACCTTTAGCCGTGATGGTATCTTTGTTGAAGTCAAATAAGAAGTCACCACTTAGGCTAAACGATGTAGTACCATTACAACCGTTTGGATACCAAAAGAAACTTTGTGCATTCATGTTTTTATCAAATAACACTTTATATTGACAAACTTTATGCACACCATTTTCACGGTAATTAAACACATAGTCCCATTCACGCACGCCGTACAAGCCTTCTGCAAAATGTGGACGACCTAATAGGTTATAAAGTTGATCTTTGTTCATGCCACGTTCAACCATACGAACGTTATCCCAATTCGGCCATGAACCGAATTGACTTCCATCGTGGTTAAATACAGATTCATCAATTTTTGGCCAGACAAGATTATCTGATGTGCCTTCATCATTCAAAATTGTCACCCTCATAATCACAGCGATTAATTTAAGAGACTGACTCTTACAAAAGGCGATTTTACTATGCCTTGTCGATGTTTAACTTACGCAATTCACAAGATTAAAACTGCTCAAAATTCGACTTAATATACTAAGTTGTCTTCTAGGCAAAGTAAACTAATAAATCACTAATATTCAATAACTTTTGGTCAACTAATGTAAAGATCGTCAGCTAAAGTAATCTATTGTTATTTCTGTTTAGCCAACGTAATAATAGGTTATCTGCGCTCTCTTCTGCCTGCTTTCCCATTTTTTGTAACAGGGATTTTTTGACTGAATATTTGACAGCAAGTACTGTTTTTTCCTTGAGTGCTTGTAAAATGAGATCATCACTGGTCGAAATGTCATCAATTAACTGTAATGTCAAGGCTTGTTGACCAAACCAATGTTCTCCTGTCGCAATTTTGTCTACGTTTAACTGTGGACGATGCTGTTCAACAAACTGTTTAAAGAGTTGATGGGTTTCGTCTAATTCTTGTTGAAATTTTTGCTTTCCTTTTTCGGTATTTTCACCTAACACCGTCATGGTTCGTTTATATTCCCCCGCGGTCATGACCTCTACATCGACATCATGTTTTTTTAATAAGCGGTGAATATTGGGAATTTGAGCCACTACACCAACGGAGCCTAGAATAGCAAAAGGTGCTGCAATAATTTTATCCGCGACACACGCCATCATGTATCCCCCACTTGCAGCGACTTTATCCACTGCGACGGTCAATTTAATCCCTTGCTGTTTTAAGCGCAGTAATTGTGATGCGGCTAATCCGTAACCATGCACAACACCACCAGGGCTTTCTAACCGCAATAACACTTCATCTTCTGGCTTCGCGGCACCAATAATCGCACTGATTTCTTCACGCAGTGCCTGAGTTTGTGACGCCATCATATCGCCTTGAAAAGTTAACACATAGAGATGAGGTTGACGTTCAGCATCAATCTGCTCCCCTTTTTTACGTTTTGCTTTTTCTGCTTTGAGCTTTTCTTTCTCTGCTTTTTTTTCTGCTTTTTCCTGCGCTTTTAACGCGTCTTCACTTAAATGAAAGTCACGTAATTTTTTCGTATTTTCTTGGTAAGTTTCAGACAGATCCGTAACCATCAATTCACCTTGTGTCTGCGCTTTTTGCTGTTTCAATATAAAAATCATCGCCCCTATTCCCGCAATCACACACAAAATGGTTAAGACTTCTAACACAAACACACCATAACCTACCGCAATTTCAGACCACATATTTTTCTCCTTAAAACAAACGATGGGTTATCATAGCTAATTTGATTGAAAGTGCAATGAGGTCATCTATTTTTAACGATTCATTGATAATCCTTTTCTTAATGCGACATTTATTTCATCAAAACACGCTTTATAATACACCTCACTTAACTATTTCGTCTTACTAATAAAAAAGGGAAAAAATGAAAAATATCTTAGTGTTAAAATCCAGTATTTCCGCAGACCATTCACAAACGAATCACCTGTCTGATTATTTAGTGGCTCAACTTAACCCTGCTGATGTCCATGTTCGTGACTTAGCCGCCAACCCACTTCCTCATTTTGATGCCGTTGCTGCTAATGCACTACGTGGTGCGCCAAGTACAGAAAAAGAACAGGCGTTGTTAACGCTTTCTGATGAATTGGTCAAAGAAATGAAGAGTGCCGATCTCCTTGTGATCAATGCGCCGATGTATAACTTTAGTATTCCGACTCAATTAAAAAGTTATTTCGATTTTATTGCTCGTCCTCGTGTGACGTTTCAATATAGTGCATCGGGACCTGAAGGCTTAGTCACAGGGAAAAAAGCTATTGTTCTGGTTGCTTCTGGTGGCATTCATCAACATAAACCAACCGATTTGGTTACCGCTTATCTTAAAACGATGTTGGCTTTCATTGGTATCACTGACGTTAAGTTTGTGTATGCAGAAGGTATCGGATTAGGGGCAGAAGCGATTGAAAATGCACAGGCTTCAGCAAAAAACGAAATTGATCATTTCTTATCATCACTATAAAATCGAAAGGGCAAATTGCCCTTTCTTTCTGTCTTAACATCTATTTAAAATTCCAAAAGTGCGGTCAGTTTGACGACTATTTTATTCGTAACCCATGCTATCTATCCTTCGATTCCACTTTCTAGATTCTCTCGTACGATAATTACCCCCAAATAAGTAACCCTGTCACATAAACGGTGATTGCGGCTAAACTGATCATCGTCCCACAAGCAATCATACTGGCGGATTGTCCTGTTTTTAAGTAATACGTTTCCAATATGATTAAATTGGCGGCAGGTGGTAAAAAACTCAGCAAATAAAAAACAGGCTTATTTTGTGTCACTAAGGCAATCTGATAATACTCTGCAACCAATATGAATAAGGTAATTAAAATAGTCAAGCTCACCATTCTAAACAAAAAAAGAAGCCATGCGGCTTTAAAATCTGCCGATTTTAATTTGGTCGTTGCCAACCATATGCCCAATAGCATCATACCTAAAAAGGTCATGGTGAATTTTAGGCACTCATACACGATATAGACATGTTGTTCGAGCCAGTCTCCGAAAGGCAACGTGAATATGCCGATCAATAATGCAATAACGGGAGGGGCTTTAATGATTTGACGTATCCGATGTAACCAAGCGATGTCAATCGACATTAAACTCACACACGCAGAATTACAGAATAATGAGCTTCCTATATATACACTGATTAAAATCGTCGCAGCTTCACTTCCCCAGATCGCACTCCCCACTGGCAAACCTAACCAAGCAATATTCAAATAAAAAAAGCATAAGCGTTTGACAGGGTTATCACCCAAAACACGACTGAGGAAAAACATGATGAATAAGATGGTCATCATCCCCAGCATGATGACTAATAAGTCATGTTTAGACGTGGCAATGTTGTAAACAATGACGGACGGAATCACAAATTTCGTCAAAAAAGCAGAAATCTTCCCTTTGATGTTAAAAGGAAAACGCGCCACAAACATGCCAATAAGTAAATAAATCAGAGGAGATAAAATAAAAAGTGACATGGGTCGCTCCGCACTCTGCTTGGTAAGATACTTTTTATCACCAATTTATTTCGCGATAAAACATCATAACGTTATAACATTTTCATTACATAAGTAAAGATGCAGCATGTGATAGGTTACACCTTCTTAACGCTTTTACGTAAGTAGGCTCTTCACAAGATTTATTCAATAAAAGAGAAAAAAGCTTTGAAGTTATCAGAAAATTAACGCAAGATGGAGGCGATGAAATCGTATTCCTCCTATACGCTATACAGGATAAGGAAGCGAGCAAATATGCTTCATCCTTTTTATAGCACATCGAATTATCATTCTACAATTTGTCCATGAGAGGTAAAACATGAAAAAAATTGCATTCGTTACTGGAGCGACGGCAGGTTTTGGACGCGCGATCTGCCGTATTTTAGTCAAACACAATTACCGAGTCATCGGGGCAGGACGACGAGCAGAACGTTTACACGCATTACAACATGAGCTAGGCAATGATTTCCTTCCGCTTGTCTTTGATCTGAGTGATCGTCAGGCGACTGAACAAGCAATACAAGGCTTACCAGAGGCTTGGCAATCTATTGATCTCTTAGTCAATAATGCGGGGCTAGCCCTTGGTTTAGAACGTGCAGATAAAGCCGAGTTAGACGACTGGCTACAAATGATCAATACCAATACAGTTGGTTTAGTCACGATCACGCGCTTAATCTTGCCACAGATGGTTTCTCGCAATACGGGACACATTATTAATTTAGGATCAATTGCCGGCACTTATCCTTATCCTGGTGGCAATGTATATGGCTCGACAAAAGCGTTTGTTAAACAATTCAGTTTAAATCTACGTGCTGATTTAGCGGGGACTGCTATCCGCGTAACCAACATTGAACCAGGGCTGTGTGGCGGCACCGAGTTTTCGAATGTTCGTTTTAAAGGTGATGATGAACGTGCTGCAAAATTATATGAGAATGTCAAATTCATTACACCTGAAGATATTGCCAATATTGTGCTATGGGCAAACCAACAACCTGAACATGTCAATATCAATCGGATTGAAGTCATGCCAACCGCACAAAGCAGTGCCCCACTCCATGTTGCACGCAACACGCAATAACCCTGCCAACTAGGTTCAAGCACAATGTTCTGTTGTGCTTGAATCTCCACTTTTCTTCCCTATCCATTTATATCGCATGGAACACTCTTGCCCTTTTCTGTTATTTCTTCTTTCCTCTTTCTCTTTGTTATTTTTCAAAAAACACTTGCTTTTATTACTTTATACTAGTTTAATAGTGCAAAAAATGATATCACATAATTTACACCACTCACTCTCAAAGGAATAATGATGTCTGAAACGTTACTTGATTCTTACTTCGGCGAATTTGGGGGAATGTATGTCCCTGAAACTCTGGTTCCCGCGCTGAAAGCTCTCGAAAAAGCATTTGTTGAAGCACAGCACGATCCTAGCTTTCAACAAGAATTTCATGATTTACTTACTCATTATGCTGGCCGCCCTACAGCCTTGACTCTCTGTCGAAATCTGACTAAAGGTACGAAAACGAAACTTTATTTAAAGCGAGAAGATTTATTGCATGGCGGTGCCCATAAAACAAACCAGGTACTCGGGCAAATTTTATTAGCCAAACGAATGGGCAAAACACGGATTATTGCGGAAACGGGAGCTGGGCAACATGGCGTTGCCACGGCATTAGCTTGTGCCTTACTTAATATGCCTTGTCAGATTTACATGGGCGCGAAAGATGTAGCACGTCAATCACCGAATGTATTTCGAATGCGTTTAATGGGGGCAACCGTGACGCCAGTCACTAAAGGCGCATCATCACTTAAAGATGCCTGCTGCGAGGCAATGCGTGATTGGGCAGAAAATTATGACCATACTCACTACTTATTAGGTACCGCGGCGGGACCTCATCCTTTCCCAACAATTGTACGTGAATTTCAAAAAATTATTGGTGAAGAAACCAAACAACAACTTTTTGCTCAGGAAGGTCGCCTACCTGATATGGTCATTGCCGCAGTCGGTGGTGGATCCAATGCGATTGGGATGTTTGCCGATTTTATTCCAGAAACAAACGTTCGTTTAATCGGCATTGAGCCCGCTGGGAAAGGCATTTCAACAGGCAAACATGGCGCACCACTACGCCATGGTACAACGGGCATTTATTTTGGTATGAAAGCGCCCTTAATGCAAACCACAGAAGGACAAATTCAAGAATCCTATTCGATTTCTGCGGGACTTGATTTTCCGTCTGTTGGACCTCAACATGCTTACTTACACGCAATCGGTCGAGCTGAATATGAATCCGTTACCGATGATGAAGCGTTAGAAGCATTTCAAGCATTGGCTCAACATGAAGGCATCATTCCTGCTCTCGAAAGTGCGCACGCTTTAGCTTATGCCTTAAAACTGATCCGCCAAGCGCCTAATAAAGCACAACTGCTCGTCGTAAACTTATCTGGACGAGGAGATAAAGACATTTTTACCGTAGACAAAATCTTAGCTGAAAAAGGAGCGTCTGCATGAGTCGTTTTGATACCCTATTTCATCAATTAAAAAGCCAACAAGCGTGTGCTTTTATGCCACAATTAACGTTGTGTGATCCCGATTCAACACGTTCATTTGATCTGATTTGTACGTTGATCGATAACGGTGCAGACGCGTTACAATTAAGCTTGCCCTTTTCTGATCCCTTGTTAGACAGTCCAGCAATTCAAGCGGCTAATCAGCGAGCCTTATCCTCGGACGGCGGAACAGAAACCAGTTTTCAGTTGATTGCCAAGGTACGTGCACGCTACCCAGCCATTCCGATTAGTCTTATGCTTTGTGCCAATTTAGTCTATGCCCAAACGCTTGATGGATTTTATCAACGTTGTGCAGAAGTCGGTATCGATGCCGTTTTTATTGTGGATTTGCCGTTGCTCAACCGTGAAGAATTTCTTCCTTTTGCCCGAAAATATGGGATTCAGCAAGTTTTTATGTGCCCACTTCATACTACGGAAGCTACACTTAACGAGGTCGCAACCTATTCAGAAGGCTATGTTTATCTACCCGCTCTGCCACATTGTGCCTCAACAGATAGCATTGTGAAATTACGTGATCTGGTACGCCAACTGCAATCGGCTCATTCTGCCCCAATTATGCTCAATCTGGAGACGATTCCCCCTCAACATGTGATGGAAATTTTATCCAGTGGTATTGCTGGTATGATCACCAGTGAAAGCGTAGTTGAAGTCATTGAAAGCCACCTTGATGAACCCGTTATGTGCTTAACAAAACTCGCTGATCTTGCTCAAAATACGAAAAAACTGACCGCTCTTAAAGCATAATCTCTTCACAAGCCCGATTCGAACTGAGTCGGGTTCACATTTTAGCTGGTCAGGTTGAGATAAATACAATCAACTAGGAACAATTTTTTTCCCTTTCTTTACCCATTATCTGTTTCTACGCTATACTAACGCCCTATTTTTGCCGTATGGACGATCACACTTAATGAAAAAAATTGAACAACTTTTTGCCAATAACTATAGCTGGGCATTACGTATGAAAGAGGAAAACTCTTCTTACTTTCAAGAATTGGCAGACCACCAGACGCCAAGCTATCTTTGGATTGGCTGCTCAGACAGCCGTGTTCCTGCAGAAAAATTAACAAATTTAGGTCCAGGGGAATTATTTGTACATCGCAATGTGGGCAATCAAGTCATCCATACGGATTTAAACTGTCTATCTGTTGTGCAATATGCTGTAGATGTATTAAACATTGAACACATTATTATTTGTGGTCATACCAATTGTGGCGGGATTAAAGCCGCCATGGCAGATCAAGATCTTGGGCTAATCAATAACTGGTTACTTCATATTCGAGATATTTGGTACAAACACAGTCATTTACTTGGCAATTTATCACCAGAAAAGCGCGCGGATATGTTGACACGCATTAATGTCGCAGAACAGGTGTATAACTTAGGTAGCTCGTCGATTATTAAATCCGCTTGGAAAAATGGGAAAAAACTTTCTTTACATGGCTGGGTTTATGACGTCAATGATGGCTTTTTAATCGATCAAGGTGTAATCGCAACCAGTCGAGAAAGCCTAGAAATTTCTTATCGTAATGCCATTGCCCGTTTGTTGAAGCTCAGCGAAGATGAAATTGTAAAAACAGAACAAGATGCAGAATAAACAAAAACAGCACGTAATAACCGTGCTGTTTTTACATAAACGACCATAACCATGATGATGCGATTAAAACGTGATCGGATCATCAACTAATTCATCAAAATCGACATGTTTCTCAAAGTTAAACACTTTGATATGTTCATCGTCTTTCTGTGAAAAGAAATCATAGTATGGATCTAATTCTTGTGTCGTAATATTTAGCCACTGTGCGAACCCATACATAAAATTAACCGCACTGCGCTTTACATTCACCAGGTTTCGTACCCTGTCATCACTTGCCAATTTAACAAATGGCACCTCATAATTTGATTTAAATTTGACATCGTAATCCAAATTCAATGTGCTTGGGTTTTCTTTCTCAATATGATTCAAACCATGATCAGAAAAATAAATAAGCGAATAAGGTTCATTTTTCTCTTTTAATAACTGCACGACTTCTTGGATTAATGTATCGGTTTTCAAAATACTGTTGACATAGCAAGACATTTTTTCATTCACAAACGTTAATTTTTTCTCGTGTTCCTGAATACGCTGACAAAAATCTTGGTGCGACCCCATTAAGTGTAAAACAAATAATCTCGCTCGTGCAGGAGTCAAGGGCGGGCTTGCTAAGCGCGCTTTTAATTGTTCAACCAGTTTCACATCATCTTCATTATTCCCCGTATTAAACCCGCCCTTTTTAGTAAAATAGAAAAAATCTGCACTCGCACCAATTCGGCTTGCCATCGTATCGTATTTTCCAATACTTCCTTGATTAGATAACCAATTTGTCTCAATATTCGCCGCTTTAGCAAGCGTAATAATGTTATAACGATAATCCACTTTCTTCTCTTTTTTAAAATACAAGGATTTTAAAAGCGAATGATACGTCGCTGGTGCAGCCGAAATATAACCACTATTGATATATCCTTTTGTTTGATCGAGAAAAGGCGTTGTTGTTAAAGAAAAACCATATGTAGACAGGTAATCTCGACGCGCACTTTCTCCTATAATCAAGACATAATTTCGGTATGTAGGCGAAACTGATTGGATTTGCCAAGGAGGTGTAGCTGACGCAGCCTGTTCTAATGCTGCTTTTTCCATCACATAATCACGTACACTGTCATAAATATTGACGTAAAAAGAAATACTATTAATCGGACTATTCGCTAATGTCCATCTCGTTTCTTCGTCTTCGCTAGCATGTGTGAAATAAAATTGTGTTGGTGCAAAAACGAGCGTGAAAGCAAAAACAAGACATAATCCCCTCTGCATCATGCGTTTTTTCTTATCTATAGGAGAGCGTTGGTGATATTTTTTGAGACGAAGTAAAACTACAGCACACAAAATATAAAATAATGGCACCATCAGATGTGACAACGAGATTTTCTGGATAAACTCCAACGACTCTGAAACAGACGTTTCCAAAAATGCTGCCACCATGCCCGAGTTTAATGAACCATAATAAAGTGAAATGGGATAATACACAGCCAATGTAACCGTGATAAAACTAATGACAACAGAAAACAGTCTTTCATGATAAGAATACAGTAAGTAATAAAAAATAAAGGTGCCAAATATGGCGTAAGGTGTACTTGACTCGGGTGAAATGAAAAAAGACCAAAAAGAAAAGACAAATAACCAAATATAAAATGCTCTTCTTTTTAAATAACGAACTAAATTTTGATACATTTTGTACAGCTAACTCATTGAAATAAATCATATTATAAATAAAAATGTGTCATTTGCTAAGTGCAATACATTAAATCTTTATCATCATATAACGCTATTTTCTGAGAGAGAGCTTTGCTAGAATGAAGTCATTTGAAAATCACAAGGATAATGACATGGGTAGCCCACACTATTTGATTGAAATTAATGAACAAAACTTAACTGAAACATTGCAGTTATCACAACAATCCCCGTTGGTCATCACGTTTTATGCCCCGAGTCATCCCGCTTCGGTTGACTTTACTGCGTTATTGCAACGTTATGCAGAACAATATCAAGGGCAATTTGTTCTCGCCAAAGTCAATTGTGAACAAGAACAAAATATTGCCGCACAATTCCGTCTTCAAACACTGCCTACAACTTATCTCTTCAAAGCAGGACAAGCACTAGATGCGTTTCAAGGGGCGTTAGATGAACAGACGTTACAACAGCGTCTCGCGCTCATCTTACCCAAGGAAGAAGAAATCAAATTTATGCAGGCATTAACGTTACTTGAAACAGAACAATACCAAGACGCTCTGCCATTATTAAAAGAGGCTTGGGAACTGTCAGACAAACGCAATAGTGATATTGCGCTACTGTATGCAGAAACCTATATTGCGATGAAAAAAACTGAACCCGCACAAGCCATTTTAAATCAAGTTCCGCGACAAGATCGGGATAGCCGCTGGCAAGGATTATCTGCCCAAATTGATTTATTGATCCAAGCTGCTGATACCCCAGAAATTCAACAACTGCAAGCAGACTTTGCCCGTCAACCTACAGGGCAATTGGCATTAAAATTAGCCGTTCAACTCCATCAGGCAAACCGTAATGAAGAGGCATTATCGCTCTTGTTTGATTTATTAAAACGCGATCTCAATGCAGAAAATGGCGAAGTGAAACAGCAATTTCTTTCCATTATTGCGGCGATTGGACAAGCTGACCCGCTGAGTAATCAATATCGTCGTTTGTTATACTCCCTATTATATTAATAGTAGGATTAGTGATAGCCTGTACGGCATGAAGCGTCTATAATACGTACACGACATGTTATATAAAGGATGAATAAAATGGACTCAATTAAACATAGCAAATTATTAATTTTAGGCTCAGGTCCCGCTGGCTATACTGCAGCAATTTATGCTGCGCGTGCGAATTTAAAACCCGTTTTAGTCACAGGGCTACAACAAGGCGGTCAACTCACGACGACAACGGAAATCGAGAACTGGCCAGGGGATTTTGGTGAGACAACAGGACCTGAATTAATGCAACGCATGTTACAACATGCAGAAAAATTTGACACTGAGATCATTTTTGATCATATCAACCGCGTTGATTTATCTTCTCGCCCGTTCAAATTATATGGTGATGTGCAAACTTTTAGTTGCGATGCGTTAATCATTGCAACAGGTGCTTCTGCCCGTTATTTAGGTTTACCTTCTGAAGAAGCCTATAAAGGACGTGGGGTATCGGCTTGTGCAACTTGTGATGGTTTTTTCTATCGTAACAAACCTGTTGCGGTTATCGGTGGGGGCAATACCGCTGTTGAAGAAGCGTTATATCTAGCCAATATTGCCTCTGAAGTCCATTTAGTCCACCGCCGTGACAGCTTCCGTAGTGAAAAAATCTTAATTGATCGTTTAATGAAAAAAGTAGAAGAAGGCAAAATTATTTTGCATACTCACCGTACATTAGATGAAGTATTAGGTGATAACATGGGTGTAACAGGGATTCGCTTAAAAGACACACAATCCGATCAAACCGAAGTCCTGATGTTAGACGGCGTTTTTGTGGCAATTGGTCATGCGCCTAATACCGATATTTTTGCTGGACAACTTGAACTCAACAACGGTTATATTGTTGTCAAATCAGGTTTAGCTGGAAATGCTACCGCAACGTCAGTGGAGGGGGTATTCGCTGCGGGAGACGTCATGGATCATAATTATCGCCAAGCGATTACTTCCGCAGGAACGGGATGTATGGCGGCTCTGGATGCTGAACGTTATTTAGATGCGCTTGCGGGCTAAATATCGTTGTTGATAAAAATGGCTTTTTATCTGTGCTCGGCTCATGTTACATTAGCTAACATAGCTTGCCTAATTCGCACAGATTAACGTCATCAGACTAAGGACGCAATTCATGCGTCCTTCCGTCTTTATAAAAATTGATAAAAATACAGTTAAAATCATTTTCACTATGCAAAAAGCTCGACAAAAATATTTACAAAAATGGCTTTGGTCACAACAAAAACCAATTAAAAAGTTATTAAATTTAAATATCCTACTAGCCTCTTTTTCTTCTGTCATCTTAGTGATGAATACTTATTTTTTAGCAAATTTACTACATCATTTGATCATGCTAAACACACCGCGTAGTGAGTTGCTAATTTATTTTATCGGCTTAGTTGCAGGTTTTATGATACGCGCGTTGATTCTGTGGATTCGCGAACAAATCGGTTTTAAGTGCGGTCGCATTTTACGTAATACGATCCGTCAACAAATTTTAGAAAAAATCCATCAAGTTGGTCCCGCAACTATCAATAATAAACCTGCTGGTAGCTGGGCAACCATCATGTTAGAGCAAGTGGAAAATTTACATAACTATTATGCACGTTATTTACCTCAACAAGCACTGTCTGCAATTGTTCCTGTAGTTATTCTGATTGCCGTTTTCCCACTGAACTGGGCAGCGGGGTTAGTATTAATGATTACTGCGCCCTTGATTCCTATTTTTATGATTTTAGTCGGGATCGCCGCTGCTGACAGCAGTCAAAAAAATATGGCAACATTAGCCAAATTAAGTGGACAATTTCTCGATCGTTTACGTGGATTAGAAACTTTGCGCTTATTTAATCGTACAACAGAACAAACACGGCATATTGAGGAAAAAACAGAAGATTTCCGAGAAACAACAATGGATGTATTAAAAATGGCATTTCTCTCTTCTGCCGTCTTAGAATTTTTTACCTCTATTTCCATTGCATTAATGGCGGTTTATTTTGGCTTCAGCTATTTAGGTGAATTAAATTTTGGTACCTACAATGCGCCACTCACGCTATTTGTGGGTTTCTTCTGTCTTATTCTCGCACCTGAATTTTATCAGCCCCTACGCGATCTCGGTACATACTATCATGATCGTGCTGCAGGAATTGGTGCGGCTGATGAAATCGTCAACTTCTTAGAAACCAAACATATCACAGCTCAATCAACCCAGGATAAATCCTTTGAGACAGAAAGTGCGGTCGATATTTTAGCAAATAATCTTGTTGTCCTTTCGCCACAAGGAACTCCTCTTACACAACCGCTGAACTTTCATCTTCCTGCTCAAAGTCACACTGCCTTAGTGGGACAAAGTGGTGCGGGTAAAACTTCGTTAATTAATACCATACTGGGTTTCCTCGCGTATGAAGGTAGCCTAAAAGTCAATGGGATCGAATTAAAAGAGATGAATTTAGCTGACTGGCGTAAACACATTGCGTGGGTGGGGCAAAACCCGCTATTACTACAAGGGACAATTAAAGAAAATTTATTGCTTGGTGAGATCAACGCCACGACAGCACAAATTGACCACGCCTTAACGCTTGCTCAAGCCAAAACGTTTACCGATACATTAGGATTAACGCGCGAAATTAAAGAGGGAGGATTAGGTCTCTCCGTTGGGCAGGCACAACGCCTTGCGATTGCACGAGCATTATTACGACAAGGCAAACTATTATTACTCGATGAACCCACAGCTAGTTTAGATGCACAATCGGAAAACCTGGTGTTACAAGCATTACAACAAATGAGTCAACATCAGACGACTTTGATGATCACGCATCGTATTGAAGATTTAAAACAATGTGATGCTATTTTAGTCATGCAAAATGGGGCGATCATCCAACAAGGGCATTTTGAACAGCTTCAACATGATGGTTTTTTTGCTGAATTATTAGCTCAACGAAAACAGGATGTAAACTAATGCGTGCGTTATTCCCTTTTTTACGTTTATTTAAACATGCAAAACTGACCTTAATTTTAGGTGTCATCCTCATGATCACTGGTTTAGCCGCGAGTATCGGTTTATTGACCTTGTCTGGTTGGTTCCTGGCGGCAACGGCGATTGCGGGCATTGGAACGTTATTTAACTTTTTCTACCCTTCAGCAGGCGTGAGAGGATTAGCGATTGGGCGTACTGTCGCACGTTACTTTGAAAAAATCGTGACTCACGATGCTACATTTCGTGTGTTAGCAAAATTACGTGTTCAAGTTTTTCAGAGATTGATTCCCCTTAGTCCTGCGGTCTTAAATCGCTACCGTAACAGTGACTTATTAAACCGTTTAGTTGCTGATGTAGATACACTCGATAGTCTGTATCTACGTTTAATTGCGCCTTTTATCAGCGCAATTGTTGTGATTAGTTTAATTACACTAGGGCTAAGTGTTATCCATGTTCCCCTTGCTTTATTTATTGGGTTAACGCTTCTCCTCTTTTTGCTCATTATTCCTACAGTGTTTTATCACCTTGGCACCAAATTCGGTTACCGACTCACTGAAGCAAGAGCGCAATATCGCACACAATTTGTGGAGTTTATTCAGGCACAAGCCGAACTGCTGTTATTTAATGCCGAACAACAACAGAAACAAAAACTCAACCAAACTGAACAACAATGGCAACAATATCAACAGAAAGAAGCCAATTTGGCAGGATTGTCCAGTGCCATTTTACTGCTTGTGAATGGTTTAATTCTTTCTACTACATTATGGTTTGCTGCAGAAGCCGATTTAGGTTCAGGTATGTACAAAGCTGCGCTTATGGCATTATTTACATTCTCTGCCCTGGCGGCCTTCGAAATTCTCATGCCCATTGGCGCAGCATTTTTACACATTGGACAAGTCATTGCCTCCGCGGAACGTGTCAGTGAAATTATCGAACAAACTCCTCTGGTTAAATTTGAAGGAACACGCGCGTTTGAACCACATATAGCCCCCCTTATCCAAGCTAAACAACTTTGTTTTGCTTACCCTGAACGCGATAATCTCGCACTTAACCATGTCGACTTAACTATTATGTCTGGACAGAAAGTTGCGATTTTAGGTAAAACAGGCAGTGGGAAATCCACATTATTACAATTACTTGTGCGTAATTATGATGCGGATAAGGGGTCATTACTCTTATCTGGTGCACCTATTGAGAGCTATTCTGAACAAGCGCTCCGTCAACAATTGTGCTTCTTAACCCAACGAGTGCATGTATTCAGCGACACCTTGCGCCAAAATTTACAACTGGCTAATGATAGCTTCATTCCTGATCAAAAAATGATAGATGTATTAAAAAAAGTGGGATTGGATAAACTTCTTGAGCAAGTTGAAGGGTTAGACGTATGGCTAGGTGATGGTGGTCGCCCACTCTCGGGAGGGGAACAACGTCGTCTCGGTTTAGCGCGAGTATTATTGAATGATGCCCCTATTTTGTTGCTCGATGAACCAACAGAAGGATTAGATCGTGAAACAGAACGACATATTCTCCGTTTGGTTCTTGAACATGCAGCCAATAAAACACTCTTGATGGTCACTCATCGCTTAACCTTTATTGAACAATTTGATTTGCTTTGTGTGATTGATGATGCCAAGCTGATTGAACAAGGTCGTTACGATGAATTAATTAACCAAGAAAAAGGTTACTTTAAACAATTAGTGGACAGAATTTAATATTAGGAAATAGGATGAGTTGGGAGGAAACCTTCCCAGCTTGATCTCGGCACACAGAAACTCTGACTTTGGCTGCTTTCTTCCGAACCTGACCAGGTAAATCAGACCCTATTGCGAGGAACCGAGAAGGTTTCCATTGAATAACCACAAAATAACTTCTTCTGTGATTAGGTGGCGTATTATGCAATAAGATTCCCCATATTGCAAATATTGGTTTTTATTTCTGTTTAATTGCTTATTTTTTAAGTAAAATTAACGTTTTCCAATACAAGACCACGATACATTTCACCGAGCATAATATTGCTATGTCATAAGGAATAAACGATGTCTAATGTTTTACACAATTTAATTGCACTACTTAAACTCGAACGCATTGATGACTTTTTGTTTCGTGGTAGCAGTGAAGATCTGGGCTTACGCCAAGTATTTGGCGGTCAAGTGGTTGCTCAAGCGTTATCTGCAGCTATCCAAGTCGCACCACAAGACCGACTGCTCCACTCTTGCCATGCTTACTTTTTATCGCCTGGTGATAGTCAACACCCGATTATTTATGATGTTGAAACTTTACGTGAAGGGCGTAATTTCACCGCATTACGAGTAAAAGCCATTCAACATAATGAACCAATTTGTCATATCACCGCATCATTTCAAAATGAAGAAACAGGGTTTGATCACCAAAGTGTCATGCCACAAGTTGCGGAACCTGATGAGTTTATTTCAGAAAGTTTGATTATTCAAAAGCTTGCCCCTTATATTCCAGAGGCAATACGCGAAAAATTTACGGCAGAACGCCCTTTTGATATTCGCGCTAAATATGTCAATAATCCATTTCATGGTACGACTTTGCCTGCAGAACAATTTGCTTGGGTGAAAGCAAATGGTCAAGCTCCGTTAGATCAAAAAATTCAGCAATGCTTATTAGCTTACTTTTCCGATTTTCATTGTTTATTGACCGCACTTCATCCACATGAAAAAGGCTTTTTACAAGCGGGTATGAAAGTTGCTACGATTGACCACTCGATTTGGTTCCACCGCCCTTTTGATCTCAATGATTGGTTGTTATATGCCATTGAAAGTAATAATGCGTTTGGGGCAAGAGGATTAGCACGTGGACAAATTTTTGATCGCCAAGGTCGCCTTATCGCAACCACACAACAAGAAGGATTAATTCGTTATTCACCAGTTTAACCACACAAGGAAAACCATGACTGAATTTTGGCATGCCATTACCACCTCTTTAACTGAAACCAACCCAGAGAAAAAATGTGCCCAAGTCAATCACTTGTATGATGTTCTGCTTCCTCATGTTGCACTGACGGATGTTGCTGACTTTCCAGTAGTGACGCCTGAGCAAGATATTGCAGGCTTTCCACACAAACCACAACGGGTTGCCCCGAAAGATGTCCCCAAAAGAGCATTTAGTACCAATGAAGGCTATGCGGCTACTTTGCATGCAATAGCACATATTGAATTTAATGCAATTAACTTAGGGCTTGATGCTGCTTGGCGTTTCGGACGCTGTGCCCAACTTGAACTCCAGCAAGGCATGGCATTTGTGAAAGACTGGCTACGTGTTGCGCGCGAAGAAAGCACACATTTCACTTTGCTCAATACCCATTTACACACACTGGGTTATCAATATGGTGACTTTGAAGCCCACGCGGGGTTATGGGAAATGTCTCAAGCGACAGCACATGATATCTGGGAACGGATGGCATTAGTGCCTAGAGTCTTAGAAGCACGAGGTTTAGATGCTACGCCCCTATTACAAGAGAAAATTCGTCAACGTAAAGATGATGAAGCAGTCGCTATACTTGATGTGATTTTACGTGATGAAATTGGACATGTTTCAATTGGGAATCATTGGTATCACGCGCTATCCACTCAACGTGGTCTAGATGCGATGAAATGCTTTGCAGAATTACTGCATAAATATCGGATCGTCATCTTTAAAGGTGTGATTAATACGGACGCACGTATTCAGGCTGGTTTTACACAATATGAACTCGATTGGATTTATGAAATCGAACAAACGTTGAAACAACATATCCAGACCGTTCGGGCGAGCTAATCTTTCACAAGGCAGCCCTTGGTCTGCCCTGTTTCATCCCCATAAACATCCAAAAGACCATACAGATTAGTATGGTCTTTTTACTGCAATGTGTACGGTAATTTCTTCTCTATCATGATAAAGATGTTTCGCTTGAATCTGATAACTTAATTCGTGCTTGGCTAATTCATCTTCTATCTGCTGTAAACATTTCTGCACTTCAAGATAACGCTTTTTCATTGGTAATTTAAGATTAAAAATCGTTTCATAACACCAACCATTCACGAGCCATTTCAAGATTAAATTTGCGATACGACTAGGCTGTTCAACCATGTCACAAACTAACCAATCAATTTTAGTCCGTTTAGGTGGCTGAAACTTAAACCCATCTTCTGCACAATGCTCAATGCGTCCTGTTTCGTGTAGGCTGTCTGCCATTTTGCCATGATCAACGGCATAAACAAATAAACCACGCTTCACTAATTGATAAGTCCATCCACCTGGGCATGCACCTAAATCCACAGCATACATCTTGTCATTTAAACGCTGTGCTGTACGCTCTTTTGGAATAAATGCTAAAATGGCTTCTTCTAATTTTAATGTTGAGCGACTTGGCGCATCCGCAGGAAATTTGAGACGTGGGATGCCCATAAAATGCACACAATGGTATTGATTATAAGAATACCCGACGTAACAACTGTTTGTATTAATGAAAAAGACATGTAGCGTGAGTGTGCCCGATGGATTAGCCGTTGCCCCTAACCAACCTTGTGTTTTTAATGCTTGACGTAATGGCACCGTAAATTTACGACAAAAACCAAGGCGCTCTTTTGCTTGGTTGGTGTCTGCTGTTTCTACCCAAATTTCATTGCTCTGTTTAAGATTAATCTGCGTTGCTACGTTTTGATATTGCTGAAGAATAGGTGAAATCCGGTCATGTAATGGCAAATCAGTCAATAAATCCGACACCACCAACAATTGACGAGCAAAAATGAGTTGATTGACAGGTATCATTTTCGCTAACAGATCCGCTTCCCCATCTTGATAACATTCAAATACGCAGTACCCACTATTTTCTGTGACACGTGCAAAACCAAACACACTCAGTGCGCTAGCTTTTTCTGTGATCTCTACCGCTACTTCTTTTTCAAATCCCGAACGGCAATATAAAATTAATTTATTCATTACTTCTGTTTCATTGTTTCAATGATCCAAGCTCGGAAGGCTTGAATACGTTCATCATTTCCATCAAAGTGATTCACCACATAAAAGGACTTGGGATCATGTAAGGTCGTTGGGAGGACAACTTGTAAATTACCATTATCAATCTCTTGTTGGGCTAAAATACGGTTGGCAAGTACCAATCCTTGCCCATGTATTGCAGCTTGCAACGCCATGAAAGTGTGACTAAATAACGAGCCTTGTTGAATATTCAACTCATCAAGCTGCAAAAAATGAGCCATATTTTTCCAGTTATCACGCGTATGTGTATGAATTAAGGTATGGTTTTTCAAATCTTCTTTTTGCTGAACGGGATGTTGTTCTAATAATTTGGGTGAGGCTAAAATGAGAAGGTTTTCCTCAACCAATTTTTCAACCTGTAAATTCTCCCAATTTCCTTGTCCATAATAAATCGCGACATCAATATCTTGGCTTAGCAAGCCTTCGTCTTGATCGACCCCCTTCAAACGCACTTCAATCTCAGGATAGTGCTGATTAAAGTCACTTAAATGTGGGACTAGCCATTGTATACCGAATGTTTGCGGCACACTAATTGTAAGATGTTTATTATTTTTTTGTGCTAATAATTTATCTGTTGATTCTGCTAATCGATGCAATATTTTCGTAATATCAGTGAAATATGCTTTACCTAATTCGGTCAATTCTAGCGCACGATTCTTCCTTTTAAATAACGTAATGCCTAAAAAATCTTCTAACAGTTTTATTTGGTGGCTCACTGCCGCCTGTGTAACAAACAATTCTTCAGCCGCTTTTGTGAAGCTTAAATGCCTTGCTGCAGATTCAAATGCTTTCAATGAATTTAAGGGAGGCAAACGTTTACACATATATTCTTCTCAATGTTAAATTTTTGATCTATAATAGAAAAAATGCACTTCGCATTAGTTTTTTTAATGCTTGATATAAAAAAATATCCATTGTTCATGCCCATGCTTCCCCTTAAAATGCCCTCATACTTAATGAATGGTAATTCCTTACTGGTTAAGAGTTTTCGTACTTAAGTATGATGTTGTGTTTGCATATTGTTTGGGAAACCAAACAGAGTAACTTTTACAGTTACTTATTTTCACTTCCTGTATATTTATTTTAAACCCTTTTGGTTATACACCGCTCATTTGAGCGGTGTTTTTTTATGTCTAGAATTTTAACATAGCCACTTACTGATTGCTTGTTTAACTTCAAGATATTTTGTTTTTCTGCCGTTATTATTCAATTCACTAAATTTTTTTACGCAAAGACTTGCAAGCCATCAAGAATGGTGTAGATTAAAAAGTACTCTCGAACACAATAAATAGAAAGGACATAACAATGACAAAAAATATTGATTGGCAAAATTTGGGCTTCGGTTATATCAAAACGGATTATCGCTATATTGCCTATTGGAAAGATGGTGAATGGTCTAAAGGGGAATTGACAAAAGATAATGTTTTACACATCAGTGAAGGCTCCACAGCCTTACACTACGGTCAGCAATGTTTTGAAGGTCTAAAAGCCTATCGCTGCAAAGATGGTTCGATCAATTTATTCCGTCCCGATCAAAATGCGGAGCGTATGCAACGCAGTTGTCAGCGTTTATTAATGCCAACGGTACCAACCGACATGTTTATCGATGCCTGTAAGCAAGTCGTCAAAGCAAACCAAGAATGGCTAGCCCCTTATGGTACAGGTGCAACACTCTATCTACGTCCTTTCTTAATTGGTGTAGGTGATAATGTTGGTGTAAATCCCGCTCCAGAATATATTTTCTCTATCTTTTGTTGTCCTGTTGGCGCCTATTTCAAAGGGGGGCTAAAACCAACAAATTTCTTAGTATCTCACTATGACCGTGCAGCACCACAAGGTACGGGTGCAGCCAAAGTGGGAGGAAACTATGCTGCCAGTTTATACCCTGGTAAAAAAGCCAAATTAAATGGGTTTGGTGACTGTATTTATCTCGATCCAACCACCCATACTAAAATTGAAGAAGTTGGCTCAGCAAACTTCTTTGGGATCACAAAAGACAATAAATTTATTACCCCACTCTCTCCTTCTATTTTGCCAAGTATCACAAAATATTCCTTACTTTATTTAGCGAAAGAACGCTTGGGCTTAGAAACGGAAGAGGGGGATGTATACATTGATCAATTAGATCAATTTAAAGAAGCCGGTGCTTGTGGTACAGCCGCAGTGATTACCCCAATTGGCGGTATTCAATATGGCGATAATTTCCACGTGTTCTATTCGGAAACAGAAGTCGGTGAAGTAACTTCAAAGCTTTACAATGAATTAGTCGGCATTCAATTTGGCGACGTCGAAGCCCCTGAAGGCTGGATTGTAAAAGTCGAATAACACAACTATCTAAAAAAAGTGCGGTCAAATTTTCTAAATTTTTGACCGCACTTTCATTTTGATGGTTTTAATCCTGACTGAATGCCATCGCACCTAACAATAGGTAATCGACTCAGCCTGATCTAAATAGATCTGTGTTTCCGCCAATTTGGTTTCTGCAATGATTTTACCAAAACGAATAGAGTAACGTGTCGGTACTTGTCTTCTTACTGCATCAAACCCATTTTTAGCAGGTAAAATAATTAAGTGAGCAGAATTTCCTTCTTGCAGACCATAATCGGTTAGCCCTAGCGCTTTGGCGCTATTTTCTGTCACTAATTTCAGCCCCTCATTGATCTGACCGTAGCCCATTAACTGACAAACATGCAAGCCCATATGTAACACTTGCAACATATTGGCTGTCCCTAATGGATACCAAGGGTCAAACACATCATCGTGTCCAAAACACACATTGATCTGATTCTTCAACATTTCTTTGACACGCGTGATCCCACGGCGTTTAGGATAAGTATCAAATCGTCCTTGTAGATGAATATTCACTAATGGATTCGCCACAAAATGAATACCAGACATTTTCAATAACCGGAATAAACGTGAAGCATACGCCCCATTATAAGAGTGCATTGCAGTCGTATGACTTGCAGTGACCTTATCACCCATTTCATATTTCAGTGCAAGTGCTGCAACGGTTTCAACAAAGCGAGATTGTTCATCGTCAATTTCATCACAATGAATATCAATTTGCTTGCCGTATTTTCGTGCAATATTAAAGGCAATGTGCATCGACTCAACGCCATATTCGCGAGTAAATTCGAAATGCGGGATACCGCCAACTACATCTGCCCCCATTGCCATCGCTTGATCCAATAACGCCTCACCATTTGGATAGGATAAAATGCCTTCCTGAGGGAAAGCCACAATTTGTAAATCAATCCAAGGTGCAACTTCTTTTTTGACTTCTAACATGGCTTTCAATGCCGTTAAGGTGGGATCAGACACATCAACATGTGTACGCACGTATTGTACCCCATTTGCAATCTGCCATTTCAACGTTTTCCACGCACGCGCTTTCACATCTTCGTGGCTTAATAACGATTTTCGCTCTGCCCAACGCTCAATGCCTTCAAATAAAGTACCCGATTGATTCCAATTCGGCTGTCCTGCAGTTTGAGTCGCATCAAGGTGAATATGTGGCTCAACAAACGGTGGATACGCAATACCGCCCTCAGCATCAAGAATTTTCCCTTCATAAGCGATAGCCTCATCATGTGGACAAATACGTGCAATTTTGTCATTTTCAATCAGAATTTGCCAGAGCCCTTCTTTATTCGCCAAATGTACATTTTTAATTAACATCACTGATTCCTATTTTGTTGCCAGTTTTTTTGCTAATAATGGATTAAGAATTAAATATGAAATGGCGCCACCCAATACTGCATTCACTGGAATAATACCCGGTAAGTATTTGCCACATGCAACACCAATCGCAACGGCAATGATGGCAATCCAGTTGATATTCACAAATTTTGCTTGCTCAAAATCTTGGTAAGCCTTACGGCGTAAGACATAATCTGCAATGATCACCCCACCCACAGGAGGAATAGCAGAAGATAAGAAGGTTAACCACCCAACAAAATTATTGTACAACCAAAGCGCTGATAAAGTACCAATCACACCATTTACCATCGATAAAATACGGCTACTTAATCCAGTGATATTGGCAAACCCTAAACCAGACGCATACAACGCATTATCATTCGTGGTCCAAATATTCAAACCGAGTACAATGATAGCAGGTAAAATTAGACCTTGTGCCACCATGACATCGGAGATATCTGCCATCCCTTTCACTGACGCCCCAGCTGCGCCAAAAATAAACATCAACGAGTTACCTAAGAAAAAGGCAATCATACTGATGATAATCGCTTGTTTTGCTACACGACCAAAACGTACGAAATCCGCGGTTAAACTCCCTGCACTAATAAATGACCCGACTACTAATGTAATTGCCATTGATAAAGGCATACTTTCTTTTGGCACAATTTGGCGTAACACATCTAATCCACCCGCATCGGTCACAGCAAGATAAACGGAATAGGAGCCCAATAGTGCAATCGCAGGCACAGCAACTGCCGATAGAATAGTAAGTGCAGAAATACCAAAGTAAACGGTGATCGTCATTAATGCACCAGAAAGAATAATTAACGTATTGACATCAATCCCAGTGACTTTATTCACTGGAATCGCGAACATAGCCACCCCAACGCCGAACCAACCGACCTGTGTTCCACCTAATAATAATGATGGCAACCAAGATCCTTTCACACCAAAGGAATAACGCGCCAAAATATGTGTCGTCAGACCCGTTTTTGCTCCGATATACCCGAGACAAGAGGTATAGACCCCCAACATTAAGTTACCGACTAAAATGGCCGTCCAAAAATCATCATAAGTTAATGATGTCCCTAATGTTCCACCTGTCCACATACTTGCAGAGAAAAAGGTCAACCCTAGCATTACAAAAGTCAGGGCAATTCCCCCTTTACGTTCATGCTGTGGGACTGGCTTTAAACTAAAATTATCTAAGCTCATTATCAATTCCTTGGTTAAAAATTAAAAAAATCGTTGCATTATAATCCCATAACCAAGAAAAGCAAACGTTTGCGCAATAATTTTTAATCAGAATAGATATCCAGCACTCTGGTTAATCAACAACACTTAACACTGGTGCTCAAAACAAAAACCTAGAAAAGATAAACGAAAAGGAAAAAGATGAAGGTGAAAAGAAAATACGCCAGATAATACTGGCGTAGGAAAGTATTATTTATTGACTTCTCGACGAGACATGACCGCATTTGATAAGGCGACCAATACTGCCTCACTGTCTTCCCAACCAATGCACGCATCTGTGATACTTTGTCCATAATGCAGGGCTTTTCCTTCAATCAGATCTTGGCGACCTTCAACAAGGTGACTTTCTACCATTACACCAAAAATTTGTGTTGAACCTTTTGCAATTTGTTCACATACATTGGCGCAAACATCTAACTGCTTTTTAAACTGTTTATGACTGTTTGCATGGCTAAAATCCACCATAACATGTGGAATACGTCCACTTTTCTCAATATCCGCGCACACGGCAGCAATGTCTTCCGCATGATAATTGGGACCGTTGTCCCCACCACGTAAAATGATATGGCAATCCTCGTTACCTTTTGTCGATACAATCGCAGAATGCCCAAATTTCGTCACGGATAAAAAGTAATGTGGTGCTTCTGCTGCACCAATGGCATCTAATGCAATTTTCACACCGCCATTAGTACCATTCTTAAAACCGACCGCACATGACAGCCCAGAGGCTAATTCACGGTGCACTTGTGATTCCGTTGTTCTCGCCCCAATTGCTCCCCAGCTCATAAAATCGGCTAAATATTGTGGCGTAATCATATCTAAAAATTCACCTGCTGCAGGCACGCCGAGATCATTGATGTCTGATAAAAGCTTGCGAGCCATACGCAATCCATCATTCAATGCGAAAGTGCCATTGAGATGAGGATCATTAATCAATCCCTTCCAACCCACTGTCGTACGTGGTTTTTCAAAGTACACACGCATAATAATCTCAAGCGTATCACGATATTTTTCACGCATGGTATGAATACGTTTAGCATATTCCATGGCAGATTGTGGATCATGGATAGAACAAGGTCCCATCACAACTAATAAACGATCATCATTTTGATGAATAATATCATGTGCTTTTCTACGCGTTTCTTTCACGACCTGAACCGCTTTATCACTCGCAGGAAATTTTTCTAATAATGCTACGGGAGGTAATACCTGCTCAATTTTATCAATACGAGTATCATCATTCTCAATATGAATCTCGTTTTTATATTCTGTCATACTGCTCTCACTTACTTCTTTTTACATAAAAATGACGTCAATCTGAGGCGCTGGTCTCACCTGAAAATAAATCATTTATCGCTCATCGCGAAACATTACATTTAATGGCTACTGAGGACTTGCGCGGGATGCAATTTAGCGGCTCGATTAGCTGGATATAAACTGGCGATTAAACTGAGCATTAACGCCGAAATGAAAACCAACAACACATCTTGCCAATGTAACTCACTTGGTAAAAAATCGACAAAATAAATACCATCTGATAATAATTTTTTACCGATTAAGGATTCAACACCATGAATGATTTGCGTCAAATTCAAGGACAAAATTACACCTAAAAGGATGCCAATTAAACACCCTTTCATGCCAGCTTGCAAGCCATACCAAACAAAAATTTGTTTAATAAAACGATTATTTGCCCCCAATGTACGCATAATTGCAATATCACCTTGTTTATCTTTGACTGCCATGATCAACGTCGAAATAATATTAAAACAAGCGACCCCAATCACCAACACCATCGCAATATACATCACACTACGAATGAGCTGAATATCACGGTACATATAACCAAATTTACTGACCCAATTTTGAACATAAAGCGCTTGTGGATAGTCTTGTAGCATTGGATACTGCAAAGATTGTACAGCAAAAGGCTGACTGACTTTTAGCTCAACACCGTGAATTTGTGCAGATGTCAGCCCTAATAATTCTTGTGCCTGACGAAGAGGGAGCAAGGCATAACTGTGATCAAGCTGCCCATCTAAACGCAAAATACCGCTAATTTGTATACGGTGGCGCACAGGTTGAGTCAATTGATTATTCTCTGTCTGTTGAGAGATCAGCAATGTCACCCAATCTCCTTCTTGCACGTCAAGATCACGCGCAATTCCATACCCCAAAATTAAGCCACTTTGTTGTTCAAAACGCTCCCACGCCTGATCTAAAACAAAATGCCCTAATGTGCTGACCTGATCTTGTTGTGTTTTATCAATCCCTTTCACTTGCACGACTTTCAGCTTCGTCCCATTTTCGACGAGTGCGGTAAAACTCACATAAGGTGAAATCCCCCGAACTTGTTCATGTTGCACAAGACGCTGGATTAACGATGCACTATTTTCGATAGCTGGCGCTTGGCTGCCATTGGGATAAATCATGATTTCAGCATGGGGAACCACAGAAAGAATGCGATGATTTAATTCTCGTTCAAAGCCATTCATTGCACTTAGACCAAGAATTAACACCGCGACACCTAATGCAATGCCAATACTGGAGAATGTAGAAATCAATGTTACTAGACGATTTTTTTGCTTACTGCGCTGATAGCGCCAACTAATAAAAAAAGGCGTATTCATTTACCCTTCCTCACGTAAGACACCGTCTTGCATCACCAAGCGACGGGTTAATTTTTCAGCTAAATTTAAGTCATGAGTGACTAAGAGAAAAGCAATATTCTGTTCTTGATTCAGCTGTTGGATTAACTCAAAAATACTTTCCGTTGTTTTACGATCCAAATTTCCTGTTGGCTCATCAGCTAACACTAACGCAGGATGATTGACTAATGCCCGAGCAATCGCGACACGTTGACGCTCACCGCCAGACAAGGCTGAAGGGCGGTGTGAAATACGATGGGATAACCCCACTGCTGCTAACATTTTTTCTGCACGGTCTTTGGCTTCTGTTTTATTTTGCTGTCCGATTAACATCGGCATCATGACATTTTCTAATGCCGTAAAATCCGCCATTAAATGATGAAATTGATACACGAAGCCAAGATATTGATTACGCAATTTTGCTAACTGATTTGGACTTGCTTTTTGCAAGGATTGCCCTTTAATAAACACTTCCCCTTGCGTCGGTTGATCTAATCCACCCAATGTATGTAACAACGTACTTTTACCTGAGCCCGAACTACCGACAATCGCCACCAGTTCATTTTCTTCCATAGAAAAGCAGACATCTTTCAATACCTGAGTCTGAATTTGCCCTTCTTGATAAAACTTACTAATATTCTGACAATGTAATAAATGTTTTTTCATTTCGTTTGCAGCCTTTTTATTCATAACGTAATGCTTCTGCAGGTTCAATTTTTGTAGCACGATAAGCTGGATAAATCGTTGAAAGCAGCGATAAAAGTAAAGAAAAACCAATAATGATCGCGAGTTGAGCTGGCTCGAGTGCGGTAGGCAGATAAATACCTTGCGGATTAATCAAATTCACTAAACGATCTAAATTGAATGTGACAAATATACCTAATATAGTCCCGATGACTGTGCCAACACTCCCAACTAAACAACCTTGATAAATAAAAATGGATCGCACTTGGCTTTTATTCAGCCCTTGAGTTTGCAGAATGGCAATTTCTCCTTGCTTATCCACCACCATTAAACTCAGAGAGGTAATGATGTTGGAAACTGCCACGATAATAATCAAACTAATCAACAAGCCCATCATATTTTTTTCCATTCTGACCGCTTGAAAAAACTCCCCTTTTTGCTCGCGCCAGTCTTTAATAGTCCATGCTTCTGGACTAAAAAACTGTGGAAGCGTCACAATTTGAAAAGGATCATTTAAAAATAATCGATAGCCTTGAGCCTGTGTTGGTTGAATACGCATCAAACGACCAATGTCACTTAGATTCACAAAAATTTGATAACTTGATACATCTGCATTCGTATAATAGATATCACTCACAGTAAATAAACGTTGAACAGGGACACGACCAAAAGGCGTATATTGACTATTGTCAGTAATCATTAGGCGTACTTTATCACCGACATGAAGTTGTAATTTTTGTGCTAATGATGAGCCAATCACAACATTAAACGCACCTGATGGCAAAACGTGTTCAAATTCAGTGTTGAAAATCGTAGATAATAAGGGATCATCAGACAAATGCTGAACACCAATTGCTTGACCTGCACTCACGCCTTTTGCCGTTTGTAAAATGACAGACGTTTGATTAATAGGAACAGCTTTTACCACATTATCTGGCAAGGTTAAGGTGCTATCAGTTAACGCGATAGGTTGGTGTTTGGGAATAATGATCGCATGAGGTAGATCCGCAAGTACTTGTTGTTTTTGATGTTGTTCTAACCCATTCATCACCGATAAAACAATAATAAGTGCCATCACACCTAATACAATGCCAATACTCGCTAAATTCGTCACTAATCGTCCAAAACGATCCGCACTTTTTGCTCGCCAATAACGTAAGGCAATAAAGAAAGGAACTGAAAATGTCATATTTTCCTAAAAAAGTAGCAATAAAAAATATCGTGCTATTATTGCATGTACTTTATGCAATAACCTCACGATATTTTGTTATTATAGGTTAAATTCCTCTTTAACAAAGGTTTCAATATTTTGTGTCACTTTGTTGACCAGTGTAGTCACTGCGCTATCAGATGCCCAAGCAATATGTGGTGTCACAATTAAATTTGGTAAGCGTGTCGCAGCTTGAATAATAGGATTCTCTTTCTCTGGCGGTTCTTTTACTAACACATCTACGGCTGCTCCGCCTAAATGCCCACTTTCTAAAGCATCCACTAGCGCTCGTTCATCCACTAATGGACCACGCCCTGTATTAATTAAAAAAGCACCTTTCTTCATTAATCCCAGTGTCTCTTTATTCATTAAATTTTGTGTGGTTTCAGTTAATGGACAATGTAGCGTAATGATATCAGCCTGTTTTAATACTTCTTCAAATGGGGTATAGCCTTCCCGACAAGCTGTCGCACCACGGTGTTCTGCATAAAGAACATTCATGCCGAGTAAAGTTGCTAAACGACCAATTTCAGAACCTAAGCACCCTTTACCAACAACACCTAAGGTTGACCCTTTTACATCCGTAATCGGATAATCGAAATAACAGAATTGTTTACTATCAGCCCATTTGGCAGAGAGTTGATCACGATACCAACTCATGATGCTATGTTTTAACGCATAAATGAGACCTAATACATGTTCAGGTACTGTTGTAGCGGAATAACCTGTCACATTCTTCACTGCAATACCAAGCGATTTAGCCGCCACTAAATCGACGTTATTCGTTCCTGTTGCCGTAATCGCGATCAGCTTCAATTTCGGTAATTGTTGCATCACTTCACGACTAAACACAACTTTACTGGTTACTGCAATTTCTGCATCTTGCATACGCTCAACAACTTGATCCGACGAGGTATATTCATACTCAATCCATTCATGTTCAAAACGAGGACGAGGAATCGGAATGTGCTTCGGAATAGCAGTACTATCAAGAAAAACGATTTTTAACATTGGTCACTCCTTTAATATTGCAATGAATAAGTATTGTGTCCAATTTGAATTGAGATAGCAAATACAAATTTTATAAAATCACATTATTGCTCAATACATCCAGCCTATTAAAGAAAAAACCTCTATGTAGAGGTTTTCTTTTACTAACCATGATACAGCATTTCGCAATGGCATATCGCTAACAATATAAACACACAAAAACGCCCATGTATTTTTTATCAAAAAAAACGTTAATTGGATGTATCTAACTCTGGAAATTGTTTTACTAAATCATCAATCGCTTTCATTTGAGTCACAAAACCTTCAAGTGCTGAAAGTGGTAATGCAGAAGGACCATCACATTTTGCTTGATTTGGGTTAGGATGTGCTTCTAAAAATAGCCCTGCTAATCCTACAGCCATCCCTGCCCGCGCTAATTCAGTCACTTGACCGCGACGACCGCCTGAAGCAGCCCCAAATGGGTCTCGGCATTGTAATGCGTGAGTAACATCAAAAATAACGGGACAACCTTTAGACACTTTTTTCATGACCGAGAACCCTAACATATCGACGACAAGATTATCGTAACCAAAATTAGTACCACGATCACATAAAATGACTTTATCATTGCCACATTCTTCAATTTTCTCAACAATGTTGCCCATTTGACCAGGACTCAAGAATTGTGGTTTTTTCACATTAATGACCGCACCTGTTTTAGCCATTGCTTCAACTAAGTCAGTTTGACGCGCTAAAAAAGCAGGAAGTTGAATAATGTCAGCCACTTCAGCAACAGGCTGACACTGATAAATTTCATGTACATCCGTAATTACTTTAACGCCAAACGTCTTTTTTAACTCTTCGAAAATATGTAAGCCTTGTTCCATTCCTGGCCCACGGTAAGAATGGATGGAAGAGCGATTGGCTTTATCAAATGAGGCTTTAAACACATAAGGAACACCTAACTTTTCTGTGACGTTGACATAGGCTTCACACACTTGCATTGCCATATCACGACTCTCTAAGACATTCATCCCACCGAATAATACAAATGGTTTGTCATTAGCAATTTCAATCTTATCTAAACGAATTACTTTGTTTTGCATCATGTTTTCCTTCTTAGTGAATAGGATAAGAATCTTGTTTTAATTCTTCTAATTGTGTTTTCAGTAATGCGGCGGTGGGATCTTGCGGACATTGATCAATAAAATATTCAAAATCTTCTGTCGCCACATGGTAACAGCCCATCTGCGCTAACACCAAACCACGATCGCGAACTTCATAAGGATCATCGGGGTTATAATGCATCAAATGTGAAATATAGCGCAATGCTTCATCATTCCGTTCTTCTCGAATTAGCGCATTCTTTGCCAGTTGTCTAAAACGTCCCAATAAATCCCCTACTTCTGCTACAGCTAAGTCTGTGGGCGTCAATTCGACCCCAAATCCCATCGCCCCTTCATACCATTTATTTAATAATGCTCTTGGAATATATTGCCCATCCCACGGATTAATAAAGGCAACCTCACCGTCCACATCCGCACGTAACACTAATTGTGTTGGGAAATCGACTGGATAAAGTGGCAAGTTCAACCGATCTGCGATATACAACAAAATGGCTCCAAGGCTGACAGGCATCCCTCGACGTCTGTCTAACACATCATTTAAATACAAATTGGAAGACAGAAAATAAGACTGGGGATCACAATGAAAGCCCCACTCCCCATAGAATAATTGCAATAATAAATGGATCTTCGCTTTTGCATCCATTTCGTCAGGAATTGCTTTACGTGCAGCACGCACTAAATGTCCAATTTGCCCACGGATGCGTAATACTTCTTCATGATTATGTAATGTTGTATTGTAAAAAGCTAACATTTCATCATAAAGTGCTTTCTTGATATATTTCATTCTGTTAACCCCCAAACACCTAAGGTCACTCTCTCATTACTGCTGTAATCTTGTATTGTTGAAATGGCTTGCCATTGATTTTCTTGAAAAATAGACCGCACTTTTTCCCCTTGTCGCCAGCCGTGTTCGACTAACAAATAGCCGCCATCTTTCAGAAAATGATGTGCTTGTTGAATAATCTCTTGTAAATCTGCATAACCTTGTTGCTCAGACACTAACGCACTTCGAGGTTCAAAACGCACATCACCTTGAGAAAGATGAACATCATACGCATCAATATAAGGTGGATTACTTACAATAACATCGAACCTCATAGTTGACGTCAGTGCCGAAAACCAATGACTTTGTACAAATTCCACCTCAAGTTGATGTTGTTGCGCATTTTGCTTGGCCAACTCAACAGCCCCTGGCACGACATCTACCCCTAAAATCTTCACATTGACTCCGCGCTTTTTCGCACAAGGCATTAACTCTGCGGCTAGCGCCAAGGCAATAGCCCCCGTTCCTGTTCCAAGGTCTAAAATGGTTAACTCCCCAGAGAAATCTGGTGCATTTAAACGGAATAGCGCGATTTCCAATGCTTTTTCTACCAAGATCTCCGTATCTGGACGTGGAATTAAGGTGTCTGGCGAGACTTTTAACGGCAATGACCAAAATTCTTTCTCACCAATAATATAAGCTATCGGTTCACCGTTAGCGCGACGAACTAATAACTGGGCAAGATGTTGTAATTGTTCTGTACAAAGCAATGTTTCTGGAAAGGCTAAAATAGCAGCTTTATTTCGCCCTGTCACAAAAGACAGCAACACTTGGATATCACGTTTTATATTAAGATACGGGTCATTAAACGTGCGCTCTAAGAGTACTTTTTCTGCGAAACTCAGCCACTCTGCATAACTTTTGGGTTCAATATGCACGACACAAAATTGTTCACATATTACTTGAAAATCAGCTGTCACATTTTTATCGCAAACACCTGTGTATTGATCAACTTCTAGGCATCTCAACTCTGCTAACTGTTGATTAAAAAATACTTGATGATGTTCAAACCATTCCTCGTACTCTTCTCCCTCCATTTGAGCATAGGTTTTTGGTACTTGTCCAAACGCAAATTGCTCAACTGTATGCAATTTGATTGTGGCAAAAGGTCGATGTTGAGAGTCTAAGATTTGTACCACCTCATTCACTTGAGGCAGTGCTTCCCGCCGAATATCATACAAAAGTCGACCAGAACAGGTTGTGGTTTTCACTCCCGCAATCACTAAACAGGCTAAATAGTTAGGGGTAATATCAAATACCCGTTGTTTGTCAAAAGTATGCTTATCCATTTAACGTTTATTTTTTATTTCAATTACAACAGAAGAGACGCACATATCCGATAAAGAACGCCACTGTTTTGTTTTTAACATCATCATAAGACTCACCAAAAAAGGGAGTTGTAATAAACAAAATAATATATCTAATAGCTCACGTAAAATATAACGCCAGTAAGGTAATCGACGATAATCTTGTTGACTCACGACAGTGAGACCTAGCAGATGCTTGCCTAAAGTTTGCCCATAATATTTCATTAAAACTAATTGTACAAACAAATAACAAGTCATAGATAACAACCAATACAATAAGATATCTACTGACTGTTTTGTCTTCTCAGCACAATATTCATAAGCAACAACCGAAATAGAGAACAGGATAAATAAAAAAATCAGATTTATCCAATTAGCCATAAAACGTTTAAAACGATTTGCTAATTGAACCTCATCAGAAATAAAAAAGGCAGGTTCAGAGAACCCGCTCGCTTTCTTCTTATTATGCTGCATATGTTATTTCCTCGGATGCCACTCAACGTCTCAATCACGCTCGCGAGGTTCACAGCTTTATGCTTGTTCAGATAACGCGGCTAATTGATCCGCTTGATATTCTGTGATAATAGGTTGAATCAGCTCATCAATTTTCCCATTCATCACTTCTTCCAAACGATATACCGTTAAATTGATACGGTGATCCGTAACACGACCTTGTGGGTAATTATATGTGCGAATTTTATCTGATCGGTCACCCGAACCTAACAAGTTACGACGCGTATCTGCTTGTGCTTGTTCCTGGCGTTCTTTTTCAGCTTGGACAATACGTGAAGCTAACACAGACAATGCTTTTGCTTTATTTTTATGTTGTGATCGTTCATCTTGGCACTCCACCACAATACCCGTTGGAATATGTGTAATACGTACCGCAGAGTCCGTTGTATTAACGTGCTGTCCCCCTGCCCCAGAAGAACGATAAGTATCAATACGTAAATCTGATGGATTGATTTCAGGTAATTCAGACTCAGGTAATTCAGGCATCACAGCCACTGTACAAGCTGAGGTATGAATACGACCTTGTGATTCAGTTTTTGGTACTCGTTGAACGCGATGTCCACCAGATTCAAATTTAAGTTGACCGTATACCCCTTCACCACTGACTTTTACAATGATTTCTTTATAGCCACCTTGTTCACTTTCATTCGCACTTAGTACTTCGACTCGCCAACGTTTGCCTTCTGCATAGCGACTGTACATACGGAATAAATCGCCAGCGAAAATACCCGCTTCATCGCCGCCCGTTCCCGCTCGGATCTCTAAATAGCAGTTATATTCATCATTCGGATCTTTAGGTAATAAGAGAATTTGTAATTGCTGCTCAACTTGTTCGACTTCTTCCTTGCACAGTTCAATTTCTTCTTGAGCCATGTCTTTCATACTTGGATCATCTAATAAAAACTGCGCTTCTTCGATATTGTTATGTAATTGGTTCCAACGCGCAAAACACTTGACGACATCTTCTAATTGCGCATACTCCTTTGAATACGCACGAAATTTATCCTGATCGCTAATAACAGAAGCTTCACCTAGCAGTGCTTCTAGCTCTTCGTGACGCTCTTTTAAACTTTCTAATTTACTGATAATACTTGGTTTCATTGATTAGCCCTGTGAATAAATAAAACGAAATAAAAAATCACATAATTCTATCATGTATTTAAAAAGAAATTATAAAAAATCTTCTTATTCACGTACCAACTAAAAAACAAAAGGCTTTCAGACAAAACTGAAAGCCTTTTATCTAAAAGACAAAAGTTTATCTAATTACAGAGACATTCACTTTTGAACCACCTACGATACGCACGCGTGCACCAGGCATTAAACTCGCATCATATTTTTGTACAACGACGATTTCCTGACCATTATCTTTTTTGATAACCAGTTCTAGTGAATCCACTTGAGTTGCTTTTTCTTCAACTTTGCTACCAATCACCGCACCCGCAATCGCACCGACAGTTGTTGCGATCATTTGCCCTGTGCCGCCACCGATTCCAGAACCTGCAATACCACCCAGTACGCCACCGCCGACTGAACCTAAGACGCCTTGGTTATCCGCTTGAATTTTCACAGGACGACTTGAAACGATTGTTCCGTAACTAATTGAACGCACTTCTTTTGATTGATTGCCTTCATAAACATTACCACTATAAATGTCAGTATTGGCACAACCTGCTAAACCTAAACTCATTAAAATAGCTAATGCTAATGTAATTTTTTTCATAAAACTCCTACCTGAAAATAAAATTATATAGGTGATTTTGGATTAAACGTTGAAATATTCTTTAATCCTTCTTGATTCTCTAGTACTCGAACACAAGCACCAACAACTAAGGTTGAATCATATTTGTGGTCTATTTGAATCATTTCCAATGGACCTTCTTTGTTTTCACAGTCGTTTTTACGAACTGTAATCAATAAATTCTCACCATTATATTCACTGAAAAGAATTTCAGCGCGATACCCATTGTTATAATAGTGATCATTATGATTTTTTGTACACGCGACTAACGCCACACTGAGTGCCGTCACGCAGGCTAACATAATTGCATTTTTCATCTTTGCTTACTAAACCTCAATAACTTGCTTGATATTATAAGGATGAATCTTAATGCAGGTATGATTATCTCGATTATCTGCAAAGCTGACGGCAATAGATGGGTTAGGTAACTGCTCCCCTTCCACTTTCGGTTCGCTCACTTTGACTGCTAATGTCGTTAATTGGTTCCGCAAAAACAAAAGATTAATCCTTTTTACCCATTCTTCTGTTGTCTCATGTTGTAGAAAAGGTATCACCACTTCAATATGTTCCCATCCTTCAACAGAATAAATTTTATCTTTTGGAAAAGGTAATTCTATCACGTCAATGCGTTGCCCTGCTAAACACAAGGGCTGATTTAATTTGATTAAATAAATCATCCGTCCATTGACGATATTATTGCTCAAAATTGTACCGCACTTTAAGAAATGTGTCAGCCAATATTTTGCTAACGCCTTTGTGTTAGCACGCAAGGCGATGTGATCAATTTCATACTCATTTAACGTTAAATTCATCGCTTGAGCTAATTGCTGTATTTTTTCTTCAAAAGATAAAAATGTTTGTACAAGCGCGGTTTCATTATTTAAAAGGACGTTGTTTTGCTTAAAATTTATCATTTTTTGTATGAGTATCTTTTCTGAATAGATAAAGAACGGTATCATAGCCGATTATTTTATTAATTCATAATTTAGGTATCAAAATACAGTGAATATTCAATCTATTCTCTCTCACAAGATAACACAAGCCATGATCTCTGCAGGTGCTGACTCACAATGTGATGCCCTTGTACGTCAATCAAGTAAAGCCCAATTTGGTGATTATCAAGCAAACGGTATCATGGCAGCCGCCAAAAAAGCAGGAATGAATCCCCGAGACTTTGCTCAGCATGTTATTCAACATCTTGATTTAAGTGCTATTGCTGATCATATAGAAATTGCAGGACCTGGATTTATTAATATTTTCTTAAATAAAAATTGGTTAGCTAAACAGATTGATGCCGCTTTTAGTGATAAAAAATTAGGGGTAACAGCAGAAGAGCAACAAACCGTCGTAGCCGACTACTCTTCACCTAACGTTGCCAAAGAAATGCACGTAGGACACTTGCGCTCGACAATTATTGGCGATGCGGTGGTGCGTACCCTCGAATTTTTAGGTAATCATGTCATTCGAGCTAACCATGTAGGTGATTGGGGCACACAATTTGGCATGCTGATTGCCTATCTTGAAAAAATGGAAAATGAACAGGCTTCAGAAATGGAGTTAAGTGATTTAGAGGCTTTTTATCGTGCGGCGAAAGAACACTATGACGCTGATCCAGCGTTTGCAGAAAAAGCCCGTCACTACGTAGTGAAACTCCAAAGTGGAGATGAATATTGTCGCGTAATGTGGAAAAAACTTGTAGATATCACGATGCAACAAAATCAGAAAAATTACGAACGACTCAATGTGACACTTACCGAAAAAGATGTCATGGGGGAAAGTTTATATAATCCTATGTTACCAAGTATCGTAGAAGACCTGAAAAAGCAAGGTTTAGCCGTTGAAGATGAAGGCGCGTGGGTTGTTTATCTTGATGAATTTAAGAACAAAGATGGCGAATCAATGGGGGTAATCGTTCAGAAAAAAGATGGCGGTTTCTTATACACCACAACGGATATTGCGGCAGCCAAATACCGTTATGAAACGTTAAAAGCAGATCGTGCTTTGGTCTTTTCTGATACACGACAAAGTCAACACATGCAACAAGCTTGGCTAATTACACGTAAGGCAGGTTATGTACCCGATCATTTCCAACTTGAGCATAAAAATTTTGGCATGATGTTAGGTAAAGATGGAAAACCGTTTAAAACCCGTACAGGTGGAACAGTTAAACTCGCCGATTTATTAGATGAAGCGATAGAGCGTGCTAGTCAGTTAATTGAAGAAAAAAGTAGTGCACTCTCTGCAGAAGAGAAAAGGGCGGTCATTGAGGCTGTAGCAATTGGTTCGGTTAAGTATGCTGACTTATCGAAAAACCGTACAACCGATTATGTCTTTGATTGGGATAATATGTTGAGTTTTGAAGGAAATACGGCGCCATATATGCAATACGCTTATACCCGTATTCGTTCAATCTTTAATCGTAGCCAACTCACAGAACATGATTTAAAAGCGGTTAATGTCGCGATTATTGACGAAAAAGAGCATGCTTTAGCAGTAAAATTATTACAATTTGAAGAGGCAATTCACGTTGTTGCCAAAGAAGGAACACCACATGTTTTGTGTAGCTACTTATACGAACTCGCGGGAATCTTCTCTTCATTCTATGAACATTGTCCAATCTTAAATAATGAAGATGAACAAGTAAAACTAAGCCGTTTGAAACTCGCCTTACTGACCGCTAACACCTTAAAACAAGGTTTGGCGCTATTAGGTATTAAAACGGTCGAAAAAATGTAATATATCCATGCAATAAACAAAAAGCTGATCAACTTATCAGCTTTTTTATTGTGTTTTTTGGGGCATAAAAAAAGTGCCTTATGTTAAGGCACTACTCGGAAAGCAAAATATGTCGGCTATTTTTATAGCACTTGTTTTTAGTTGAGCTAAGAATACGAAAATAACCCTTATTTTGCAAATGGTTATTTTTAATAATGTGAACTAACTCACGATTTTTATTAAAAATTTTATTTTACTAACCCGATTTAATGATAAAAAAGCGCATCTACTCAACGTGATGCGCTTAAACACAATAAGACGATAATTATTGATTTACAAATTTCTCACCTAACTCAATGTCTGCACGTAATGTGTCTAACATTGAATCTAATGCTTGTTGTTCAAATGCACTTAATGGACCAATTGGTAAAATCTCTTCGACCCCTTCTTTACCCAAACGAACTGGTTGTGCAAAGAAGCGCGCGTATTTACCACATCCTTCCACATAGGTACACTCTACGACATTCTCACCTTGTAACCCTTTCACTAAAGAAAGTGCAAAACGTGCCGCAGCTTGCGCCATAGATAAAGTTGCAGATCCACCACCAGCTTTTGCTTCAACTACTTCCGTACCTGCATTTTGGATACGTTTTGTTAACGGTGCAATCTCTTCTGCTTTCCATTCAGCATATTGAACTTGAGAAAGTAAAGGTAAAATTGTCACTCCTGAATGACCACCAATTACAGGTACAGTTGTATGTGTCGGATCTAAATTTTTCAATTCAGAGACAAACGTTTCTGAACGAATAATATCAAGTGTTGTTACACCAAATAGTTTACGTTTATCGTAAACTCCTGCTTTTTTCAATACTTCCGCAGCAATCGCAACTGTGGTATTAACTGGGTTAGTAATAATTCCCACGCATGCTTTCGGGCATACTGCTGCCACTTTTTCAATTAAGTTACGAACAATACCTGCATTAATATTAAATAAGTCTGAACGATCCATACCCGGTTTACGTGCCACGCCAGCAGAAATTAATACCACATCCGCCCCTTGTAATGCGGGTGTTGGATCTTCACCTGCAAAACCTTTCACGTTTACTGCGGTTGGAATATGGCTAACATCCGCAGCAACACCTGGTGTAACTGGCGCGATGTCGTAGAGTGATAACTCTGAACCTGCGGGTAATTGTAATTTTAATAATAATGCTAACGCTTGACCAATACCGCCTGCGGCACCTAGAACTGCAACTTTCATTTGCTACTCCTTATGGGTTAATAAAGTAAATCTATAAAATTCTAAGATGAAGCCAATATAAATTCAAACAGATAAGTTCAATAGTGAGATCTAACTCAAATTTTCAAGAAAAAGCGACCGCACTTTGCTTAAAAACAAACCAACCCTATGGAATTTATTTGCATATTTATGCAAATTTATGCAAGATCAGCGCATCAAATGCCAAAAGGACAGTCATTATGAATAACGAAAAGCCAGATACCCTGCTCAATGTGTTTAAAGATTTATTAGCTCAAGAACGTTTTGGCTCACAAAGTGAAATTGTACAAGCCCTACAAGATCTCGGTTTTACCCATATTAACCAATCTAAAGTGTCTCGAATGTTAACCAAATTTGGGGCAGTCCGCACACGTAATACACGAATGGAAATGGTGTATTGTTTACCTAATGAACTCAGTGTCCCTAATACCAAAAGCCCGCTTAAAAATTTAGTGCTGGATATCGATCATAATCATTTCGTCGTAGTGATAAAAACCACGCCTGGAGCCGCCCAACTTATTGCTCGTTTGCTCGACTCGATTGGAAAAGCAGACGGTATTTTAGGGACAATTGCTGGCGATGATACTATTTTTGTGACGCCAACCCGTGAATCCAATATCGAGGATTTAATTGCCAGTATTCGTGAGCTCTTTGAAAGTTCTATTTAATATTCAGCCATCAGTCAACACGAAGAAGAGGATGATATGCAAGTCTTAATCACTGGCGCAACAGGATTAATTGGATCAACATTAACCCTCCATTTATTACAACAAGGACATCAGGTTACAGCATTAGCTCGTTCACCTAAACAAGCACAGACCCAACTCCCGAGTACTGTGAAGCTGATAACAACACTTAACCAATACTCCAACTTAAATGAGGTTGATGCCGTGATCAATCTCGCTGGCGAACCGATTTTTCAACATCGTTGGTCAAAAAAACAAAAACACCGTTTATTACATAGCCGAATCAATTTGACAGAACAAATCACTACGTTGATCAATCAGAGTGCTCGTCCACCTCACACGTTCATTTCAGGTTCAGCGACAGGATATTATGGCGATAAAGGTGAGGAAATTATTACAGAAAAGTCTCTCCCTTCCACTCATTTTCCGAGTCAACTTTGTCAACAATGGGAAGCGGCTGCATTAAAAGCGAAGACCCGTGTTTGCTTATTACGTACAGGCATAGTCCTGTCTAATCATGGTGGTGCACTGAGTAAAATGTTGCCCCTTTATCGCTTAGGCTTAGGGGGAAAACTCGGAAATGGGCAACAATATTGGAGCTGGATTGCCTTAGAGGATATGATAGAAGGCATCCTTTTTCTCCTATATCATCCAACATGCCATGGCGCATTCAATTTTGTTGCTCCCACACCGATTCGTCAGGCAGAATTTAATGCCACCTTAGGTAAGCTGCTTAAACGACCGCACTTTGCGACAGTCCCCGCATTTGTATTAAATCTCTTATTAGGCGAAAGAGCACAGCTTCTGCTTGATAGTCAAAAAATTATGCCACAAAAATTGTTAGCGGAAGGATTTCAGTTTACGTATCCAGAGCTCACTCAAGCTCTTCAGATTTGTTTAAAATAAAAAAACTGAGGTGATTACATCACGCTCAGCTTTTTTGTTAATCTACTTATGCTATTAGAAAATAGATGTTGCCAATACGACAATTAAGCCTAATGCCAATGCCACTGTCATCATCGCATAACCAAATTCACTCATATTTCACCTCTAATCTATTTATTAACTTATCAATGATGACATTCTACCAATAATTTTGTTTGGAATAGAAGCATAAATTAGCAAATAAAGAGAAAATATGTGACTCCAAACAAATATTTTTGATCTACAGCTTAACCAATTCTATTTGAATCCTTATAATAAGTAGAATTTGTATGGAGAAAAAGCATTATGGCAACAATCAAAGATGTCGCAAAAATGGCGGGGGTATCAACAACTACTGTCTCACATGTTATTAATAAAACTCGCTTTGTTGCAGCAGAAACGGAAAAACTGGTTTTACAGGCTATTCAAGAATTAAATTACTCACCCAGTGCAGTTGCTCGCAGTTTGAAAGTCAATACCACAAAATCAATCGGCATGATTGTGACAAGCAGTGAAGCGCCCTATTTTGCTGAAGTGATTCATGCCGTTGAAGAACATTGTTATCGCCAGGGCTACTCGCTCTTTTTATGTAACACACAAAATAATGTCGAAAAAATCAAAAATCATCTTGAGATGTTAATTAAAAAACGCGTTGATGGCATCCTAGTCATGTGTGCTGAATATACTCAAGACTCTCTTGATTTATTAGCCAATTTTACCTCATTACCGATGGTTGTCATGGATTGGGGACCCAATAATGAACATACGGATATTATCCAAGATCATAGTTTCGAAGGCGGTTACATTGCCACGAAATATTTAATTGATAACGGACACCAAAACATCGGTATTATTGCTGGTGAACTCACTAAAACGACCGCTAAAACACGCTATGAAGGGTTTATTAAAGCCATGAACGACGCGAAGTTAACGATCAATCCAGATTGGGTCATGGAAGGTTTTTTTGAGCCTGAAGATGGTTATGAGTGCATGAATAAAATTTTAGCGCAACCAACACGACCAAGTGCAGTATTTTGTTGCAATGATGTAATGGCACTTGGTGCGATTTCCGCAATCGGTGAAAAAGGATTACGTGTTCCAGAAGACATCTCTATTATTGGTTATGATAATATTCATGCGTCACGTTTTTACTCGCCGCCTTTAACCACGATCCACCAATCTAAGTCACGGTTAGGTGCAAGAGCAGTCACATTATTATTTGAACGAATCAATGAGAAATCCGATCAACGTGAAGTCATTGAAATGCATCCTGAACTAGTTATTCGTAAATCCGTCAAATCACTTCTTTAACACTCATCACCTCACTTAATTCAACGTGAGGTGAATGTTTTCTATTTTGCACACAAAACCAACACTCAACTAACTATAAGATTTCTATACTTTTTTACCATCGAAACTAACAAAAAATTTTGTTATCATGCCTCGCTTTTATATAAAGCTTCACTTATTACTCTGTATCACAGCTAATGGAATAGACAATGAAACGATGTAGTATCTTAAAACAAAAGGCACGTTGCCTAGCCAGTACTTTGTTATTTACCACTCCTTTTCTCCAAGCAGAAGGTAACTTAACCCTCTATTGCACATTACAATATAGTGCGTGTGAAGAAATGACAAAGCGATTCTCTGAAAAATATCAAGTCAATACTAAATTTGTTCGTCACAGTACGGGCGTCACGCTCGGTAAACTGAAAGCTGAAAAAAATAATCCTCAAGCCGATGTTTGGTACGGTGGCACCTTAGAACCCCATCTTCAAGCAAGAGATCTCGGCTTATTAGAAGCCTATCGCTCACCGAATCAAGCAGACATTCTCCCTCAATTCCAACCAACTATTGCTAAATACGGTGACTATACATCCTTTGCTTATATGCTTGTGCTGGGACTTGGCATCAATACTGAAAAATTAAAAACATTGGGGCTGCAATCCCCCCAATGTTGGCGTGATTTACTACATCCAGCCCTAAAAGATGAAGTGCAATTACCCGACCCACAAAGTTCAGGCACAGCTTACAGCTTTATTGCAACGCTGATTCAACTATGGGGAGAAGAAGAAGCATTTACTTTTTTAAAGCAATTGGATAAAAATATTTCTCAATATGTCAAAACGGGATTAGTGACACAAAACTTATCACGTGGAGATACTGCGGTGAGTATTGGCTTCTTACATACATTCGAACAAGAAAGAATCAAAGGTGCGCCCGTAGAATCCTTATCAATGTGTGATGGTGATAGCTATGCGTTGGGTGGAATAAGCATTATTAAAGGTGCACGGAATCTAAACAATGCCAAGTTATTCATGGACTGGATACTCAGTAAAGAAGGACAAGAAGTAGACTGGATGAAACAAGCGCCTTATCAAATTCCAACAAATAAGCATGCTCAACTCGTACCGAATGATACTATCCCAGCCTCACTCAAGCTTGTTGATCTTGATTTTGAACGTTTTGGTGCCAGTCAAGAAGCCAAACGGATTATTGATCGCTGGTTAAAAGAAGTACGCCTATCGCCATAGCCGTCTCTTCCCTCTTATATTTACGTTCTTATCAAATAAAAAGTGCGGTTAACATCTTTAAGTCTGCTAACCGCACTTGAATGTGAATCAAGTAAAACTCAACCGCTTATTTAATTGGTTCAATTTTCCAAATTTTCTCGGCATATTCAAGAATAGTACGGTCAGAAGAGAAATAACTCATGTTGACAATGTTTTGTAACGTACTATCAATCCAAGCCGCTTGATCTTGATATTTTTTATCCACTTGCTGTTGCATATCAACATAGCTGCGGAAATCAGCAAATGCCTGATAATAATCATGATATTGTAATGATTGTAATAATTGATGGTAACGGTTTGAATCTTCTGGAGAAAAACGACCAGAGATAATTTGATCCACAACCTTACGTAACTCTTCATCACGCTGATAATAATCGAATGGACGATAACCGTTACGACGTAACGTTTCGACTTGTTCTACGGTATTACCAAAGATAAAGATGTGATCTTCGCCCACATTATCTAAAATCTCAACGTTTGCCCCATCCAGTGTACCAATCGTTAATGCGCCATTTAACGCAAATTTCATGTTACTGGTACCCGATGCTTCCGTACCCGCTAATGAAATTTGTTCTGAAATATCGGCAGCTGGAATAATTAACTCTGCTAAACTCACACTGTAGTTAGGAATAAACACCAACTTTAAGCGACCTTGTAAACGCTCATCATTATTAATAATATTTGCCACATCATTAATCAAGTTGATCGTTTGTTTTGCCGCATAATAAGCTGAAGCCGCTTTACCCGCTAAAATGAATACACGTGGCACCCAATTTTTCTCAGGATTTTCAATCATCGCATTATAACGTGCAATAATATGCAACACATTCAAGATTTGACGTTTATATTCATGAATACGTTTGACTTGTACATCAAATAATGCGTTTGGATTCACCTCGATTCCTAATTCATTTTTGATGTAAGTCGCTAATTTCACCTTATTATTGTACTTAATTTGCGCGACAGATTGTTTCAACGCAGGATCCTGTACTTTATCTTTTAACAAGGTTAATTGACTTAAATCACGACGCCATTCTTTACCGATATATTTGTCAAATAATGCTGATAATTCTGGGTTTGCAACACCAATCCAACGACGCGGTGTAATCCCATTTGTTACGTTAGTGAAACGCTCTGGGTAAATACGTGCAAAATCAGCGAAAGTTGAAGTTACCATCAAATCAGAATGTATTGCAGCCACGCCATTGACTTTGTTTGAACCAACGACCGATAACCATCCCATACGGACTTTACGGTGATCCCCTTCTTCAATTAAAGAAACACGACGGATAAACTCAGCATCGGTTGTCACATAAGTGCGGACATATTCTAAGAAATAATCATTGATTTCAAAGATCATTTGTAAGTGTCGCGGTAAAATATGTGCCATCATTTCTACTGGCCAGGTTTCTAAGGCTTCAGACATGAGCGTATGGCAGGTATAGGAAAAGACGCGACGGGTAATATCCCACGCTTTTTTCCACTCAAACCCTTCTTCATCAATGAGAATCACCATTAATTCTGGAATGGCTAATGCGGGGTGTGTGTCGTTCAAATGAATTGCCACTTTGTCCGCAAAGTTTTCCATCGTGTGATGAATACGTTTATGGCGATAAATAATATCTTGTAATGAAGCAGAGACTAAGAAATACTCTTGACGCAAACGTAGCTCACGCCCACTTGACGTAGAATCATCTGGATACAGTACACGGGAAATATTTTTGCTTAACATACGATCTTGCACTGCAGCAAAGTAATCCCCTTTATTGAAATCCGCTAAATCAAAACGGTCGCCAGCATAGGCACCCCATAAACGAAGTGTTGCCGCAGAATCATTTGCATAACCTGGAATCATTTGGTCATAGGCTAACGCGACAACTTCTTCTTTACTGGTCCAAATACATTTTTTCCCTTCAAAATGGATACCACCACCGAAACGAACGGTATGACGTTTAGAAGGGCGAATAAATTCCCATGGTGCGCCTTTATCTAACCATGCATCTGGTTTTTCGACTTGGTGACCGTCTTCGATTTCTTGTTTAAACATACCGTATTCATAACGGATACCGTAACCTACGCCAGGTAATGCTAACGTCGCAATAGAATCCATAAAACAAGCTGCCAAGCGACCTAAACCACCATTCCCTAAACCTGGGTCAACTTCTTTTTCGAGTACATCCTCTAAATTCACATTCAGTTCAGATAATGCCTGTTTTGCAACATCGTATACACCTTCAGCAAGCATCGCATTAGACAATGTCCGCCCAATCAAGAACTCCATTGATAAATAATAAACTCGACGCGTTTCTTCACTTCGTGCTTGGCGCGCTGTCGTAATCCAACCTTCTGTCACAAAATCACGCACTGCATATAAAGTCGCATTAAGCCAATCACGCTGACTTGCCTCTTTTGGTGAGCGACCAATTAAAAAGATAAGTTTCGATACAATGGTTTTTTTCAAGGACTCTACCGTAATTTCTGGACGATTATATAAAAACGGAGAGTCAAAGTTATCCATGATCATAGTTCTATTTCACTCCTAAATTATTTTAAAAACGGTGCAATGTAGTCATTTTTGAACAAAAATGCAACAAATTTTTTGTTAAACATCGCAATCAATAAAGTTTAGCTTATCTCCGATAAACAAACGTTATCTTTAATAACCCGATAAAATACGTTGATACAAACGTTGGTAACCTTTTGCTGAAATTTGCCAGCTGAAATCTTGTTCCATCGCTACCGTTCTGACACTAAACCACAAGCGTTGTTTCTGCCATAATGTAAACGCATTAATAATCGCTTGACGAAGTGCCTCACTGCTAGCATGGTCAAAGACGAACCCCGTAGAAAGACGCTCTTTCATGTTTTCAGCAGTCGCATTCACAACTGTATCGGCTAGCCCCCCCGTTGAGCGCACTAATGGTAAAGTACCGTATTTCAAACCGTATAATTGTGTTAAACCACAAGGTTCAAAACGGCTTGGTACTAAAATGACATCCCCCCCTGCAATCATTAAATGCGACAAGGCTTCATCATAACCAATCTTCACGGCAATATGTTCAGGATGGTGTTCTGCTAAATACTTGATTCCTGCTTCTAAGTGTGGCGAACCAGAACCAAGAATCACCAGCTGACCACCTTGCTTCACAATTTCATCCGCACTTTCAATTAACAAATCCACACCTTTTTGTTCGGTTAAACGTGTTACCATCACAAACAATAAGGCGTCTGGCGTTTGTGGTAGATTAAAGTAAGCTTGTAGTGCTTCTTTATTCTTACGCTTACCCGTCATTGCTTTTAATTTATAGTGATGCTCAATGTAGCTGTCATTGTTTGGATGCCAAATTTGTTCATCAACACCATTTAAAATCCCCACTAAACGTCCTTGATGCTCTAAACTCTTTAATAAGCCTTGCAAGCCATACGCAAATTCAGGTGTTGTAATCTCTTTTGCGTAAGTTGGACTCACTGCCGTCACAGCATCAGAATAATACAATCCTGCTTTCAAATAAGACATTTGTCCATAAAGTTCTAGCCCATCAACATGGAACATTCCTGCGGGCAAACCAATTTCAAACAAATGATGATAAGAAAATTGACCTTGATAGGCTAAATTATGAATCGTAAAAACAGATTTTGCTGGACGACCTTTATTAAACAAATAAGCACTGGCTAAACCCGCATGCCAATCATGTGCATGCACCACTTCAGCTCGCCACCAAAAATCTAATCCTGTCGCTAACTCTGCGGCAACCCAACCTAATAACGCAAAGCGTTTGTAGTTATCCGCATAGTCATTATACCATTGGTCATGATATGGATTACCTTCACGTTGGTATAAATGTGGAGCATCAATTAAGTAAACCCCGACACCTTTATACTCGCCGTAACGTAAAACAATGCGACCAGCAAAATTATCAAATTCACTGACCACCACTGTGTCAGGAATGCCCGCAGCAATAGCGGGATAAGCCGGGAGTACAATACGCGCATCAATACCAATCTCTTTTTGTGCAAAAGGTAGTGCGCCCATCACATCCGCTAGTCCTCCCGTTTTCAGTAGAGGATATAATTCCGAGCAAGCATGTAGTACTTTCATTCTATTACCCTTAACGTATTACAATATAAAAAACTTTCATTTTAATATGAAAGGGCGAACATATCGGCTCGCCCTCTGTTTCATCTCGCTTTTTAGTGTAAAACTGGATGAAACGCGGTCAAAATTGACCGCACTTTTCTAGTCTAAGTGTGCTTCTGACTCAACTTTCTCACCGCTTAATTTCTTTAACATGGATGGGGTAACTAACACGATACCACCAGAGCTAACTCTGAAACGTTGACGATCCAGTTCAAGATCAACCCCAATTTCCATGCCATCTGGAATCACAGAATGGCGGTCGATAATACAGCGTTTCAATTTGCAGTTCTTACCAATCGTCACTTGCGGTAACACAACGCAATGGTCAATTTCAGAACCTTCATCAATTCTAATGCGATCAAATAAGACAGAATAACTGATGGAAGCATCAGTAATAACACAGCCACCTGAAATCAATGAGTTATCCACTGGACGCGCATTTTCTTTCTTATAGAAGAATTTTGATGGATAAGTTTGTACTGGGTTACCACGAATTGGCCAAGTTTGGTCATAAATGTCTAATTGTGGATTCTCACAGACTAAGTCAATATTAGATTGCCAGAAGCTATCTAATGTCCCCACATCACGCCAGTAAATTTCCCCTTCCGTGTTACGTCCCATACAAGAACGACTAAATGGGTGTGCATATAATACGCCTTCTTCTAACGCTTTTGGTAACACGTCTTTACCAAAGTCATGAGACGTATAAGGTGAAGTGACTTCACGTTCTAAAACATCATAGAGGTAATCGGCATCAAACACATAAATCCCCATAGAAGCCAGAGACGTATTCGGTTTGCCGACCATCGCGGGTGGATCTTTTGGTTTTTCCACAAACGATTTCACTTTTAAGTTTTCGTTCACTGCCATCACACCAAATTCAGAGGCTTTTTCACGTTCTACCTCAATACACCCAACTGTACATTTCGCCCCACTATTAATGTGATCGATCAGCATTTGGCTATAATCTTGTTTATAAATATGGTCACCCGCTAAAATCAATACATATTTCGGGCAATAATGATCACGGATAATCGCCATATTTTGATAAACCGCATCCGCAGTGCCACGATACCACGTTGAATCATCGATCTGTTGACGAGCAGGTAACATATCAATAAATTCACCACGTTCTGCAGGAAGAAATGACCAACCATTTTGTAAATGACGCAAAAGCGAGTGTGCAGCATACTGTGTTACCACACCGATACGGTTTAACCCTGAATTTAAACAGTTTGATAAAGCAAAATCGATAATACGGCGATTCCCCCCAAAATACAGTGCTGGTTTAGCCCGTTTATCCGTCAATTCATAAAGGCGTGAACCACGACCACCCGCAAGAATTAACACGAGTGTTTCTTTCACTAACTCATATTTATTAGGCAACTTAGCAATACTACTGTTCATAATGACCTCCATTATTATACGGGCGATGTTGCACAACCTAATATCAACAACCCTTATTTATTGTTTCAACTTTTATTCACGACTCAATTTCTGCAACACACAAAAAGCGACATCCCCCACCTCAACCATATTATCCTGAATGGTCGTGTCTGTTGCATGATATACAACTTCCCAGTTACCCACTGGCAACAAAAAAGTTTGTAATTCGGCTTTTGTATTAATTAAAAATAACCAGTGGTTATCTAACATCACTTGTAAGGCTTTCGTGTCACGATTATGCCAATCTTCTTGTTGTTTTGGCACACCAGACACCGTAAGCCATTGGACATTCTCAGCTTGCCACCAACGATCTTGTTGTAAACTGGGTATCCTTTTTCGAATGGCAATCGTTTGCCTTGCTAAATCAAATAAAACAGGGTTAAACGCACTCCATTTCAGCCAAGTAGTTTCATTATCTTGACAATACGCATTATTGTTACCACTTTGAGAGTGACCAAATTCATCACCCGCCAATAACATCGGCGTACCATTGGATAACAATAAACTCATCAACAACCCTGCACTGCTTAAAAAGCGTGCATTTTCAATTTCATGAGGGACATTTTCAATCCCCTCAAATCCGTGGTTATAACTATAATTTTCATTACGACCATCACGATTTTCTTCACCATTTGCCCAGTTATGTTTTTGGTTATAACTCACAAGATCACGTAAAGTAAAACCATCATGTGCTGTAATATAATTTATCGAGCAATGTGGGGAGCGTTGCCCACGTTTGAAAATATCGCTGGACCCCGCCAGTCTTTCAGCAAATGCCCCATTCTCTCCACTTTTCCATAACCAAAAACGCGTCATATCATCACGAAAACGATCATTCCATTCTGCAAAATAATCTGGGAAGTTTCCGACTTGATAGCCAAATTCACCGATATCCCAAGGCTCTGAAATCAACTTGCATCGTTGTAAACTGGGTACTGCCATGATATCGCTAAACAATTGCGCATGAGGTGTAAATCCCCCCTCATGTTCACGTCCCAATACGGCACCCAAGTCAAAGCGAAAACCATCAACATGACATTCCTCAACCCAATAACGTAAGCAATCCACAACCCAACGGAGCGTCATCGGATGCGATAAATTGAGCGTATTGCCACAGCCAGTCCAGTTACAATAATGTCCTTGTTCAGTTTGCCAATAGTACGTTTTATCATCAATGCCACGTTGACTAAAGGTCGGAAAATGTTTTTCAGACTCCACCGTATGATTAAAAACCACATCCAAAATCACTTCAATACCCGCTTGATGCAAGCGTTTTACCATCATTTTAAATTCTGTTAACGGTGTGGAAGCCATTTGCTTAGACCAATATTTCGGTTCAACCGCAAACATTGCTAATGGGCTATACCCCCAGTAGTTATGTAATCCTTTTTCTTGTAAATGCACCTCATCAAGCTGATAGTTGACTGGTAATAGTTCAATAGCAGTCACCCCTAATTTCTGCAAATATGCCAGAGTATTTGGGTGCGCTAACCCAGCATAACGCCCACGAATAACCTCAGGGATATCTTCTTTTAACTGAGTAAAGCCTTTGACGTTAAGCTCATAAATCACGGTCTCTGACCAAGGCGTGTATAAAGGCTGATCATTTTCCCAATCAAATGTTTCATCAATGATGACGGCTTTGGGCGCCAAATGCGCATTATCACGTTCATCCGCCAAATCGAACCAAGCACGCTTTTCTGCATCACTTAAATCAGGTTTACCGATCACTGCTTTAGCATAAGGATCCAACATCAGTTTGTTCGGATTCGCTAAAGTGCGGTCACTTTTTCCTGTGATTCGATAGCCATATTGAGTACCAATCGGCACATCACTCAGCCAAATATGCCAAATGTCATCTGTTTTCTCTGTTAACGCATAGCGTGTTTCTTGACCTTTCTCATCAAAAAGGCAAAGCTCAACCGCACTTGCTGTGCTCGAAAAAAGGGAAAAATTATAACCTTTCCGTTGTTCTTCGATTTGAATGCTACAACCCAATGGATAAGGGCGTCCTGCTCTTGTTATGCTTGTCTTCATCAGTACGACTACTTACTACTTGTCTTCTTGTTAAATATTACCATACTACTTACGTCCGATTAGGGCTGAGCCTTTCTGCCCTAATCGAACATGTTATGCTTTTGGCTCGATCTTCTCGTCCTGTTTATCATCTTGATATTTCAAATAAATGGTTGCCAATGGCGGTATCGATACAGAAAGAGAATGCGCTCGACTGTGACTTTCAATCGGCTCTGTCACAACAGTACCAAAATTCCCCACATTCGAACCTTGATAAAATTCAGAGTCAGTATTTAATATCTCAATATATTCACCAGCTTGATTGACGCCAATTCGATAATCATAGCGTGGAACAGGCGTAAAGTTACTCACCACAATAATCCGTTCACCCGCTTTGCTGCGACGTTCAAAAGCAAAAACAGAGTTTTGGCGATCATCAACCACTAACCAATCAAACCCTTCAGGACTATAATCAAGCTCGAAGAGTGCAGCATGTTTTTGGTAAATATGGTTTAAATCTTTCACGAGTAATTGCACGCCTTGATGCCAACCACCCCCAATATTTTCATCCAGTAAAAACCAATCTAAACTTTGTTCAAAGTTCCATTCTCGTCCTTGCGCAAATTCATTTCCCATGAAGAGTAATTTTTTACCTGGGTAACCCCACATATAGCCATAATAAGCACGCAAGTTAGCAAATTTCTGCCAAGCATCTCCCGGCATTTTGCCTAAAAGAGAACATTTACCATGTACGACTTCATCATGAGAAAGTGGTAGCACAAAGTTTTCACTGTATTGATACACCATACCGAATGTCATCTGATCGTGATGATATTGGCGATAAACAGGATCTTTCTGCATATAGGACAAGGTGTCATTCATCCAGCCCATATTCCATTTAAAGTGGAAGCCTAATCCCCCCTCTTTGCTTGGTTTAGTTACCCCAGCAAATGAGGTCGATTCTTCTGCGATCGAAATCGCCCCATTGATTTCAGAATCAATTTTCCAGTTAGTATGTTTTAAAAATTCAATGGCCTCTAGATTTTCACGTCCGCCATATTGGTTTGGAATCCACTCACCATCTGCGCGGCTATAATCACGATAAATCATCGAAGCAACCGCATCAACACGAATACCATCTAAGCCAAAACGCTCTAGCCAATAAAGTGCGTTACTGGATAAGAAATTACGAACTTCGTTCCGACCATAGTTGTAAATTAATGTGTTCCAGTCTTGGTGATACCCTTCTCTTGGATCCGCATGTTCATACAATGCGGTGCCGTCGAACGCCGCTAAACCGTGGGTGTCATTTGGAAAATGTCCTGGTACCCAGTCTAAAATCACGTTAATGCCTGCTTCATGTGCTTTTTCGACTAAACGTTTAAAACCTTCAGGCGTGCCAAAACGGCTAGTTGGTGAATAAAGTCCAAGTGGTTGATAGCCCCAAGAACCGTCAAATGGAAATTCTGACAATGGCAAAAACTCAATATGAGTAAAGCCCATTTCTTTTACATAAGGAATTAATTCTTCTGCAAGTTGGTCATAATCAAGCCAGAAGTGATTTGCTAAATTACGACGCCACGATCCAAGATGCACTTCATAAATAGAAATAGGCTGATCGGCTTGATTAGCTTTACGACGTTTTGCCGTCATTTCTACTACATCAGGCAGTACACTAATTTGTGAGGCGGTATCGGGGCGGAGTTGTGAACTAAATGCATAAGGATCGGCTTTCAACCGCAATTGTCCATGGCAGTCAATTAATTCAAATTTATACAATTGTCCGAGTGATGCTTTCGGTAAAAATAATTCCCATACACCGCTCTTTTGATGAAAACGCATTGGATGACGGCGACCATCCCAATAGTTAAAATCCCCGACAATAGAAACCCGTTTTGCATTAGGCGCCCACAAGCGGAAATTCACACCAGAAACACCATCGCATTCCATAAAATGTGCACCTAATACTTCGTAAGGGCGTAAATGCGATCCCTCACTCAATAGCCAATTATCTAAATCCGCTAACATCGGATGAAAACGGTAGGGATCCTCAATCATCTGAGATTCATTTCCCCAAAAAACTTGCAATTGATACGCAAAAAAACTTCTTGTTTTAGGCACAACAGCAGCAAAAAAACCACGCTCATCTAAACAGGTTAATTCGCATACTTCTGTATGGCTTTCAGTATCAATCACAACAACACGATTGGCATCTGGTAACAGGGCACGAATTTCAATCCCCTGTTCTGTTTCATGCATCCCTAACACAGAAAACGGATCTGCATGTGTTCCATCAAAAAATTGATTAATTACTGAGTGTGAAACTAATTGAACCATAACAAGCCCTCAATTTGATTCTAATAAATTTATCCTTGACGCGCTTGATTAACCGATGCTAAGAATGCGGTAATGTGCGCATCACTAAACATTTTTTCTAACGTACAAGCTAATTTTTTACGCCAGTTTGGATATTCGGTATCTGTTCCAGGCAAATTGAACGAGATGTCTTGCCCCAACAGATTTTCTAATTGCACACCAACCAATTGACTACAACTGTGTGCTAAATATTGATGTAGCACGTAATTCAAATGAGCGTGCATTGCCATGGTGAGCGCATCCCCTTCATAATTCTCGAGCAAATAGCCATCACGGTGTAATGTATCCAATAATGCTTGTTTATCAATCACACGTTGTTCATATTTTTGTTGCAATTGCTCACCTTTTAGTACACCAAGTTGCTGAAATAATTGCAAATCAACACAGTGCCAAAAACTTGATAATGAAGGAACATCATGCGTACCGATCGTCGCAAACGCGTTAGGCGGGAAGGCACTCACATGCGGGTATTGACGTTGTCTCTGCTCAAAATACAAAACAAAATAAGAAAAAATTTGAAATTCATTCAATTTAGCCCGCACTTCATCAGGTACCGTACCTAAATCCTCACCAATCACAACACATTGATTACGTTGACTCTCAATCGCTAGAATTGCCATTAACTCATCAAATGGATAATACACATAAACGCCATCTGCGGCTGTTTTTCCCTCAGGAATCAGCCATAAACGGAATAATCCCATGACATGATCAATCCGTAAAATGCCTACGTGCTGCATATTGCTACGTAACATATCAATGAAAGGTTGAAATCCCCGTGCTTTTAATGTCGCAGGGTTATACGGTGGTAAATTCCAGTTTTGACCGACTGGACCCAAAGGATCAGGCGGGGCACCAACAGAGGCATGAACAAAATACAATTCAGGATCCGACCAAACATCAACACTGCCTCGCGAGCTGTTGACCGCTAAATCCCCGTAAAGCCCTAATGACATGCCAACGGTTTGACATCCTTGTTGAATATCATTTAACTGCATTGAACATAACCATTGTAACCACGCGTAAAACTCAATTTTATCCTGATGTTGTGCTAATAAGCGTTTACGCGTTACCTTATTTAATTGTTGCCATTCAGTATGCCAACCTAACCAACCAATAGTTTGCTCTGTTGGCGCTTTCTGATGTGCTTGGCTATCTAAAACATTAAACAATCCCTGCAATAATAAGGGTTCTCCCTCTTGCTTCATAAAAGTTAAGAAAGCCTGACGACGCTGGGAAATTTGCTTGGATTGACTGCGTTTAGAAAAGGCAAATAGTTGCTCAAGTGCGGTCATTTTTAGCGTAGTTACCGCAGAATAATCGACTAATTCCACTTCACGCAACTGTTGAAGTTGTGTGCGAACAGGATCGCTTTTCAACCAATGCTGTACTGTTTTGCACATTTTAAATTCAGGTAAGAAATCAATGGCCAAATAAATAGGGTTTAACCAACGTCTTGAAGAAGAACTATAAGGACTCGCCCATTCTGGCACAGCTGGATACATTAAATGCAGTGGGTTAATTCCTACAAAATCCACACCATACTGGCTGGCTTGTTCAATCAAATAATGTAAGTCAGCAAAATCCCCAATCCCCCAATTGCGTTCCGAACGTAAACTGTAGAGCTGGACATTCAATCCCCAAGCTTTTTTATGTGACGATACAGGAGGTTGATACGCTGTTTGAGGACAAATAAGCAAACGAACACGTTTCTGTGTTCCTGCTGATGAAATAATTAGCTGATAATAACCATAATCAAGAGGCGGTAAATCAATACATTGCGTGAATGGTTGCGACGATTCGACAACAATTTGACCAGATTCATTAGTGAGCTGATAAGACACCGTTGTTGCACAAGGGAGTGCTAAAGGCGTCATATCATATTGAATTGCATGATGTTGAAAAAAAACAGCAACATCATCAAACCGATTTGCTGATTGTCTAGTAGAGGATGAGGTTAAAAGTTGAATAAAATAACGTAGGGTCTCTGGACTCGCATGGATTAAGTGCCCATCAATATCATAATGAGAACTTGCAATACCACACTTCTCTGCCTCCTGCCTTAAATCCGTTATATCCATTATCAACTACCCAAACTAGACTAATAATTAGTAGTTATTCTATCCAAGCTGAATACAAAGGCAACGATTTTTGTTTAAATTAGTGATCTGAATCAATAATAATTTATTTTCAGTATTTTCAATATCTCAAGGCATTTTTATGTTCCAAAAAAAATCTAAAAATGATTGTGATTTTTCTTTTAAAATCAATGTGCTTTATTTTTGTTTAGGAACGCTTTTTGAGTGGTAAGAATTAGAAGTGACAGGGTTATTAATTAGAGGAATTTACAATAAAAAGGGCTGTATAGCCCTTTTATATTACTCGCTAACCTAATGTTCCTGACATAAATTTTCTCCATAAAAAAAGCTCACCGAAGTGAGCTTCAATTTAAAATTCATTTAGTTAGTATTCATTTTTAAAAAATGCTTTATGAAAAATCTCTTTACGTTTTCCTTTAGGCGCAAATAGACAGATACCTAGTGCCACTATCGCCCAAAGAAAAATAAAGCTACCGCCTATAAATAAAATGAGAAGTTGATCTGTAAATAAAGAGTACACAATCATGCCAATAGGAATCAAGGAGATGAAAAAAACAATTCCCCATGCTGACGTATTGATAATTTTCATTAAACTATTTAATACTGAATTCAACATATTTCACCTCCTTATTTACATTTGAATATAACAAAAATAGTCTATTTTTTTCAACATATCTATTTAAGTAAAGAAGCAATGATAGACGTACCTGCGACTTTAATCGCTTCAAAAGACAGATCGACGCCTTTTTTCATTAAGACCGCTTTAATTTTATTCCATGCCGTATCACTACGGATTTTGTCTAAAAATTCGTGACCTTGCCATGTTAAACACTGTGCAACAAAATCAACTTTACCAATTTTAGAAACATCTTTAGATTCAATTAATCCTGCTTCTCCTAATAGTTTATAATGATATACTACTATTTCTCGGTCATATCCCTCTATATCCGATCCATATAACCAGCTTTTAGGGGTATTTTGTTCCTCTAATTGAACCAAAATCTTACGAATCAATTCCCAATCTCGTTTCATTGTTACTCCTTTTTCAACCGCACTATAAAAAGTGCGGTCGGTTTTTCAGTGAGTTTTATGCTCTTACTCCAGTTAAATTTCTCTTATCAATAATCTTTTCAGCTAAATCTAGCCAATTAGCCCCTTCTACTTGGCAGTCATGGACTAATCCTGAGATTCTAGGTCTTCCACACTCTGCACCTAATAATTTCAACAAGGAATCCAATAAAATACTCACCTCATATCCTAATTGTCGCCCACGTTGTCCGTGTTTATACAGAGAATAAAACACATTGTAAGGCACGACAATTTCATCCTCTTTCACTTTTGGCGATGTGTCTGTAATCAGTTCGCCCTCTAAAACGATCTTATGAATATACTCTACCGCCATTGGGACTTGTTCTGCTGTCAGTTCATCAATATGTTGCACATTAAAGCGTTGGTGAATAAATGAGTAAGCATCTGAATAGATTAAGCCTTTTTTACTGACCAACTGGCTAACAGCTTGTCTTAGTCCTGTTCTTTCGTCTGTGGTGGTTTTTCTTTCTGCTTTGCCTTTCATCCAGTAATCTGATAAGGCTTTGTAACACTCTTTTTTGTATGTAATCAATAAATCTCGGATTTCAGGTTTAACACGTTTTACATCAATGCCGAATAACCATCCATTTAAGTAATCAATTGGAAGACAAAGCATTTGTTGATCACCACTATTCGTGGGTGCGGTTATGATAACCGTACCTTGACTTAACACCTCATCACGTTGAATACGTTGACGTTGCCCATCCCAATTTAAGCCAATATTCTCGCAGATTGGTTTCATTGCAACATAGTAAATACTGTTGTGTTCAAAAGTGGAAAGTGGTTGATTGTGGAAGTTGATAGTTTGAATTTGAGCTGTCATTTTGAGTTTCCTTTTGAGAGAAGTACCCTAATCGAATTAGGGTGATCGAGAGCTCAAAACTAGCTCAAAATCTAGCGGACTTATTCCCCGAAGGTATTGTATTCGTCGCACTCTCGATCATTGATACTAAATTATTGTCTATGCCTAAATTTGTTGATGAGAAAAAGAAGCAAATTTAAAGCATAAAAAAATCACACTGACGGGGTGTTTACTATCCTTATGGATACCGTTTTGAGAAAGGCTTTTGAGACCTATGGGTAGATAATAAATAAAAAAGCCTGTGTTGTAAACAGGCTTTTAATATTTTGTTTATTCACACAATTTATCTAATTTCATTCTGGCATTTTTTGCTGCCATAATTTGCTGAAAAAGCATTATCTTAGTAACCTCTTCATTCAGATTATAGCAACACAATGTTCTTTTATCTTTTAACATTTGCATTTCTCTTGCCAAAGATTTTGCTAAGTTATTATCCATACTCCGTATTCGTTCAATAAGATACTGATGTTCACCTAAATGATCACGTTCGACATTCATTCCAATACGATTTTCTTCCACAAAATCTTTAACCAAATGGTAGAGATAATAATAGGCGTGCTTAATGCCATCACGCCATTCTAATTCTGTCGATTGCTTATTCAAAAATTCTGCTCGTTGTATTAAATCACTAGGCTTAATCATTCTGCAGCCTCACAACAAACATAAAAGTGGCTTAAATCAAGATCGTATTGTTCTTCAAAATCAACAATAAAATCAGCCAAAGCCGAATTACATTCCACGAGCCGAATCACATCATCATCACTAAAACATTTTAAAAATTGCTTGGAGTAATATCTGTCATCAATCTTTCTACCTTCAGTATGAACAAGCCATTTCAATGAGTAATACTGTGAAATAATCTTCATCATATTCAAACCAAAGGAAAGCATAATCTCTGAGTCGCCTTTGAAAAAGGTCATTAATATATCATTTTCATAAAATGGATAATTTCCTTCTTTATCTAACTTTGATAATTTTTCAATAATCGCTTTACACTCATCTGAAGCATAAAAACTAGAAAAAGCTGTTCTTAATAAACGAAGTAAACCAATATTATTTTTTGCATTATCCAAGGCTAATCTGAACATTGATAATGATTTATCGTGCAATCCTAAATACTGCAAGCTCATACCATAATTATAGTAATGTTCCGCACTCGGATTTATCTTAATTGCTTTATCCCAATATTCAATACTTTGATGATTATTTTGATAAGCTAATAGTATGCCACGCAAAGCGTAAGAAAGATCAGTATCGACTTTTTCCAAGTCATCAAGATCTTTATTCAGTGCGTTTAAATAAAAGGCATTGATTTCTTTCATAAAACGAGCCTTGAACATTCTCTCTTGAATACTTTCCGCTTTCGTTAGTGGTATCGCTGACATGATCACCCTCCAATCATTTTGCTGACATATTACCAAAATATCTGATAAAACAAAACCGCACTCTAAAGTGCGGTTATGTCTAGCCCTAGATTTGGTTAAATACGACTTTGTTTGGGTCAAAATCCTATAATTTTGGCAACATATGCCAATTGCCTAATGTATCACATTCAAATTTTTGTTTTAGGCGTTTGCCAAGAGGTTCGAAAGCCTCAACAAGTAGGCTGGAGTTATTTCCCTTTCGGGTCTTGTATTCCTCACCCTCTCGGCATAGATAAATTTTGGGTATGCGTAATCAAAATTCTTGAGAGAAAGAAACAGATCACAAATTTTACGCATAAAAAAACCGCCATGCTGTCGGGTGCGGATTACCGCTTGTTGTTAAGGTTTCGACACCTTGAAAAGGTATTACTACTCAAATTCTGTAATGTCAATTGCTAAATTATGCTTGAATTAATTTTAATTTAGCATTATGCTAATAAAAGTGATTAATTTAGTAAAAGGAACCTCTATGACAAAACAGACTTTAACACCTGAACAACGTAAAGAACGTGCGAAAAAAGCCGCTCAACTCCGCTGGGAAAAGAAAAAACAACTTAGTGAAATACCACTCGCTATTCACGAGGGAATTTTAAAAATTGGTGAAACTTCGCTTGATGTTGCTGTACTTGAAAATGATGTTCGAATTATATCAAGTGCATCAGTTTTCCAAGCTCTAAATCGTCCAAATCGTGGAGCAAGAGGTGCTTCAATTGTTGAAAATGAAGAGGTGATCAACTTGCCTGCTTTTATGGATGCAAAGAACCTAAAACCTTTTATAAATCAAGATGTTATTAATGTGATCAAGCGTATCAAATTTAAAACTAAAGATGGTCAAATTAAAGAAGGTTACGATGCAACAATCCTCCCTATTGTATGTGATGTTTATTTAAGAGCAAGGGAGGAAAAAGTACTAACAAAAGCACAATTTGACACTGCTCAGAAGGCAGAAATTTTAGTACGTTCACTGGCTAAAGTTGGTATTGTTGCACTTGTAGATGAAGTAACTGGTTACCAAGATAGCCGAGCAAAAGATGCGTTGGCTAAAATCTTTGAAGCTTTTGTAGCTAAAGAGCTTCAACCGTGGATTAAAACCTTCCCAGTAGACTACTACAAAGAATTATGCCGTTTATATGGTGTAAAATACCCGCCACTTAAAAACAATCAATTTCCACAATTCTTTGGGCATATCACTAATAATGCGGTTTATTCAAGACTTGCCCCTGAATTGTTACCCGAACTCAAAAGAATGGCATCTAAAGAGGCCAAAAAAGCTAAACTTCATCAGTTTTTAACTGAAGATATTGGTCACCCTAAATTAAGGGAGCATCTGTCGTCTATTATTACGATACTTAAATTATCCAAAGATAGAGAGACTTTCTATGAAAACTTAGACCGCATTCATCCAAAACTCAATGAGACATCGATTACTGATTTTGAGTAAGTGAGGTATAAAAACCCCAAATATTCGCAGTGTTTGGGGTTTGTTTTTTTGATGTAATAAAAAAGCCCCTCTAGGTCAAGGGGCTTTACAAACTTACCAATTACATGCTTTCCTTAAAGGTTCAATAGATTCCTTCAAGCCTGAAATATTAAATGGCAAGGTGATTGGTGATTTACTATAAGGTGATACTTTCACCAACATTCTGTCTTTATCAAACATTGATTTAATTACTGAGATAGGTTTTCGAGCAAAAGTAGCTTTGAAATCAGTCGAAGTATCCCAAGTTGTTTTTACAGCTTTATCCTTATCTAAACGATACTCAACTTTTACATGATCATTGTGTAAATATGTATTTGAATAACTAATCATTAAATCAGTAGAATTATCTTTACATCGAATCACCATATTAGCTCTTACATTCTCACCATACTCACTAAAAGGCTCTAAAGATCGAGTGCTCATAAAAACCGAAATTGAATCGTCCATTTCTGATCTTTTGAATCGAATATCCCAAATATCGTGAGTGAGATTCATATCAGCAACACAAATTGCAGGAATGAAAGATGATAAAAGTATAAATTTTTTCATTTTGTTGCTCCTACTCTTTTTGATATTCCTTGTTTTAAAGCCGATAGCTCTTCTGAAGTAAAATCTTCGACTTCATCACAAACCTTTAATACTATTTCTGATGAATTTGCAATGGCATCAAGATTTTTATTAGTTAGAACAAGGCTAAATGACTCTCTGTAAATCTTAGGTTTATTTATAATTTCTGTTAGGATTTTATTCCCATTCTCCAAAACATCTTCTAAATAACTTCGACTGCCTTTACTACTAAAATCAACTGAATCCACCTCCAAACTTTTTTTATCTACAAGAAGATTAAATTTCTCATAACAATTTAAGTATTTTCTTTCTTTACTCTTCTTTGATAAGAAAAGCATATTAATTTTAGGTGCCATTACTAAATCTTTATCCCATTTATCAAAGTCTGGGTATTCAATACTAACCGTATCTTCCCCTTCTTGATCATCAGTTTTAATTTCAATTTTAGGTGATGCTAAAACTAACGTTGGAATAATAAGTAGAGAGCAGAATATTTTTTTCATTTTTATTCTCCGATTTGTAAAATTATGTAAATTATACAAAACTGGAAAATGTTTTTCTGTGATGAACTTCAAATTATCAACTCGCCAAAAACTTCATTGTTTTATTCACAATTACCACCAGCGAATTGCATTGATAAATGGTGTTGAAAATGCGAGAGCTATACCTAATGCGATAACAGCGATCGCAAAAGCAATGGCAACTCTCATTACTGGAGTTGTATTCGCTTCCATTTCTAACCCCTCTTTTACCACCAGCGAATTGCATTAATCAAATCAGGTAGTACCCACGACATACCAAAAATAAAACTTAAAACCACAACAACGTAAGCAAAACGGCGAGCTGTTGCATCTTTTGAAATAACTTCTAGCATTTTTGCCACCTCTATATTAAAATTCATCTTGATTTATGTCCTCTTAGTCAGATTAAGTGGATAATAAAAAAACCCCGAACACTGCGAATGTTTGGGGTTTGTTTTTTGGAGTATGCTTCAAATATTGGTAATAACAAAAAGGCATGGTTGTTATGACCATGCCTTAAATTTCTAGGAATAAATCCATTTGCTGAATCGCTGCAAACTCTCGCTCAAGTTCAGCCTTTTCTTTTTTGCATTCGTTTAACGCCTTTCCTTTTTGGCTAGATCGCATTTTGTAATCTGCCATTTTAGCTCGCCAAGCCTCTGTTTTATTTTTCACTTCATCTCGACGAGCAATACCTGTTGTCCAATAATCCCATAAAACAAGGAAACATTCTTCTTGGTAGTTTTCCAACCGTTCTTTTAAATCTGAACGCACTTTATTTGGGTTGATTGAGAACAGCCAACCATTTAATTTCTTGATTGGCATACACAACATTTCACGATTTTTCCCATCTTGGGCAACTGTGGTGATATGACCACAGTTGAACTTACCTTTTGAATTTTCAAGTTTTCTATGTTGAGAACTCCAAGATAAACCTAATGCCTCAACGATTGGTTTAACCGCTGTATAGATTACATCATCGACTTTTAAAGTAATTAATTGAGAGCCATAAAAAGAGATGGTTTGAGTTGAGATTTGATTAGACATAATTGTCTCCTACTTGTTTTTTCGAAGTTTAGATAACCCTAGAATTAGGGTGCCAAGAGGTTCGAAAACCGCAAGTAGTCGGTCGGAGTTATTTCCTTTTCAGGTATTGTATTCCTCGCCCTCTCGGCATAGATGAATTTTGGGTATGCGTAATCAAAATTCTTGAGAGAAAGAAACAGATCACAAATTTTACGCATAAAAAAACCGCTATGCTATCGGGTGCGGATTACCGCTACTTGCTTATAAGGTTTCGACGCCTTGAGAGTGATAGTAAGGTAAAATGGATATGTTGTCAATTATGAGAAATAAAGTTTCTTACTGTTCAGATGTAATTGTAAGGCTTTGAATGGATCACTTTTACTATCTTCATAGTGATTTTGTACTATACCAGAAATAATATCTGCTAATTGAACACCTAAATGGCATTTACTGTCACAAGGGATGGTTTTTAATATTGTTGCTGCTCCCAAATCAAGCCAAATTGACGTTTGTAGATAATCATGTAGCGAATTTCCACTCTCTACTTTAACTGAACGTTGGTCTACATTGAAATACACATGATTATATCTAGCAAGATCATTTGCTAAAAGTAACTTAATCATATAGTTATAAAGTTTATTCGGATCTTGGCGGATATGAGTCATTACGTTTTGCTTATTAACAGTAATGCAGAGAAATTGAACATCTGAACCATGCTTAATTTTAAAGTCAGCAAGTTTTTTAGCAATCCAAAGTCTATCAGAAACAGATAAACTAGCCCATTTTATTTCTCGACTCGTAGGCGTTTTAGTTTTTTCGTACAGGCTTCTCATTAGACGTTTTAGTAAATGACGTTTATCGTGTTTTATAAGTATTGTGGCAATTGTAAGATATCGGCTTGACCCACCTTTACGATAAGGCGCATCAAATTTCCAACCTAAATCACCACTTTCATCAAGATAAACAGAAACCATTTCGTCATTCCTTTGCACAAAAAATTAAGCCGCCAATTTATCATAAAACTGACGGCTTGAAAACTTGTGGTGACAGACCCTAGTGCTGACGTACTTAACATACGCTTACGATACCATAGGCTTCGCAGTGATACTAGGCTTTACCTGTCACTGGTGAGTGTACTTAATTTTGATAAACTATGCAAATAATTTCGCAATTTTTTCTAAGCCATCTATACGATGTTGAACGCGTATCATATTGATTGGCTGACAATAGAACATTTCTAAGCCATCTATACGATGTTGAACCTTCATAACCTGCGGGACCACGAGGTCCTATTCCCAATCCACGCCATCAGTTAAAGCGTTACCAACAACAAATGTTACTTTGTTGATGTTGACTTTAATTGTGCCATTGGTAGTGGAAAGCTTAATTGGCTTACTGTCGCTATCTTTTGGCTTAATATGCAAGTCAATTCGATAGTCCGTCAAATCTAGTAATGAGCCATCAGTATTGGTAAAAACTAAAGTCTCTGACTGATCATCGCCACGAATCCATTTAAAATTCACTTTCTGCATTGCTCACCTCTCAATAAAAAAAGACCGCGTTTAAGGCAAGCTTTGTAATATTTTTCTGAGTCAATGTTTTTAAAGGATTCATTAACAGAAAAAACTTTATTTTGACTCTTTATATCGTCTTCGCTGATATAAAATCTCTCTTTATTCTTGCAATCAACATAGAAAACAATCGTCTTCTTTGGTTTGCTTTTGGTGTCTGATAAAGCAATATCCACAACTTTATCGCATGACCTTGATTTTGCCACAAGTTCACCAGCTAACGGACCAAGATCGTTTATTTTTTTATCCATTCACTCCCCCAGGCTTTGTATGTCTTAGGATTGTCTTTTTTAGTCATCGCAAAATAACCGTATCAGTGACAATGAATGATTTACGTCCCATACACATATCACGTAACTCCATTAAGTCACGCAGTACATCATCTTGTGAAATTTGAACTCGTTCCGCCCGAGTGTTTTGGGCTTTTTGAATAGCTTCTTGAATGTCTACATTTGACAACAAACGACTGCCTTCACGATTAGCTGCTTTCTCAGCATACCCTGCTCTGATTGCTGCTTGAGTGGCATTTAAGTCAATTAGATATTCTTCAACAAACCGTTTTTGCTTGTCTGTTAATTTAGTTTTACCACGCCCTTTAGACGTGGATTTAACCTCGTCTTTTTTTGGCATAGGTTAATCCTTTTTTAAATACTTGACTTGTGTGTATCTGTGTGTATAATAGTATTTGATTAAGGCAAAGGAGGTATCACGTGAACTCACACGACTTAATCAAGGAACTGACAGCAATTGGATGTACTGAATTGAGATGTAAAGGGTCGCACCATATATGGTATTCACCTAAAACAGGAAAGACGTTTCCTGTTCCGCATCCCAAGAAAGATTTACCAATAGGTACTGTCAGATCCATAAAGAAATCGGCAGGGCTTTTATAGCTCTGCCGAGTCTTATAAGGAGGTTATATGTTATTTACCATTGGCGTTGAAACGCCAAAAAATGAAAATGAAGCGTTTGGCTTATGTGTGCCTGCGCTTTTTAATGAAACTTACTCTTGTTTTAGTGGTGCAGATACTGTCGAAGAAATTGTTCCAATGGTAACTGATGCAATCCATACCATCTTAGAAATGATGGTCGAAGATAATTTTGATATTTCCCAAATTAAAGATTTAGGATTTCTTCACTATAAAGAGCAAGAAGATTTTCAATATTGCGATAGTTGGTTATTAATCGATGTAGATATCACTGCTTACTTTGGTAAACGCCAGCGTGTTAATATTGTATTACCGCAATATCTAATTGATAGAATAGACCAACGTGTAGCTAATAATCCAATCTATAAAGACCGTAGTCATTTCTTAGCAGTAGCTTCTCAACGAGAGTTATCATCATCTTTATAATAAAAAAGGCATAGTGAAATATCTATGCCTCTTTTAATTCTGTGCGTTTTCTGTTTGCCACTCCCTTATCTTATCTACACGATTATCCAAAAAAATTAATTCTTGCTGTTTCAGTAGAAAACAAGAAACAAGAAGATACTATTTTTAACAGTTTTATACAAAACAAGAGTATAGAAAATGTAGGAAATGTAAGTGCAATCTCAAGAGATGATTTGTTCGAAGAAAGCTATATTTTATATAACTGTTTCAGTGAAAGCGTTTTAAACAAGCTAAAAGATATCGCAAAACTGAAAGACGGATCTTTAGAAGAAATGCAATCTCAAATATCAAACATTATTGATGAATTTATTGAAGATTTGGAGTGAGAGTAAATGAAAGCATTCTGCTTAGAAAAAGCATTAGCTGGTTCACCAGTCATGTTGAAAAATGGCTGTAAAGGCTTTATAAAATTTGAAATCCCTAGTCGTTATAATTTCGCACCCAGTTCAGCTCTGGGTGGATATTGGATCAATAATAGAGATGTTGCTATCACTGAAAATTGGAGAATTAACGGAACCCACTTCGATGACAGCAATCTTAATATAATTGGTATGTATGAAGAATCTAATAACTATGAGAGTAATCAGATGAAAAAGTTTGACTTAGAAAAAGCATTGGCTGGAGAACCAGTACGCTTACGTGATGGCTCTAAAGCATTTGTAATGTTCAGAAAGCCTGAAAAATTAGTTTTCACACATGATACTGAGCTAGTCGGTTATGTTATTAGCGGTATACATGCAGTAACACAGTCATGGAGTATTAATGGCTTGTATCAAGAAAATGAAGAAAGCGATGCTGACATTGTAGGAATGTGGGAAGAACCACGACCGACAGTAACGCTTACTTTGCCATGTCCGCTTAAAGAGTTAGAAGAAGGTCAGAAGTTTTGGCGTATCACAATGAATTCAGATCCATTAGGTATAGCTTGGGCGAAGGTAGATGTTGGTATGAGTGTTTTTGATAAGGAAAATGTTTATCATTTAGCACTATTAGATGCTGGTCTAGCATTTAAAAGCGAAGAAGACGCTCAAGCTTGGTTTGATGCTATGAAAAATGCACGGAGATAAGTCAAGAAGTATGATTTTAACAAATCATTGTATTAAGCCGTCTAGCACGGCTTTTTTATTTAAGGAGGATTTATGGAAATTAATATCTACAATGATTTCCTTTCTGTCCAAGAAATAGAATTTCTTACAGGAAGAAAACAGAAATCACTGATTATTGAGCAATTAAACATAATGGGGATTCCATTTAAACAAAATGCAAATGGCTACCCCATTGTTCGTCGCGACTATAACGAAACTAAAAGTAAAAAGCAAAGAGTTGCATCTATATCATGCAATCATGAATCTGACTGGTATCCAAATGTATTGAAAATATAAGGAGAGCATATGGGCAGACCAAGAAAAAAAGAAAATCAAGGGTTGCCACAAAATCTAATTTGCCGCTCAAGAAAAAGAGTTAGCGGTAAGGTGGTTGACTATTACTATTATGTTTTGGCAGATGGAAAAGAAAAATCATTAGGATTAGACAAAAATCTAGCGATTCTTGAAGCTGCAAAACTAAACTGTAATAGAACTATTTCAATAGAAACAGTGAGTTTTATCCAGATGGCCCAAAAATATCTTGCTGAAGTAGTGCCCAACAAAGCTCAACAGACACAATATGCAGATAAGAGCGCAATAAAATACTTATCTCTATTTTTTGGTGACCCACCAGTAGAATTAAACAAGATTCAACCAAAACATATAAAAATGTATTTAGACTGGCGTAAATCCGTTCCAGCAAAAGCGAATAAGGAAATTGGTACATTTAATCACATTTGGAACATTGCTAGAGAATTTGGATACACCTCTTTACCTAGTCCTACTCTTGGAATTAAAAAGTTCAAAATGTCTGCAAGAGATGTTTATGTTGAAGATCATATCTATAAAATTTTTTATGATCTAGCAAATCAAGATATGAAAGACTTAATGGATATTGCATATTTAACTGGTCAAAGACCTGTTGATATCGTTGGTATGACCGTACATCAAATACATGATGGCATATTACATATTAATCAGAAAAAAACAAAAAAACGATTACGCTTCAAAATGACAGGTCAATTAGCGACTATCATTGAACGTAGAATCAAAAACACTTCACAAGTATTTTTATTTCAAAATAAGCGGAAGCAAAAACTTTCTCGTCAAACATTAACAAATTGGTTTAGTGATTTAAGAGAACTAGCATTGGCTCAGTATCCGAGCTTAGAAAGTGAAATAAAAGAAGTCCAATTTAGAGATCTACGAGCTAAAAGTGCGACAGATATATTCTTGTTACAAGATACAGAGACAGCGAAAATACAGCTAGGTCATACAGACCAAAAAACAACAAAACGTTACATCAGAAAAGACAAAATTATATTGCCGTTAAAATGTTAGTTTTGGAACACTTTCCCGTATTTCGGAACGTAACTTTTTAAAATTAACTGCAAGCAATTGATTTATAAGGTTAAAAAAGAAGGCTTTTCAGTTTAACTGTTATCGTCAACAACAAATTCAAACCAATCAATGACATCCTTCTCATGAATGCCTTGCTCAATCAAAATGTGAGCATGTTTGACTGAGTCAGGGTTACCAGAGATTAATGGATGCCAATCAAAAAGCGGTTTGTTTTCATTTAATAAACGATAGGCACATGTTGAAGGGAGCCAATGAAAATCAGGTAAGTTCTTCTTAGTTAATTTGGTGCAATCAGGCTCAAGTTTGAAGCGGTCTGAATAATTGCTACACTTTCCCGTTTCAAGATCTAATAAATTACAGGCAATACGAGTATAGTATAATTTTTTTCGTTTCCCTCGCCCTTCGATAAACTTTCGATAACAACACTTACCACAGCCATCGCATAATGCCTCCCATTCAGCATCTGTCATTTCCAGTAAGCTTTTATGCTTCCAAAATTCAGGCTCAATTGTTTGGTAAGTTGACATCGTATTATCCAATTAAACGTAACGACAAAAATTAAGTGCGGTATTCTACCGCACTTAATTTACAGATCAATGTCTTTTGTTTTATTCATGCTGAATGTGCTTTCTTACTACGAAATAAAGTATAACATTCCCATAATACAATAAATACTGACAACACTAGGTAAAGTAAGGCATTAAATGTCAAATTTTTAATCGACCAATAATAATGAATCGCACCGAATAACAAGGCGTAATAGCCGAGTTTATGTAAATAGAACCACCACTTACCCATTCTATTTTTAATATAAGGCAACGAACTTATTGACATCAACGTCAAAATAAGAAACGCCCCTCCGCCGACAATTAAGTACCCACGCTGAATTAACTCATGTAAAAATAATTGCACATCGCTACCTAGTTCGAAAGCAAAATACGCATAGATATGCAAAATCACATAGAACCATGCCCATAATCCTAATGCACGACGTAAGATTTGCAGGTGATATAACTTGAATAAACGAAAAATGATACCGAATACAAAAACCAGTAATAAAATCGTTATTGCAGTAAACCCAAGAAAATGCTGCATTTCTTTTACAGGATCAGCCCCTAATTGCGATTCATCACCTGAAAATAAAATGATATGCAGCCAAATAAACGGAATGGCACAAGATATATGAGTCACTATTCTAAGTAAGTTAAGCATTAAAAATGTTTCCTTAAATCAAGATGTTGATATAAATGCGCAACTTGTTCTTCATATCCATTAAACATCAATGTTGGTTGACGTTTAATACTTAATAACCCACCTGAACCAATCACTCGTTCGCTGGCTTGTGACCAACGCGGATGATCAACAGCTGGGTTCACATTTGCGTAAAAGCCATATTCTTGTGGAGCAGCTTGATTCCAGGTGGTCTTAGGCTGAGTCGATTTCAAAGTAATTTTTACAATAGACTTAATATTTTTAAATCCATATTTCCACGGAACAACTAAACGGATGGGGGCACCATTTTGTGGTGCTAAGGTTTTTCCATACAGCCCAACGGATAATAACGTGAGTGGGTTCATGGCTTCTTCAATGGTTAGCCCTTCTACATACGGATAAATTAATCCCCCCCCAAAAAAACTATTTTTCTGACCAGGCATAGTTTCTGGATCATATAAGGTTTCAAATTCGACGTATTTTGCCTGACTAGTTGGTTGCACCATCGCAAGCAATTTATTGAGTTCAAAACCAATCCAAGGGATCACCATTGACCAGGCTTCGACGCACCGAAAACGGTAAATACGCTCTTCTAAAGGCAATTTCTTCATTAATTCCTGTACATCAAAAGTCATTGGCTTTTCAACTTCCCCTTCAACACGTAACGTCCAAGGTTCTGTTTTCATCGCAGATGCATACTTCGCTGGCGATTCTTTCGGCACACCAAATTCATAAAAGTTGTTATAACCAATCACTTTATTTTCAGGTGTTAAAACTAATGAATGTGGATTATCGTCCTTAGCAAAAGTTAATACTTTGCGCAGGTCGTCTTCTGTACTTGCAGACGCAATATTCGGTAGCAATGAAGCAGCCCCCATCACCCCCATTGCTTGAATGATTTTTCTACGTTCGAAAAAAATATGCTCTGGCGTTACTTCATTTTCTGTCAATCGTTGCATGATATTTCCCCCATTTCTTATTATAAAGAATAATTTTTATTTGCGTTATCGTTTATTCGAGAATACGTTTTGTTTAGACGAAAAATAACCGTATCTTCTTACAAGCTCTTTTTATTCCTTTTGTATAACAAGAAAAAATAGCGTCAAATTTCGTCTGTTTTAGCAACTTATGCTATGATGATGTAACACTGAAGAAATAAAGGAAAATCCCATGACAAATGAAGTAAAACTGGATCCTGATACAGCGATCGATATTGCCTACGATATTTTTCTAGAAATGGCGCCTGAGAATCTCGATCCTGCTGATATTTTACTTTTTAACTTACAATTTGAAGAACGTGGTGCAGTAGAATTTGTAGAAACTGCTGATGACTGGGATATGGAAATTGGCGTATTAATCGACCCTGACGCTTATGCCGAAGTGTGGATTGGTTTAGTGAACGATAAAGATGAAATGGACGATGTGTTTGCCAAGTTCCTTATTTCACATCGTGAAGAAGATCGAGAGTTCCACGTCATTTGGAAAAAATAATCAAAACATACAAATAAAAATGCCGAGTTTTCCCTCGGCATTTTTTATTGATTATCGGAAATTAACGGCGAAAAACTTTCACATTGCTAAAACCTTGTTCTTTTAAGTACAACGCTTGTAATTTACTCATTACGCCACGCTCACAATATAAAAGATAGTTTTTGCTTTGATCTAACGTTGAAAATTGTGAAGACAATTTATAGAACGGCATTAACTGCACATTGTCCATTTCTAATGGATTTTCATCGGTTTCTTCAGGGCTACGAATATCCAAAATCACATCTTGCGATGCCAAGACCGAAACGGTGTCTACTTCAACCACGTCTTTTTCGGTTTGCTCTGCAATCTGGCGAATATCTAAATATTGCGCATTTTGCACCGCACTTTCTAGCACATCAAAATTGAAGTGACCTTCTTCCGCTTCAATTTTTGCCTTGATTGCTTTTACCGTTGGATTCTTCGAAATCACACCACAAAATTCAGGCATTGATTTTGCAATATCATCGGTGCCAATTTCCTTTGCCATGGCGATAATTTGCTCTTTATCGTGTGTGATCAAGGGACGCAACACTAAGCAGTTAGAAGCTTCATCGATTAAACGCAAATTCGTTAAAGTTTGGCTAGAAACTTGACCCAACGCTTCACCAGTGACAATAGCTTGAATGCCAAAACGCTCCGCAACGCGGCTTGCTGCACGCACCATCATACGTTTTAACACTACGCCCATTTGCCCGTTATCGACTTTTTCTAAAATCTCGCCAACAACACCTTCAAAATTAATTGCGACAAAACGCACTTTGTGTGATTCGCTATAACGCTGCCAAATGTGATACGCCATTTGTTTCACGCCAATCTCGTGTGCGGCACCGCCTAAATTGAAGAAACAATAATGCACACGCGAACCACGACGAATCAACATATAGCTTGATACACCCGAGTCAAAACCACCCGAAATCAATGAAAGCACATCTTCTTGTGTACCAATCGGGTAACCGCCGATGCCTTGATGCCGCGCTTTCACCAACATCATTTTGTCGTTTTCAATATCAATACGTACTGTCACATCAGGTTTACTTAATTGCACTTTGGCAGAAGCAATATGTTGATTTAAACCACCGCCCACATAGCGTTCTACATCTAAAGAATTAAACTCGTGTTTTCCTTTACGTCTCACGCGCACACAGAACGTTTTATTCTCAAGGCTTGAGCCCACATCTTGTAAAGTTTGCTCAAAAATATCGTGCATGGTTTCAAATGGCTTTTCATCGACTTCTAAAAAGTGATGAATCCCTGGAATACGCTGTAACAACTCGATCAAGTGCGGTCGATTTTCTTCATTTTTTGAGCGCACTTCGATGTAGTCCCAATGGCGCACAACTGCCACTGACTCATCGTATTTAATTAAAATATTGCGAATGTTCCCTGTTAGAATCTTCACGAATCGTTTACGGACAGATTCACTTTTAATCATAATTTCAGGGAAAAGTTTAACGATAAATTTCATAGTCTATTTCAACATCACCTTAATTTTAAACGCTGCATTCTAACAGATCACATCAATAATAAAAATCTTTCGACTGACTTAATTTAATCAACCTTTATAAAAATAATTATATAAAGAAAAATTATAAGAAAGCCCAACAATTAAACAAACAACCACAAAAAATCATATTCTTCAGGCTATTTTTGATTTTAATCAAAGTCAACGTACCAAATACGCCTAAAATGAATTAACTAGTTATGAGTATTTTATTCCTCTTATATCGCTTGGTTATATACAAAAACATATAACTTAATTTTGGAGTGACTTATGTCAAAAATAAAAAAACGTTCTGTACTCGCGGCTTTAGCACTCATGACCATCGGAGCGGGGGCATTATTTAGCGTTCAATATGTTATGCATAAAACAAGTTCTCCTGAGTTTTGTGCCAGCTGCCACTCGATGAGTTTTCCACAAGAAGAATGGGAAGCCAGTGTGCATTTTTCTAATCAAAAAGGGATTCGCGCAAATTGTGCTGATTGTCACGTCCCTCCCGGTGGCTTGCATTACGTTAAAGCGAAAGTTTTCGCATTAAAAGATGTTTGGTATGAATTAAAGGGCAAAATTCCTGACCGTGAAGCCTTTGAAAAACACCGTTACGAAATGGCTAAAAAAGTTTGGGATGACATGAAAGCGACAAATTCTGAAACCTGTCGTACTTGTCATAGTTTAGACGCAATGGAAATTGCTTCCCAATCTAAATCTGCACAAACGATGCACGAATTAGCGAAATCTGACGGACAAACCTGTATTGATTGTCACAAAGGTATCGTCCACTTCTTACCAGAAATCCCTGAAGAAACGCCACCAACAGCGACAACAGAAAGCAAACCAGCTATTGTAGCTGATAATTCTCAACCACTTTATGTTCAATCGATTTCAACGGCAACAACGGCAAACGGCGGTGAAATTCGTTTAATGCCTTATGCGACATTAACGGACTGGAAAAATGAAGAGCAAAAAACAACAGCAACGTTAAAAGGCTGGCAACAAGTTGGAGCAGAATCCATTGTTTATATGGATCTCGGTAAACGTATTATTTTAGCGTTATTAGAAGAGGAAGCAAAAGATCAAATCAATGTGATGAAAACAGTACAGGATGAAGTCACAGACTCTGAATGGAAAGCAATTACGCTCAATGTCACTGTACCACAAGATAAATTAACGCCTGATTTAATCGCACTTAACCAAATCGGTAACAAATTAAATCAAACCCATTGTAGTGCCTGTCATGCTGTTATTGAAGCAGATCACTACACTGCAAACCAATGGATTGGTGTAGTTAACTCAATGAAAGATCGTACCGCGTTAACTGCGGAAGAAGTAAGGACCCTAACAATTTACTTACAACGTAACAGTAAAGATATGTTGAGTGCATCACATTAAAGATAAATTCCTGACTCCGAGCTTGCGATCCTAAGTCGACAGATATGGTAACAAGCCAGCAATAAGTTCGCTTATGCCATGGATAACCGAGAAATTAATTGTCCACTCATATTTAGAAAGGTGTCAAAACGTCAACTACTTAAATAAGCGAGGCTTTATATGAAAAAAGAGAACAAAGTAGATGTAAAACGTAGAGAGTTTTTAAGAAACTCCTCTCTTGGCATTGCTGGCGCATCATTAAGCGGTGGCGTAGTCGGTTCACTTGTTTCGCCAAATGCTGTTGCAGCTGAAAGCAAAACAATCGTCACCGCTGCGCACTGGGGACCACTCGGCGTGGTAGTTGAAAATGGCAAAGCCGTCAAATCGGGTCCTGCCATTCCACCTGTTATTGAAAACGAATTACAATCTGTTGTACCTGATCAGCTTTACAGTGAAACTCGTATCAAATACCCAATGGTACGTAAAGGCTATTTAGATAACCCAGGTAAAAGCGACACCACAATGCGTGGTCGTGATGAATGGGTACGCGTAACTTGGGATCAAGCTCTCGACTTAATCGACAAAGAGTTTAAACGTGTTCGTTCAGAAGGCGGATTTGAAAATATTTTTGGTGGTTCTTATGGCTGGAAAAGCTCGGGTTCTCTCCACTCAAGCCGTACGTTATTACACCGTTACCTCAATGCAACAGGTGGCTTCGTAGGACACAAAGGTGACTACTCTACTGGTGCTGCACAGGTAATTATGCCACACGTATTAGGTACGATCGAAGTTTATGAACAACAAACTAGCTGGGAAACCATATTAGAAAGCACGGATATTATCGTGTTATGGTCTGCAAACCCACTTACCACATTACGTATTGCTTGGACAGCAACAGACCAACAAGGTATTGAGTACTTCAAAAAATATCAAGCAACAGGCAAACGCATTATTTGTATTGACCCAATCAAAAGTGAAACCTGTAAAATGCTTAACGCAGAATGGATCCCAACTAATACAGCAACTGACGTTCCATTAATGTTAGGTATTGCGCATACTTTAGTGACGCAAGATAAACACGACAAAGCCTTCTTGAAAAAATATACAACAGGCTATGCAAAATTCGAAGAATACTTGCTCGGTAAAGTCGATGGACAAGCAAAAGATGCTGAATGGGCAAGCAAAATCTGTGGCGTACCCGTTGATGTCATCAAACAACTTGCAACTGACTTCTCATCAAAACGTACAATGTTAATGGGTGGTTGGGGTATGCAACGTCAACGTCACGGTGAACAAACTCACTGGATGCTAGTCACTCTTGCTTCAATGTTAGGCCAAATTGGTTTACCAGGTGGCGGTTTTGGTTTCAGCTATCACTATTCAAATGGTGGTGCGCCAACCACAACGGGCGGTGTGATTGGATCAATGTCTGCAACATTAGATAGCGATACCACAAACACTGGACAATCTTGGTTATCTAAATCAGCGAAAATCAGTTTCCCACTTGCGCGTATCGCAGATGTGTTACTCAATCCGGGTAAAACGATCAAGTTCAATGGAACCGAAATCACTTACCCAGACATTAAATTAATTTACTGGGCAGGCGGTAACCCATTTGTTCACCATCAAGATACCAATACCTTAGTGAAAGCGTGGCAAAAACCAGAAACTATCATTGTGAATGAAATCAACTGGACACCAACTGCACGTATGGCAGATATTGTGTTACCGATCACCACAAGTTATGAACGTAATGACCTAACAATGACTGGTGACTACTCTATGATGCACATTCTCCCAATGAAACAAGTCGTTGAGCCACAATTTGAAGCACGTAATGACTACGATGTCTTTGCTGAATTAGCAAAACGTGCTGGCGTAGAAGATAAATTCACTGAAGGTAAAACTGAAATGGATTGGTTGAAATTCTTCTATCAATCAGCCTTTGATGCAGCACGTAAAAACCGCGTGTTAATGCCTAAGTTTGAAAAATTCTGGGAAGAAAACAAACCAATCACATTTAACGCTAGTGAAAAAGCGAAAAAATGGGTGCGTTATGGTGAGTTCCGCGAAGATCCATTATTAAATCCGCTTGGCACACCTTCTGGTAAAATTGAGATCTACTCTGACACCGTTGCAAAAATGAACTACGACGATTGCCGAGGCTACCCTTCTTGGTTTGAACCAGAAGAGTTTGCGGGTAATGTAACGTCAGAACACCCATTAGCGTTAGTAACACCACACCCTTACTATCGCTTACACAGCCAATTAGCGCACACTTCACTTCGTCAAAAATACACCGTGAAAGATCGTGAACCAGTGCTTATTCACACTGAAGATGCGAAAGCACGTGGCATTGCAGACGGTGATATCGTGCGTATCTTCAATGGTCGAGGTCAAGTGCTTGCGGGGGCAATCGTGAGTGATCACATCATTAAAGGTACGGTGGGCTTATGTGAAGGTGCTTGGTATGACCCATTAGACTTAGGTATGAGCGAAAAACCATTATGTAAAAACGGTTGTCCAAACGTGTTAACAATGGACGTGGGTACCTCAAATCTTGCTCAAGGTAACTCACCAAATACCTGTATTGTTCAAGTTGAAAAATTCACAGGTGAAGCACCAGAAGTGACTGTGTTTAAACAACCAAAACAAGCAAAAGTCTAAGTTAGCTTTAAACAACGACTCACTAAATAAAAAAGTGCGGTTAATTTGACCGCACTTTTTATTCTTCCTGTTCTAAAGAAGTCACCTCTCAATCACGTCAAATAAGTGAGCTATATCAGGAAAACATTCAGCAATAAAATCCCTGAAAAAAGCTAAATAATTTTAACATATGCCTTAAAATACAGTACAATAACTGCCCTATATCATTCAAATAATATAGGATTAACAATGGCGAGAAAACCGACACAAAAAACAGAATTGGACTTTGAAACCACATTACAAGAGTTAGAGGCCATTGTGACGCGTTTAGAAAGTGGCGAGTTGCCTTTAGAAGCGTCCCTCAAAGCATTTGAAAATGGAATAAAATTAGCTAATTTAGGTCAAGAGCGTTTGCAACAAGCGGAACAACGTATTCAGATTTTATTGCAAAAGAATGAGCATGCCGCGCTGACTGATTATCAACCAGACTCATAACAACAAAGCTATTATGTATCAATTTTCGCAAGATCTATCACAATTACAGCAACGTATTAATACTTTTCTAGCGCAACAACTTTCCTTTGACACTGCGCCATCTCCTCTTGCTGAAGCAATGCGCTATGGTGTGTTATTAGGCGGAAAACGTATTCGTCCTTTTTTAGTCTATGCAACAGGGAGAATGTTGGGCGCTCAACTAGAGCAATTAGATTATGTTGCGGCGGGACTCGAAGCCATTCATGCTTATTCGTTAATCCATGATGATCTGCCTGCTATGGATAATGATACATTAAGACGAGGTCAGGCAACCTGCCACATTGCGTTTGATGAAGCTACCGCCATTTTAGCTGGAGATGCCTTACAAGCCTTTGCTTTTGATATTCTCACTCAAGTTCCATACTTATCAGCAGAACAAACACTGGCACTCGTCAAAACACTCAGTCAAGCATCGGGTATCCAAGGCATGTGCCTAGGACAAAGCTTGGATCTCATTTCTGAACAAAAACACATTGGGTTAGATGAACTTGAGCAAATCCACCGTAACAAAACAGGGGCGCTATTATCCGCTGCGTTGAAAATGGGATTCATTTGCTCACCTCATTTTACAGACACAACGCTAGAACAGCATTTACAACGCTATGCCGATGCCATTGGGCTCGCCTTTCAAGTTCAAGATGACATTTTAGATATTGAAGGAGAAAGTGACGTAATAGGTAAAAATGTAGGTTCCGATTTACTGTCTGATAAAAGTACCTATCCCAAATTACTTGGTTTAGATGGTGCTAAACAAAAAGCGAAAGAACTCTACTTAGTTGCGTTAGCTGAACTAGAATATGTACCCTTTGATACGGCAGCCTTACGCGCTATTGCTGAATTTGTCGTGAATAGAAAAAGTTAACTCGCACATTCACTTAACAAAAGTGCGGTCTGTTTTTAAATTATTTTGGAATTGACTAACAATTATGCAAAATTACCCTCTTTTATCTTTAATTAATTCACCTGAAGATTTGCGTTTACTCAGCAAAGAACAACTGCCTCAAGTTTGTCAGGAATTACGTGCATATCTTTTAGAGTCAGTTAGCCAAAGTAGTGGGCATTTAGCTTCAGGCTTAGGGACAGTCGAGTTGACCGTCGCCCTCCACTATATTTATAAAACACCTTTCGATCAATTAATTTGGGATGTAGGGCATCAAGCTTATCCCCATAAAATCTTAACTGGGCGTCGTGATAAAATGTCTACCATTCGTCAAAAAAATGGCATCCATCCTTTCCCATGGCGAGAGGAAAGTGAATTTGACGTGTTAAGTGTAGGTCACTCTTCTACTTCTATTAGCGCAGGCTTAGGAATTGCGATCGCGGCGGAAAAAGAAAATGCAGGACGTAAAACTGTTTGTGTTATCGGGGACGGTGCGATTACCGCAGGCATGGCGTTTGAAGCGATGAACCATGCTGGTGCCTCCCACGCGGATATGCTTGTCATTTTAAACGACAATGAAATGTCAATTTCAGAGAATGTTGGCGCTTTAAATAATCATCTTGCACGATTACTCACGGGCTCGTTCTACTCTTCTATTCGTGAAGGTGGCAAGAAAATTTTATCTGGGATGCCTCCAATAAAAGAATTTGTTAAAAAAACAGAAGAGCATGTTAAAGGATTTGTGTCACCAGTCGGCACAATGTTTGAACAATTAGGATTTAATTATATTGGTCCAATTGATGGGCACAATATTGAAGAGCTGATTAGTACATTAAAGAATATGCGCTCTTTAAAAGGTCCACAATTCTTACACATTATGACGAAAAAAGGGAAAGGCTATGCTCCAGCTGAAAAAGATCCGATTGGTTTCCATGGTGTTCCTAAGTTCGATCATCTCAGTGGTCAACTCCCCAAATCTAATAGCACGCCAACGTACTCACACATTTTTGGGGAATGGTTATGTGAAATGGCGGCGCAGGATCCTAAACTTGTTGGGATTACCCCAGCAATGCGAGAAGGCTCTGGAATGGTTGAATTTTCAAATCGTTTCCCTGAACAATATTTTGATGTCGCCATTGCTGAACAACATGCCGTCACCTTTGCAGCTGGCTTAGCCATCGGAGGATATAAACCTGTTGTTGCCATTTATTCGACTTTCTTACAACGGGCTTATGACCAACTTATCCATGACGTAGCGATCCAAAACCTACCTGTATTATTTGCTATCGATCGTGCAGGAGTAGTTGGTGCTGACGGACAAACACACCAAGGTGCATTTGATATTAGCTTTATGCGTTGTATTCCCAATATGGTCATTATGACCCCAAGTGATGAAAATGAATGCCGCCAAATGCTTTACACTGGATATAAACTCAATCAACCTGCCGCAGTACGTTATCCACGTGGTAATGCCATTGGTGTGACCTTGCAACCTTTACAGGCATTAGAATTGGGACGTTCAAACTTAATTCGAGAAGGTGAAAAAATCGCTATCCTAAATTTTGGTACCCTATTACCAACTGCTATGAAAGTGGCGGAGAAACTCAATGCCACCGTCGTGGACATGCGTTTTGTTAAACCAATTGATGTGGAACGTATTCACCAAATTGCACAAACCCATGAAATGATAGTGACATTAGAAGAGAATGCTATTCAAGGTGGGGCAGGTAGTGCTGTGACTGAAGTCCTTCATGCACAACAACATCACATTAAATTATTACAATTAGGTTTACCTGATTTCTTTATCCCACAAGGGACACAACAAGAAATTCTGACTGATTTAAAACTAGACGAAACAGGCATTGAGGCACAAATAAAAAATTTTTTATAAAAAATAAAACTTTTTATGAACTATTTGGAAAATCCTGAGTCTTAGATAATGCTAGTGCACTGCAAAATGCAGTCGTCTTTTTAACTTTCTTATATTAAGACCTCCCGCTACATCTTCTTGGTGTAGCGGTTTTTTCTTTTCAAGACTGATATTTTCCAATTTCTGACCGCACTTCTGCTGCCACAAGTTAAATCAGTTTAACTCATCTTTCTTTCGACACAGGATGAGCGCATACATATAAATACATCGCATAAACGATTTATTGTGCCAAATGATGACCGAGAACTTCACCTAAAAATAAGCTGTACTTTACTAGGCATCAATCCTTTCAAGTACAGCTTTATATAAAATTTAAATAAATAGGAAAGGGTTAAGACCAAATATCTTTATCCACGCCTCGTTTTAATAATTCTGGGTGTTGTTCAATATTAAACACTGGCTCCTGCCCTGCTCGGATTTGACGTTGATAGTCTTTCAGAATTAGCCATACAATTGGCGCCAACAAGATAATCGCTACTAAGTTAATCATCGCCATAATCGCCATCACCGTATCTGCAAAGTTCCAAACAATATTGGCATGATTCACTGCACCAAAATAGACAAAAAATAAGACAATTAAACGAAATACCATCACAAAAAACGGTTTGTTTCGAATAAAACGGATATTGCTTTCTGCGTAGGCATAGTTACCAATAATCGATGAATAAGCGAATAAAAATAAAATGAACGCTAAGAAGTGTAAACCAAAATCACCCACATGGTATTGTAAGGCATTTTGTGTCAATGAAATCCCTTTTAGTGACTCACTGCCATAGTTATCTGAAAGCAAAATGATAACCGCAGTACAAGTACACACAATAATGGTATCAACAAACACCCCTAACATTTGAATCAACCCTTGGCTTGCAGGATGTTTTACATCTGCAGTTGCGGCTGAGTTTGGCGCCGATCCCATCCCAGCTTCATTTGAGAATAATCCACGTTTTACCCCCATCAGCATCGCTTTTGAGAAAAGCGCGCCAAACATGCCTCCCGCCATTGCACTAAAATCAAACGCACTTGAGACAATGCGAGAAAGTACCGTTGGAATCGCGTTAATATTCATTCCTAGAATAATCACGGCGATAATTAAGTAAAATAATGCCATCATAGGGACTAATTTTGCACTAACTGCCCCAATACGTTTTACTCCACCAAAAATAATCAATGCCGTAATTGCTACTAACAGTAAACCCACATATTGAGGGTCCCAATGCCATGCATTACTGGTTGCTTCCACAATAGAGTTAGCTTGCACAGCATTAAAGGCAAAACCAAAAGTAAAAATTAAGCTGATTGCGAAAAGCCCCCCTAACCAAGGCGCCTTGAGCCCCTTTGTAATATAGTAAGCTGGACCTCCACGATATAAACCACAAGGCTCTTTCACTTTAAATAATTGTGCTAAAGAAGATTCAGCAAATGCACTACTCATTCCGATTAATGCAGTCACCCACATCCAAAAGACCGCCCCTTCACCACCAATTGCAATGGCCGTCGCCACCCCACCGATATTTCCCACGCCAACACGGCTTGCTAAGCCCGTTGTAAAGGCTTGGAAAGGGGTTAAAGAATTACCTTCAGCCGTCCGACCCGACCACATTTCACGTAAACTACGTGGTAATAACCGTAATTGAACCAATCCAGTTGTAATAGTAAAAAATAGCCCAACACCTAATAACGTGACAATCGTCACATCCCATAAAGGACCATCTACTTTTTCTACAAACCACACCAGTGCCTGTTCGACCCAATCAATGAAACCAGAAACAATGTTCATGTATTTTCCTTTATATCCCACATCATTTTAAAACTAAAAATATTCTAATCATTTTCCCTAATAACACCGAAATATTTTTCAGAATTAGATAAAAAATCGCCGATTCATTAAATTACAGCTAAAAATAAAGAAGATAACCAAAGATTTTTCATCTTTAATCACTATTCGTACGTATTTTTCAACGAAAAAGAGCGCACTGAAGCGCTCTTTTCGTAACAGCGTCAGTTTAAAAACTTTCTTTTAAACTGACGGTTAGATTAAACACTAAATGTTCTGGAGAGCTGTCTTTACTATCTGCACAGTAATAACCTTCACGCTCGAATTGATACGCTTTTTCTGGTTGTGCATTGATTAAGCTTTTTTCTACTACACCTTGCTTAATTACTAACGACTCAGGGTTTAGCACATCGTGAATATCTTCTGCCGCACTTGGATTTGGCACAGTGAATAAACGACCGTATTGACGAAACTCTGCAGGTAAATACTCTTCTGCAGAAACCCATTGAATTACGCCTTTCACTTTACGCCCGTCCGCAGGGTTTTTGCCTAATGTTTCTGGATCGTAAGTACAGTATACTGTGGTGATATTGCCATCCGAATCTTTTTCAACACGCTCTGCTTTAATCACATAAGCATTACGTAAACGCACTTCTTTACCTAACACAAGACGTTTATATTGTTTGTTTGCTTCTTCACGGAAGTCTGCTTTATCAATATAAATTTCACGGGTAAATGGCAATTCACGTTGACCTAATTCTTCACGATTTGGATGATTTGGTGCAGTTAAAATTTCTTTTTCACCAAAGTTTTCAATCACAATTTTAAGAGGATCGATAACAGCCATTGCACGTGGTGCATTTTCGTTAAGATCTTCACGAATGCACGCTTCTAATGCGCTAAGCTCAACCACGTTATCTTGTTTTGTCACACCGATACGACGACAGAACTCACGTAATGAGGCTGGAGTATAACCACGACGACGTAAACCTGAAATGGTTGGCATACGTGGGTCATTCCAACCATCCACAATGCCTTCATTTACTAATTGTAAAAGTTTACGTTTAGAGGTGAGTGTCGCTTCTAAATTTAAACGAGAAAATTCATATTGATGCGGTAATGGACGCTCAATCGAAATATTTTCTAATACCCAGTCATATAAACGACGGTTATCTTGAAATTCTAATGTACAAAGTGAGTGTGTAATACGCTCGATCGCATCAGAAATACAGTGGGTGAAATCGTACATTGGGTAAATGCACCATTTATCCCCTGTTTGGTGGTGAGTTGCGAACTTGATACGGTAAATCACAGGATCACGCATTACCATAAACGGTGATGCCATATCAATTTTCGCACGTAAACTTGCTTTACCTTCTGCAATTTCACCCTTTTTCATTTTTTCAAATAAGGCGAGGTTTTCCTCAACTGAACGATCACGATATGGGCTGTTTTTACCCGGCTCAGTTAAAGTTCCACGATATTCACGCATTTCTTCTGGCGAAAGTTCACACACATAAGCTAAGCCTTTTTGGATTAACTCAATTGCATAGCCGTATAATTGGTCAAAATAATCTGAAGCATAACGAGGTTGACCTTCCCACTTGAAGCCTAACCATTCCACGTCTTGCTTAATTGAATCCACATATTCCACATCTTCTTTCACTGGGTTAGTGTCATCAAAACGCAAATTACATAAGCCTTGATAATCTTTTGCAATACCAAAGTTTAAGCAAATTGATTTGGCGTGACCGATATGTAAATAACCGTTTGGTTCAGGTGGGAAACGGGTTTGGACAGCTTGATGTTTACCTGAAGCTAAATCTTCATCAATGATTTGACGAATAAAATTGGTAGGACGTTTTTCTGTATTTTCAACTGTTTCAGCGCTTTCAATTGGGTTATTCATTCTGACCTCAAATTACAATAAATATTTTGCTATAAAAAATGCTGTCTATTCTACATTGTTTACCTTCAGAATACAAAAGTGCGGTCGATTTTCTTCTTATTTTGATCTTCCTATTTTTTGTTTTAATGATAAAATGAACGAACGTTCATTCATTTTCTTTGTTTGAATTTGAATACACAAAATTAACCAATTTATAAAAAACCTGATGTCCTTAGAGAAATTACGATGAATAAAAAATTGCTTATCGTTATGACGATCTTAATTGCCCTACTATTTGGCGGTTTCTATTTATTTAATGGAAAGCAAAACGATGAAATTACCTATCTAACAGACACTGTCAAACGTGGTGATTTACAAAAATCCGTCATTGCAACAGGCACACTTCGTGCCTATCAGCGTGTGGAAGTCGGGGCGCAAGTATCAGGGAAAATCGAGAAAATTTATGTCACATTAGGGCAACAAATTAAGCAAGGTGATTTAATTGCAGAAATTGATTCACAAAATCAACGCAATCATTTAGATACTGCACAAGCCAAACTTGCCTCTTATCAAGCACAATTAAATGCCAAGACAGTGGCTTATGATATTGCGAAAGCAAATTATGAGCGTAGCCAAAAACTCTACAAACAAAAAGCTGTGAGTTTGACCGATCTTGAAAGTGCTCAAAATAGCTTTGCAGCTGCTCAAGCCAGTATTAAAGAAATCAATGCATTAATTAAGCAAGCAGAAATTGAAGTGAATACGGCAACCACAAATTTAGGTTATACCAAAATTCACTCCCCCATTAACGGCACAGTCATTTCGATCCCCGTTTCGGAAGGACAAACAGTGAACGCCAATCAATTGACGCCAACGATTATTCAGGTTGCAGATGTCAGCAAAATGCTTGTGAAACCTGAAATTTCAGAAGGCGATATCACTAAAGTACAAGTTGGAATGCCAATCCTGTTCTCGACGCTTTCAGAGCCAAACACAAAATACCAAACGGTCATCAGTGGGATTGATCCTGCAATGACAACACTTACGGATAATGAGTATGCTGAATCCGTGGCGAACACCAAAGCGGTTTATTTTTATGCGAATGCGATTATTGATAACCCTGATAACAAATTACGGATTGGAATGACCGCACAAACTGAAATTTTAGTTGCTCAAGCGAAAAATACGCTTTTAGTTCCAACAATGACGTTAAAGCGTGAGCAAGGGAAAGTCTTTGTGAATGTGCTTGTTCAAGGTAAAGCAGAAAAACGTGAAGTAACCATTGGGCTAAACGATGATATTCACACGCAAATTTTATCGGGCTTAAAGGAAGGCGAAGAAGTCATTTCATCACAGGTTTCAAGTGGTGAAAAAATTGGCAATACTACGCGTCGCCCAAGAATATTCTAAAAGTGCGGTCGATTTTATGCAAATTATTCAAATTAAAGTTCTCAATAAATTTTTTGGCGACGGCGACAATCAAACGCAAGTGCTAAAAAACATCAATTTAGAGATTAAAAAAGGCGATTTTATTGCGATTATGGGGGCTTCTGGCTCGGGTAAATCCACGTTGATGAATATCATTGGTTGTTTAGATACCGCCTCATCTGGCTCATATAAAATTGCTGATACTGAAGTTAGTCTGCTTAATAAAGATGCCCTTTCGGATTTACGTCAGAAAAAATTTGGTTTTATTTTTCAACGTTACAATTTACTTTCTACCCTAACTGCCTTAGAAAATGTTGCTCTGCCTGCTATTTATGCTGGCATTGATCAAAAAACGCGTCTTGAACGAGCAAAAAATCTGTTAGCAAAATTAGGTTTGCAAGACAAATTAACCAATAAACCCAATCAGCTGTCTGGAGGGCAACAGCAACGCGTAAGCATTGCTCGTGCCTTGATGAATGGCGGTGAAATTATTTTGGCAGATGAACCTACTGGGGCGTTGGATTCTAAAAGTGGTGAAATGGTAATGGCGATTTTGCAGCAACTTCACCGTGAAGGGCATACGATTATTTTGGTCACACACGATCCTAAAATCGCAGAATTTGCGAATCGCGTGATTGAAATTAAAGATGGTTCGATTATTCAAGATACGAAAAAATCCGATTGGATAGCGGAAAAATTGGATACTCCCAATGTGCAGAAAGGGCGTTTCACGTTCTATAAAGATCAATTTATTGAATCTTTTAAAATGTCAGTGAATGCGATTGTAGCACATAAACTGCGATCGTTGCTGACAATGCTCGGCATCATCATTGGCATTACTTCTGTGGTTTCGGTGGTCGCTCTTGGAAACGGCTCTCAACAGCAAATTCTTTCCAATATCAGTGCGTTAGGGACAAATACAATGGATATTTACAACGGCACGGGTTTTGGTGATCGATATGCAGAAAGAATGCAAAACTTAACAGTAAATGATTCAAATATGTTAGCTAAACAAAGCTATATTGAAAGTGCAACGCCGAATAGTGCCGTTGGCGGTAGTCTAACTTATGGTAATCAGAATTTTACGGCTCAAGTAAAAGGTGTTGGCGATCAATTTTTTGATGTCAAAGGGATTAAGCTCTTACAAGGACAACTCTTTACTGCCTCCGATGTGGAGCAAAGCGCTCAAGTTGCCGTGATTGACTCGAATACCTTGCAGCAAGTTTTTAATCATCGTTCACCATTAGGTGAAATTATTATGATTAATAAAAAACCGTTACGTATTATTGGCGTTGCAAATCAAAGCAATATGAATAGCAACAGAAGCAGCTTGAATATTTGGCTCCCCTACACGACTGCAATGTATAAAATTTCGGGCAATGCTCAAATTGATTCTATCACGGTTAAAGTGAAAGATGACATTAATACACAAGTGGCAGAAAAAGATCTCACTAATTTACTCACCGTTCGCCACGGTAAGAAAGACTTTTTCGTACTCAATACCGATACAATTAAACAGACCATTGAAAGCACCACAAACACAATGAAGCTGTTGATTTCATCTATTGCGTTGATCTCTTTAATTGTAGGGGGAATTGGTGTGATGAATATTATGCTCGTATCCGTGACAGAACGAACAAAAGAAATCGGCATACGAATGGCAATCGGAGCTAGACAGTCCAACATTTTGCAACAATTTTTAATTGAAGCTGTGCTGATTTGTATGCTTGGCGGAATGGTTGGCATTCTGCTATCACTTGCCTTTGGGCTAATCTTCAATCAATTTACCAGTAATTTTACGATGATTTTTTCTACGTTTTCGATTATCGCCGCCGTGGTTTGCGCAAGTTTTATTGGCATTATATTTGGTTATATGCCAGCCAAAAATGCGGCGAATTTAAACCCAATTAACGCTCTAGCAAGAGAATAGAAAGTTGCTATAATTTACTCAATCAAAAGTGTGAAAAAATAGACCGCACTTTTTAACAGAAGGACAACATAATGTTAAAACTCAATCAACTCACTTTGATTATTCTCTCAACCGCATTAGTCGGTTGTGCCAATATTGACACTTCTTTTAATGAAGCTAAACAAGATTTTCAGCAGTATCAAGAACTTACTCAACAATATAGTGTGAAAGAAGACTGGTGGACCTTATATCAAGATCCACAACTCAATAATCTCATTGCGCAAGCCTTAGAAAATAATAAAAACCTTGCGAAAGCTGCAATTAATGTTAACAAAGCACTTTATGCTGCTAATTTAGTGGGTGCAAATCTCGTACCTGCCTTTAATGGAAAACTAGAATCAAGTGCTTCTCGTAATATTGAACACAGCCAACATTCAAGAATCAGCCACAGTGGCGCACTGAATGTGGGTTATACATTGGATCTTTGGCAACGTTTAGCGGATTCAGCCTCTGCTGCGGAATGGACCTATAAAGCCTCTGCACAAGATTTAGCTGCTGCTCGCCTTGCGTTAATCAACTCGGTGATTGCTACTTACTATCAATTGTCATTCTTGAATGATGCAATTCACGCCACTGAAGGCAGTATCAAATACTACAATCAGATTAGCCAAATTATGCAAAACCGCTTTAAGTTGGGCGTGGCAGATAGCGCAAGCACTGTTCAAGCACAACAATCTGTATTGCGTGCAAGTAATCAGCTGTTGACTTATCAAACTCAGCGTAAAATAGCAGAACAAACTTTACGCAATTTACTCAATTTAAAACCAAGCGATCCGTTAAATCTGAGCTTGCCAAAAATCTTGAATGTGAAAAATGTGGGGATTAACACCAATGTGCCCGTTTCAACTATTGCAAATCGACCAGATATCAAAAGTGCACAATACCGTCTAAACAGCGCATTTAAAGATACAAAAGCAATGCAAAAAAGCTGGTTCCCAACAGTGACTTTAGGGGCAAGTTTATCTTCTGCGGGTACGAAAGTAGATAACGCATTGCATACGCCAATTGCTGCAGGTTTAGTCAGCATTAATCTACCGTTCCTCAACTGGAATGTGGTGAGATGGAATGTCAAAATCTCTGAAGCGAATTATGAAACAGCACGTTTAAGCTACGAGCAAAGTATCACCAAAGCCCTCAATGAGATTGATACTAACTACTTCGCTTACCAACAATCACAAGCGAGTTTTGGCAACCTACAAAAAGCCTATGCGCATAACAAACGTATTACACAATATTACAAAAATCGTTATGATGCTGGCGTATCGCAATTACGTGATTGGCTCACGGCGGCAAATACCGAAAACGACTCACAACTGGCTATTTTGAATGCAAAATACCAGCTTATTCAGCAAGAAAACGCCATTTACAGTGCAATGGCGGGCTATTACTCTGCTAAATAACACATCATAAAAGGGGCAATATGCCTCTTTTTTCTTAGGTAAAAATCAAATGAAACTTGAAGTGTGTATCGACAATATTGAATCTGCACTGACTGCAGAACAAGCTGGTGCAGATCGTTTAGAGCTTTGTGGTTGCTTATCTGTGGGGGGCGTCACGCCACCTTATTCCCTGATCAAAAGTGCGGTCAATTTAGTCAAAATTCCTTGCTATGTAATGATCCGCCCACGGGCTGGCGATTTTCTGTTTAGCGCAAATGAAGTGCAAATGATGCTAGATGATATTCAGATTGCAAAAGTGCTTGGTGCCAAAGGAATTGTGATTGGTGCATTAACTGAAGAAGCAAAAATCGACTTAGCTGTTTGCGAAAAACTAATCCAAGCAGCAGATGGGCTTGGTGTGACTTTTCACCGCGCTTTTGATTTATGCCAAGATCCATTTGAAAGCCTTAAACAAGTCATTGCATTAGGTTGCGAACGCATTTTAACATCGGGGCAAAAAGCTACCGCACTTCAAGGCAAAACCTTGCTCAAACAATTAGTCGAACAAGCAAATGATCGTATTCAAATTATGGCAGGTGCTGGAGTTAGTGCAGAAAATGCTTTAGAAATCATTTCTGAAACGAATGTGCAAGAATTGCATTTATCTGGGAAAAGTTATCGCCTAAGCGCAATGAAATTACAATCTGATGCCGTAATGGGCAACAACGCCGAAGAGGATCAAAAGATTTGGATAACAGATTTCGATAAGATCCAAGCAGTACGTAAACTACTTGATATAAAAAGAAAATAAGAAAAGTTGAGTTGGTCGATAAGCCGAGTTCTGTCGTGGACAATCATTCCTCTAGGCGTACATTCGCACATACGCTCAAGCAACCTACCCGAATCCTGAGCGGGCCACTCATTGGATTCCTATTTGGTCTTGCTACGAGTGGAGTTTACCCTGCCGTGAACTGTTGCCAGCCACGCGGTGCGCTCTTACCGCACCCTTTCACCCTTACCAGTCGAAACTGGCGGTCTGCTCTCTGTTGCACTTGTCGTGGGCTCACGCCCCCCAGGCGTTACCTGGCACTCTGCCCTGTGTAGCTCGGACTTTCCTCTCGTTTACTTGTCCCACTAGGTCGTCATAAGACGGTTAAGGGCTTCAATAAACCAGCGATTGCCTGACCAACTCAAGGCGCGAAGTATAACGGGAAATACTGTATTATTCAACCCTATTCAATCGTTTCCCTCCACTCTTCCCATAATTTTACCACATGATGACAAGTGCTTTTGTGTTATAATTCGTCTGCTGTTTGTCTGATTAAAGGAATCGAAATGGATTATCTCAATATTGCTCAAGAAACGCTTAAAATAGAAGAACAAGCGCTTGCTCGCTTAAGCCAAAATCTTGATCACCAATTTGCAGATGTTGTCAATTTACTCCTACATTGTGAAGGTCGCTTAGTCATAGGGGGAATTGGTAAATCAGGGCTTGTTGGGAAAAAGATGGTTGCGACCTTTGCTTCAACAGGAACGCCGAGTTTCTTTTTACACCCGACAGAAGCTTTTCATGGTGATTTAGGTATGCTTAAACCGATTGATATCGTGATGTTAATTTCCTATAGCGGTGAAACAGACGATGTCAATAAATTAATCCCAAGCCTTAAAAATTTTGGCAACACCATCATAGCATTGACAGGCAATCCGCATTCTACTCTCGCAAAACACGCAGATTATGTGCTAGATATTAGTGTCGAGCGTGAAGTTTGCCCAAACAATCTCGCCCCAACAACCTCTGTACTGGTGACAATGGCATTAGGTGATGCACTTGCGGTTTCATTGATTAAAGCCCGTGATTTCCAACCTGCTGATTTTGCAAAATTTCACCCTGGAGGGAGTCTTGGTCGCCGTTTACTGTGCCGAGTAAAAGATCAAATGCAAACACGCTTACCAGTGACCGCACTTAGCACCTCATTTACTGATTGTTTAACCATTATGAATGAAGGCAGAATGGGCGTTGCATTAGTGATGGAACAAGATGAATTAAAAGGAATCATTACAGACGGTGATATTCGTCGTGCCTTGAGTGCTAATGGTGCAGAAACCTTGAATAAGTGTGCACAAGATTTGATGACATCAACCCCTAAAACGATTCATAAAGACGCTTACTTATCCGAAGCAGAGGCATACATGAAAGCCCGTAAAATCCATTCACTTGTGGTTGTCGATGATAAAAAGAACGTTGTGGGTCTAGTGGAGTTCTCAAGCTGATGTTAACCAAAAAATTAAAAAAAATTAAATTTGTCATTACTGATATTGACGGAGTCCTAACGGATGGAGCCCTACACTATGATGCTCATGGTGAGGCAATTAAAACCTTTCATGTTCGTGATGGATTAGGTATAAAAATGCTAATGGAATCAGGTATTCAGGTCGCGGTATTATCTGGTCGAGATTCCCCGATTTTACGCAAACGCATTGCAGATTTAGGTATTTCCTTATTTTTTTTAGGTAAACTAGAAAAAGAAAGTGCCTGCTTTGAACTGATGCAGCAAGCACAGGTAACACCTGATGAAACCGCTTATATTGGTGACGATAGTGTTGACCTACCTGCATTTGCGGTATGTGGCTTATCTTTTGCAGTCAATGATGCCCCAATTTACGTACGCCAACAGGCAGATTATGTCTTACATTTGTCAGGTGGAAAAGGCGCATTTCGTGAAATGGCGGATATGCTTTTGGCTGCTCAAGATAAAAGTGATATTTATACCAGCGCAAAAGGATTTTTAAAAAGCGTGGCAAAAATGGGGCAATAATACAGAATAAAAAAGCACGATTCATATTCATAAATCGTGCTTTTTTCATCGAAACAAGAATAATTTGACTACTTAATGATCCGCAAATGAGAAGCCGATTTTTTCTCACTGGTTTGTTCTCTCTTTTGCGCTTTTGGTTTCAATGTATCTTCTGGTTGTTTATCAACAGCGTCGACAAAACTTAACGGTTGCTCAACGACTGAATTGTCAAACGCATCATATGCGGCTTCATGCTCAAACATCACGCCATCACCGTTCTCACGTGCATAAATTGCTAATGCTGCTCCCATTGGAATATAAATATCCTGTGGGATCCCACGAAAACGTGCATTAAACTGGATAACATCATTCGCTAATTGTAAATTACCCGTTGCATTAGCCGATAAATTTAACACAATCTGACCGTCTTTCACGTATTCAGCTGGCACCTTAACGCCTTGGTAAGTCGCATCAACAACTAAGTAAGGTGTAAAATCATTATCCACAAGCCAATCATAATATGCGCGTAATAAATAAGGGCGCTTTGGTGAAGAATGGTATTGCATTATAAATTACTTCTCATCCATTAAATTTTTAGGTGCTGAAATGCCTAAAGACTGCATAAAAGAATCGCGCTCGAAAACACGTGACATGTAAGCTTTCACCGCTTTACTCCCTGCGCCTGTAAACTCTACACCGAGCTCTTGCATACGCCAGAGTAATGGTGCGATATAACAATCGACTAAGCTAAACTCTTCACTCATAAAATAAGGCATTTGTATAAAAATCGGGGCAATCGCTAAAATCTCTTCTTTTAATTGTTTTAATGCGGTTGCACGTTCAGCTTCTGTACCAGCCTCTGCTTTGGCTAAAGTTGGGTACCAATCTTGTTCGATACGCAACATTAATAAACGACTTTTGCCACGTGCAACAGGATAAACTGGCATTAGAGGGGGATGTGGAAAACGCTCATCAAGGTATTCCATAATAATGCGAGAATTAAATAATACTAAATCACGATCCACTAAAGTCGGCAGTGTGCCATATGGGTTTAATTCCATTAAATCTTCTGATACAACTTGAGGGTCTACAACTTCCGTCTCATAAGCAACACCTTTTTCCGCTAATACAATGCGCACTTGATGGCAATAAATATCGGTTTTATCTGAAAAAAGTGTCATTATTGAACGTTTATTTGCAGCGCTTGTCATCTATTCCTCCGACAGCTCTAAATGAATTATAATCGATTAAACTGTGCCGAATATGCGGCATAATATGATATAAAAAATGGGCATTTATTTTACCATAAATCACACACTGATTTCCAAAGATAAATTTTCTTTAGATAAAAAAATTGCAAGCCCCAAGGACTTGCAATTTGAATATAAAACGTAAAATAAAAAATTAACGTTTTGAGAATTGTGGACGACGACGTGCTTTGCGTAAACCCACTTTTTTACGTTCAACTTGACGCGCATCGCGGGTAACGAAACCAGCTGCACGTAATACAGAACGTAAGCTCTCATCATATTCGATTAATGCACGAGTGATACCGTGACGGATTGCACCCGCTTGACCTGAAATACCGCCACCTTTAACAGTGATGTATAGGTCTAATTTCTCAGTCATTTCAACTAACTCTAAAGGTTGACGAACGATCATGCGAGCGGTTTCGCGACCGAAATAAACGTCTAACTCACGTTGGTTGATAGTGATTTTACCACTGCCCGGTTTGATAAATACACGAGCTGAAGAGCTTTTGCGGCGACCTGTGCCGTAGTTTTGATTCTCTGCCATATCCTAAACCTCGTGATTAAATGTCTAAAACTTGTGGTTGTTGTGCAGCGTGGTTATGTTCTGAACCTGCATACACTTTTAATTTACGATACATTGCGCGACCTAATGGACCTTTTGGCAACATACCTTTAACCGCAATTTCAATCACTGCTTCAGGACGGCGTGCGATCATTTCTTTGAAAGTCGCTTGTTTGATGCCACCTACATAGCCAGTGTGCCAGTAGTAAAGTTTATCGTCTGCTTTGTTACCCGTTACAGCAACTTTGTCCGCATTGATAACGATGATGTAATCACCTGTATCAACGTGTGGAGTATACTCAGCTTTATGTTTACCACGAAGGCGACGTGCTAATTCAGTCGCTAAACGACCTAAAGTTTTACCTGTCGCATCAACTACATACCAGTCGCGTTTAACCGTTTCTGGCTTTGCTACAAAAGTTTTCATTAATTAATTACCAAATAATATTTATTAATACCCAGTGTTTACTTTGTTTATTCACTCATAAACACAACCATGAATCTTAATCAAGCACCCCTTCGAGTGTGATCTCGATAAAATAATGTGTGGTGGGAAATCCAACACATTCACAGGGTCGCGAGATTATACAAGAGAAAGAAATAAAAAGCGACTACTTTTTATAAAGAAAGCTTAAAGAAAAAATGAAAAATATAATGGATAAAAAATTTGCGAGTAGTCTACTACCCGCAAATTCTTATTATGATTCTTATGCTTGTGAAGTTAGGTCTTTAATTACCGTGCTGACTGCATTTTTCATCACGGAACCAATTCCTTTTTTCGTGGATACACGAGACGCATAGTATTGACTGCGACCAATTTCTTGATGATTTTTTGCTTTCAAGACAAAATATGGCTTATCATTTTTCGCAACACGAACTTCAAAATTACTCTCGTCTACTCCATTTTTTTGTACTGAAGCAATCCCATTTTCAGCTGCTGAACGTGAACGATAAAGCTCACTGGTTAAAATCACTTGGCTATTTGCTGCTTTTAAATTAAACATGAATTGACCGTCTTTTGCCAATTTAAGTTCATACCAACCTAATGCCATAATGTTCTCCTTAGATGAATGTGCTGTTGAGATGAAATTCTCATTCACAAGAATAAGTCGTTTACAAAAAATTGCAACTATTTTAACCAATTAAACCGCTTGTTTCGTGTAAAGATTAACTTTACTTAAGTTCGACATTTGCTTTACATAATTTGCTAATTTTTCAGGATATTTCACACCTTTTACACAGGTTAAATTACGTAATACAGGAAAGACTAAAATATCTTCAAGTGACAACGTATGATTTAACGAGTTCTGCCCTACTACATAAGTTTCCAATGTTTCAAGATCTTGCGCTAAACGGGCTAAATATGTTGGTGTGTTACGAAAATGTTCATCAAAATCCCCCACATAGTCTGTTTTCTTTTTAGTGAAATAATCAATCGCACTTTGAGTGGCAAATTCTGCTACATCTAATTGTATAAAACGAGGCATTAGCAAGTAATTTGAATAACTTGTTATCTCTTTTAATATTGTCTCGACCTCAGGACGCACGGTTTCCTGAATCATTGGCGTACCATAATGAGTGTCGAGATATTTCACAATATCAAGGCTCTCAGGCATGGCGCTCCCATCACTTTTAATTAAAATTGGCACGACTTTTTTGCCCACGAGCGTGGTCGGGGTGTCCTCATCATCGTTTAATAAAACCTGTATTTTCACCTCTAGATCTTTTAATCCCACCATCATCATCGCTCGTACACAATACGGACAGTGATCATAAACATAAAGTTGCATAGTTTTCTCCTTTTCTATCTTCGACTCAATAATCTAATCTGACGTATTAAACAACGCAATTAACCATTTTGCTAATCCACTTTGTCGCTTCACGGGATGTTTCACCGCAGTTTTCCAACTTTCTGGTGTCGTAAACAACGTTAATTTTGCTTTGGCACGAGTTATACCCGTATAAATTAATTCTCGCGATAAGATAGGATTAGGCTCAATAGGCAACACTAAACAAGTATGTGCAAATTCTGATCCTTGCGATTTATGTACAGTCATCACAAATGCAGGTTCATAGCTTGGGACACGGCTAGCAAGGATGGTTTTATAGTGTTGCTGACCTTGTTCGAACCACACTTTCCCATCACCTAAAAATAAACCAATATCGCCATTGTACAATCCAACATGACTGTCATTTTGGGTAATCATCACTGGCTTACCTAAATACCAATCGCGTTCATGTTTAAACTGTACTAAACCTTTTTGTTGTAGCCGTTGCGCGATTTTGTGATTTAACTGCTCGACGCCTAATTCTCCGACACGAAGAGCAGTCAAAAAACGCACTGAATTAAATAACGTAAAAATCGTGCTGACTTGTTGTTCTGTCAACGGTTGCCCAACTTGTTGCATCTGCTTGATAGCCAATAAATAATCTGCATATTTTTCTACCGCACTTTTTACAACTAATGCGACACAAGCTTGAACATAAGTTTCAGGGTTCCCCGTTCTTAGTGATGCTAACGTTGAAAAATCGATTAATGTAAGATCAGGATACTGACTAAAACATTGCCAACTTGCCGCATATTCGCCCTGATTAATCGCACATGCAAGTTGACCAATCCCAGAATGGCTAGAAAAACGATGACTGTGATACAAGCGGCATAGATGATCACGAAGGGGATGAACTCGCTCTGCTGCTGGTAATGAAATACCCGCAACCGTTTGCAAATACTGTGTCAATGCCACACTATAATCACCTTGCGCAAATTGCCCAATTTCACCTAATGTTTCTCCCACCTCAACAGGCGAAAGCTGATTTTCATCGCCCAGTAAAATTAATTTTGTTTGTGGTTTTAATGCTTGTAACAACTTCGCCATCAAGGGTAAATCGATCATGGATGCTTCATCCACCACCAACACATCTATGGGTAACCGATTCTTTGAATTAAAAATCGTGCTATCTTCAAATAAACGTATCCCCAACAAGCGATGTAATGTTTGCGCGACCATAGGAATCGTCTGTCTCAATTCATCATCAATCTGAATATATTCTCTTTCTTGTAAATTTTTTAACGCACTGTGAATCGATTCCGTTAAGCGAGCAGCGGCTTTCCCTGTCGGCGCAACCAATTTAATCCGCAATTGACGTTGGTGTAATTCTTGTAAAGCTAACAATAAACGTGCCACAGTGGTGGTTTTCCCTGTTCCAGGACCACCTGTAATCAGACAAAAATGCTGACGTAATGCAGTGGCGACTGCTACTTTTTGCCAGTTCACATCGTCTTGCTGCAATAAAGGAAAATATTTTGCTAATACTGTTTGAATCGATGTGAATGGTGTGGAAAAGTTAGCCGTTTGAGACAATTGAACCTGATCTTTTAAGTATTCAGCAACACGGTATTCATCTTGCCAAATACGATAAAAATAAAGTGCCTTAAATTGAAAGACAAAAGGCGCCACTTTTTCGAAAGGACGTGTGGTAAAAGCATGATGTTCGGCTAAAGCGGTCTGCCATTTTTCTGGAGATAAATCACCGATTTTTGCTTGAATTTTCTCTAAATAATGACGCTCAGTCGTACGGTATGCTAAATTAAAAAAGTGCTGTTCCACACCTAGTTCTAGCAATAAACACGTATGACCTTGTTGATAGTTGTAGCGACATAATGCCGCCAATAAAATCGCCAGATTCTGTACTTCAAGGGGAATCGTGACGGGTTGTTTATCTGCAATGAGTTTAGCAAAATAATAATCACCCGCACTAATAACTCGTTGTTGCTGTAATTCCTTTAAGATCGTCAGCATTACAATAACTCCTCTAATGCTTCAATAAGCTGAAAATCGGGCTTATTAAAATAAACGCCGTACTCTCCATGCCCATTCATGCCACGTAAAAAAGTATAAATGACTCCACCAAAATGGGTTTGGTAATCATACGCTGGATCACGTTGTTTTAAATAACGATGTAATGCCACGGTGTAAAATAAATACTGCCAATCATAATGCTGTTCACGCATCGCAATGTCTAGTTTGGCTGGGGTATAATCACTAAAACTCCCCCCTAACTTATTGGATTTATAATCCAATAAATAATAGTATCCTTGATGACGAAAAACGAGATCAATAAAACCACGCATCATGCCAGTGATGTCGTGTTTGATGCTGGGAAACTGCAATTGTTCGGAAAGAAAATCATGCTGTTGTAAAAGCTGATTAAATTTTTGAGCACTTAATACATTATCTAATCTCAAATAGAAAGCCAGTTCTTTTAAACAATTTGATGTGCTCAAGTCTGATAACTTAAGAGGGATATATGGGCATAAAGGCGTATTTAAAATATCCGTGAACCATGTCTGCAACGTATCAACCCATTCAGGTTCAAGCTGTAATTGCTGACATAATTGTATCAGTGCTTCACGAGATACTGGCTGATTAAAATCATGTAATTCAAAATAACGGTGCAATACTCGCCCAATTTTAGCGCCTGCTGGAAAATCGAATGGACTATAACCTTTCTCATAGCCTTCAACAAGCTGTACAGGCTCGTCCCCATCCTGTTCATCCGCGTATTCTAGTTCGTCATCTCTTAATCCTAAAACAGCCGTTAACGCCTCGTCCTTTTCTGCTTGTTCATACACTTTGAATTGTTTAGATCGTTCATGCAAGGCAGTGATTGCACTAAAACTGGTAACTTGCCAATTTTGCTCAATTTTACCTGTAAACTCTGCACAAGCTAAATTAATAGAATCAGAGGGAAGCTGTAATGTAGTCGGTTGTAACTGCTCAAAATTGTCAATGGCAATCTCAACTTGCTGTGCAGCCATGCGTTGCTGAAAGTCGGCTAAAACAGACCGCACATCCGAGTTATCCATTCTGCCTTGTGTTAACACGTATTGTAATGCGCTCCACTCCGTCAAAAAGGTCTCTGGCAACGCCATCACAACCTGATATTTTGCTCGAGTTAATGCAACATAAAACAAACGCATGTCTTCCGCGCGTTGTTCCCGTTGTATTTCATCATCATGTTGAGCATCGAGGTCCCATAGTACTCGTTGTTGTGTCTCATCATAATAGGTTTGAATGATACATTTGTCTTCTTTCAGCGTATTAGCAATAAAAGGAAGCCAAACTAGATCATATTCCAACCCTTTGGACTTGTGTATCGTCACAATTTTGACTAATTGACGTTCGCTTTCTAAGCGAATCTGTTGACCCTCTTGCCGATCTTCACCTTGTATTTGTTTTTCAAACCAACGTAATAAACTCGCAGGACTATCATTTAAGCGACTGGCTTCTTGTAATAATTCAGCAAGGTGCAACAAATCTGTGGTTTTACGCTCACCACCTGTTGTACCGAGTAATTTTTCTGTAATTTTTTCTTCTAAATATAGGCAATGTAGCATCGCCAAAATACCTTGCCACTGCCAAATACGCTGATAATAAACAAAACGTTCAACAATATTGGTCCAACGTTGTTCATCTTGTTTGATCTCACTAATTTCACGTGTAGTCAATGAAAAAATTCGTGTAGCAATCGCATTTAAAATATGGCGTTCACTAAATGGATTTAGACAAGCAGTTAAAATTAAAGCGAGTTCTTTCGCTTCGACACAATCGAATACATTACTACGATCGGATAAATAGACAGAAGCGATGCCTAACTTTTGTAATGCTTGGCTCACTAAGTCTGCTTCCCAGCCATTACGAACTAACACCGCAATGCGCTCAGCCGCCAAAGGAAACGTATCCTTTACGCCATGAAAAATAGCCTGATTTTCAACCGCACTTTGCAACCAGTTTTGAATGGAAATAGCACAAACCTCGGCTAATTTTTGTTTTTGTACGCCGCTCAATTCTTTATTCGATACGCCGAGATCCCCCACATAACAGCGTAAAGCGGGTTCAGTTTGATGATTTAAAACAAATTTTGCTTGATCGGGGCGAGCTGTCACAGGTTGAAATTGAATCTGCTGATATAAAAAAGGCAAGTTATCAGAAAAATCAAACAAGCCATTGACCACCTTGACTAAATGCTGCTCAGAACGCCAGTTGGTTCCTAGTGTGAAACGCGCATTTGCCTGCTCAGCGGCCTTAAAGTATGTAAAAATATCCGCACCACGAAATTTATAAATCGCTTGTTTAGGATCCCCGATCATAATAAATCCGCTTTCAAGAGGCGTAGGATGAATATAAATTTTTGAGAAAATTTGATATTGTTGTGCATCCGTGTCTTGAAACTCATCAATCATTGCAAAAGGATATTGTAAGCGAATAAATTGCGCTAATTCCTCACCTTGTTCTGTATAAAGCGCTTGCTTTAATAGTCGCAACAAATCATCAAAATTCTTTTCAACATGATGCTGCTTATATTCGATTAATTTCTGCTGTACGCCCCGTAAATAATGGTACAACAGGATTTTTTCATTCTGTGTTTGCTCACGAGTGCTCTCAATCACGTTATCTACACGTTTAAACACGGGGTGAGAAAGAGGTATGCCCCCTTCATCTGCATATTTATTCAACGCCTGTTGGCTAAAATATTTTATCAATGTGTCAGGGAGCGATGTCATCACCGTAGAACTCGCCCAAAGATGAATTTTTTCAAACCAATTTGGGACAAGATTTTTTTTGAAAGTGGTACGTTTTAATGCCTTTGCTTCACCTTTTTGATACGTTTTCTCTAACTCATTGAATACGAGGTGTTTCAACTCGGCTTCATGTTGTAACCATTCCTGTTTTAATGTCTGAATAGCCTGTTGTTGAGGAGCAATTTGTTCCATTAGAAAAGTTTGTAATGGTACATGAAGCCATCTATTCTGGGTCATGTTTGCTTCAAGTTGATGAGAAATATGACTTTTTAATTTTTTAAATACTGCATCAGGCGAGCCTAGTGTATGATGAAGATAGTTAGCAATATCAAAAGGTTGTGAATAAAAATGTTCACGCCAAAACTCGCGTATAAAACGTTCCAATAATGCCTGTTCATCTTTAACTAGCACTAAATTGAAATGAATCCCAGAATTAAATGCATACTGCATTAGCATACGACGACAAAAACCATGAATCGTATAAATGGCAGCAAGGTCCATGGTTTGTTCTGCTTGATTTAAACGCTGTATAGCAACATCAATATCTTGAATTGTGCGGCATAATTCAAGTAAAAAATGATCTTCCTGTAATGCCGTTATACCTTCTGTTTTATAGGCAATAAACGCTTGTTTGGCTTGATGAATACGTTCCCGAATACGGCCTTTCAATTCTTCTGTTGCCGCGTCAGTAAAAGTCACCACTAAAATTTCTTCAACACTTAAAGGTCGAGAAAAACACGACGAACCTGCTTGAAGTAATAAACGCAAATAAAGTGAGCCTATAGTATAGGTCTTCCCTGTACCCGCAGAAGCTTCAATAAGGCAAATTTTATTTAATGGTGTTGTAATAGGATTGAGAAGAACGGGTGTATCCATCATCTTATTTTTCTCTGTGATTATCATACCTACAAAAAAGTGCGGTCTATTTTACCGCACTTTTTATGTTAAAAGTTTAATACTTTATCTGCTTCTACTGTCCAATCCGCCAATTCATACAGGGTTCCAATTTCAACTCCTTCTGCTAGTGGCAAATCAATAATCCCCCGTGCTTGTGCACAAGTTTTACATAATTTAATTTCAGCCCCACGTGCTGTCAGAATTTCTAGGGCTTGTTGCAAATGATAACCTTCAATCGGTTTTTGCTTCGATAATCCCCCTGTCACCGCATCTGACATCAAAAATAGCTTTAACTTTACATTATTTTGATATTGATCTTGTAATTGCAACGCTAAACGCAACGCACTAAAAAAACTTTCGTGACCATAAGGTGCAGCGTGAATAATAAATAAAATTTTTTGCATACTAACCTACCCATACAAATTTTGCGATAAATAAGAATGAAACGACCCACACTGGTGCATTGATTTCACGCACACGACCAGTACAGGTTTTCATAATACAATAACTGATAAAACCGAAGGCAATGCCTTCCGTAATCGAATAAGTGAATGGCATCATGGCTGCTGTAATAAACGCGGGAGTCGCTTCTGTTAAATCCTCCCATTTTACTCGAATTAAGCTTGATGCCATCAAGATTCCCACATAGACCAAAGCTCCCGCCGTGGCATAAGCAGGCACAACGCTCGCTAAAGGCGAAAAGAAAATCGTCAATAAAAATAGTATACCAACAGTCACTGCAGTTAAGCCTGTACGTCCTCCTACGGATACCCCTGCACCACTTTCGATATACGTACTGATTGCTGATGTTCCCATATAAGAACCCGCTACCGCACTCACACTATCAACATACAGTGCTTGTTTCATTTTCGGAAAACGTCCCTTCTCATCACTGATCCCTGCTTTGTCAGTCACCCCCAGTAACGTACCAGAAGAATCAAATAAATTGACTAATAAGAACGAAAAAATAATCCCCAATAAGGCAGTATCTAACGCACCTGCAATATCCACCTGTCCTACAACAGAAGTTAAACTAGGCGGCATTGAAATCACACCATGGAACGCGACATTAGGATCCACCAAAAATGCGAATCCCGTCACAACCGCAATCGAGATTAAAACACCAGAATAAATATTGCGTGCAGCTAATACCACGATAATGAAGAAACCTAAAATCCCCAGTAAAATTTTAGGATCATGTAATTCACCTAAGGCCACTAACGTTGCAGGATTCGCTACCACTACCCCCATATTTTTGAAACCAATTAAGGCGATAAACAATCCAATCCCTGCTCCAATACCAACACGCAAGCCTAGTGGAATGGAGGCCATTAACCAATAACGAATTTGGAAAATCGTTAAAATAAGTAACCCGATTGATCCCCAAAAGATCGTCCCCATTCCAATTTGCCATGAGTAGCCTAATTTACTAACTACTACATAGGCAAAAAAGGCATTCAATCCCATCGCTGGTGCAAGAGCAATAGGTAAATTACTAAATAATCCCATTGCAATTGTGCCCAATCCTGCAATTAGACAAGTCGTGACGAAGACCACTTGTTTATCCATGCCTGCGTCACCCAAAATCGACGGGTTAACAAATACGATATACACCATCGTAAAAAACGTGGTAATTCCTGCAATAATTTCTGTTTTAGGTGTCGTCTTTTTTTCTGATAATTTAAAAAAACGATGTAGAAAAGATTGATTTTCCATTATGTTTCCTAGGTTAGTATAAAATAAGAGATGATGAAAAACAGGTAAAGAAGAAAGAGAGGCGTTTTTCCAGAGGATTCTATCAGAAGAATGTATTAGATGCATCGATTTTAAGTAAAAAATAGTGCATAAAACCCAGATATAGCTGCAACGTAATCGTTTTGCTCGATAATTAGAAAAACCGATACCCCTGTAAACACAGGTATCGGTCTAAGCATTAAAAAGAGCAGCCCTCATTAAAATCGGAACAAAATAAACTTACAAACCGACTTGTTGTTTAATTCGATCCGCGAACATGCCAATACTGACTGCAAAATAATTTGAACGATTCCAATTCAATAATGTACGATAATTATTCGAAACAAGGAACGCACGCCCCACTTCTCGATCGGGTCTCACAAGCCATAGGTCTGTTGTTGAAAGTGCGGTCAATTTTTCTTGATTTTGAGGTGAAGAAGACTTCAACTTCACCCCTAACTGTTGCCAAACTTGCAACGTACGTTTTTTATCTTGTTCAATTCCCGACAAATCGAGCGATAACGGTTGAGTTAAATAGACCTCAATTCCCCAAGGCAAGGTTTTGTCCCAGCCTACTGTGCTTAAATAACTGGCAATAGAAGCAAAAACGTCATCATGGTTTTTCCAAATATCTTTTTCACCATCTTGATTACCATCGGCAGCATAACGCAAATAAGAACTTGGCATAAATTGGGTTTGTCCCATTGCCCCTGCCCATGAACCAAGCATTTTCTGACGAGAGATATCCTGACGCTCCAACATCTTCATTGCCGCAATAAATTCCCGACTAAATAACAGTTCACGACGACCTTCAAAGGCTAATGTTGCTAACACGGAAAGGACATCATAATTTCCTTGGTAATCACCAAAACTGCTTTCCATTCCCCACAAAGACATTAAATACTCTTTTTGTACACCAAAACGTTGGCTCGCTTTTTCGATTTGAGCATGCTTGTCACGATAGTGGTTTTCCGCCACTGCAACTTTACGAGGCGTCAAAACACGGTTCAAATAATTTGTCGTACCATTAGGGTTTGAACGGATAGGCTGATGTGATGTGCTTTTTTTAACTCGCCCAGCTTGCTGACGATCCAAATCAATGGCTTTATCGACGTAACGAATATCCTTATTTTGATAGAGTGTTGTTTCTGAGATTCCTTCGCCTAATGCTTTGCCTTTTAAAAAATTCACATAATCATCAAAATTGTTTCGTGTTCTGGCTTTGTCATACTTAGCCTGAGAATCAAGAGGTTTGATATGCGATTGATGAGCACACCCCACGAAAAAAAGACTCGCCAACACAACACTAACATTTAATACTTGTTTAGCAAACACAATCACTATCCTACTTTCTCAAAAATTGGTAAATCACTTTCAATAATGAAGTGGGTAATAAGCGAGGTAACGCACGTAATAAAAACGTGAATAAACCAGAAAGCAGCCCTTGTATACGTAGCTGATATTTCAGTTTAAATAAACGCCATTCAGCTTTCGCTTGAGCCAGTCCACGACGACGTCCTACCATCCCATTGCCAACGCGAGCATAAACTAATACCTCTGGTAAATTCGCCACTTTTTTGCCCATTGCAACAAGCTTGATCCATAAATAATAATCTTCTTGTAAATCCTGATAACCACCGCATGCGAGTACCGCTGCTTTTTGATAAGCAACGGTCATATGATTAAAAGGGCAACGTTGTCGCGTAAACTGAAGGATCTCGTCATGTGTAGTAGGAACACGCCGATAACTCACAATATCATCTATATTTTGCCCAAACTCAGCGATCTGTCCACCGACAATAATCGTATCGGGATACGCCTGAATATAAGCCATCTGTTGTTCAAAGCGAGTCGGGACACAAATATCATCAGTATCCATACGGCATACCCAGTCATGTGAACAATGTAACAATCCCTCATTCAGTGCTCGACCTAAACCAAGATTATTTGGTAATCTAACCAACTTGATCGGTAATTGAGGTAAAAATTCATCAACAACTTTTTCTAATTCTACCGTCACCGCACCATCAAACACGAGTACAATTTCATCTGCGGGTACTGTCTGCTCGCATAAACTGACTAAGCATTCTCTTAAATATCGTGGATTTTCTTTAATATATAATGACATTAAAACAGAAAATTTCATGACATAAACCTTTTCATATTGATAACCAACTTAGGCGAAATACAGGTTAACACCGCAATAATCAGATGCTTAACATGATATGTTTTCTTGAACAACGCAAAATAGTACCTTGCGGCAACACGAGATAAATTCATTACGTGAGGATAAGCTAGCATATATAACGCATTTTGCTCAAAATGTTGTGCTTGAACAGCCGTCTTCACATAACGTGCTTGAATTTCATGAATCGCTTGCTCGGTATGTTGTGTATGCGTTGAAACACTTGAGCGCTGAGTATGAAAAGTACAAATCGTCAATGCGTGATCCACATAGAAAGGTGAAAAATCAGGCTCACATACCAATTTTAACAGAAACTCATAATCCTCTAATGAGCGAAGATAACCTGATAATCCCCCTACTTTTAAAAACAGCGATTTCTTCACCGCGATCATCGGCATACCACCAATTTTATTCGCCAATAATAAATTTTCTAACGTTAATAGCTGAGTATCACGGTAAGGGTGTGTCACATAAGAAAAACCTTCATTCACCATGACACATTTTGCTGGATGGTAAATAAAATTAATTTGAGGATGCTGTTGAATCACGTCCGATAAAACAGCACATTTTTCATTCACAAAACGATCATCATCATCTAAAAAAAGTAACCAATCATATTTCGCCTGTTGGGCACCCACATTACGACTTTCTGCAGCGCCTAGATTCTGCGCGTTACGGATAACATGGCAAGCAAAATGATACGGCTGTTCAACCTGTACTGGCACTTTTGAATGATCATCAACAATAATAACTTCAAATTGATGCGTAGTTTGTTGATTTAAACTGGCTAATAACGCTGGAATTTCAGCGTTTCGGTTATAGGAAGGGACAATAATACTTAACATCAGGTCGACTCCTTCTGGTTAAGCATTTGATATGTTTTTCCTTGCGTACCAAATAGCGATAAAAACATCAAAAATACTAACATGATCCCAGGAAACGCATACGTATCCGCTTTAATATGCAACACACTTAAGATAAAAAGCGTAGATAAAATGAAGGTCCAATTGCCGTTAAACCAATGATCTGCAACCCGTTTTACAAAATAAAAAGTAAATAAAAAACAGATGGTTAGATAAGCCAAACCACCATACAACACTTGGCGGATAAATCCTGAGTCGGTTGCGCCGTAATATTTCCCTTCTGCTGTATAGTAGTACCCATCTCCCAACAAAAATTGCTTCAATGTTGGCACAAATAAATGGTTTTTGATCAAATTTTCACTCGATGAACTCAGCTTTGTCATATCTTGATAAGACAATAAATTGATCACGGGTTCTAATGCATGTGCAACATATTTATGATCCGCAAAATTAATCGCTAAAAATAGGACAATCGCAATAAATAAAAGTAGAACAGGCAAATAGCGCCATTTGAAATATAGCACGACACTTATGATCGATAACATGAAAAAGGTTCTGCCCGAAATTAAGCCAATAAACAAGATTAAAAAGACAAATAACGATCCAATTTGATTCGTTTTCGCATTGTAAGCTAACAAGAAATGTAACAGCATGACATAGAACGCACTCAGCTGAAAAAAAGCAGAAGACGTAAAGTTATATAAACGGTATTCTTGTTCTGAACCATAAAATCTTGGCATCATTGCGTGCACAGACAGCGCAAAATCAATCATGAAAGATAATCCCGCTAATGCCAAGAAACCTAGACTGGCTTGCAGAATAATCCCCATTTTCACATCCCGAATAAATTGTACTTTACCCGTGGCATGGTGATAAAACAGATTATAAATCCCTACCCCAAACACAAAAAGTATCAGGGTTTTGATATACATTTTCATGACACCAAATTCATGGGTTCCATTCACAATAATCGGTACCGCACTCACTACAATCAAAGCAAGAATGACGAGTAAACTATCAACAGGCACGATCACACCTTGTGAAGTTTTTTGCTTGTATACGCGATACACAAGCCAAAGACAGGCCAATATTCCTGCACAGAATGCTAAACGTACTCCATGGAATAACCAAGGATCGTATAAATAGAACAAATTAAATAATGCTGACATACAACGTTCCTACACCTTATGCCACAAATTACGTACTATTGCTAAGACTTTTTTTGCTGGGTATTTAAGTAATTTGCTTAACAAATTATTTGATAATGACCCTCGTGCTCCCTCTAAATTACTCAGTAAAATGGGATTCTCTATCGCTAATAAAGGACGAACAACAACACTATCTAGCTTAAAATTTGTACCAAACAAAATAAAATCATCCGCTAACCAAAAAGGTCGGTGATGAGACTGTACTTGAGTCAGTATATTTCTTGCTGCGGATTTTTTAATTAGATATGCCACCGTACCCGCAAAATAGTTTTTATATGGGTATGCATAACGGAACTTTGTCTGTCCAATTGACTTACAACAGAAAGAGAATGTTGTGGGATAGTTCATCTCAAGTTCAATATCATCAAATTGAGCAATTTTTGATTGTCCGAGCAAAATCACCTCTGCCACAGGCTGCTGCGCTAATAATGAATAGACATGTTGCTGAAAATCGGTATTAAATAATACATCGTCTTCACATACTAAGCTGTATTCATCTTCAGCAATTTCTGTATTCGCCAAAATCTGCTGATACACCCCAAGATGGCTTAATGTGCATCCAATTTCACCTTTTGTAACCGCTCGTCCATAACGAGCTTGGAAGGCATGGAGATCAAAAAGTGCGGTCAAGTTTTCCCACGTTTCATTCATCGTATTCATCGCAGAAAAGAGGATAAAATCTTGTGTATCGGGTTGAATAAAGAACAGGTCACGACGGGCTTGATCTTTATCTAATGAAATTAAAAATTTCTTCATGTTAATCTCTTATATCAATAACCTTGACACCCACTTGATCAAATAAATCGTAACATGCATCATACGCGGGATTTTCTGTCTCAATCTTCAATGCCACCACATCAATATTGTCACTTTTGTTCATAATATTCAGAATTGCACTACTGAAGTACGTATAAATACGGTATTTCTGAGTCTGACAGCATTGAATGATGTAATCTTCGAAAATGAGTTCTGTGTCAATGTAATCAACGTTTTCTAAACGGTATTTTTCTCTTGGGTGTGGCAAATAATGATGAATATTAAATGCTTTAATCACGTTTTCAGCTAAAGCAATATTCCGTTGATCATCAAGAAAAACGGGTTGTCCTAAAAGGATATTTACATAATCCCCCGCCACATCGGCACTATCACAATGCGCGACTAAATCAAGGTTCACCACATTATCAATAATGTTTTCAAATCCATGATAGATGGTGTAATGCCGTTGTGACAACGCGCGTAGTTTCGGCGTACTATATTGGTTTCCAAGTATGCAATTAAGCCATTTTCGTTTTAAAGTTGGCACATCATCTTGATAAAAAATACTGTTTTTCACAATGTTAATTGTGCCATCATCAAACGTGTTTAATCGATTAAAGCGAATCGCACTTAATAAAAAATGAATCTGTAAATCATTAATGTTAGCGACAAACACCTGATCAAATCTCTTACCGCAAAAACGTGCTCGTAAATAAAGAATTTCTTTTAATAAATTAAACCGATCTTTATGTTGAATCATCGAAAAAAACGGACCGCACTGACTTGCTAAACGTTGGCGATAAAAATCAAATTTTTTATTGCTCGCTGTAGCAAGCATCACACCATAAAACGTTTTATCTGGAAACTGTGCAATAATTTTTTCTGCAATCAAAACCTGTAGCGGCGTACAACAAATAATTAAATTCATATCCTTTTTCCTACTTTAGCAGTCATCACATACAATACCGGCAGAATGACCAGTGCACCAATAATGCTCGCAAAAGGCACAAACTGAATCTCTGTCATAGTTAACCCAGCTAAACTGATAACATAAACAAATGTAGTTAAAACTGAACAAATGGAAATCAATTTATTTTTAGCGTAATAAAATAAGTAATTCACTAAAATCAAATAGGGCACAACCAGTCCTGTCGAAATTAAAAATAAAATGATGTAATACTTTGTTCCAATAAACTGACTACCGAGCACCCAGACAACGACCTGTTCTGGAATACACCACATGATCATGGCAGGAAGTGGGACAAAACATAACGAATACATTGCCCATCGATGAATATGTTTCACCGTAATTTTCTGTTGTTTTAAGGCTTCAAATAGATAAGGTACTGTGGCTTTATTTACCGCTTGAATCGCAATCATCAAAATTGCGGCAAGTTGTGCCCCCATCGCATACAATCCGAGTTCTGCCTCACTAAACTGATGATAAATAAAAATACGATCGAGCTGTCCACGTAAAAACAAACTCACATTATGAAAAATTAAAGGGACACCAAAACTCAACAAATACAGTAATGCCGTGCGATAGCGAGAAAAAGCAAATTTTTTCTTTGGCGTTTTTTGTCGATAGAAAAAATACGCCAAACTAAACACTGCTGCATGACTAAATAAGATCGCTAAAATTCGCTTTTCCACCAACCGCTCATCATAAACTTCTAATAACACGACTGTCAGTAAAGCAGAACTTAACGCCAACAACAATTGAATCACAGAATAAGCCACTGGTTGTTTTTGACATTGTCGAATACTTAACTGTACTGAAATAAACGATTGAAAAATGGCAGAAAGCGCCAAATACACCATGATTTCAGACTGTAAGATCACACAGCCTAATAAAATGATCACCCCCGACAAAAGCGTATAGCTATAGCCTGTTGTGACAACTAAATTTAATGCGCGGCGCCCATAAAAATAGAAAAAACGAGCAATGCCCCCTTCTTGGCTCAAACCGACAATGATTAAAAATAAAGCGAGATACGTTTGATAGTAAGAAAGCTCACCAAAGCCTTCAACGCCGAGCTTGCGGGATAAATAAGGTAATAGTAGAAATGGGACAGATTTTGAGATGAGTTCACCAAATAAATAAATCGCACTGTCTTTAATTGCTTTCATTCGCTGCTCTGCTTGATTTTATTGAGGCGATATTTTAACAATAAACAGATTTTAAACAATAGACATCGATACAGAGATCATCAATAATAGCGCATCTTTTACTTATCTTTACTTAATATGTTTGAACTCACAAAACTGATCACTGCGATGATTCTACCGCCATTTAATGTCCTGATTTTATGGGTCGGTGCGGTATTATTCTCTCGCCTCAATTACCCTAAGTTCAGCCGCCTTTTCGGGTTATTGGGCATCGCCATCCTGTATATTTTTAGCTTGCCTTATACTTCGCAGAAAGTTGAAGACCATTTAGTGCAAGCGGATAATCTCAGCCTAGATGATTACCAACAAGCCCAAGCAATCGTATTATTAGGAGGAGGATTACGCGACAACCAAGAATTGTTTGATAAATTAGCTGTCAGCGCAATCCCATTAGAGCGTATGCGCTATGCTGCCTATCTACATAAACAAACTCATCTTCCCCTCTTAATCACAGGAAGTGCCCCAAATGGAACCTCTGAAGCAAAAGTCATGGCAAAAGAGTTACAAACATTTTTTGATGTGCCAACTAAGTGGCTAGAAAATCATGCTAAAACCACAAAAGAAAATGCGCAATTTAGCCACAAAATATTAGCTGAAGAAGGAATTAACACGATTATTTTGGTCACAAACCAATGGCACATGCAACGTGCCAAATTGCTCTTTGAGCGACAAGGTTTTCATGTACTGCCTGCGAGTATCGGTCATGGAGTCTCCCCTCAGCACTATGGTTTAAATTTTATGTATTTCATTCCACAAGCGGGGGCGTTGAATAAAAATATGTTGCTCCTAAAAGAATGGATTGGTTACTGGAAAGAAAAATAAAAAAATGTGCAGACGCGATACTGCCCATGTTAAAACATCATAGAAGTAAATTGATATTCTATTAATAGCCTTGCTGATAGATCAACTCCGCTAATTTGACCCCCATGAATGCCAAGTTAAAGCGCTGTTCATCCGCCACTGACCAAAATTGGATGCCATTTTCAATTCCCTTCACCGCACTCACATGTAACTTCGCGACGTCTTCACCTGTTTCTTGCTCCCCATTTGTCACAGGTGTCATCATTTTTTCTGCATGATACGCTAACCAGTCATGACTTTCCCAAACTTGTCGTAACATATCAGTCTCTAGTTCATAATCAGATAATAGGGTCACAAGTTGCCCCATACCGTAAAATACTGGCACTTGAATACTGTGGAATACGATATGTTCAAACTGAGGGAAAATTTTCTGTGTTTGCGCCTTCAGACTCACACTCGACATGGGGAATACATCAAATGCCATGCGCTGTTCGTCTTCATCTAATGGGATACCATTGAGTAAACGGGCTGTTTGTCCAGCTAACTTGCTGACGGTATCTGCATTAGTATAAGACGCGGGTAATAATGATGTCACCACAATGTCTTTCAACATAGCCTGCTCTGCTAATGGTGCAATTGCTAGGCTAAGCTGTGTCACTTGTGGATCGGGTAAGGAAACAATATTACGTTGGCGTAATGCTTCCAGATGAGAGGCATTCACTGTCGGTATAACAACAGGAACATCTTGTAACACAGAACATACCCCATTCATATCTATCACAATACAGCCAATTTCAGCAGCATTCGCAATAGAGGCAACGTGGTTGATGTCTCCCGCAAAAAACAAATAATGATAATCTGACCAATCAACATCTTCTGGTTTAATTTGTGCCACGCTCTTATTTTGAAAACGAATCCCTTGTTCTTCACTAAAAGGGTACATTTCAATCACTGACACTTGTGCAATACCTAACTGGCTTTGTTCTAAAGCTTCTGCAATTTTTTCACATAATTCAAATTCAGCTGCTATCGCGATATTTAACATTGCGTTCATTTTTCTCTCCGCTGTAAAATAATGGGCTCATTTTACTGGAACAAGAAGAAAAGACAATGACACCGGCAATTGATTTACTGAAAAAACATAACATTCCATTCACGCTCCATAGTTATGAGCATGATCCGAATAATACCCATTTTGGTGAAGAAGCCGTAGATAAACTGGGAATTGATGCACACCAGTCCTTTAAGACATTATTAGTGGCTGAAAATGGTGATCAGAAAAAGCTAGCGTGTTTCGTTCTCCCTACGGCTAATATGCTTAATCTCAAAAAAGCAGCAAAAGCGATTCAAGTCAAAAAAGTAGAAATGGCGGATAAAGAATGTGCACAAAAAAGCACAGGCTACTTAGTCGGTGGGATTAGCCCATTAGGGCAAAAAAAACGTTTAAAAACCATCATTGATCAATCTGCACGCCAATTTGAACACATTTTCGTTTCTGGTGGAAAAAGAGGATTAAGCGTTGAGTTATCCCCGCAAGACATTGCTTTACTGTTAGATGCAGACTTTTTTGATATCATCGATGAATAATATAAAACATTACCAGCATAAAAGCTGGTAATGTGAAGCTTGGTTAAACGTGAAAAATGTGGTTTAGAATGCCGTAGTATCTTGAAATAAACCCACTTTCAGATCCGTTGCGGTATAAATCACGCGACCATCGACTTCTACTTCGCCATCTGCCATGCCCATAACAAGCTTACGATTAATCACACGCTTCATGTGAATACGGTAGACGACTTTTTTGGCGGTTGGCAAAATCTGTCCAGTAAATTTCACTTCCCCCACGCCTAATGCTCGTCCTTTACCCTTGCCACCAATCCAACCTAAATAGAAACCGACTAATTGCCACATAGCATCTAATCCTAAACAACCTGGCATGACAGGATCACCGATAAAATGACATGCAAAGAAAGGTAAATCAGGCTTAATATCAAGTTCTGCTTCAATATAGCCTTTATCAAATAGCCCCCCAGTCTCTTTCATTTCCACAATACGATCCATCATTAACATCGTAGGGGCTGGAAGTTGAGGTCCGTCTTCGCCAAATAATTCGCCACGCCCTGATGCCAATAACTCTTCGTAGCTGTAGCTACTTTTCTTATTTGGTGTACAACTGTTCATTCTTTTTAATCCTCCTCAAATTTAGGATAGCCAAGCACACTTTGCTTACAAGCATTCTAACAGAGTGGCTTAGAAATAAAAATAGCTAACACTTGTACGCTTAACTTATCGGATCAGTTTATCTTCTGCGAAAAAACCATTCAAAGAGACTGCTTTTTTGCCAAGATTGTTCTGCTCGCTGTTCAATACGATATGCAATGAGACGAGATAACGGCAACGTATCCTCTGTATACACTTTATTTTCTTCTTCCACTAAGTCGCGTTGGAATAGAATTTCACATGCTTGGTAAACATCGTCAACGGGGTAAATAAAGAATTGTCCATGTTTTACGGCCTCAACGACTTCCTCACTTAAACTCAGTTGATGAATGACTGTGCTGGGAACCATCACACCCTGTTCTCCCGTCAATCCCCGACTCGCACAAATAGCGAAAAAACCTTCAATTTTGGCATTCACTCCGCCCACAGAATGTACTAAACCAAACTGATCAATTGCCCCTGTAATCGCAATCGACTGCGGTAAAGGTTGATCCGATAATGCACTGGCTAAGACGCAAAAACTTGCCAAAGATGCACTATCTCCGTCAATCTCGCCATAAGATTGCTCAAACACTAATGAAGCCGAAAAAGGTAATTGGGAAGGTAATTGCAAAATATGCGCTAAACAAGCTTCCGCAATCATAATACTTTTGCCGTGAATGTTCCCCGCTAACTCACTTTTTCGTTCAACATCTACCACTTCTCCATCACCAAATTGCACAATACAGCTAATACGAGAAGGCTCCCCAAAACTCATTGGTGTGCCAGGATATTCAATCACTGATAACCCATTAATTTGCCCAACCATCTCGCCTTCTGTCGCCACATAAACTTGTTCATGTAAAATATCAGAATACGTTTGTGCTTTCAGGAATCCTTGCTGTAATTCTTTTTGTTGAAAAAATTGCTCAAAATCGACCGCACTCAATAAAGATGATGTGTCTTTTTGGCTTAATTGTGCAGCCCCCGTTAACATCGCCTTCAATTTCAAAGGGGAAATCGACACAAAACAACGATCTTCACTATCACGCACCAATAATTGATATAACTTATCCACCCCCGAGACACTTAATGGTGGTAAGTGGTGATCATTGGCAAATGATTGGACGTATTCCACCCATTTCACTCGATTTTCTGTACTTTCTACGGAGTAATAACTTTCAATTTCTGAATAATCCGCCAAATCATATAAATCAGGATCAAGAGAAGCAAGTGTCGCCAATTCCTCTCGATTACCAACTAAAACCACTTTAAGTGACAAGGAATAACTTGGAATATCACAAGGTAAATCTTTAAAAGGATGGATTGAATACCAATCAAAACGCTGAGTTAATAACAGTTGTTTCAAACGAATCCAAAGATCATATTGCGTAATGAACGACGCCACCCCAAGAATGAGCACCCCACCATTTAATTGGTGTACTAATCCAGGATTTAATTGAATCTCTCGAGAACTAGGATGAACACGCAATGAACCAAATAATTGGAATTGATCGACATACAACGCGCTAGCAACCGCTTTTTTTGCGGCAAAATTATCTTCAATAGAGACAGCTGGCATAGCATTCACAACAGGAAAAGAAAAAGAGTCGCCTTGTTGTATCAAATACTGTACCCCTTTTATCCCTGTCGCTTGTGGGTACTGTGTCTGAATCGTTTGCGCTAACAAATGACTATATTCGCCTACTTCATCTCCTTTTAGGACTAATAATGTACGTTGAGGATTATGTAAAAATTGTCTAATCGCAGCATTAGCGCGCGGTTGTAACGCAAAAAAATCCGTTCTGGAATGCGGTAACTCGGTTAAATTGAGTGTTGGGCGTAAGTTTTGCCATGAGAGTGCTTTTTCAGCTAAAAGGGATGGATTCACACGTATTCTCTTGTTATGTTGAATATAATTTTTAATAGTCTGGCATTATCTCATATTTCCTAAAATAGTAAAAATCTGCTAGAAAAAAAAGCAAAAACAGCGTATATTGACAACAGTTACCACGTCACTAACGAAAAAAAGTGAGCGAATACAATGAAATATCAGAAACTTGAAAACCAAGAAGCACATTGGAAATGGTTGTATTTAGTCAAGAAACACCGTGAGGGTGAAAACATTACTCGCTACGAAGAAAAAAGTTTATGTGAAGATAAAGCAGCACAATTAATTGCTTCCCAAAATAAACCACAAGACATTGAAGATTGGATTGCTCACCACTTATCTTCTACTCTGGTCATCAAATTAGATCAAGCCATTCGTGCACGCCGTAAACGCTTTTTCAATGGCGAAAAACAATCAACGAAGAAAAAATCGATTGATTTAGAATACGCAGTGTGGCTACGCCTTTCCCGTTATTCTCGTAAAATGAAAATGACGCTTTCCGAAACAATTACTTATATGATTGATGAACGTGAAAGCAAAGCACAATACGAAAGTCAAATGTCCGCAATGAAAGCGGGGCTAAAAGACTTATTAAAATAAGCAGTACTGATCGTAAGTCCTTTTCGAAAACAACAAAAAAAGACAAGGCTGCAATCCTTGTCTTTGTTTTTTATGACTAAATGTAATGTAAAAGAGAAGATTATTCAACGATCGGGATAATTTTCGTTGCGTGTGATCCTTTATCCCCATGTACCACTTCAAATTGAACTTTTTGACCTGCTTTTAATGAACGATACCCGTCCATTTCGATAACTGAATAATGAGCAAAGATATCTGCATCAGATCCTTCGGCAGAAATGAATCCAAAGCCTTTTGCGTTATTGAACCATTTAACAACACCAACTTCCATACTTAAAACCTCTAATGGTCAAATGACCTTAACTACTTTTCTTTTAATAAGACAATCTGCCTTACCACCCAAATTTTATACAGCTAAATATTCGACCAATTTTTACATTTTGGCAATGAAAAATAGTTTAAAATCAAACAGAGATCACAAAATTTTTGCATTTTGGAAGCGCTTACTCAATTCAGTTGTGTCATCATAACTAGTTAAGAATACGTCTTATTCCTCTGTATGAACCTCACGCAATTGTTGTGCAACAAGTGCAATTGCTTCACCAGCACTCATCCCCTCTGCCATCAATGCTTGTATCTTTTCTACCGCTTCTTGCTGTTGTTCATGAGTTAAATTTAATAATGCTTTATCTAACATTGTTTTCCCCTATAAAAAAATTATCAAAACATATCCCGAATTTTTACTACAACATGGTGTTCCCAACCAAAAAGTGTCATCAAATTAAGCCATTGATGATCTAAACCCGCCCTAATTTCAAGTATCTGTTTGGTTATCGGATGAGTAAATATTAAACACTCCGCATGCAACATTAAGCGCTGAACTTGAGTATGTTGCGTCAATGCTCTATTTTGATGTAAATCACCATATTGCGTATCCCCCAAAATAGGATGAAAAATATGTTTCATGTGGCGGCGTAATTGATGTTTTCGCCCAGTATGTGGGATTAAGCGCACCAAGGAATAACGTGTGGTATCGTATTTTTTCACCGCGTAAGGCATCTCGACAGTAGCTAATCCAATATAATCAGTGATTGCTTCTTGTGGTATTTTATCTGTCTGAGCAAATTTATCTGCGACTTTATCTAACTGGACTTTGAGCGGATAATCAATTCGCTGTTGCCCTATCAAATATCCTCGTACAATCGCTAAATAATGCTTTTCAACCTGTTTATTCTCAAATTGTACACAAAGTAAATTGGCAACCTCACGACTTAAAGCGAAAAGCAGTACACCAGAAGTTGGACGATCTAAGCGGTGAACAGGATAGACATGCTGCCCAACTTGATCCCGTAAAGTTTGCATCACAAATTGTGTTTCATGAGTATCTAACCAACTACGATGAACCAACATTCCAGCAGGCTTGTTCACAGCGACAAGGACATCATCCTGATATAAGATTTCTAGTTGCATAAGTTATTGTTGCAACAATGCTTCAATTTCGCTGATCGGACGCAATAATGTTTGTAATCCGTCCATTTCTTTTAATGCTTCTTCAAGGTAAGGCGTAATCAAAATTTTACTAGGTAAAGGAGCACCGCTTTCTATTAATGCGTGCATACGGGGAATAAAAATCCACTGTAACCATTCTGTTGGTGACATCGTATCTAGCGCAAAAGGTTGCTCACTGAGAAAAGTTTGCTCTTCTGGTGGTGTGGTTTGCCACACATTGAGCTCCACCATCACTTGCTGCAATTGCTGTAAATAAAGTCTCGTTTGTTGATGCATAATTGTACCTTAACGCAAAAAAGCGCTATTTTAGAAGATTTAATCATTTTATACTACTGCTAAAAAATACGGTAACGTTATACAAAATTGATTAAAATGCATGAGTAAAACCAGCCTCCAAACAAAATAGAGAAAACGATGTACCTCATTGAAACTTTTTTCCGCTTTATTCCCAAAGAAAATGGACAGATGCCACATGATTTACTTAACCAAATTATTGATCAATGGCGCTACAATGGACAAATTATCGGGCGTGAAATCCCCATTTATTTAGCAGAACAAGAAGAGCAACAAGGCTTCGCAATCCGAATGATTTGCCCTGAACAATATAGTTTACTTCCTGAATTTAATAACAGAGAAGTAGAATGTGCGCTTGAAGCAGCGCAACAAGGTGGGCTAATTTTTGATGGTTTTCACGTGATTGCAGATGATTTAAATTCAGATCAGACTAGCTCAACGGATACGCCCTCATGGCAAGTCCTCTATACGACTTATTTACAATCTTGCTCGCCTTTACACAGTGGTGAGGATCTCGCGCCCATCCCTTTATATAAACAACTCAGAGCGATTCCACACTTAAGTATGGATCTCATTAAATGGCAAGAGAATTGGCAAGCTTGTGATCAATTACAAATGAATGGATCCATTTTAGAGCAACCAGCTTTAGCGGAAATTTCATCAATAAACAGCACATTAACAAAACATGGGCGTTATTTAGCACAAGCGATTGAACAACATACGGCGATACCCACTTACTACTATTTGTATCGAATTGGTGGGAAAAGCTTACAAGCAGAACAACAACGGTGCTGCCCAAATTGTCACAATACATGGCGTTTAGAAAAAGCGCTTTTTGACTTATTTTATTTTAAATGTGATGATTGTCGCTTAGTGTCTAATTTATCTTGGCACTATTAGCCTGCGAAAAAGAAAAGGAAAGATAACATGCTTTATCAACACGATAGCTTAACGACACTCAAACTCGGACAGCAAACGCAATATTCGACAAATTATGACCGCTCTTTATTACAAGCCGTTCCTCGCCAATTAAATCGGGATGGATTAGGCATTACTCATACTCAGCCTTTTACTCTTGGTGCTGATATTTGGACCGCTTATGAAATTTCTTGGCTTAACCCTAAAGGCGTGCCACAAGTCGCCATTGCAGACATAGAAATTGATTTTAACAGCGAAAATTTAATTGAATCGAAAAGTTTTAAACTGTATCTCAATAGCTTTAATCAAACACAATTTGATTCATTTTCAGCCGTCCAAACTATCTTACAACGTGACTTAACTGACTGCGCCAAAGGAAAAGTCAAGGTAACCTTACATCCGCTAAGCAAATATCAGCACGAGCCTATCACAGAACTCACAGGAGAGTGTCTTGATAATCTAGATATTGAAATTCATGACTATACTTTTAATGCCGATGTATTAGCTGGATGTTGCCATGAAAATCAAGTAGAAGAATATTTAGTGAGCCACTTATTAAAATCAAACTGCTTAATTACCAATCAACCCGATTGGGGAACATTACAAATTCATTATGTTGGCAAACAAATTGATCGTGAAAAATTATTACGCTACATTATTTCCTTCCGTCAACATAACGAGTTTCACGAACAATGTGTCGAACGTATTTTCTGTGATGTTATGCGCTTTGCTAAACCAGAAAAACTCACTGTCTATGCTCGCTATACTCGTCGCGGAGGCTTAGACATTAATCCGTTCCGTTCGAACTTTGAAGCCGTTCCAAGCAATCAACGTTTAGCTCGCCAATAGGAGAAATAATGAGCAAAAGTGTCTATTACGTCAATCCACGTGGGAGCATGGATCAACTCTCTCATCTTGAAGTGGAATTACTGACTAAAAAAGTCAAAAGTCCATTATATAGTCTTTATCGTAATTGCTCCTTAGCCGTCTTAAACTCTGGAGCCATTACGGATGACAGCCGTGCATTATTAAATAAATACCCTGATTTTGATATCCATTTGGTTGCTCGTGAACGTGGTGTTTCTCTTGAGTTGCATCATCCCCCACAAGATGCCTTTGTTGATGATCGTTTAATCCGAAATATTCAGCATCACTTATTTGCAGTACTACGTGATATTTTATTTGTCAATGTCATGAGCCAACGTTTAAATCCCGATAATATCCAAGACAGTAAACATATTACGAACCTTGTTTTCTCGATTTTACGGAATGCCAAAGCGCTGCCCGTCGGAGAACATCCAAATCTTGTTGTTTGCTGGGGAGGACATTCGATTAACCAAACAGAATATCAATACTGTCGTGCTGTAGGTACAGAACTGGGTTACCGTGAGCTGAATATCATTACAGGATGTGGACCCGGTGTGATGGAAGCACCAATGAAAGGGGCTGCAATAGGTCACGCTAACCAGCGCTATAAAAATAGTCGCTTTATTGGTGTCACTGAACCTTCTATCATCGCATCAGAGCCCCCTAATCCGATCGTGAATGAATTAATCATTATGCCAGATATCGAAAAACGTCTGGAGGCCTTTGTTCGTATGGGACATGCTATCGTGATTTTTCCTGGTGGACCTGGCACATTCGAAGAATTATTGTATATTCTTGGTATCAAATTAGCCCCAGAAAATAAAGATCAAGTGTTGCCATTAATTTTGACTGGACCAAAAGAAAGTGCGGATTATTTTGCCACAATTGATCGCTTTATTGGCGAAACATTAGGTAAAGAAGCTCAAGCACTCTACGAGATTATTATTGATGATCCAATAACAGTAGCACGAAAAATCAGTCAATCTATGCAGGATGTCAAAATGCAACGCTACGAAACCTGCGATGCTTATAGTTTCAACTGGTCACTAAAAATCCCAACGGATTTTCAACAACCATTCCTGCCAACTCACGAAAATATGGCAAAACTTGATTTACATCGTAATCAATCGACATTAGATTTAATCGCAAATTTACGTCGTGCTTTTTCTGGTATTGTGGCGGGTAATATTAAACCTGATACACAGGATCTGATTGAAGAAATCGGTCGTTTTAAATTACATGGTGATCCTGCGCTTTTAGAAAAAATTGATCAGGTTTTACAAGATTTCATCGTACAACATCGTATGAAATTACCAGATGGTAATGCTTATGAACCTTGTTATGAATTAGTAAAATAAAACAGACCGCTCTTCACAAAAAATAGCTTGTTTTTCAACAAGCTATTTTTATTTTTCCTTAGCGTAAGATTAAAATCGGCTTATCACTATAACGCGCCACTTTCACCGTATTTGAACTTAACCCTTCTTTATTATCACGAACCGCCATCATAATGATCAAATCAATATTTTTTTCTTTCGCAATACGGTTAATTTCTTCATATACAGGACCATGTGCCAAAATATGTTGCACTTTTGCACCTTCTGGAAAATGTTTTTTCGTAAAAGCACGCAATGCTTTATTCGCTTCTTCTAGCACATCTTGGTCAAAATTTTTAGGCAAAAACGAAGACACAAAACTGCTGCCTAATGGTGGCACCACACTCATCACACGATAGACCGTATCAGGATTGTGTTTGGTCATCTCCAAAGCCGTTTTCACGGCTTTTTCCGCATCTTCCAAATGACTGAGATCCGCTGTAATTAAGATTTTCTTAAACATAATTTTTCCTTAGGCTTGGCGACGACGTTGGTTCATCGCTAACATAAACAATAAGAACAACGTTGGGATAAATAACCATTCTTTTGCTAACGCATCTTTGACAGGAACCGCCCCTTCAAGGATCACTTGATCCCAGTTCAATCCTGCTTTTGCTGCACTTGAATCAATTTCGACCGCATCAATGATCACTTGTTTCCCTTCTGGTTTATCTTGTTCAAATAGCGTCAAGCCCATTTTTTGTAAACGCACTTCGCCAGTTTGTCCTTCTGGAACCGCTAATTGAGCATAAAATTCAATTTCTTTACCATAAGGATTAAGACCGGATACTTTAAGTGTCAAATTATCCCCAACCGCAACACGTTGAACTTCTTGTACTAATTGACTTGGTTCAACATAACGCTGAGTTGGAGAAATGTGTTCCATAAAGAACCCTGGTCTAAACAATGCAAAAGCAAGTACGAATAAGGCTAGACTTTCCCACAGCTTATTGCGACGGAAGAAATAACCTACCGCACCTGCAGTAAAGGCAAGAATACCAATTGTTGCAGTAATAAAAACAATAATGCCTTTCGCCCAACTGACATCAATCAATAACAAATCTGTATTAAAAATAAACAAGAAAGGAAGAATAGCAGTACGTAAACTATATGAGAATGCGGTTAATCCTGTTTTAATTGGATCGCCACCAGACACTGCAGAGGCTGCGAATGAAGCTAATCCAACAGGAGGAGTCACATCAGCCATAATGCCAAAATAAAACACAAATAAATGTACCGCAATTAACGGAACAATAAAGCCATTTTGTCGCCCGACTTCAATAATCACGACTGCCATCAAAGAAGAAACTACGATGTAATTCGCAGTGGTTGGTAATCCCATACCAAGAATTAAACTAAATCCCGCCACTAAAAGTAACATTAAGAAAATGTTACCCATCGATAAAGTTTCAATAATTGTTGCGAGTTGTACACCAAAACCCGTTAAAGACACTACACCAACAATGATCCCAGCTGTTGCTGTCGCAATACCAATACCGATCATATTTCTCGCACCAGCTTCTAGTCCATCGACAAGATCACGCCAACCGAGCATCAACTCACGTTTAAATGTAGTTTGTTTTCTGTAGTAAGCCAATAAAGGACGTTGTGTCAATAAAATAACAATTAAGGACAATGCTCCCCAGAAAGCAGACAAGCCAGGCGATAAACGTTCAACCATCAAACACCAAATTAAGATCACAACAGGTAACAAGAAATGTAATCCTGCGTTGACAGTAGGTTTAACCGAAGGCAACTTCACGACTGGAGAATGAGGATCATCGATTTCGAGATCGGGGAATTGCGCGACTCGACGTAATAGCAATAAATACATGACTGATAATAAAACAATCACAATGCTAAACGCATAATCAGGGGTCACATTTTTCAACCAACCTAAACCAAATTCCACGATAAAATACAGTACGCAGAGGAAAATAAACGTTCCTAATGCACGTAATACTGACGTCACAAATGGTTTTGGAGCATCTGTTCTTGGTAAACCTTGTAAATTCATTTTACAGGCTTCTAAATGCACAATATAAACCAATGCAATATAAGAAATTACCGCAGGTAAAAAAGCATGCGTAATTAACTGGCTATACGGCATATTCACGTATTCAATCATTAGGAATGCGGCCGCCCCCATCACAGGTGGCATGATTTGCCCATTCACAGAAGATGCTACTTCTACCGCTCCTGCTTTTTCTGCAGAGAAACCCACTCGTTTCATCATCGGAATCGTAAAGGTACCGGTTGTCACTACATTAGCAATTGATGAACCCGAAATTAAGCCAGTAAGACCTGAAGCAACCACTGCGGCTTTGGCGGGACCACCACGTAAATGACCTAAATAAGCAAACGCACTTTTAATAAAATAGTTACCGGCTCCCGCTTTATCTAATAAGGCACCAAATAAAACAAATAAGAAGACATATTTTGTTGACACACCCAACGCCACACCAAACACACCTTCTGTTGTAATCCATTGTTGATTAATAATATGAGAAAGTGTACCTGTACGGTGACTGATGATCCAATCGCTTGGCAAAAATTGTCCAAAATAATTGTAAATTAAAAATACAATCGCAATGACCACTAAAGGCAGGCCTAGACTACGACGTGTTGCTTCAAGCAATAAGACAATACCAATACAACCTGCGATGATATCCTGTAAGTTTGGTGCCCCAAAACGGGTGACTAAGCCATCATAGAAAAAGAGATAGTATGAGCCTAAAAATGCCCCTACTGTCGCAAACACCCAATCCACTAACGGAATACGGTGTTTAGGTGACGATTTAAAAGCGGGATAAGATAAGTAGGCTAAAAATAAAGCAAAAGCAAGGTGAATTGAGCGGGCTTTTGTATCATCAAAAACCACATTGATATTTAATCCTGTATTACGCAAAAATTCTTGCAACCAAAAAGGCGCAGGAGAAGCATAATAAAGTTGAAACAATGACCATAAAATAGCAACACCAGCGATTAGTTTTTTGGGAAATCCATCAGGATCACGTCCTCCCGTATCACTCGATGCTACAATATCTTGTAAATCATCATAATCGATATTTTTTGTTGACACGCTAAAAACTCCTCGTCATCGAAAAAACAAAAACGGAAAAAGGCAGGAACATTGCCTGCCTTAAAAAGGATGAAAAAGGGAAATTACAACCAACCTCTTTCTTTATAGTAACGCACTGCGCCATCGTGTAACGGTGCAGATAACGCATTTTTAATCATTTCTTCTTCTTTTAAATTTGAAAATGCAGGATGTAAACGTTTGAAACGATCAAAATTATCAAATACTGCTTTCACAATTGCATAGACACTGTCTGCATCAACATCAGAAGAAGTCACCAGTGTGGCATACACACCGAATGTATCGGTTGGATTATCGCTACCTTTATAAAGTCCACCTGGGATAGTCGCTTTCGCATAGTACGGATGTTCTGCGACTAATTTATCAATTTCTGGTCCTGTAATTGGCACTAATTGTGCATCACAAGATGCTGCTGCTTCTTTTAATGCACCATTTGGGTGACCAACGTTATACGTAATTGCATCTAAGTTGTTGTCACACATTACCGATGCCATTTCTGCTGGTTTTAATTCCGACGCAACTTTAAAAGCTGATGCATCCCAACCTTTTGCACCAAGGATCACATTCATCGTTGCACGTGTACCTGAACCAGGATCGCCAACGTTAACACGTTTACCTTTCAAATCATCGAAACCCTTGATATTTGCATCAGTACGCGCCATTAAAGTAAACGGTTCTGGGTGAATTGAAAATACGGCTCTTAATTTATCGTTTTTCTTGCCTTCAAAAGAGCTTGAACCATTATACGCGTGATACTGCCAGTCTGACTGTGCAATCCCTAATTCCATTTGATTGCTTGCAATGGAATTAAGGTTTGCAACAGATCCACCTGTTGAAGGGGCATTACATTTCACACCTGTTTTTGCAGAATCACGATTCACTAATTGACATACCGATTGTCCCACTACATAGTAAACACCTGTTTGACCACCAGTACCAATGGTTACAATTTTATCGGCAGCAAATACTGCACTGGAAGAAAGCATTAATGCTGCTGTCATTGAAAGCTTTAGATACTTTTTCATAGAGTCATTTTCCTTATTTTTGTTTGTTGGTTTGCTTAGAAGAACACTTCAATTAGCGGACTTACAAATAGCAAAGATTTTACTTTTTTGCAACAATTTCTTTTTTATCCATTTAAATCTGTGCTAAACATCACAAAGATTAACAATAAAGTGTGGTCAATTATTAACAAACTTTTTAATTTCTCAACCCAATACCACGGCTAATCAAGTAATATGCGATACCATATAAACCAACAATAAATGTAATTAACACCACAAATGTATAAACAATCCCCACATCCGAAATGCCTAAGAAACCATAACGAAATCCATTAATCATATACACAATGGGATTTAATTTAGAAACGCTTTGCCAAAATTCAGGCAAAAGCGAAATCGAGTAAAATACACCGCCTAGATAAGTTAAAGGCGTCAAGACAAAAGTGGGAATAATACTAATGTCATCAAATGAACGCGCAAATACTGCATTAATCAAGCCACCGAGTGCAAAAGTTGCAGTCGTCATCAATAAAATCATGGCAACGATTGCCCAAGAATGAACCTCAAATGTCACAAAAAACAAAGCAACTGTTGTGACTAATATTCCTACACACAGCCCACGAGCCATCCCTCCAGCAACATAACCTAAAATAATAATGTGCGGAGACGTAGGTGAAATTAATAGCTCCTCAACATTTTTAGCAAATTTTGTACTGTAAAAAGAAGAAGCAACGTTAGCAAACGCATTCGTTAAAGCAGACATCATAATCAAGCCTGGAACAATAAATTGCATATAGCTAACCCCGTTCATCTCACCGATTCGACTACCAATTAATTGTCCAAATATCACGAAATACAACGTCATCGTAATGACAGGAGGAACTAATGTTTGCACCCAAATACGTGTAAAACGGCGAATTTCTTTGGTTAAAATAGTTTGAAAAGCAACCCACGCTAATCCCATTACTGTTCTCCCTTTTTCTCCACTTTGCTGTTTAAGGACATCGAAACAAACAACTCTTCTAAACGATTCGCTTTATTACGCATACTCAAGACTGTCACACCTTGTTCCGATAGCTGCGTAAATAATTGGTTTAACCCCTGCTCACGTTTGACTTCCACTTCAAGACTCGTTTCATTTGATGCAACTACATGATAATACTCAATAACAGGAACGGACTCATGAGGTGCTAAATCAAATACAAAAGTTTCTGTTTCTAATTTTGCTAACAACGCTTTCATTGGCATATCTACGACCAATCGCCCTTGCTGGATAATTCCAATATTACGACATAACATTTCTGCTTCTTCTAAATAATGGGTAGTTAAAATAATCGTTGTTCCTTGTTGATTCAATTCACGTAAAAAAGTCCACATCGTACGACGTAGCTCAATATCAACACCCGCAGTCGGCTCGTCTAAAATCAACAACTTAGGATTATGCATTAATGCGCGAGCAATCATCAAACGACGTTTCATTCCCCCTGATAAGCGAATCGCTTGTTGAGTACGTTTTTCCCACAAGTCTAATTTTTTTAACCAGACTTCTGCACGTTTAAGAGCTTCTTGACGAGGGATACCATAATACCCTGCCTGATTCACCAAAATATCAATCACTCGCTCAAATTGATGAAAATTAAATTCCTGTGGCACTAAACCAATACACGTTTTTAATTCGCTTAATTGTTGGTCTAAATCATAACCAAATACACGAATTTGCCCACTTGTTTTATTCACTAACGAGCTTACAATCCCAATCGTCGTCGATTTACCTGCGCCATTGTGACCAAGTAGCGCATAAAAATCGCCAGCTTTAACCTGTAAATCAATGCCATGCAAGGCTTTGACCCCATTTTTATATTCTTTTATTAATTGCTTAATTTCTAATGCATACATAACGATGACTTTTCAATTTAAATTCGACTTATATCAAACAGAGCTAAATCAATCCTATCAGTTGTCCCATAAAACTGAGACAATGCTTTACGCAAAACCTCAGCACGTTTTGGTAACCCTTTCTCCGCATAAATTTTTACTTGTGCATAAACAGCTTGTTTAAAAGGCAAGGTATCACCAGGATTACCATTTAAGTTATCCACGCTCACAAAATAACGAAAACCCGCTGCGTTGGATAGAATCCATTCAATTGCTTGTGGTTTTACTTCAACTTGCTCAAATAAGCGTTGTTGCTCCGCGGTGCGTCCATCTGGCTCATACCAATAACCAAAATCTTCAAGCTTGCGGCGTTCTTTTCCTGCAACAAGCCAATGAGCGATTTCATGTAAGCCACTACTATAAAAGCCATGTGCAAAATAAATAGCATGATACGCACAATCTGCATTTGCTGGCACATAAAATGGCTCATCGCCTCCTTTCACTAATTTTGTATTATATTCTTGTTCGAAACATTGATTAAAGATCTGAATTAAATCACTGATTTGATGTTCCATATCGACTCCAAACATGACACATTTTGTCCAAAATTGACCGCACTTTAGACGAAAAAAGAAATGAAAAAGGAGGCATAATGCCTCTTTCTGATTAAAATTGCTAGCGTTATTTCAACGTATCTAACTGTTGTAATGCAGCAATACGCTTTTCAAGTGGCGGATGGCTCATAAATAATGCAGCTAACCCACCACGTTTACCATTAATCGCGAATGCAGCTAATTGTCCTTCTAATTCTTGTGGTTCATGTAATTTTTGCAAACGCTGCAATGCGGCAATCATTTTCTGTTTACCAACTAATTCCGCAGAACCCGCATCAGCACGAAACTCACGGTAGCGTGAGAACCACATTGCAATAATACTTGCCAAGAAACCAAATAAAACTTCTAAAACCATTGCAACTAAGAAATACACACCTGAACTACTTTCTCCATCACGACCACTTGATACCACTTTTGCGATCATGCGTGAAACGAAAATAACAAACGTATTGAGCACCCCTTGCAATAACGTCATTGTGACCATATCACCATTCTTAATATGTGCAACTTCATGCGCAAGTACGGCTTCCGCTTCATCACGTGTCATCGCGTTCAATAACCCCGTACTAACTGCCACTAATGAATTATTTTTACTTGCTCCCGTCGCGAAAGCATTAACGTCTTCTGAATGATAAATAGCCACATCTGGCATAGGTAAATTCGCACGTTCTGCTTGTGAACGTACAGTATTCATTAACCAGTGCTCTGCTTCGTTACGTGGTGTGGTAATGACTTCTGCCCCCACTGAACGCAATGCCATCGTCTTAGATAAAAAGAGCGAAATTAACGATCCTGAGAAACCAAATAATGCAGCCATGATTAATAATCCTGTTGCATCTTGTGCCTGAATCCCCGTTAAACTCAAAATAATATTAAAGACGACCAAAACAGCCATATTTGTCGCTAAAAAAAGTAAAATTCGCATCATATAAAAAATCCTTATAATAGGGTTAAATCACTCGTGTTGTAATATAGTAGCAAAATTGTTAAAAACAAGAGGGAATCAATAAAAAATTTACCATAAACTCATTTGTTCTAGTCCTTGTGACGTATGAGACCGAGGTAAATCCATGTGCAAACCAATCAAACGTATTTCACGCCCTGCGGTTCTCTGCCAAATTTGCTCCAATAATCGCTCAAAAGCATGAAGTGATAACGTCATTCCCGTTTTTTCTAGTGTTGTCACATGAAAATCAGCAAATTTTAACTTCACTCCGATTTTATACACTGCCTCTAGAGACAAATGAGGATAACTCTGCTGAATCCGCTGCATCAAAGCTGGATAAAGTGTTGCTAAAACTAGAGAAGCTTGCTCCACCTGAATAATATTATACGGTAAAGTGGTTTCTACACTAATTGACTTTAACTCTCGATGTGGCTCAACACTTCGTGTATCAATACCATGACTAAATGCCCAAATACGTTGCCCCATTTTTCCAAATTGGTTGAATAACGTGAGTTTATCGGTCTTGCGAATATCGGCACAAGTATGTAATCCCATCTCAGCTAAACGTTGTGCAGTGACTTTTCCCACGCCTGGAATTTTATTCAATGCTAATTGAGCAACAAAACAATCAACCTCATCAGGTTTAATCACAAATTGCCCATTAGGTTTATTCTGCTCTGACGCAATTTTGGCAAGAAACTTCAGTGGTGCAATACCCGCCGAAGCGGTTAACCCCAATTCACACCAAATGGCTTGACGAATTTCATGTGCAATCCACGTTGCAGAACCAGAACATTGTTGACAATCTGTGACATCTAAATAAGCCTCATCTAACGAAAGGGGTTCAATAAGAGGAGTATAGCGCTGGAAAATCGCTCTAATTTGCTTAGATACTTGTTTATATAATAGCATATTAACAGGTAGAAGCACTAAATCAGGGCATAATTTGATCGCTTGTGCAGTAGGCATAGCACTGTGTAATCCAAATTGACGAGCGAGATAGTTACAGGTTGCCAACACGCCTCTTTTTTGTACTGAACCGCCAACGGCAACAGGCCTTCCAACTAAATGGGGATTATCACGTATTTCAATTGAAGCATAAAAGCAATCCATATCAATGTGGATAATTTTACGTGGCATCAACATAGTAGACATATAAAAGTGCGGTCAATATTTTTCAAAAGATAACCGCACTTTACCACAAAATACTGTACAAATAAACAGTTATGTACGAGCTAAACTTAACACTTTAGAAAACAATCTTTTGAACAACAATGGAATAGATTGGCTCCCCCGATTCGCAATTTCATTCGACAAAGCAATCGCTAAATCAGGTTTAGATACGCGTTGAATCGCACGCTGAATAATTTTTGTTGTTGGATAATAATTCGACTTAGGCACCCAATGCGCAAGACGAATAAATACATCTGCAAACCCATTCGCATAGAAAAAATGTTCAATATCACGCTTAGGTAAGACAGTAATCTTATCATTAGCAACCATCTCATTTTCTAGCATACTCAATACGATATCTCGATATTTTCTGCCTGCCTCATCACCGTCTGTTAACACATACCACTGAATCCCCATTGCATCTGCATACTTAATTAAGGGCTTGAGCCCACTTTGTGCAAATTCAACAATTCGGATCCCCTCCATATCTAAATTAATTTCTAATAACTTTGCTAATTCCGATAATATCCATACTTCTGTTTCCCCTTCAACCAAAATCCATAGTCCAGAAAAAAGGGCCAAACTGCGATTATGATGGATGTGGAAACTCAAGCGACGAAAGTCCTCTTTGCCTAAATCACGCCGTTTCAGTTGAAAACTCTTGATTTTTTCTGGAGTACGAACCAATCGACAAATTGAGCTTAAATTCACTTGAGAAATGAGCTCCACAGAATTAGTTGTAGTAATACGCTGCACAGGTAAATAACTGACTAACTCCCACATAATCGCAACCATTCGTGGATGTAATCGTGCATCTGGATCTTCAAACAACACAATTGGACGTGTAAAACGTCCAAAATGAACATGCTTATTTTCAATAAATAAACTGGCTAATGAAATAAATAACTTTTTGCGTAAACGCTGTGTTTCATCTCGCCTTAATTTTAAGCATAATGATTTTACTTTATGCCACAATAATGTTGTGTCTTGTGCGACATTCGTAATATCTTTATTATTCAAAAAATAATAACAAAGTAATGTTACTACAGCCTGAATTTCATCTTGAATATTATCTTGCTGTCCCGATTTTGCCAGATTAAAGCGATGGTGAGAACGATTTAAGCGTGCATCACGGAAACGGTATACTGGATGACGAGAAATTAAAGAAAAAACTAACTGGTGAATATCCTCTACTATAACAGCATTACCATCCTCATCTAAAAAAGAGTAATCCGTCCGTATGTTATTCTGACTATCTATCTCTCCTTCTACGCGTAAATATAAGCGTTGATAACCATCTGGATGATTAACGAAAAGTTGGTGTTGAGTATAAGGCTGATTATACTCTGCATTATCTTCGTTTTTTTCACTTTCACAAAACGTAAATAATAACGTTAAATGCTGTACAGGTTGCGACTGACCTATCGGAATATGGAAATCATGAGTGGTAAACTGATAAAGGTCTTGTTCTGGATTAAAAACTAGACTTAGTGCGGAAAGCAAACTTGACTTTCCCCACATATTCTCACCAATTAATACCATGTCGGGTTTAAAACGAATAGATAAACGATTAATCCCTCGAAAACCCACCACTTCCAATTGTCGCAAATACATAAACACCTCTTGTTTTTTTTCTCGCCTTACCTAGAATGAGCATGCATGCTTTATTTAAGGACGATATCATATGTATGAAGGACTGCTGATCGTATTATGCCCATTATTCATTGGCTACATCATCAAAACAAGTAATATTCTATTTTTAAAATCAATTAATAGTATTGTCATGATACTACTTTACATTATTTTATTCATCATGGGATTTTCGCTTGGGCAATTAGATGACTTAGCTCAAACACTTCCTATTATTGTACTTTCTGCTGCGACATTTGCCTTTATCATTCAAGTATTCAATCTAATTGGACTAATTATTTATGATCGCTTATTTCCTAAGCCATTAAAAATGATGACACAAGCAATACCATCTCGCTGGAAATTATTACTCGATTCATGCAAACTTTGTGTGATGGTATTACTTGGTTTTATTGTAGGATTTAGCCTAAAATCCATTGCTAGACTACCTTCAGGAACCAGTACATATGTTCTAATCCTATTGATTTTCTTTGTTGGCGTTCAATTACGAAACAATGGTATTTCATTACGCGAAGTTTTTTTTAATAAACGAGGTTTAACGACAGGAACGATTTTTGTGGTAACTTCATTACTCGGAGGTATCCTTTCTGCCCTCATCCTAAATTTACCTATTACACAAGGATTAGCAATCGCATCTGGATTTGGTTGGTATTCATTATCTAGTATTGTTATCAATGATGCCTGGGGACCTATATTTGGTAGTATTGCGTTTTTTAATGATCTTTCTCGAGAAATAGTCAGTTTATTTCTCATTCCTTTTTTAATGCAAAATCACCGCTCTTCTGCTATTGGTATTTCTGGTGCTACATCCATTGATTGTACCCTACCGATCATCCAAAAAGCAGGAGGAGTAGAAGTTGTTCCTCTTGCTATCAGCTTTGGGTTTATTACGAATATTTTACCCCCTATTTTATTAGTGTTTTTTTCATCCATTCCATTATAAATAACCTTCTATACATCACTCACAAAAATACATTTACGTGAGTGATGTATTTTTACCAAACAAATTGTCCCCTCTTGTAATAAAATACTAATAAAGAATTATCGGATTACTATCTCCTCACTTTTCATTAGATTTCATTTCTTTTATGAACACCACAATTGATATTGACGACGTATTTTTTCTATTTTCAACATGATATCTCTTGCTTTTAGGCAATACGCCAAAGCAAAAAAATCCAATAGCCCGTTAGACCAAAACAAACCGAAAGCAAAATAATCCGATAAAAATAATTAAGATTACCAAAAGCTATAATGCTAGATGCAGACTAATGTTGTAAAAATATCTTCAGTCATATGTCTGTATCAAAGAGAATAAAGTAAAGTAAAACAGAATTGAATTGAACTGAACTGAATTGAACTGAATTGAATTGAATTGAATTGAACTGAATTGAATTGAATAAAAAAACCTCGACTTCATCCAGTCGAGGTCCTTAAATTTAAAACCTGGCGGTGCCCTACTCTCACATGGGGAAACCCCACACTACCATCGGCGTAAACAGCGTTTCACTTCTAAGTTCGGCATGGATTTAGGTGGGTCCACTGCACTCTCGCCGCCAAGATATTCCGTTGATGTCCTGTCCTATTTTTCGTTCTTTAATTCGAAACAAGCTGCCTGATTATACCTTCGTTTTCTTCGTCTTCGTATCGCTTCGTTTATCTATAACACCCAAAAATACTTGAGCGTTGTATAGTTAAGCCTCTCGGGCAATTAGTACTGGTTAGCTCAATGTATCACTACACTTACACATCCAGCCTATCTACGTCGTAGTCTACAACAACCCTTACTGACTCTAAGTCAGGGATGACTCATCTTGAGGCAAGTTTCGTGCTTAGATGCTTTCAGCACTTATCTCTTCCGCATTTAGCTACCCAGCAATGCCTCTGGCGAGACAACTGGAACACCAGTGATGCGTCCACTCCGGTCCTCTCGTACTAGGAGCAGCCCCTCTCAATCATCCAACGCCCACGGCAGATAGGGACCGAACTGTCTCACGACGTTCTAAACCCAGCTCGCGTACCACTTTAAATGGCGAACAGCCATACCCTTGGGACCTACTTCAGCCCCAGGATGTGATGAGCCGACATCGAGGTGCCAAACACCGCCGTCGATATGAACTCTTGGGCGGTATCAGCCTGTTATCCCCGGAGTACCTTTTATCCGTTGAGCGATGGCCCTTCCATTCAGAACCACCGGATCACTATGACCTGCTTTCGCACCTGCTCGACTTGTCTGTCTCGCAGTTAAGCTTGCTTATACCATTGCACTAACCTGACGATGTCCGACCGTCATTAGCAAACCTTCGTGCTCCTCCGTTACTCTTTGGGAGGAGACCGCCCCAGTCAAACTACCCACCAGACACTGTCCGAGAACGCGTTTCGCATCCTTCGTTAGAACATCAAACGTTAAAGGGTGGTATTTCAAGGACGACTCCAACAACACTGGCGTGTCATCTTCAAAGTCTCCCACCTATCCTACACATCAAAATTCAATGTTCAGTGTCAAGCTATAGTAAAGGTTCACGGGGTCTTTCCGTCTAGCCGCGGGTACACCGCATCTTCACGGCGATTTCAATTTCACTGAGTCTCGGGTGGAGACAGCCTGGCCATCATTATGCCATTCGTGCAGGTCGGAACTTACCCGACAAGGAATTTCGCTACCTTAGGACCGTTATAGTTACGGCCGCCGTTTACTGGGGCTTCGATCAGGAGCTTCTCTTTCGATAACACCATCAATTAACCTTCCAGCACCGGGCAGGCATCACACCCTATACGTCCACTTTCGTGTTTGCAGAGTGCTGTGTTTTTAATAAACAGTTGCAGCCAGCTGGTATCTTCGACTTACTTCACCTTCATCCGCAAGGGACTACAATTACGGTAAGCGCACCTTCTCCCGAAGTTACGGTGCTATTTTGCCTAGTTCCTTCACCCGAGTTCTCTCAAGCGCCTGAGTATTCTCTACCTGACCACCTGTGTCGGTTTTCAGTACGGTTTAGATAAACCTGAAGCTTAGTGGCTTTTCCTGGAAGCAGGGTATCAGTTACTCAGTGCCGTAGCACCTCGTCATCAGCTCTCAGTGTTATGAATGTCCGGATTTGCCTAAACATTCCACCTACCACCTTAAACGACCATCCAACAGGTCGATAACCTAACCTTCTCCGTCCCCACATCGCAGTTTATCCAAGTACGGGAATATTAACCCGTTTCCCATCGACTACGCTTTTCAGCCTCGCCTTAGGGGCCGACTCACCCTGCCCCGATTAACGTTGGACAGGAACCCTTGGTCTTCCGGCGAACGAGTTTTTCACTCGTTTTATCGTTACTTATGTCAGCATTCGCACTTGTGATACGTCCAGCAAACTCTCGATTCACCTTCATCCGCTTACACAACGCTCCCCTACCCAACAGTATTTCTACTGATGCCGCAGCTTCGGTGCTATATTTAGCCCCGTTACATCTTCCGCGCAGGCCGACTCGACTAGTGAGCTATTACGCTTTCTTTAAATGATGGCTGCTTCTAAGCCAACATCCTAGCTGTCTAAGCCTTCCCACTTCGTTTCCCACTTAATATAGACTTTGGGACCTTAGCTGGCGGTCTGGGTTGTTTCCCTCTCCACGACGAACGTTAGCACCCGCCGTGTGTCTCCTGAGTATCACTCTTCGGTATTCGCAGTTTGCATCGGGTTGGTAATCCGGGATGGACCCCTAGCCGAAACAGTGCTCTACCCCCGAAGGTGTCCGCTCAAGGCTCTACCTAAATAGATTTCGGGGAGAACCAGCTATCTCCCGGTTTGATTGGCCTTTCACCCCCAGCCACAAGTCATCCGCTAATTTTTCAACATTAGTCGGTTCGGTCCTCCAGTTAGTGTTACCCAACCTTCAACCTGCCCATGGCTAGATCACCGGGTTTCGGGTCTATACCTTGCAACTCAACGCCCAGTTAAG